>NZ_JAQMYO010000002.1:0-742703 GCF_028369215.1 Brevibacillus sp. AG | reverse complement strand
AGCCATGAGAAAATCCCCTCCAAGTAGAGTGTACCACCCACCGTCAGGTGGGCGGGCTTTTTACACTGTCTACTCAAAGGGGATAATATCATTCCGTGGGTCTTTTTGGTTGCGAGCATTTCTACTCCTCTATGGTAAGGTTTGCCTGTCTGATCCAGTTCAGCCTGCGGTTATTTAACAAACCGAGATTGTAATACGTAATCGATTGAGCGCCTGCGTCCACCGCAGTTTTCACCCTCGCTGCCAGATCAAACGCTGACTGGATTTGGCTATGATGCAGGGAAAAAGCAGCCCCCAACGCAGCTTCTGGGGCGACAAGCTTCATCGCATGAAACGTATACGCCACCTCATTAACACTGTCTCCATAGGCGAGAGGGACGACACGATCGAGAGTAGCCGCAGCTTTTCGTAATGAAACCCCTTCCCCATAGGACTGATTCACATAAAACGGTGTCGAGGACGGAAAGCCATCCAATGCAGTCCCCTTACTCAGCGCGATTTCCTTCAGGCTCCTCCATAGCCCATCTACCACTTCCAGACGAGTTTGCTGATAGTGATACAATTCCGGGTATTCCAGCAGCAAGAAGGCGAATTCTCTCGTTTCTGCAGATACTTGCGAGATGGAATCGGCTTCCACCATCTGATTGACCAGCCTTGATACAAGCTGTTGGACAGCTCCTACATCGATTCGTTTCGCTTCAGCACGTTCCGTACATGCCCCGCAAAAACAGAAAGAGAGTAACCATTGTAATGATTCTCCTAACGGTAGGAGGCATACTTCATGATGCTCGCCATGCTTCATCGGCAAAAAGGCGGTCGCTTCGATCAAAATCCGCTCTGGCTTGACTTGCTCTAACGTATCTGCAAATAGTGCCTTGGCGTAATGCTGCACCTCAGGCTGCGAAGGACATAACGCGTACGTGTATGTATCCCCCCAAATGTTTTGCACACAAAGATCTGGATGAGCCAAACCTAGCGTAGAATTGTGAAGGCCAACCCACCATGTATGAAACCCCATTCCTGCCCGCTCACAAGCTTCTTTCATTTTGGCAAGAACGCTTGCTTGTGCGATTTGCTCGTGTACGGTCGGGCGCAAACGGTTATACTTCGACCATTCAGGCGTAAACGACACCCCTGAAAGCGGCAGCCTGCGAAACGTTTTGCTTTGCGGGTGAAAAAATCTCCCCTGATGATAGCTGCTATTGACCACCGCTGTATTACATTTGGCACCTTCCAATGTTTGTATCACAGCTTCGATACCACTCTCGGCTATGTCCCACGGATAAATAAACATTCCGACTTGGCGTGATGAACTCATTTCATTTCACCTCGTTTTTGCAAGTAATCATATGTCAGTGTTTGTCTAAAATCAATCTTGATTATTAAATTTTCTGAATAAACTTCTCAAAGAAACACCCCCAAGGAAGGGGGTGTCTGTTACATCACACGCTTCATTATTACAAGGTACAGGGAACGAAATACCTGCACTTAGTGAATTTTCGCGCGGTATTTCATGTATTTAGAGTACGCATTTTTATATGTTTTACTTATGTGCGTTGTCAATTTTGTTGTCACCGTTGTCGCGGTTACTAACCTATCTACTCAATGATATATGACATTACTCCCCACAGTAACTATACTGAATCACGCCCATTTCTGTTGTAACAGAATATGAATAAGCAAATTAATCATAAAAGCTTCGGTCACATGAACCGAGGCTTTTATCTTCTATTTAATGAAGGAACTCATCACTTTTGTTTACTCACTCTTATAATCTGTAAGATTTTGTTTCTGAAATCCTTACTCCGCCTTCACAAATTTTTCAACGTGTTTTGCGCGTTCTTCCTCAGAGGAAAAGGAGAATATTCATCACTAGATGTTGTCTTGTGGACGTGCGTCTTTGTTATGTGGTTCCCAAAAGGGGGCGAGTCTTAAAAATTCTATTCCGTTCATCATTTATTTGGTTATTAGTGAAACAGCAGCCGGTACTTTAAATAACATTATTTTTCCTGTCCACATTTGTGTTGTAACTACAATTTTATTATTACTTTGCGAGAAAAAGTATCCAGCACCATCCTGATCAATCAAAGTCCATCCATTTTTTTTCATCACGTCCAAAAAAAGATCGATTGCCCTCCCTTGTTCAAACTGTGCCCCGTACCATGAAAAATCGTCCTCTTGGGCTACTGTTACTAGATAATCGGGTGACTGTTTAATTAACTCAAAAACTACCTCTTTCTTAACTGAGGAAAATGGGAGTTCTGGATAAAATAAGCCAGGCCAAAATTGATGTATTCCAACGAAAACAAGTAGGGCAATAATCATTAAAATAGCAACTTTTCTGATCATCATTACACCCCAATCATTGAAAGAATGTTAAAAAAATTATAACCCTTACTTAATCAAAACAGTAAGGGCCTCTCATGATTCTTATTGTTTAATTATCAGCCTTATCCATCTCATATCCATAAACATCATAACCTGCATCAAACCAATCCCCAACTGTTGATACTTCTTTTTTATCAATAGAATGCTGGGATAAGTATTGTTCACCATCTCTAACTACTGTAATCATTGCGGTGTGATCTATAGCTCGCGATTGGACACGTTGAGGACGGGTTCGAGAGCCTTCTGCAAAGTATCAGCTACTACGGCGTCCGACAAAGTTATAGAGGGCGTGGGACTCTTCCTAAAACATCATCGGCTGCAACAAAGGGCTTGCTCTTTCGAAAACATGGAAATAGTTGAGAGATTCTGCCATAATGAGGGCATAAAGGAATAGGAGGTGCTGCTCGTGAAAAAGAAGCTACTCATACTCGCGTTTGCTTTCCTTGTCACAGCAATTCCGTCAATGTCACTAAGTCAACCGGAACACCTAGTCATATGGTATGGGGCCGAGCCGGACTGGTAGTTGTCGCAAATCACTTCTTGAATCCATTTTATAGGGGAGGTGCAGACTGTGAAAAAATGGTTGTCTGGACTTGCAACTTTTGCCCTTCTGTTCACCTTTGTTAGCGTCCCGCAAAATGCTGAACCAGATTGGAAAAGAGTCATCATTGCTACCGCAGACCCCGACTGGTAGAAACCAAGTTTTAGGGGGAGTGTAATAGTATGTACAAAAAGGCTACGTTTGCCCTCGCGAGTATCGGTGCGCTGCTGCTTGTTGGAAATAGCGCATCGGCAGCGATTACTCGCGCTGAGTCGTATGTCGCCATCAGCAAGTTGAGCGACGAAGAGGCGAAAAAGGAAGCCCAAGCCTTCGATAATCTACTCACTCAAAGAGCTAACGAGATCGCTGCCGACACTGGTATAGATTTGTCTGGATACGCGCGAATTGAAAAAGTTGACGTTTGGAAAATGGACAAAGGCCTATTCAAAGAGCTTAGAGAGCTGACTAAAACTGAAGTAGGCGATAAAATGCCCCAAATCCATCTGCACGAGTCCGGTGAGAGCCTGTACATACTGAGACAGTACGCGGATGGAACGAACACAGCTGTAGAGTTCGTGCTGGAAAACGGTAAGTGGGAGAAGAAATAGTATAGGTATTAGTAAAGAAACTCGTCCCCTCAAAACAGGGACGGGTTTTTACTAGCTAGCTAAAATAAAATCGACGAATACTGGTGCTGGTAATTACTCGTAACTCACCTTCATAATGTCCAGGAAGGGTATTTTCCCTATCGTTCCGTTTTCATCTTCATGAACTAGTCTCGTACGCGAGTCAAGAACCATGATCCGTCCACGCACTTTCTCAGGCATCCCTCAAACAGTCAACGACCTTTCATCTCCGTCATTTTTTGCTTCCAAGAGCTGAATCCCCCAATCCTCTAATTCAAACTCATCCCTTGTAGGACGCTTTGGCGTAGCTGCCATTGCTATAAAGCCCCTCCTCAATGAATCGTATAGAAATGATTTTCTATCTTCTCGCCATCTGCTTTGTTCCTTTCTCTCCCATACATCTAGTACCTTCTTCCATGTTCTTAATTGAGGGATACGTGTTTCTTCAATATGTCATATTTAGCATATCAGTATATATTTCATAAATATTTCATTTTTATTTAACATTTTATTTTGTTAGAATCTGAAAGAGTTTTACATTACATATAAAGAAAATAGGGGTTGGTATCATGATTGCACTAGATAGTAATTGGAATTCACTTAGGGTGTTCTACGGTCTAACAGAAAAAGATTTAGACCTCTTGTATTCACACAAAGAATTCTTCAACACTCACTCAAAAGAAATCGTAGATTGTTTTTATAAAGAATTGGAAAAACATCCTAACTTGAATCAAATGATTCGTACAAATGTAACTATGGACCAATTAAAGAACATGCAGATTTGGTATATCGAAACGCTTTCTTCTCATGTTATTGATGAAGAATATGTAAACAGCCGAAAACGAATCGGTACAACCCATGCTAGAATTGGATTGTCGGCTTCTTGGTTCTTAGGTGGATACTCACTGTATTTACGTCTTTTTTCTGATAGAATTCAATCGTTAAAAAACTCAACTGCATTTTATCAGGCTCTTATCAAAAGAGTTTTTTTTGATTCTGCAATTATTCTTGAACAGTATATCGGCGACACGATGCGTGAAAATGTAAGCTACCGCCACAATATGGAGCAAATGGCAGCCGAATTGACAGCTACAACCCAGGAAGCGCTTAGAATCTCTTCCTTCTTCACCGATTCTGCAACCAAACTATATGAATACAATGGTGAGATCGCTCATTCCATGAATGTGTTAAAGGAGCAGAATGAGGAGATTGAGAAACTCAGCGGCTTCGTGGCAGATGTTTCTACACAAACAAATCTTCTAGGCCTTAATGCTGCGATTGAAGCTGCTAGAGCTGGAGAGCACGGACGTGGCTTTACCGTTGTTGCTAATGAAGTACGTAAATTAGCCGATAAATCAAATGCCTCATCTAAAGACATTTATCAATCTCTACAGAACATTAACAATCAATTACTTAAAATTGATCAACATGTCTCATTATCAACTGTTTCCGCTGAGCAATTAGATACTACTTCCGAGCAATTATTTTCTATCATCCATAAACTAGATGAAATTTCTAATCGTCTTCATAATCACTAACTACTACTGAACGGCCAAAGGAGCTTATTTCTTTGGCCGTGTTCTATTATGTAGCTCCTTCCTTTCCCACCCTTCCAGGAGCGTCATGGTATCTGGCTCCGACCTCTTCCACTCAATGTATTTCTCTTTTGTGAGGACATCCAATATTGCCATAATGCCCCCTCTATCCCGACCTGTCTTGATACACAATTCATCAACAGTTGGTGTTCTACGCCGCCCTGCCGAATAGTTGCCGACCACTCTTAATACCTTCCGCTCGATATCAGACAACATGCCTATCCCCCCAAAACAAGAACTTATGTTCCCGTTATATGCGAGCACCATGCGTATGTGCAAATAAAATAAACCTCGAACTATCAATATAGATGACAATTCGAGGTTTATTTTATTTACTATCACTAAATATTTGATCATACTTTTCTGCAAATAATTGCTTGTTAATCATTCCTAGACACAATAGACATCCTGAATAAATATATGCTTGAATTATCCACCCTGGAATTGGATAAATCTCGAGAATCCATTTATTAATAGGAATCAATACTAAAGTAATCTTTCCCCCCTTCCAAACCTTTAACTCTAACGAATCCTTATTGGGAACATAACGTAAAGATAAATGAGCATCAGCATTTCTAATATTCCTATTTATTCCCTTCGTTAGGTCGACGTATTTATTGGAAGTTTCTCTATTAAACATCTGAATTTTTTCATAAAGAGTCAAACTCATGAGATTAACTGCACTTTCGTCCATACCATTTGTTAATTTGGCCAACTGTAAACAGGGAACTAGTATCTGGCCGATATATTCAATTGATTTTGAATATGATGTAATAAACGAACTCGCAATTAACTTTTTTTCAGATAGTTTCTTTGCTTCCTTTTGTGAGAATTCCCTCAAGAGATTCAATGCATCCACATGATATCGAACTGCCTCCGAATATCCAGATATCCCTGCAAGTTCGGAATTATCCTCCGTCCCCCTCCAATACGTACTTAAAATTTTGATTGCTTTTTGAGGATTTATTTTAATAGTGTTTAGGTCACACGCTTAAACATTTTTTCTAAGTCATAACCAGTAAAATGAATCACAATCGGCCTGCCGTGTGGGCACGTATACGGACTACTCGTCTTGCGCAGCTGGTTCAGCAAGCTTTCCATTTCAGCATGTGTCAGGAAGCGGTTCGCTTTAATCGAAGCTTTGCAGGACATCATGATGGCAGCTTTTTCGCGCATCAGCACGACATTGGCTTGGGCGTTTTCGCCCGTTTCCAGTACAAACTGAATGAGCTCCTCAATGACCTCCAGCTCAGCCCCTTCTGGGAACCAATGTGGATGCGCACGAACGATAAAGGTCCGTCCCCCAAACGCCTCGATCTCCAAACCAAACGATTGCAAAAGCGACAGTCGCTTCTCCAGTTTGCTCGCCTCTGCTGCCGTATACTCCACCGTATGTGGAAATAGCATGATCTGGCTGGAAATGCCCTCTTCTGCAAGCTTGTCCATGAAATACTCGTAAAAAATCCGCTCCTGCGCGGCATGTTGATCGATTAAATACATGCCTTCGTCATTTTGCGCGACGATGTAGGTGCCGTGTACTTGACCAACTGGGTACATAACGGGAACAGGCGAATCCGTCTCATGTTCATTAGTCGCTTCCAAGAGTGGCTGTGATTGATCGGTACCTGCTGTGGCTGAATTGTCCTCGCCGCTGATTTCATTCGTTGAATGAGGAGCAAGGGATGGAGCCTGGGCAATGTCCAATTGTTCCGGAATCTTAGTCTCATAAGGTTGGAAAGATTCTCTCATGTCCGTTTGATCCAACATAGTTGCCTGCACAATTTCATGCGGGATAGCCTCTACTTTTGCAAACTCCAACTTTTCATAGTTGACTGCCGACTCCTTCACCGTGCCACTCTCAAGGGATGGTGCGATATGAGGCACTACATCCACTTGCTTACTGGTTGTTTCCTGCTTGGCCATCCATTCCTGGAGTCGGGGACTCGCTGCTAACAGTGGCGATTGTGGTGTTTCAGGCTTGCTGATTTGCAGGTCAAACTGCGGTTGTACGACCTGGGTGACGACCTTCGCTTTTGGTTGCGTAGCCATGGGTCTGACAATTCCTAAGCCTTGTCGCAATGTCTCTTTTACCGATTGCTCTATAGCACTGCACAATTCATCTTCTTTACTGAATCTCGCCTCAAGTTTGGCAGGATGTACGTTCACATCGACCAGTGACGGATCCATCTCGATCTGCAAAGCCACAATCGGATAACGGCCGATGGGTAACAATGTATGATAACCGCGCATAATCGCATTGTTGATCGAATAGCTGCGCACGTACCGACCGTTTACCAGTGTCGAAAGGTATGAGCGATTCGCCCTTGTTACTTCCGTCTTCGAAAGAAAACCAGACCACTTATAGTCGAGGGTCTCCCCTGCAATTGGTAGCAACAGCTTCGCTACTTGCACACCGTAGATAGCCGCCATGACGTGCAGCAGCTTTCCATCGCCAGACGTTTGCAAGAGTGTCTTACCGTTATGAGTCAGCAGGAAGGAGATCGACGGATGCGTGAGTGCAAGCCGATTCACATAATCGGAAATATGTCCGACTTCCGTAGCGATCGACTTCATGTATTTCAAGCGCGCAGGTGTGTTAAAAAACAAGCTGCGTACACATACTTCCGTCCCTTTTACAGCGGCTTTATCGGAAATCGTTCCGAGCTGACCACCTTCAATCAAGAGCTGAGTACCTACCTCACTACTGGACGTACTGCTCGTCAGCTCCATGCGCGAGACTGCAGCAATACTCGGCAGGGCCTCGCCACGAAAGCCCAGTGTACGAATGCGGAACAAATCACGAGCGTTGCTGATTTTACTGGTGGCATGGCGCTCAAAAGCCAGCTGGCAATCTTCCCGATCCATCCCTTTCCCATTGTCAACGATCCGAATCATCTCCAGACCGCCTTCCTCTACGTGGATCTCGATTGTCGTTGCACTGGCATCAATTGCATTTTCGACCAGCTCTTTGACAACCGAAGCCGGTCTTTCCACTACTTCCCCTGCAGCAATCATATTGGCGAGATGCTCATCTAAAACTTGAATGGTTCCCATGAGTGCCTCCCCTCCGGACGAACCCTATCGCTTTTTCAATTGCTGTTTCCATGCATATAGCTTCATCATGGCGTCCATTGGCGTCGTTGAATTCAAATCCAGCTCGCGCAGTTCAGCCATAATCGCTTCTTCCTCCGCCGACGTGAACTGTATCGGTTCTTCACGCACCGCAGCAACTGGTGCCGTCCATAGCGTTTCGAGCGACATTTGCACGTCACTCGCTGCATTTCCATTCCCTGCATTTCCATTCGCTTCAAGCCCAGTTAAGATACTGCGCGCCCGTTCAATGACCCAGGTCGGCATTTCAGCCAGCTCAGCCACATGGATTCCATAACTTTTATCTGCTCGACCTTCTTCAATTTTGTGAAGGAACAAGAGCTTTCCTTCCCGTTCTTCGCATCGAGCGTTGACATTCACGACACCACTCAACGTCTCTGCTAACCCGGTCAACTCATGGTAGTGCGTCGAGAAGAGTGTTTTGGCACCGATTTTTTGGCAAATGTACTCAATGACTGCTTGTGCAAGCGCCATTCCATCGTACGTCGAAGTCCCGCGGCCAATTTCATCAAGTAGGATCAAGCTCTTCGCTGTCGCTTTTTGCAGGGCGTGTCTGGTCTCCAGCATTTCCACCATAAACGTACTGTGACCACCTACCAAATCGTCGGCTGCCCCGATTCGAGTAAAGATCTGATCAACAATCGCCAGCTTGGCCTGTTTAGCCGGAACGAAGCAACCGATCTGTGCCATCACCGTAATCAAGGCGATCTGTCTCATGTACGTACTCTTACCTGCCATATTTGGACCCGTAATGAGCAAAACTTGGCGATTCGTCTGATCCATCTCCACGTCATTTGCCACGTATTTTTCGCGCTCCAGAACGGCTTCCACTACTGGATGACGCCCTTCTGTAATGACGTAATCGCCGCTTTCCACAAGCTCAGGACGTATAAAACCGCGCTCGTCACTTACCGTAGCAAATGCCTGAAGAACATCCACAGATGCAATACGCTCAGCGAGATTCTGCAGTCTTGGTATATGCTTCGCGACCTCACTTCTTACCGTTACGAACAGTTGATATTCCAACTCAATCATCTTTTCTTCCGCTTCAAGAATGAGCGCTTCACGTTCCTTCAACTCTGGTGTGATGTACCGCTCTGCATTAGCCAAAGTTTGCTTGCGCTCATACCGCCCCGCTGGAACGTTGGCGATATTAGACTTCGATATTTCGATGTAATAGCCGAACACCTTATTGAAGCCTACTTTGAGTGAACGAATCCCTGTCGCTTCTCGTTCTCCCTGCTCTAGTTGGGCAATCCACGTTTTCCCTTCACGACTTGCCGTATGGAGCTTGTCCAGGTACTCATCGTATCCCGTCTGAATCATTCCGCCTTCACGAACCGATATCGGGGGATCATCCACGAGCGCATGAGCCAAATAGTTGACGATATCCGTACACTCATCCATCCCTTGCGCAAGCTCCATCAATACTGGCGTATTTGTTTGAATCATAAACTGCTTCAGCTCTGGAACAGCTTCCAAAGACATCCGTAGCTGTATGAGATCTCTTGCGTTCGCATTCCCGTAGGAAATACGGCCCGCCAGACGCTCCAAATCATAGACACGATCCAAGCAAGTCCGTAAATCGGAGCGAAGCAGCATGTCACCCTTCAAGGCTTCCACAGCGCTCAAACGTGCCTCCAACTGATCGCGACTGAGCAATGGGCGCTCAATCCATCTGCGCAAAAGACGACCACCCATTGCGGTTTGAGTCCGATCTAACAGCCACAACAGAGAGCCTTTTTTCGTCTTATCGCGAATGGTCTCTGTCAATTCCAAATTGCGTCTGGAAAAGCCGTCCATTTGCAGATACTGCTTTGCTTCGTACTGTTTTAACAGGCGCATATGGGCAAGACTGCGTTTTTGCGTCGTCCCTATGTAGAACAAGAGAGTATTGACCGCCGCTCGCATGGACATATCCAGCCCTTTTGCCTGCTCCGCATATTGACTATCCACCGCAAATGCGTCCAACTGGTTTGCATCCACGACTGTAGATGGCAATGCTGTCTTCGGCAAAATAGCGAGGCCAAAAAAGACGAGCTCCTTGGGGCGATATTGCAAGGCTTCATCCAGAAAAGCCTCTGCTTGTCCCACCAAAGAGGTAACGTACATCTCGCCTGTACTCAAATCACACGCAGCAACACCTGTTCGCCCTTCTACTTGGGCCAACGCTGCCATATAATTGTTTTCCTTATCCGTCAGCCATTTGCCTTCCATCATCGTTCCCGGAGTAATGACGCGTGTAACTTCCCGGCGAACGACCCCTTTGGCTTCTTTTGGATCTTCGACTTGCTCACAAACGGCTACTTTATGTCCTTTTTTCAGTAGCTCTGCAATATAGCCATCTGCCGCATGATGTGGAACACCACACATTGGTATGCGCTCAGAACCACCACCCTCACGTCCCGTCAGTGTAATTTCCAGCTCACGGGACGCAAGAATGGCGTCATCAAAAAACAGTTCATAAAAATCGCCTAAGCGAAAAAATAAGAAAGTATCCGGATAATCTTTTTTGATAGCCAGATACTGTTGAATCATCGGGGTATATTGAGCCATGATTTTCTTCTCCTAGCCTACGAATTCTCGTCGCTATTATATCATGATTGTACGGTAATGTTGACCCTGCATCCAATGGTAGATCTGTTTATGCTAGCTTCCATGTCTTGCGAAGGTCTTCATCCGTTCTCCACGATTGGCTTTCGATTAAAAAAGAAAAGTATCGATCTAAATGAATTCGTGACAGTGTATAGCCTGGTAGTTCCTTTAATTCTTGCCAGACTTGGGCAACGTACGGCAGGAGCTTTTCTTTTTCGCCCTGGTAGTACGCTTTGATGAGCGGGAGCTTTAGATGAGGCGTCGCTTGTAGCTTCTCGTGATTGGTTGCAACCAAATGGGCCAAATGAAGAATACCTCGAGTGACAAGGGGATCAACGAGCCAACTGGGGAGTGTACGATATTCGAATCCATATTCCTTCTCCCTTACATCCCCCAAAAATCCATATCGCTCTCTGCGGCTCATACAGCCTGCATCCTCAATCAGAACAAGGGGAAGAGCCAAGTACGCATCCAATTTTCGCCGAAGAGAAAAAGTAGGGGTAAGCCCGCCAAAATGAATATGCCCGCCGATTGGATAACCTTGAAACGGCATTCCGCCAGCGAGCCATTCGATAGACGAATTCCCTATTTTCTTGTATGCGAGTGCCAGATTATCGTAGATATGCATAAATAATTGATCAGGGTCCTCCGAGGGCGCAGGTCTCAACTCTGCAACCGGGTGCTGATGGAGACCTAATTCTTCCCGATAGCGTGTCGTATCACATCCAACCGTGCCATTAATACTCAGGAAGTCAGAAGCAAGTGCCATCTCTCCTGTGGGCTTGCGTAAAGCAAACTCGGGATCAGCCCCCAAGCTTTGCAGCTTTTGCGGCTGTTTGCGCATCCGACCTTCCCACCAGTCTCGAGCCCGCTGCATATATTCGTCAGCATCCTTGGCTGGCCAATTTGGTTCCACCTCGACGACCTTAAGCCGATGGGGAGAAGCCGCCATGATCGTCACTTGACCCGCATCGGCTCCAGCGGCATACAAACTGCGCGCAGCCAGCCCTTGCACCACCTGTACCTCCGTTTCGGTGGAAGGCAGGGAAACGGATTGCCACTCAGGTTCCTGCATCCGGTGCAGCAGCCATTGTGATTGCTCCTCGCTCCTGGCGATATCTAGTACATAGTCTTGGTAAAGGCAGATCCTATATGTCCGCCAGCCCGGTCGCGCTGCTTTTCCTGTCGTTACAGGTATTCTCCCTTGCCGGAGCAACCAGCGCCCGATTTCTGGACGATGCAAATACGCTACGACTTCTTTAGCGTTAGCCGTCATCGGTTGTGTTACTGGCGTTTCCTGCTTGTTAGCTCGCTGACTCGCCTTTGTGCGTAGAATCATGCCTTCCACACTCCCCCGCTATTCTCTCGTTATCTTATGACTGCGCCCAGAAAAAAGTGTGGATGGTACGCATCCGAAAAAAAAAAAAAAGAGGAGATAATTTCTCCTCTTTAGTCGAGCTCGTCGAGTAGCGTAGCGGAATCAAAGTCATCAAACTCGTCACTGTTATCTTCAAAGTCGTCAACCAGATGGAACTCTTTGTCATCACAACTATTGCAGACAACAACGCACACCTTTGTTTCTCCAATGACCTCTACTGCATATTCGCTTTCAACTCTGACTGTGATTGTGCCACCACCACTTAACTCCGCTTTTATGCACTTCGGTTGCTCCACGGCGCGTGCAACGATTTCCAGATCGCCTCTGCAGTTCTTGTCGAAGAACGTAAGCGGTACGAGTACGGAGAACTTAACAGTTTCCCGCTTGACTTCGGTTTGCGTGTTATTAGCAAACGAAAACCACAGGTTGACGTCATACATACCAGATACTTCAACGGCATCTCCGACTTTCTCTGCTTGGAAGTTCGTGTTTATAATCCAGCATCCGAGGATCGTCGAAGGAGTTTGCGACGGTATGATGGTGTGGGTTGTAGTAGAAAATTTATGGCCTTTGCCGCAGACTGCTTTCGCGATAAGTTCCCGGCACTGTAGATCTTTGTCTATACCCGACATTTCGTTACCTCCTCCATACAACGTTTCTGTACATTTGTATGCAGGGCATTCGACTAGCGTGCAAACAACCACCTTATATTTGGGAAAGTTGTTGGGTACTCATCAATACAGCGCCGGGAAGGCTTTCTATCAAGAATTAGGAGCAGCAGCCACCAGATTTTTTCTTTTCAGGCCCGCCACCCGTCTCTCCAGTCAATGGGTTTCCGCCTGTATCTAAAATAATACGCTCCGAAACGGTGTTCGTGATCACGTTCGTGACCATTTGCAATAGATCATTCACATCGACTTGCGATTGCTTGAATTCCGTCACGATTGGAATGGAATCCAGCTCCTCATGCAATTGGTTGTACTCGCCTTCCACTTTTTTCACCAGTTCCGGCTTGTTGATGGATTCAAACATCACCATTTGCTTTTGCTTCTGCTTCAAGGTGTCAATCAAATCTTGCACACGTTCATTGTGCTTGATTTGCAATTCGGCACGTTTGAAGAAATCGACTTCATTCGTACGCGTGATCATAGCTGCAAGTTCGCGAGCTTTATCAAGAATTTCTTTCTGGGTATACACGTTTGTTTGTTCCATAATGACCTACACCTCAACTTTGGATACGAGTTCTCCGTGGAGTGTCCACGTTTTCGCATCTGTAATTTTTATGTGCACATACTGTCCGATCAAGGATTTGTCGCCAGTGAAATGGACCAACTTGTTCGTACGCGTACGACCCGCGAGCACTTCCGCATTCGTCCTCGATTCGCCTTCCACCAGTACCTCGACAACCTGATCCTGCAGTTTTTTGTTCTGCTCCAGTGCGATGCGAGCCAACACTTCATTGAGTCGATATAAGCGCGCTTTTTTCACTTCCATTGGAACGTTGTCTTCCATGACAGCAGCCGGTGTACCTTCACGTGGGGAGTAAATGAAGGTATACGCAAATTCATACTTGACCTCTTCCACCATCGAAATAGTATCTTCAAACTGCTCATCTGTTTCGCCTGGGAAGCCAACAATAATATCGGTAGAAAGCGAGACATTCGGGATCGCGTCCTTGATTTTGCGAACGAGCTCCAAATAATGCTCACGAGAATATTTGCGCGCCATCCGCTTGAGTACTTCTGTCGAACCGGATTGGACAGGCAAATGGATTTGCTCCACCAGGTTGCCGCCCTTTGCCAGCACCTCGATCAAGTGGTCGTCAAAATCACGCGGATGACTTGTTGTGAAGCGCACACGCGGGATATCAATCTTGCGGACCTCGTCCATCAGGTCTCCAAAACCATACTCGATGTCCTCAAAATCTTTCCCATACGCATTGACGTTTTGTCCAAGAAGCATGATTTCCTTAAAGCCTTGGCGAGCGAGATCACGCACTTCCGCGATAACATCTTCCGGGCGTCGACTGCGCTCTTTTCCGCGGGTATACGGCACGATACAGTACGTACAGAACTTGTCACAGCCGTACATGATGTTAACCCAGCCCTTGGTGTTTCCTTCGCGGAGCTTCGGCATATTTTCGACGATATCGCCTTCTTTGGACCAAACCTCAATCACCATTTCTTTACTGAACATCGCATCACGCAACAGCTCTGGCAGACGGTGAATATTGTGCGTTCCAAAAATCAAGTCGACCTGCTGGTAGCTTTTCAGGATTTTCTTCACAACTTTCTCTTCTTGGGACATGCAACCGCAAACACCGAGGATCAGATTCGGATTGTTATTCTTGAGCCGCTTCATGTGTCCAAGCTCTCCAAATACTTTATCCTCTGCATTTTCGCGGATCGCACAGGTGTTAAATAGGATAACATCCGCATCTTCGACAGAATCAGAGGAGGTATAGCCCATTGCCTGCAAAATACCAGAAATCGTCTCCGAATCATGCTCGTTCATTTGGCAGCCATACGTACGAACGTGATAACGCTTTCCTTTTCCGATGTGCTGCATGTCTTCTGGGATATTAAAATCGTAATGGACTAAAATCTCTTCCTTACCACGCTTTTTCGCATCTTTCAGAGAGGGGGCCTGGAAGTATTTCGCATAGTCTTCCGTTTTCTTTGGAGACTTAACGGATTTTAAGTCCACAGTCGCCTCTTTCGTTTCCTTCATCATGTATCACCTCAACTAAAATCATCTACATAAGTAACCAATAAAGAATTATATCATTTTGGGTGATACAAAAGCTAATGCTTAATAACCATTATGAGGCAAAAAATGTACGAAACGGCGAGAGACCGTGCCGATCATCACTGGGTATTCCCGGTTTGTTAACCCCTGCCCGCTCCAAAAGCGTTCCATCCAAATCAAACAAGCATGCCCTTACCATTTGGAACTCCGTCTTTTTTCCTATTTTCACCATAATATTTTTTCTCCTGCAACAATACAAGCCCACTCGCCGTCTGAATAGCAGTCAACAAAAACTACATTGCCATTTTGAGGAGGTTAACATGAAAAGAGCACTAGCCGTATTTTTGTCGGTGTTGATGTTCTTAACGATTATCCCAGTCGTCGGTGCCGCTTCCACTCCTTCGTTCTCAGACGTTCCACGTAGCCATTGGGCATACAAGGAAATTACGGAGATGGCGGCAAAAGGGATCATCAAAGGATACGACAATGGGACGTTTAGACCGAACAATGAAGTTACCCGCGCCGAATTTGCCAAAATTATGATCGCAGCAGCAGATGTAGATATAAACAAACGCTACGTCGACCAAACCTTTAAGGATGTTCCGCGTCATCACTGGGCATTTCTGTATGTGGAATACGCCAAGCCTTACTTGACTGGTTACAAATCCGGCTCCACCTACACGTATAAGCCAGATCAAGCTGCAGTACGTGAAGACATTGCTGTCGCATTGGTACGCCTGTTGGGCTATGATCAAAAGTACAAAGCCGACCTGAATCAATTGAAAAAGTTCCGTGATTACGATGATATTTCGTCAGCTCTGCGTCCGTATATTGCGATTGCGATCCAAACTGATCTGATGAAAGGATACAATGGCAATTTCCGTCCACAAGATCCGATTACTCGTGCGGAAGCTGCTTCTCTGCTTTATCGTGCTATTTTGGATCGTGACGATGATGATGAGATCAAAATTGTATTCCCTACCCCTGGTCAACCGCAGCCTCAGCCAGAACCAGAGCGAATCAATATCAGCGATTCCTTCTCTGATTCCAAATTGAAAAACTGGAATACAGACAAAGCGACAGGAAAATGGGAGGTCGCTAGCAAACAAGTGACAGCGGAATCCGATGACGATGATCTGGATCACTACTTCCTGCCACTGAATTGGAATGAGTCTGACAAAGTTAAGAAATACGAATTGAGCGTCGATGTCAATGTCGTAGGCAGTGAAGGTTTAGGAGGCCTTTACTTCAACGGTAAAGACGGAAAAGCCAATGTTGTATTCGTCCAAAAAGATCGCGTTGTTTTAGGGAAAGTGAATGATGTCGACGAAGACGATATTGACATCATTACTTCTAGCTCCTACAAGCTGAAATCCAGCAATCGCTTAAAAGTAGAAGTTAACGAGAACACCGTTTCCATCTACCTGAACGATCAATACTTGTTCGGTCAACAGTATGTAAAACAAGAAGGCACAAAGCTCGGTCTGTACCTGCAAGAAGAGGCAATTGAAAACGCGCCTCGCAAAACGACCTATCTGGACAATTTCTCCTTCAAGGAGACTAAATAAAGAACCATATTTTGACCCGACAAGCTATCTTGGCCTGTCGGGTATTTTTTCACTCTCTTTGACATGCATGTTCTACCAAATGGAAAAAAGATAGCGAAAACGTAGAAATAAACGCATTTCAGATGTTATAATGGTAGCTATTCTTGTCCTGTGAAGGAGCCTTCCTATGTCGTTTTCTGTTAATCAACCGTTTCGCTGGATGGACTCCGGTACCTACCAGGATAGTCCACTTGAACCTTTAATCCGTGATGAAGCGTTGGCAGCCAGTATGCAATTTGAATCTGCAACCCCTGTGATTCATCTCTGGGTGTACGATCAGGCGCTGTATCTCGGCCGTAGAGACGCCAAGCTTCCTCATCTGCAGCAAGCCTTGCGCAAGTTCGGTCAAGATGGCTTTGGTTGTGTTCTTCGCTCATCTGGTGGAGCTTGTGTTCCGCTTGATGCTGGCGTTCTCAATATGGCTTGTTTATTACCTGACACTTCGATTTCCATTGACTCCTTCTTCTCATTTGTTGCCCAGCTTCTTGATGTGGGCCTGCGCGATTATGGGAAGCTAGAATTTGGAGAAGTGACGGGTTCCTACTGTGCAGGCGAATACGATTTTTCCATTCACGGTAAAAAAATCGGAGGTATGGCACAAAGACGCACGCGACATGGCTCTATTTTGCAGTTATGCATTAACGTCGACGATCGGCCACGAGGGGAATGGATGGAGCACTTTTACCGTCTTGCCGGCTTGGATGAAATGCAAAATCATAAGCCAATTCCTTCCATCGATGCTTCTACCGTTGGCAGCATTGCGAGTTTGACTGGAAAATTGGCCACTATGGATGATGTAAAAGCACGTCTATTGGAGACAATCCGTTCTGAGTGGGCTGTATCACCTACCCCCTTTTATGTGCAAAATGAGTTAGTGACAGAGTCGAGGCATCATTTGTCACAACGATTACACTTATTTTCTTATACCGCAAAAGAACTGGCCGCACCTGACTGGCACTTACCCGAATAACGGGCATTATATTTGCTTTTGATTCTCCAGGTGCTGCCGGAAAAATTCTGGAGGAATTATGAATAGCAATCGAAAGGGGACGTTTCAGGATCTGAATGCCCTTTTTGTTTTTGGGGCTCTTACTGTCTTGATGATTCACATCCTCAGTTTTTTTCTCTCAAATGAGAAGACGTATCCGTGGAATAGTGATTTACAAGCCGTTCTAATCATCTTGTTAAAATTCGGTCGTTCTTTGTTTATATTTGCAACTGGCATGTTGTTGTTTTACTGGTATCAGCACCGACAATTGGATTGGCGTGCTTTCTGGAAAAAACGCTGGCGCGCGGTTATTTTGCCTTATGTAATTTGGACGGCCATCTTCACCTATTTTAAACACCAAACTTTTGACCCGGCCGTGCTGGTTGGACCGTTTTTCGAAAGTCTGTTTAATGGCAGTTCGTTCTACCACCTGTATTACATTCCGCTTTACTTGCAGCTTTGCTTGTTGTTTTGCCTGATCAAACCGTGGATGGAACGGTACTTGAACTTCCGCTGGATCATCGCGCTATTTATTGGACAGGCTGGTCTGTACGTTCTCTACCGCTATTTGTTCATTCAGCCGTTATGGGCCATCGATTGGGCTTCAAACCCATTCCTGTCCCTCATCCAGCACAGTTATGTTTACGGGCAACATTATGTTTTCATGTACGTATTTACTTTTGCACTCGGCGCTTATGCCGGAATGAATGTGGATAAATGGCGGACGTGGGTGAAACGCCTTCAAATACCTTCTATCGTTGTGATGGCAAGTGCAGCTGTTTGGATGGCGTACGGCTATCTTTCCGGCTCCAAAAGCTATTACGAGAGCATGAATATTTTCGAACCGCTTTACTTGGTGTACACACTCTGTGTGATCATCAGCTTTTACCCTGCATCCAGTTATCTCGGTAAACTGCCTAAACTCGGTCCATGGCTTGCCCGGTTGGCCAAACAAAATATGGCTATCTATTTGGTTCATCCGTTAATCTTGTTCTTACTGCAGAGCTACGTCATTCATCGACTAGGCTGGTCGACGCCGTCATTGGTCCTCGGCATGTTCGTAATTACACCGCCACTGTGCATTTTCCTTTTCGAATTGACGACGATGTCCTTTTGGTTCAATCGAAGAAAACGTATGGAAGCAAAACCGATTTTCAAAAATCAAACGTATAAAGCGTAAGGGATACACTGGTTTCCTCTAAACTCCTAATGTAAAAAACAATATGATCTCCCATACTAGTACTAGGGACGATTGTTCCACACCTCGATTACTTGCCTGGCGTAACTGCCGGGCTTTTTTTCGTCTAATGCCCCGTCAAAGGCTTGGTGACGCCAAGTTTTCTAAATGTAGCCCTACCGTTTGTACCTCGCTTACGGTATCATAGAAGAGGACCACGAGCAGTGCTTACTGCTATAGACGACAGAAAGAAAAGGTGGTGGATCTGAATGAATCAAGAGATCCCTTTGTTACATATTCCGATCAAAGATCTCATAATCGCGTCCACAAAGGTCGCACATGTGCAGTTAGGTAATTCGCTTGAGCACACCCTGCTAGTCCTAATCAAGTCCGGCTATTCAGCCGTTCCTGTACTGGATCATCAGTATCGTTTGCATGGGTTAATCAGCACGAATATGATCATGAATAAGACTCTAGGTTTGGAACGCTTCGAGACCGAGCGTATGTCCGAACATATTGTAGATGATGTGATGGATACGAAGGTCCCTCGATTGCGTGACACCGATGAATTTTTGAAAGCATTGGAAGTTTCCATTAATCACCCTTTCGTCTGCATTGAAGACGACGAACACTATTTCCAAGGAATCTTGACTCGAAAATCGATATTGGCTTTGGTATATCGTCACTTTCGCAATCTGCCCTTTCCTTTGGCTGACCAACAACAGCCGGCAGAATCGTAGGTCACGGCATACAAAAAGACGGGGCAATAAATGCCACCGTCTTTTTCACATTCTTCTGCGTTACTTCTTTAGAGTAAATAGCTTGGCGATAGAAGCTGATGCTTCCGGTTCTTTTTTTCAGCGAGTAATGTCTGCGCATATTCCAGTGGATGACGGTACGTTTGTTTAAACATCGCCTTCTCTCCTGCCTTGAAAAAAGAATAGCGCTGATCACGCACATTGACTTCAATTAAATACGGATTGCCTCGCTCGTCAATTCCCATATCCATCCCTAAATCTGCTAATGATGAAAAATGCCGACCATACTGCTTCGCAATTTCCACCGCCGCTATACCAACTCTTTCGATGACCGCTTGTTGTTGTTTCACTTCAGGAAAGATGGGTACCAAAGCTTCCGAAAACGGCACTGCTGTCCCACCTCGAGAGAGATTGCTCAGCTTGTTTTTCTGATTGGCGACCTTGGCAACCATCCCGCTCACAGTCCACTGTTTCTCTTTGTTTTTCTGCACCGAAACACGAATATCAAACGTTTTTCCTCCATAGCGCGCCAATGGAATTCCTCGCTGGATCAAAAATCTTTTGTTACCGACCCAACGTCGCACCGTGGAGAGTATCTGCGAATGAGATAAAATCTGCCGCTTTTTCGAGGCAATGAAGTGATAATTGCCTCTATGCCGTTCAATACGTGCTACCCCAATTCCGACTGATCCAATCGAAGGCTTGACGTACACCACCTGGTAATTATCCAAGAACTGACGCAACTGCTCCATGGAATAAGGAACGGTATGTGGCAGATAGCTGCGGATGTGTTCGTTTTTCCAGAGCATCTGGTGTACTCTTCTCTTATCCCGTACAACCAAGCCATTGAACACCGTCTTCTTTTGGCTCAATCTTCGAATCACATTTCGTGCTTTTGTATCCCCTGTCAACACACGATTGTGGATGACGCGCGGGACTGAAACCAGTTGGGAGACGAGTCGATTTCCGTTCCAAAAATATCCCTTGACCCTTTCATCTCCTGGCTTCACATGCCGCGGATGGAAAAAAACAGGCTCCAATCCAAGCTCTCTTCCGATTTCGACATAATAAGGCAGACGCTCATATGACTTGAGGCCTTGAATACCTTTCTCCATAAGGGCCCAATCCAACATTATCCCGATTCTGTCCACGTAGATCCCCCTTGCCACATTGCTCTCACATAGGGTATGTGCCAGAAAGGGCAAGAGCGTGCCTATTTTTGTACACCTCTTTCGCGAACTGACAAAATAATTGCTTTCTCATAGGAATGATGTCGGATGCTGCGCTTGCCCGGGAAAGGATCGCATTTCGTTCTTTTTATTGTCCCCGGCGTTCGATAGCCAGTAAAAATGGGGCTTGGTTTTGCTGATTGATATATTGATATTTTAAAACCAAATAATCCAATTGGCTTAGCTCGTGGCAAAATGCTTCTACTGCCTCTTTTTCCGTCTCTCCCGCCGAATGCCCCCAATAAATCATGACTGTCATGATTCCGCCTGGTCTGAGCACCCTCAACCCTGATTGAATCGCCTGAATGGTACTACTCGCTTGTGTTGTGATTTCTTTGTCTCCACCCGGTAAATAGCCCAAATTAAACATGATCGCCGCGGCACTAATCTCCAGCTTGTCAATTTCCTCATGACTGGCGAGCATCATTTCTACCCTGTTCGCCAGACCTTCTCTTTCAAGTCTCTCTCGTGTTTTCTCGATCGCCTGCGGCTGGATATCGAAGGCGATTACCTTCCCCTCTTCTTGCACCAATTGCGCAAGAAATAAGGTGTCATTTCCATTCCCCATCGTGGCGTCTACAACAGTTTCTCCTACTTGTACCCGTTCACGGATTAATTTACGTGCAACTTCTAATACATTTGGAAACACAGTCAACTCTCCTCTCTATGTACACAAACCTTGTTATAAATCGATTTGCAGGCCGATGCGCGCCGCATAAACTGGACCTGCAGCAAAGGCATTGGCCTCCGCGAATACTTTAGACTCATCATAGCCGTAAAACAAATGCGTAACTAATAAAGAACGGCAGAATAAGGATTGTGCCAGTTCTGCCGCTTGGCGAACAGACAGATGCCCATTTTGCTTGGCTGGTAAATTGTAATCCAGATAGGTCCCCTCGCAAATAAACAAATCCGCTTGATTCGCAAAGCCCTCCCAGGCTGTACCTGGTCCACTGTCAGCTCCGTATACGAGGACATGACCGTTTGCTTCCAAACGCATGGCGTAGCATGGATCTCCATCACCATGGTCTGTCCGTAAAAAAGTAATCGAGACGTCCCCAATGGTAACAGACGTTTCTTCGGTGATTGGGGTAAATGTGGTCGCATCTCGATACACCAATGTCTGAGCATTCGCCAATGGCAGCGCAGGAGCGTAGATCGGAAGCGGCTTGTCAGCAGGTCTTTGGCCAAATAGCTGATGAACCATTAAACCGTACTGCATCACTCCTACATCCGCAACATGATCATGATGATAGTGAGATAAGAGCATGGCATCCAGCTCATAAATGGGCAAATGCTTGCCTAACTGAGCAAGAACACCGCTCCCGCAGTCGAGAAGAATTTTGACACGGTCTGTTTCAATTAGGTAACCCGGAGTAGCACCCCCTGGGCCAGGATAAGGAGATTGATAGCCTAACACGGTAACGCGCATATTCGGTTCACTCCCTCTCATAGGATGGAATAAGGTAGGACAGGAGGTCTGAGATGCAAGGAACATGGAGAGCCGCATGGCAGATCGCTTTTACGTATATTGGGACAGTCGTAGGAGCTGGTTTTGCCTCAGGCAAAGAAATTGTAGAGTTCTTTGTTCAATATGGAACACAAGGCTTAGTGGGCATCATTCTGGCGACGACGCTGTTTATTTGGGCAGGCATCCGCGTCATGCTGATTGCCTATCGGATTCAGGCCGATTCCTATCAAGAAGTCAGCACCTATTTATTTGGGCATCCGTTTGGCACTGTATTTAATACCTTGCTCTTAACCGTATTGCTAGGCACTACCTCAGTCATGCTCGCTGCTACCGGCGCGATTTTTTGGGAGTCATTTCGATTATCTCCCCAAATCGGCATTTGGTTTAGCATGATTTTGATTTTTTTCGTGACGAAAAAAGGGCTGTTTGCCATCCATCACGTGAACAGCATTTTTGTTCCGATGCTCATTGGCTTTACTGTACTTGTCTTCCTTTATACGAAGCCATGGTTAGATACGAATGTCGTCGTTGAATCGTTACGGCCTTGGGCGTGGCTTAGTTCTCCCTTTTATTATGTTGCCTTAAATGTCACGCTTACACAAGCGGTTTTGATTCCGATGGGTAGACAGAGTACAAGCGAGAAGCCTCTCATCCTGGGGGGAATCATAGGAGGATTGGGAATAGGCCTTCTGCTCTTGCTCGCCTATGCTTCTCTCTCTGTAAAAATGCCGGGAATCCATCACGCGGAAATGCCTATGATTGCTGTGCTGCAAGGCTTGGGGCCAACCATTCCTTTTTTATTCTCCCTATTGGTGTATGCCGAAATTTTCTCGACTCTTGTGGCCAACGTTTTTGGTCTAGCCCAACAGATTAGACAAGTTACCCCACTTCGAGGGCCGACTATTTTACTCGGGATTTTGCTGATTTGCTATTTGATCAGTTTTATCGGGTTTAGCTCGCTTCTCCGCTTCCTATATCCACTCTTTGGTCAACTGGTCGTCTTTTTCCTTGTCATGCTCGTGTACAGGCAGTGGCGCGAACGCATGTAACAAAAAAACCTCTCCCGTTAAGGAGAGGTTTTTCACTCTATCAAACTTAAGCAAATTCTTTAACCAATTTTTCGAAGTCTTCTTCAGACAAGCGAATGTCTTGGTTCACCAAACCTTCTTCTTTGAAGCCATTTACGAGAGCTTCGTAAGGTTTTTGCTCAGTGTTTTGGTAGATCAGACCTGTAATCAGGCCTTTGTGTTGCATAGAGGTAGACATTGCTTTGATACGGTCATGTGGATCGTATCCTTCGAGCGTGTCTACTGGTACGATGTTCTCTTTGAACCAGTCGTATGTGTTTACCTTGTTGTAGGTTACACAAGGGCTGAATACGTTGATCAAGGAGAAGCCTTCGTGTTGGATACCTTTTTCAATCAGTTCAGTCAAGCCCTTCAGATCGCTGGAGAAGGATTGAGCAACGAATGTCGCACCTACAGACAGCGCCAGTTCAACTGGAGAAATCGAGGACTCGATGGAACCTGCCGGTGTAGACTTGGTCACGAAACCAGTCGCGGAACGCGGGGAGGTTTGACCTTTTGTCAGACCGTAGATTTGGTTATCCATTACGATGTACGTAACGTTCATATTACGACGGATAGCGTGTACAGTATGGCCCATACCGATCGCGAAACCATCCCCGTCACCACCTGCTGCGATAACTGTCAGCTCGCGGTTCGCCATTTTCACACCTTGTGCGATTGGCAGGGAACGTCCGTGAATACCGTGGAAACCATAACAGTTGATGTAGCCGGAAATACGACCAGAGCAACCGATACCGGAAACAACTGCCAGATTTTCAGGTTCCAGACCTACGTTCGCTGCAGCGCGTTGAATAGCCGCTTGGATGGAGAAGTCTCCACAGCCTGGGCACCAGTTTGGCTTTACGTTATTTCGAAACTCTTTCATAGTCGCCATTTTTTACCAGCTCCTTCACTTCAGCATAGATTTCCTTCGGCAGGAATGGGTTACCGTCATATTTAAGCACGGATTCGATTTTTTCAGCGTTTCCAACGTGTTGTTTGAGCAAGCTTGTTACTTGCGCTTGAGCGTTGTGCTCAACAACAACAACTTTCTTCGCTTTATCTACGAGTGCTTTGATTTCTTCAGTTGGGAACGGATGCAGCAAACGGATTTGTGCATGGTTTACTTTCATTCCCTCTTGTTCCAGACGGCCTTTTGCTTCTTGAATAGTACCAATTGTGGAGTTGATACCCACAACCAGAACATCCGCATCAGCGTGAGGAGCATCTGCTGTTACAGCGCCTTTGAAGCTTTTCAGGACGCCTTCCATTTTGCGCATACGTTTATCCATTTGTTGAATACGGTTTGCAGCATTCTCAGATGGACGACCAGTTTGATCATGCTCAACACCAGTTACGTGGTGCAGACCGTATTTTTGACCAGGAATAACACGAGGAGAAACGCCGTCTTCTGTTACTTCATAACGTTTGAACAGGTCGTTTTGCTCTTTTTCTGGCAATTCTTGTCCAGCAAGCAGTTTTCCGCGGCGGATTTCTACTTTGCTGTAGTCAAATGGAACAACGGTTTGTTTACCCAAGGACAGCGTCAAGTCTGTCATCAGGATAACAGGCAGTTGGTATTCTTCCGCAATGTTAAACGCTTCAACTGCATCGTAGAAGCACTCTTCTACTGTGCTTGGCGCGATCACTACTTTTGGAATGTCACCATGCGTACCGTAGATCATAGCATTCACATCGGATTGCTCGATTTTGGTAGGCATACCAGTAGATGGGCCACCACGCTGTGTGTTCACGATTACAACTGGTTGTTCCGTGATACCAGCCAGACCAATTGCTTCCATCATCAGGGACAGACCAGGACCTGCAGAAGCAGTCAAGGAACGAGCACCCGCGAAGTTAGCACCGATTGCCATCGTAATTGCAGCAATCTCGTCTTCTGTTTGGATAACAGTACCGCCCAATTTAGGCAGCTTTTTAATCAAGTATTCCATTACCTCGGAAGCAGGTGTGATCGGGTAAGCTGGCATGAAACGGCAGCCTGCTGCTACAGCACCCAGAGCGATCGCATCGTTACCGATGAGGAACAGTTGTTTTTGTGGATCAGCCTTTTCCATTTGGAACTCAGGCAGTTGACCACCAGTCAATTCATTTACAAAATCAAAACCGCGGCGAATGGCATCCATGTTCTTTTCAACCACTTTTTCGCCCTTGCGGAGGAACATATCTTCAACAATGGGACGGAAGCTTTCCACTGAAATGCCGAGGATGGCACTGGATGCACCAATCGACACCATGTTTTTCATCAGGGAAGTTCCCAGCTCATCAGCGATCTCAGTCAGTGGTACAGTGAAGAAGCGAACTGGCTTCAAGCCGTCCGGCAACTTTGGATTAAATTTCGCGTCCGCGATAATGATACCGCCTTCACGCAACTCATGCGCATTGAAATCGATCGTCTCTTGGTCAAACGCTACGAGAATGTCCAGATCGTCAGAGATCGCACGCATTGGCGTTGTGCTCACGCGAATTTTATTGTTCGTGTGTCCACCCTTAATACGGGAAGAGAAGTGACGGTAGCTATACAGATGGTACCCCATCCGGTTCATTGCCATCGAGAAAATCTCACCAGTACTCTCGATGCCCTCCCCTTGCTGTCCTCCAACTTTCCAGGAAAGTTGACTAATCATTCAGATTCCACCCTTTCAGTGACTGTGAGAAAAGCTGCCCTATCACACCTTGAAAAGACTGATAAGATGTGACATTTCTGTGCATAGACAGTAACAATTGTAGTCCTGTCCATGTCAAATTGCAAGTGCTTTTACTCAACTTACTTTTGACCTGAATTTTAATGTTGAACTTGGTACATTAATATCCTCATGCTTTATTGTAGCACGTTTCCGAAAACACGCAACCAATTTCCTTGCACAAATTTCAATACTTCCGCCTCTTTATATCGTTTTAACAAAGCTTCTAGTAACTGGGAGTAATCTGCCGCGGATGCCATGTCCCCAAACGTCTCGGTAATACCATCGAAATCGGAGCCAAAACCTACGTGGTTTACGCCACCCAACGCGCAGATGTGATCCAAGTGGCGCAGCAAGTCATCCATCCAAACCGTGCGCTTGTCCGGCACGGTAAAGAAGTCTACAAACGTCAAGCCAATCACGCCATCTTTGGCGATTAACGCTCGAATTTGCTCATCCGTCAAATTGCGAGAGTGATTGCATAGGCTTCTCACGTTCGAGTGGGATGCGATCACTGGTGCTTTTGAGCATTCTAGTACATCCCAGAATCCTGGGTCGGCCAAATGCGAAACATCAATGATCATCCCCAGCCGATTCATTTCTTCTATGACTTCTCGTCCAAATGAAGTAAGTCCACCTGGATTCGGCTCTCCATTTCCACTTGCTAGGGCATTGCCATGATTCCAGGTCAGCGTCATTCCTCGTACACCAAGCCGGAACCACGTACGTAGCTGAACCAGACTCTCTTCTAATGCATGCGCACCTTCTACAAACAGAATAGCCCCTTTCTGTCCCTTTAATACGCATTCAGTCAAATCGGCCTTTGTGAAAATCGGCCGGAATTTATCACTGGCCACCTTTTGATAAAAAATATCGATCATTTCTAGTACAGAATGAAAGCGACGTCCAAACGGCACCTGAGAAGGGACGAAACAGGCAAGCACTTGTATGTCTACATTCCCTTTTTCAAGGACGGTAAAACCCGTTTGCAAGAGCTTGTCTTCTTTATAAAAGTCCAAATCAGGGTTCTGCCATAGCTTGCATAATACATCGCTATGCGCATCAAAGATTTTCATATGGAAACGCTCCTTCTCTTCGATGACTTCGGAGGTTATACTTCTGGACAAACGAAAAAACCTGTTCATTCTTCGAACAAACAGGCAGGTGAAGCATTTGCAGTTGTATCATCTGGGTTCTACGATTAATTTGATTGCAGTTCGTTCTTCTCCATCAATCACGATGTCGGTAAAGGCTGGAATACAAATGAGGTCAACTCCACTCGGCGCTACGAACCCTCGTGCGATTGCTACTGCCTTCACAGCTTGATTAAGCGCCCCAGCACCAATGGCTTGGATCTCAGCGGCTCCTCGTTCACGAAGAACTCCGGCAAGGGCACCAGCAACGGAATTGGGGTTAGACTTTGCTGAAACTTTTAATACTTCCATCCTTTTTGAACCTCCCGTCTGATAGGAATCCTGTCATCATTAGAATGATATTCGCATAACCCCTAAAAATTCCTGCTAACTCGCTTGAAAGATTCAAAAAATTCTAATCTTATTCTCATTATTCCATAAACGGATGGTCGGAGTCAATTCTGATTCGTTCCATTTTTTTCGCATGCCCAGTCGCTTTATCTAGAGTAATCAGCACTGCATTCAACTGCGCAGGATCTGGCGCTACCTCAAAGCGAACAGGGAGCTGCGTCAAAAATTTCTTAATAACTGCTTCGCGTTCCATCCCCAAAATGCCGTTACTTGGGCCACACATTCCCACATCACACAAAAATCCGGTTCCTTGAGGCAAAATACGTTCATCAGCGGTTTGCACATGGGTATGCGTCCCCACGACCGCTGTTACCTTCCCATCTAGGTACCATGACATAGCTTGCTTCTCCGATGTAGCTTCTGCATGAAAGTCTACAAAAATGAACTTCGTACGCTTCCGAGCTTGCTCCACTAGCTTGTCAGCCATTTGAAATGGACAGTCGAGCGGTGGCAAGAACGTACGCCCCATCAAATTAATGACAGCTAGTTCCCCTTCAGGTTGTTTGATGTATGTAATCCCTTTTCCGGGAGCCCCTTCTGGGAAGTTCGCGGGTCTAATCATCCGCGGCTCATCATCAATAAAATCGAAAATTTCTCTTTGGTCCCACGTATGATTCCCGAGCGTAATCGCGTGAACACCCCACTCGAAAAGCTCCTTGGTAATTTTCTCTGTGATCCCGCGACCATGCGCAGCGTTCTCTCCATTTGCTACGATAAAGGTAGGGCTGTATTTTCGTTTCAGTAACGGCAAATATGTTTTCACGATCTCTCTGCCAGGCGAGCCCATAATATCTCCAATGAATAACAACTTCATTACCAAATCACCTCATTGCTAGTATACACAATTCCTCTGCTCATTAGAAAACTTGACTTCGTCAAGCATTTGGTGTGTCCTTCGTTGCGCTACAAAAAAAGTAAAGTGGCACGCAGCCACTTTACTTTGCATACTCAACTGCCCGTGTTTCACGGATAACCGTTACTTTAATATGACCTGGGTAGTCAAGTTCATTTTCAATTCGTTTCGTGATATCCCGTGCCAGACGGGTAGCTTCCGCATCGTCAATCTTATCAGGTTGAACCATCACGCGAATTTCGCGTCCTGCTTGGATCGCATAAGACTTTTCTACGCCATCGAACGACTCAGAGATCTCTTCCAGTTTCTCCAAACGTCTGATATATGTTTCCAATGTCTCACGGCGTGCACCTGGGCGTGCGGCAGACAGAGCGTCAGCAGCTCCCACGAGCATAGCAATGACGGAAGTTGGTTCGGTATCACCGTGATGAGACGCAATACTGTTCACTACTACGTGGTGCTCATTGTACTTCTTAGCCAGTTCAACACCGATTTCAACGTGTGAACCTTCTACTTCATGGTCAATTGCTTTTCCGATATCATGCAGCAAACCTGCACGTTTGGCCAGCTTCACATCTTCTTTCAGTTCTGCCGCCATTAAACCGGCGAGATGTGCCACTTCCATAGAGTGCTTCAGTACGTTTTGACCGTAGCTTGTACGATAACGCAAGCGTCCGAGAATCTTGATCAGATCTGGATGCAAGCCGTGAACGCCTGTTTCAAACGTTGCTTGCTCACCGTATTCACGGATTCGCTCGTCTACTTCGCGACGTGCTTTTTCCACCATTTCCTCGATGCGAGCTGGGTGAATGCGGCCGTCTGCGACCAGTTTATCTAACGCTGTCTTGGCGATTTCCCGACGAATCGGATCGAAGCCAGACAGGATGACTGCTTCTGGAGTATCGTCAATAATCAGATCGATACCAGTCAACGTTTCCAGGGCACGAATGTTACGTCCTTCGCGTCCGATAATACGTCCCTTCATCTCATCATTTGGCAACGTAACCACAGAAACGGTTGTTTCTGCTACGTGGTCTGCTGCACAACGTTGAATGGAGGTCGTAATGATCTCACGAGCACGCTTGTCCGCTTCTTCCTTGGCCTGAGTCTCAATCTCCTTGATCATCACAGCCATTTCGTGGCGGACAGTATTCTCCACATCAGTCAGAATGATCGTCTTCGCCTCATCCTGCGTCAAGCCGGAGATTCGTTCTAGCTCTGATACTTGTTCTTTATATAAGTGCTCTACCTTGCTTTGCAGTTCTGCGATGGTACGGTCACGCTCAGACAATTCTTCTTCTTTGCGCTCCAACTGTTCCATCTTGCGGTCCAACGATTCTTCTTTTTGTAGAATTCGTCGTTCCTGACGCTGGATCTCATTGCGTCTCTCACGCAATTCAGTTTCCGCTTCGGATCGAAGCTTGAACACTTCATCCTTTGCTTCCAGCACCTTCTCCTTCTTAACGGCTTCGGCGTCCCGTTTGGCTTCCTCCACGATCTGTCGTGCAGCTTCTTCTGCACTGGAGATCTTCGCTTCCGCAATCGATTTACGAGTGAAGTAGCCTGCACCCAAGCCGATCAGCAGGGCAACGAGCACAATGACAACAGTAATTATAGGATCCATAGGCTTTTTCGTTTCACCTCCTTATTGTAAGACATCTCCCCGCTTTCCAAGCATTTGTTTTCCATGGAGTGCTCTCACATTTGAACATTCGGCTAAAAAACAAGACCGATTTACTCGGTCCGCTGAATCCGTACAGCTTTCGCACGGTTTTTCAGTTGTTTCATAGGCAACGAGTGAGCAAATCACAAAAGTTATGATACACCAAGTAAATACAAACCTATTTTATTATTTGTGAACAAGAATTGTCAAGATCATGCAAATAGAGTTGGCCCTAACTATCGCTTCTATGACGCAATTCTTCACGCATTTGTTGAATGATCGCATGGGAGAATCCCTTGCGCATCAGCATAGATAGCAGCTTGCGCTCTTCATCGGGGTTCGGTGCACCCTCTATACGCCGCGCCTTCTTCTCTATCAATGCGCGGGCAGCATCTAGTTCAGCCTGCCTAGACACGCCACGTACTGCGTCATCTACAATCGCTCTGTCCACTCCACGCTGGGTAAGCTCCATACGCAGCATATACGGGCTCCTCGGCTTCAAACGCAATCGCTCGTCTACCCATTGCTTCGCAAATGCTTCATCATCGATGTAGCCGTGATCCTTGCAGCGCTGGCATATCTCTTCTGCAATCTGTGGCGAAAATCCCTTTTCTATCAAATAGGAATGCAGCTGACTGCTTGTTCGCGGGCGTATGCCGAGATATCGCAATGCACCTAAATACGCTTTATGCTTTTCTTCTGCTATCAGGACTTCTCGGCAAAAAGCTTCATCTAATTCTGTTCCCTTAAATAGGTTGTACTTTACCAGTATGTCTTCGTGTACGGTAATGGCATACTCGCCTTCGACATCGATATGGTAGCGTTGCTTTTGTTTGATATCTCGATGAACGGCAGTGATCAGGCCGCTCTTCATGATGATTCACTCCTTCGCAAAGCTAAAATAACAGCCTGTCTCATCGACAGGCTGCTCTTCTACTCTTCATTACTCCAGATCAAATGTAGGCTCTTCATCTTGCTCTGGGTCATTTACTGCTTCACCTTCTGGAACAGAACCAGGGTTTAGGCTGAAGTATTCGCGTACTTTTGTTTCAATCTGCGATGCAATGTGCGGATTTTCTTTCAGGAAGACTTTCGAATTTTCTCTACCTTGGCCGAGACGCTCCTCATTGAAGGAGTACCATGCGCCACTCTTTTGTACCACATCGATCTCGGAACCGATGTCGAGAATGCTACCTTCTCTGGAAATACCTTCGCCGTACATGATATCCACTTCAGCAACCTTGAATGGTGGTGCTACTTTATTTTTGACGACTTTGATCTTCGTCTTGCTTCCTAAAATGTCGTTGCCAACTTTGATAGATTCCGCTTTACGAACGTCCAAGCGAACACTCGCGTAGAACTTCAAAGCGCGTCCACCCGGAGTTGTTTCTGGGTTACCGAACATAACTCCCACTTTTTCACGAAGCTGGTTGATGAAGATTGCAATCGTTTTGGACTTGTTGATGGCGCCGGACAACTTGCGGAGTGCTTGGGACATCAAGCGTGCTTGCAAACCTACGTGGGAATCTCCCATCTCGCCTTCGATCTCTGCTTTTGGTACGAGTGCCGCAACGGAGTCGACTACGATAATGTCTACCGCACCAGAGCGCACCAGTGCTTCCGCGATCTCCAAAGCTTGCTCACCAGTGTCTGGTTGGGACAACAGCAATTCATCGATGTTCACACCCAGCTTCGCAGCGTAAACCGGATCCAAGGCATGCTCAGCATCGATAAACGCAGCTTGTCCACCCTGTCTTTGAACTTCTGCGATGGCATGAAGCGCTACTGTTGTTTTACCAGAAGACTCTGGTCCGTAAATCTCAACAATCCGTCCGCGTGGGAACCCACCCACACCAAGTGCAATATCTAGAGCAAGTGCACCGCTAGAAGCCGTAGAAATCTGGATGTTGGATACTTCTCCCAACTTCATAATGGAACCTTTTCCGAATTGCTTTTCTATTTGACGCAATGCACTCTCCAAAGCTGCGCGACGATCTGACAAATGGTACACACCCTTTCAATTTTCGCATCTCTTTTGCTTGTCTTCATCATACCTCGAGACAGAAGTGTTTGCCAAGTATTTTTTACGAACAAATATTCGCATCGTAAAAAAGCAGCCATTTCCTGGTTGTTCCCAGAGAAATGACTGCTTTGTGTAATACTCTCTAATTAGGAACGCTTCGCTCCGCGAGGCTTTGCAGGCTCCAGATTGATTCGTTTTCCGTTGATACGTGTTTGACGCAGTGACTCATATACGAATGCCGCTACCTCTTCCGGAACCTCAACAAATGTGAAGTTCTCGAAAATGTCGATGCGACCTACTGATTTTCCTGGGATACCCACAGATTCAGAGATCTCGCGTACCAGATCCTGTGGCTTCATGTTCGCATTGCGGCCTACGTTCAGGAAGAAGCGAACCATGCCTTTTGCTGCGCCTGTCTCACCAAAGTTGTACGCTTCTACTTCCTGCCCTTGTCCCGCTTCGGTATGGAATGCCAGGTGCAATGCAGCAGCTGCTACTTTTTCAGCCGGGTATTGACCTACGAGAGCATCCGCTACTTTTTGATACATATCCGCGATTGCATCGCTTTCCAAAAGGCTAGTCAATTGTTCACGCAATTGCTCTTGTTTGCGCTCAGCCACTTCCTCCAAGGAAGGAACATTGCGAGAGAGCACTTGTGCTTTTGTCTGCTTTTGGATAAACATCATTTGTCTTACTTCACGCGGCGTAACCAGCGTCATCGCAATTCCTTTGCGACCTGCGCGACCAGTACGGCCAATACGGTGTACGTAGCTCTCAGAGTCTTGTGGAATATCGTAGTTGATTACGTGAGAGACGTTTCCTACGTCGATACCGCGTGCTGCTACGTCAGTCGCGATCAAGAATTCAATCGAGCCCTCACGGAACGCATTCATGACCTTGTCACGTTGTGCCTGTGACAAGTCACCATGCAATCCGTCCGCAAGGTATCCGCGGGATTGCAGCACTTCGGACAACTCATCTACGCCGCGCTTAGTGCGGCAGAAAATGATACCCAGCTCGACATCCTCACTGTCCAAGATGCGGCAGAGGCTCTCTACTTTGTTACGGTCAAACACTTTGTAGTATACCTGTTCGATCAATGGTGCCGTTACTTCTTCACGGCTAACCGCGATCGTTTGCGGTTGTTTCATGTAACGGGTAGCCAAACGCTTGATTTCTGGCGGCATCGTCGCAGAGAACAGCAAGGTTTGACGCTCTTCCGGCATATGTGTGATGATCGTTTCGATATCTTCGATGAAGCCCATGTCCAGCATTTCATCCGCTTCATCCAAAACGAGTGTATGTACGTTATCCAGCTTCAATGTTTTTCGGCGCAAGTGGTCCATAACACGGCCAGGAGTACCTACAACGATTTGTACACCTTGGCGCAGTGCACGAATTTGATGTCCGATCGATTGTCCGCCATAGATTGGCAGCGTACGAACTTTGTTATATTTCGAGATGCGCAAGAGCTCTCCCGCAACCTGGATAGCCAGCTCACGAGTTGGGGTCAGCACGATCGCTTGTACACGATTGGCAGGCGTAATCTTTTCTACAAGTGGAATCCCGAATGCAGCAGTCTTACCAGTACCTGTCTGTGCTTGACCAATCAGGTCTCCGCCATCCAGAACTTTTGGAATGCAAGCTGCCTGAATCGGTGATGGCTCCTCGAAGCCCATATCGTGAATCGCTTGCAGAATAGATTTATGTAAAGGAAAATCGGAAAAAATCGTCATGAAAAAAATCACCTTTCTTTTTGCATTTGCAGCGCATAAAACAACGCGTATTTAGCGGCACGCCCAACGATTGCATGCCTTCTTCCGGCAAGGCGCAGCTCTTTTACAACTGTAGGCATTCCTTCTGCCGCGATCCCTACGTAAACAAGGCCAACAGGCTTGCCCTCGGAAGGATCGGGTCCAGCCACTCCCGTAACAGAAATCCCGTAAGTAGCCCCCAGCTTTTCTCGTACATGTTCAGCCAGCAATTGAGCTGTTTTCTCACTGACTGCCCCATCTGTTTGCAAAATGGAATCAGGTACTTCGAGCAACTGATTTTTCACTTCATTGGTGTAGCAGACTACCCCTCCACGAAACACTTGCGAGCTTCCCGGCACAGAGGTAATCAACGAGGCAATTGCTCCTCCTGTGCAGCTTTCTGCACAAGCAATCGTCTCATTTCTCTTTTTTAGCTCAGAAACCAGCACATCATGCAGCGACGAATTCTCACCCATCCCGTACATATACTGGCCAACACGGCTGAGAATTTCTTTTTCTACAGGTAAGATTAGGGCTTCCCCTTCTTCGACTGTAGCAGCTCTTGCCGTAATCCGCAGCGTTACTTCGAATTCTTTGGCGTATGGCGCGATCGTTGGATTGTCCTGCTTTTCGATCAGATCGAGCAGTTTTTCCTCCAAGGCAGATTCGCCTATTCCGTAGAACCGGAGTACATGAGAATGAAACACTTGTTTTTCTGGGAGCAAATCGTTCAAGTAAGGCATCACGTAATTCTCCACCATTGGATACAGCTCGCTTGGTGGTCCAGGTAACAGCACGAACGTACTACTGTCATGACGGATCGCCATCCCCGGCGCCATCCCGAAATCGTTGGAGAATACATGGCTGCCAGAAAGCACCAGCGCCTGCTTACGATTGTTCTCCGTCATGACAATCCCACGTTGCAAAAAGAATTTTTCAATTCTCTCCATGGCCTCTGGATTCGTTTCCAATCCAATGCCTACATGCCCCGCCAAGGTTTCTTTCGTCAAATCATCTTGAGTCGGCCCTAGCCCACCCGTGAAAATGACGAGATCAGATCGCCCTGATGCCAATCGAATCACTTGTAGCAATCGCTCCGTATTGTCTCCCACAACCGTATGAAAGTAAACTCCCACGCCAATTTCCGCCAGCTTCTGAGAAAGAAACTGTGCGTTGGTGTTAGCGATCTGGCCTAACAAAAGTTCGGTACCTACCGCAATAATCTCCGCTCTCATCTTCCTCATCCATTCTCTTTGAGAGTAGAAAAGCCTCTAAACTAATAGTTTATCACTTGCAAACGCTCAAGAGAAGAGTCTTGTGAAAAAAGAGACCAATACCCACATTACGAGTATTGGATCACGTTACGATTTTTCGCAAAGTAGTCGTACCCGGAGTAAATCGTGATGATCACCATCGCCCAAGTAGCTACTTCGTCGAACGGAATGCCGAAGAACTCAAATGGGAAGTTGCGAATCATGACAGCCGTAATCGCTACGATCTGCACCCATGTTTTCAGTTTACCCAATGCACTCGCAGCAATTACCTGTCCTTCTGCCGCTGCAACTAGTCGTAGACCCGTTACCGCAAACTCCCGGCTGATAATGACAATCGCAATCCACGCTTCCAGACGTTGCATCTCTACAAGTGAAATGAGTGCTGCGGAAATCAACAGCTTATCAGCAAGCGGATCTAGAAACTTCCCCAAGTTCGTCACGATTTTATTTTTCCGTGCAATATAACCGTCGAGTCCGTCCGTACTGGCTGCTAGGATAAACACCAAAGCCGCAATCAGCTCGTTATACGTCATCGTCAGGCTGCCAATCGAAAATGTCCCGATGTTGTAACGCACCAGCATAAAAAACATAACTACCGGCACCAGAAAGATCCTGGCGAGTGTGATGCGGTTGGCGAGATTCAACTAGACTACCTCCCCGGCTAAATCGTATTCATAGGAGTGTGTAATTTTTACTTTTACGATGGTGCCCAGTTCGCCTTTAAAACCTGTGACGAATACTTCACCATCGATTTCCGGAGCGTCATACTGTGTTCGACCTACATAAATATCGTTACGTCCTTCGTAACGTTCAATCAAAATATCCAAGACTTGACCAACAAAGCGTCCGTTGCGATCTCCGGCTACTTCACGTTGAATTTCCATCAGCATGTTCGCACGTTTTTCCTTAAGCTCTTCGTCAACGTGGTCAGGCAGACGAGAAGCTGGAGTGTCATCCTCGTTGGAGTAAGTAAACACACCCAGTCGATCAAAGCGAATATCCTTCACAAACTCGCTCAGGCGCTCGAAGTCTTCCTCTGTTTCCCCTGGGAACCCTACGATCAAAGAGGTACGCAGTGCCACATCTGGAACCTGTGCGCGAATTTTTGCTACCAGCGCACGAATGTCCGTCTGTCTTCCCGGGCGACGCATTCTTTTCAAAATATGGTCTTCGGAGTGCTGCAAAGGCATATCTACGTATTTGCACACTTTTGGATTGGTAGCAAAGGTGTGGATCAATTCATCCGTGAAAAATCCAGGATATGCGTAGTGAAGACGAATCCACTCGATGCCCTCGACTTCTGCCAGGCGGTTTAAAAGTTCAGGAAGCATCAGTTTTCCATCGTAAATATCCGTTCCGTAGTTCGTAGAATCTTGTGCGATCAGGCTCACTTCTACGATACCTTGAGCAGCCAAATGACGCGCTTCTTCTACGATGGACTCGATTGTACGACTGCGGAATCCCCCACGCATCAAAGGAATCGAGCAGAACGTACAGGCGTTGTCACAACCCTCGGCAATTTTAATATATGCGGAGTATGTGCCTTCTTTTACTTTCCGCTTCACTACATCTTCGTACGTAAAAATGGGATTTCCTACAAAAATCGGTCGCTTGCCCTCTAGAGATTCTTCGATAATACCTGTAATCGACATAAAATCGCCTGTTCCGACAATACCGTCCACCTCAGGAATCTCATTCAAGATATCCTCTTTGTAACGTTGTGTGAGACAGCCTGCCACCACAAGCGATTTCAGTTTGCCGGATTCCTTCAATTCACCCATTTCCAGAATCTTATTGACGGATTCTTCCTTGGCTGCATCGATGAAACCGCAGGTATTGACGATGACCACAGTTGCTTCTTCCGGGTTATCAACCAGTTCATAACCTTTTTCATCTATCAGATGGGCCATCATGTCCGAATCAACGAGATTCTTTTCACAGCCCAGCGTAACAATCGCTACTTTTTCACGCGTGCCTACCTTCTCTGTCATCTTTTTTCCTCCAATTGGTCACACCAACCCATATTACACCTATCCAGTATAATATAAGCCTAAAGGAAGTGTCAAAAAAGAGAAAAGTACGAAAGGCAAGCATACGCTTGCCTACTGGGTGACCGCCTCTTTAACTTTCATCGTAATATTAGACGGCATTGATTTCATTTTAGACGTGTCTACCAAGACTCCGTTAACCTTCAATTCCACTACAGTCGGTTTGCCCAAACGAATATAAGCTGATTTCCCCAGCTCAATCGTTTTTTCCTGATCCTTCTTGAGCGTGCCCTGCTCAACATAAGTTTTGCCTTTTCCTTCCGAAATACCAAACCAGCTTGTTTCTGCTTTCACCTTCAAATAAACCGTGATTTTTTCTCCACCTTGCAAGGAATAATTATACATTGATCCTTGCTGCGATTCGAATGTGATGGTTGCCTGAGGAGTTTCTGTAACGGTCTCAGGTGGGTTTGTTCCTGTTTCAGGATTCGGTGTGGTAATAGAAGGCGGCTTCGGTTGTTGAGCAATCGGGGATGTTCCCGCTCCACCACCATTGCCAGGCGTGACAATCTCTGCTCCAGGGTTAACTGTTCCACCCGGCACTGGCTGAGTCATCTGATTTCCGTTGTTGTTGACGACAGCGAAATAAATAACCCCGATAATCAAGGCAATAAACAAGACGAGCAAGGTCTTGGTAACCCATCGCCCCGCTTCTAATGGATTGTTCGCTGAAGCAACTCGTCTGCGACGCAGTCGTTCTACTTGCTCTGTAGGTGGCTGGGCCGGCAAATCGGACTGAAAGTGAGTCAGGATGTGGTTCGGGTCTAGACCGACAGCTTCCGCATAACTCTTTATAAATGCACGCGCGTAAAAGTGGCCAGGAAGTACATGAAAATGACCCCTTTCAATAGCTTCCAAATATCGCCGCTGTATCTTGGTGATACGTTGGATGTCGTCGAGCGTGATTCCTTTTTCTTCGCGGGCCCTTTGTAGGACTTGACCTAGCTCAGACACAGCTGCCCCTCCTTAATTCATTTCGAAATTATCAAAGCCGCGATTGTTGATAAGCTCATATGTAATCTCTTCATCCGGATGATGACGCAGCTCAATAATGTAATGGAAATCATCAAGTTGGTACTCAGATTCCCTTACGAATATATCCGGATGCTCAATGATTTTTGCGGCAGGAAAGTTCATAATTTCCCGAAGCAAGGTGAAGTGCTTTTCTGTCGATCGCAGCGTTGAGACAATTCCATCTATCAAATATACATGATCTGTAGACATTTCATCAATGGCTAAGGAACTACGCACCGTCTGGCGCAACAAAGTAGAGGAAATGAATGTCCAACGTTTATTGGCGGATACGCTGGCAGCAATCATCGATTCAGTCTTCCCTACGCGAGGCATGCCACGAATCCCGATGAGCTGATGACCTTCCTTCTTCAGGATTTCTGCCATGAAATCGACCAACAAGCCCAGCTCCTCACGAACAAAACGAAACGTTTTTTTGTCCTCGCTATCCCGTTCAATATAGCGACCGTGACGCACAGCCAAGCGATCCAGCATTGTCGGGGGACGTAACCTCGTTATGGTTATGTTGTCCATTTTTTGCACAACGTTGCGCAAAACCTCCATTTTTTCATCATCATCGGTCAAGAGCAGCATACCTCGACGCATGGTATCCACACCATTGATCGTCACGATATTAATGTTCAACATCCCCAGAATAGAAGATACGTCCCCTAAGAGACCGGGACGGTTACGGGCAATCTCATACTCCATGTACCATTCTTTCTTCGCTTCCATATGCAATCCTCTCCGCCAACCAGAATTCTCTTCTTATGTAGTATATCACGTTCGTTTCATTCGACAATCGCGAAAAGAAAAATCCCCAAAAGTAGGGGATTTGATGGCTAGCTGCCAGCGTTCGCATCATTGCGATTCTGAACAAGCTTCACCATGAGTGATGCCAAAGCTTGTTGCTGCTGTTGATCACCTGCGTCCCACAGCTGTTTCAACAGACGCTCCTGATCGTTTTTCGGGTCTACTTGCTCAGACAGATAGCTACCGATTTGATAAGCTACATTTTGAAGCGTATCGCTTTCCATCCCGGATTGTTTCGCTTGTTCTACCCGATCTCCGAGAAACGCTTTCCAGTCGCTGAAATTGTCAAGAATCGACATAGGGAAATTCCCTCCTTTTGTACGTTGCGAACAGATTTGCTGCCCACACAAAAGGTAGAATTCCATCATTTCTCGTATTTTATTCATGCATACTTCTCTTCTACGTGTACCACCCACCGTTTGGACTAATCACTTGCCCCGTCACATAACTGGAATCCGCCGAAAGCAAAAAGCGCACGACTGCGGCTACCTCATATGGTTGTCCAAGACGGTTGGCCGGTATTTCTTCCGCGATCATTTCCATTTCATCTGGAGCAAAGCGCTCCATCATTCCACCAGCAATAGCCCCAGGAGCGACTGCATTTACCGTGATTCCGTTTGGGGCCATTTCCTTTGCCAGGGCTTTGGTGAACGTATTGACTGCTCCTTTGGTCATGGAATACAACACTTCACATGAACCGCCTGTCAGTCCCCAAATGGAAGAAATGTTAACGATACGCCCATACCTTGCGCGCAGCATGGCCGGAACAGCAGCTTGGCAGACCAAAAAAGCCGAACGAACATTAAGAGCGATGAACTCATCGAATTTCTCGACAGTCACATCCGTAAATAAGCCGACATCATCCACAGAGGCATTGTTTACGATCAATAATGGTGCAACCTGCATCTGAGCAAACATCGCCGTAATTTGCTGTGGATCCCGTAGATCAGCTTGGAGGATGACGTACGGAACACCCCGCTCCTGGCATTTTTGCACCAACGGCTCCAATTTTTCTTTATTTCGATTGTAATGCAGATAAAGGGGAACCCCCGCATCAATCAGGTAGGCACCGATCGCCTGCCCGATCTCTCCGGAAGCTCCCGTAATTAACGCCCACGGCGTCTCTTGCTTGAACATGAATACATTACTCCTGTGGCGAAGCGGAACGAACGATAGAAACAGCCATCTGCTCGATTAAAAAATGCTCCTTCAAACGTTTTTCCACATCTTCGCGTGTGATCGACTCCAAGGTCGGCACTACGGAAAACAGATCATTTCCGTTAAATTTGAAGCTGGTAAACTGGTTAGCGATAAACTCCACGGAGTTTAGAGAACGCAGGAAGTTTCCGATTTTTTTACGCTTCGCACGCTCAAAGTCATCTTGGGCTATACCGTTTTGCTTCAACTGTTTGATTTCTGCTTTGATCGTTTCCACTAAACGCTCTGGATCAGGTGTATCTCCACCAATGATCGTATACGCATAATCCTGCTCGCTGCTGTAGTCAAAATCAAAGCTTTCCGTAATCAGCTCACTGTCATACAAACGCTCATAGACAGCGGAGCTTGTGCCGAATGCGATGTCCAATACTAGTTTAGTAGTCAACTCGCGTTTTAACAAGGCTTCCTTGGTTAGACCGTTTTCCTTTTCCTTGATTCCGATCATGCATTTGGGCAAGCCAACTGTTAGAAACGCTTCTACTTTCGCTTCCGCTGGAGCTGATGGCTCTTCTGGAAAAACGCGCGTGATTTGTGGCGCAGGAGCAAACTCCTTTGCTCCCTGATTTTCACGAATGAGCTTCATGATCGCTTCTGGTTCGAAGGAACCCACGACCAATAGGAGCATATTGGCAGGATGATAAAACGTTTCATAGCACTGATACAAATATTCTTTTGTAATATGAGAGATCGTCTCGATCGTACCCGCAATCTCAATGTTAATCGGATACTTTTGGTACATGGCCTTCAAGAGGTTCACGTACACCTTCCAGTCAGGATTGTCATCGTACATGGTGATTTCCTGGCCAATGATTCCTTTTTCCTTTTCTACACTGGCATCTGTAAAATATGGGTCCTGCACATAATCGAGCAGCAGATTCAGATTGTCATCTAGCTTATCTGTGCACGAAAACAAATAAGCGGTACGATTGAAGCTCGTGAATGCATTACAGCTCGCCCCGTTTTTACTGAATTCGTGCATGACATCCCGATCTTTCTTCTCAAACATTTTGTGCTCAAGAAAATGCGCAATGCCGTCGGGAACATTGATTTCTTCCCCGCTTCGAGTGCGGAAATGGCTGTCAATGGAGCCGTAACGCGTAGTGAACACAGCGTATGTTTTGCTGAAGCCCTGTTTGGGAACCAGATAAACTTGCAATCCATTTTGGAGAGTTTCATGATATACCGTTTCATTTACTTGTTCAAAGACAGTGGTCTGCATCTTATGCCTCTCCCTTCTTGTCCCGCAGCAGATAAATCGTGTCAATCGTCACCTTGCTTGCTACCTTCTTGATATCCTCAATAGTCGCTTGGTTGATCCCCGCCAAAAGCTCTTCGATTTTCCGAGGACGTCCACTAATCACACCATTGTACGTAAAATCAATCATCCCGCGCGCACTGTCCAACAGCTCACGGAACTGGTTAGACAAAGTTGCACGCGTTTGGCTCATTTCCTCATCCGATATGGTTCCTTGTTGCATCAGATCAAGCTGCTGCTTAATAATCTCAACCGCACGTTGATATTTGCTAACATCAATCCCGGACATAATCATGAGAATCCCTTTGTGGCTCTCAAGCCTGGAAACGGCATAGTAAGCGAGACTTTCTTTTTCACGGACGTTGACAAACAGCTTGGAGTGCGGAAAACCGCCTAAAATCCCGTTGAACAAGAGCAGCGTCGGGTAATCGTCATCCTTATAAGTGATCTGCGTGCGGCAACCGATGTTGAGCTTTGCTTGGTTGACATCGAGTCGATCGATCACTTCGCGTTCAGCCGATACATCCTTCGCCGTTGATGCGATCTGCAGTTCTCCTACTTGGGAACGCTCCACTGGGATATGCTTGCGAATAGCCTCGCTTACTTCCTGCTGATCAACATCGCCGACCACGAACATATTGATCGGATTTGTCGTCGTTACTTCTTTAAAATATTGATACAGCTCCTGACCAGTGATCTTTGGCAAATCCGCCACACGACCTTGGACGAGAAGAGAGAATGGTTCACCTTTACACATTTCTTCTGTCACGCGTTGGTTCGCATACTTCATTTTGTCGTCGATCAAACTCTCTATCCGTTTTCGTAGCGTCTCTTTTTCCTGTGCCAAGTACTTTTCGGAAAAAGCGTTGTCTTGTACATACGGTCTGACGAGCATATCTCCTACGAATTCGATGGCCTGCTCCAAAAGTGAGGATTCATTGGATAAATACTTTTCATTCGGTACTTCCATATAAATTTGCAGGATTTGCCGCTCGCCTTTTTTCATGACATCGACATCAAAAATGGCACCATACAGGAAATCCAAATGTGCTCGCAATAGTTTCGTTTCTGGAAAACGAGCGCTGGCACGTTTCATGACCATCGCAAGCAATGCTGTTTTCGTTACGTGCTCCTCCGATAGCGCTTGTTCAATCATCGTCACGATCGTCGTTGTCTTGAACTTTTCGGTTGGAAGGATATGTACGTTCATCCCATTGATTTGGGAGCTTTGAAATGCAATTTCGGTTGTAGAAGCAGTCATAGTCCAATCTCCCTTCTCCATCAGCTTACTCATACTCTTCTCTATTGTAACCAATTGTCAGGGCATCAAGCATCAGAATCTTCCATTATATATCCCAGTGCTTCATCCTATGCGCTCACGCAAGTCCCGTAATACGCAAATCACAGCGCTTCCATTATATAAAAAAGAGCAAACGCACCTTTTCACGAAGGGCGTTCACTCTTTTCCTTACATATCCATCGCATCCCAGTCTCGAGGATCATCCGATGTGCTATGCTCTTCAACAAATCGACCGCAATCAGACGAGAGACAGAGCATGCCATCCAACTGCTCATCATGAAAGGGTAAGCCGTGGCTTCCCCCACAGTACGGACAAGTCCACATACGACGGGCCTCCTTTTATTCGTGAAGGTACTCCGTAGTAGTTTGTCCAAATTTTAGAGGAGACTCTCCACTTTATTTTGCTCCCAAATCCGCAAGTAATCATACGGATCGATCGCTTTCCCCGTGCTGTTACGATAGAGGCCAAAATGCAGGTGAGGTTCAAACATTCCCACTGTACCAGTTCCACCGTAGCCTGTATCTCCAACAAAACCGATCAGCTGTCCAGCTTTTATCGTTTTCCCTACATGCAATCCTGGCGCATACGCCTGCAAATGAGCGTAATACATCCGATATTGGCCATTCTCATCCGTAATGTTTACTCTCCAGCCACCATACGTATTCCAGCCCACTTTGTTGATCGTCCCATCGGATACCGAGTAAATCGGCGTTCCTTTCGGTGCCATAATGTCGATGCCCTCGTGATTACGGACACTGCCGCTATTCGACTCGGTCCACTCTCGATCGGACCCGAAGCTATCCCCATACGGCTCATATCCACTATTATCGTGGAAAGGAAACCGAAATTGTTTCCCAATCAATTGATCATCCGCATCCGCAACTTTTGTGGCAATCGGATGCTCAGCTCTTTTTGCATCTTCTGGCAAATATAAAATTTGGCCCACCAGTAACTCATCAGAAGAGAGAGGGTTATCTTTTTGAATGGCACTCATGTTCGTGTCGTGGCGAACTGCAATTTTTGATAAGGTATCTCCCTGTTGAACGACATATGGATTAAAGGAGTATTTCACACTCGCAGCCTTGTCTTCCACAGTTTTGGATTGTATGTATGCAACAGCCGACGTCTCATCCCATCGAACTTGATAGCCAAATGCCTCGGAGATAAATCGGATTGGAACAAGCGTCCGCTTATTCACAATGATTGGAGAAACATCCATCTTCAAACGTTTTCCATCTACGTTCGCAGTCTCGCTTCCAATTGTAAGGGTGATATGCTTGCCTTTTTTGTTGAGCAATACTTTTTGCGTATCTGCATCGTAGCTTACTTCTGATCCTGTTGCCTCCGCTACTACTCGTATCGGAACGAGCATGCGCCCATTTCGATGGATTGGTGATACATCTGATTGGACTCCCATTCCATCGACAACGACAGAAATGATCGGTCCTGGCTCTTTTGCTGAAACCATTCCACCGGATACTGCTATCATCAGGCAAAAAACAAAAGCGCCTAGAATCCTGTTCCATCGATAACTGCTGTACTGATGTAGACAGCGGTTCATCTTTTTCCCTCCCCACAGACAATTTGCAAATACGGATAGGACCGTTTTTTGCGGACCGCAAGCAGTCACAAAAATTATCGCACAGGGGAAGTGACAGGTTCTAGACGCTAAATTTTGTCAACGAATGATTAACGCGATCCCGTATCGTAAGGTTTGCCGAGGGCCGCTGGAGCACTGGATCGCCCTACCAGACCAGCCATCACGAGAATCGTCAGTACGTACGGAAGCATGAAAATAAATTCAGTCGGAATGTAATTGGTCAATCCGAAGATTTGTACCAAAGACTTGATCGCTTGAGCGACACCAAAGAATAAAGCTGCTCCCATCGCACCCATTGGATGCCATTTACCAAAGATCAAGGCCGCAATCGCGATAAAACCTTGTCCGGAAACCGTGTTATGGGAAAAGTTACTGGTTGTCGTCAAAGAAATGGTAGCTCCACCCAACGCAGCCAGCATACCACTGATCATAACAGCTGTGTAGCGCATTCTCTTAACATTGATCCCTACTGTATCAGCAGCACGCGGATGCTCACCAACTGCACGCAAGCGCAATCCGAATGGTGTCTTGAATACAATATACCAAGTAAGGAAAACTGCAATGAAAGCTAGATAGCTCGTAGGATAAGCCTCAAAAATGGCATGTCCGATATACGGAATTTCACTCAATCCAGGAATACTGAATTTGTTAAACACTGAGTTCAATGTCGTTGTCTGACCTGCTCCGTTAAAAATAATTTTGGTCAGGTAGATGGAAAGTCCAGCTGCCAAGAAGTTCAGGGCCACACCGCTGACGGTCTGGTCCGCTTTAAACGTTACCGAAGCAACAGCATGTGGGAGCGCAAAAATAGAACCGGCAATCCCCGCCGCAATAAATCCGACCCACGGTGCCCAAGCACCAAGTGAATCTTGGAAAGCATAGGTCATTACGGCACCAGTAAAAGCACCGATAATCATCATACCTTCTAGCGCAATGTTCACGACACCAGAACGCTCGGAGTACAGTCCACCCAATGCTGCAAAAATCAAGGCAGTGGAAAACACGATGGTATCATGAACGAGGTTGCTAAGAATTAATCCCCAATCCATCAGTTTCCACCTTCCTTTTTCTTCTTCAAGATCGGCTTAATAAACATTTTCACGATGCCATGTGCAGCAACGAAGAAAATAACGGAAGCAATCACGACACGAATCAATTCAAACGGTACACCCGCACTAAATTGCATACCGCTCGCACCGAATGTGAGAACCCCAAACAATATGGCAGCAAGGATAACCCCGAATGGTGTATTTCCGCCAATCAATGCTACCGCAATTCCATCAAAGCCATAGCCAGTATGCTGCGTCATAATCGCTTGATAGTGGAATACGCCCAAAATCTCAGTAGCTCCACCAATCCCTGCAAACATACCACCAATAAACATAGCCTTTACAACATTACGATTCACGTTCATACCAGCATACTCAGAAGCATGCGGGTTCAAACCAACGGAACGCAATTCAAAACCAGATTTAGTTTTCCAAAGGATGATATAGAAGAAAATAGCTGCGAGTACGGCAATCAGTGTACCCCAGTGCAAACGAGCATTGTCAAACATTTCAGCGAGCCATCCAATGGTAATGATCGCAGAATCCTTTACCTCTTCAGATGTTTGTTTGCCTGCTGGAATAAAGAAGGCATTCATGACCCAGTTTGCAAAGTAAAGAGCTACCCAGTTCAACATAATGCTGGTAATAACCTCATTGACACCACGGGCTGCTTTCAAATAACCGGCAATCGCACCCCACAAACCACCTGCTACAGCTCCTGCAATGATAGCAAGTGGAGCATGAATGATAGCTGGAAGGTCAAAAGAAACACCTACAACAGTAGAAGCAATCATCCCTACGATAAATTGACCTTCTGCCCCGATGTTAAAGAGACCTGTACGGAAAGCAAACGCTACAGCCAAACCTGTAAAGATCAAAGGTGTAATTTGGCGAATCGTTTCACCAAAGTTATACGCGCTACCAAATACTTTTTTAATCAAAGCCATATAGGCATCAATTGGATTAAATCCACCTGCCAACATTGCGATTGCCCCAGTCAAAAGACCAAGAATGATCGCAACGGCAGGAACGAGAAACGATTCTTTTGTGAAGACCGCAATAACTCTATTCATCGTTTCCCCCTCCTTGCATTACTTTTCCGCCGGACATCATCAAGCCGAGCTCTTGCTCCGATGTCGATTTAGCATCGACAATCCCCACAATAGCTCCCTCATAAATAACCGCAATCCGGTCGGACAAATTGATAACCTCATCCAATTCTAAGGAAAGCAAGAGAACTGCTTTTCCTTGATCGCGTTGATCAATTAGTCTGCGATGAATGAATTCGATAGCCCCTACGTCCAAGCCACGAGTAGGTTGAGCCGCAATCAGCAAATCCGGGTTCTTGTCCACTTCGCGGGCAATAATTGCCTTCTGTTGGTTTCCTCCCGAAAGCGCTCGTGCTGGCGTGTAAATACTCGGAGTTCGAACGTCGAATTCTTCGATAAGCTTGGCCGCATGCTTGTCAATGGCGCCATAATCAAGAAAACCGCCTTTGCAAAACGTTGGATGGAAATACGTTTCCAATACCATGTTTTCACTCATGGTGAAATCAAGAACCAATCCTCGCTTATGTCGGTCTTCTGGAATGTGAGACAATCCTGATTCCGAAATGTTTCGCGGACTTTGATTCGTAATTTCTTTGCCATTAAGAAGGATACGCCCACTTGTTGCTTTACGTAAGCCAGTTAATACTTCAATCAGTTCACTTTGGCCATTTCCGTCGACTCCTGCAATTCCAAGAATTTCACCCGCGCGAACCTCTAAGCTGAGATTGTTCAGTGCATTCACACCGCGGTTCCCCATTGCAGTCAATTTCTCTACGGCCAAGATCGTATCTTTAGGTTTTGCTTCCGTTTTATCCACGCGGAAGTTTACTTCACGACCAACCATTTTTGCAGCCAAGTCGTCTGGATTCGTATCTTTTACCAAAACGGAATCAATGACTTTTCCGCGACGAATAATTGTTACCGCGTCACATACTGCCATAATTTCTTTCAGCTTGTGTGTGATCAGGATAATCGTCTTACCTTCTTTTACCAAGTTATGCATGATCTCGATAAGTTCATGGATTTCCTGCGGCGTCAATACAGCCGTAGGCTCATCAAAAATCAAGATGTCCGCACCGCGATAAAGCGTTTTCAAAATCTCTACACGCTGCTGCATCCCAACTGAGATATCCTGAATTTTTGCTCTCGGATCAACTTTGAGCCCGTATTGATTCGACAGTTTTTCTACCGCTTTCTCAGCGCTTTGAATATCTATCTTCAACCCGTTTTTCGGTTCATTTCCTAGCACAATGTTTTCCGTGACTGTAAATGTTTCTACGAGCATAAAATGTTGGTGAACCATTCCGATACCAAGGTCGTTTGCAATCTTTGGACTGGTGATCTGTACAACTTTCTCGTTAATCAGAATTTCGCCTTCATCCGGCTGATATAGACCGAACAAGATATTCATGAGTGTGGACTTACCCGCGCCATTCTCTCCGAGCAGCGCATGAATTTCACCTTTACCTACGGACAGCGTAATACTGTCATTCGCAATAATGCCTGGGAACCGTTTTGTGATCCCTCTCATTTCAACCACTTTTTTTACCGAGTTCATGCATGCTCACCCCATTTTTCGGGTCTATTGTGAAGGTAAAGGACAAGGCCAGTAGCTCGAACCAGCCTTGTCCATTTGCAGCTTCCTTAGTTTTTACTTGTCAGGAACTGTGATTTCGCCTTTAACGATTTTTTGCTTGTATTCTTCAACCAGTTTCAGTACGTCTTCAGGAACGTTCTTCGTGGAAGTGTCAGCCAGACCTACACCGTTTTCAGCCAGTCCGAGCCATTGTACTCCGCCTTTGAATTTACCCTCAGACAAGTCTTTCGCTACACGAATAACTGCTTCGTCAACACGTTTTACCATGGAAGTCAATGTGATCTCGTCGCCAAAAGTTAGGGATTGGTCTTTGTCAACACCGATTACCCATACGTTTTCGCCTTTAGCTTTACGGTCTTTTGCTTCGTTGAACACACCGTCACCTGTACCGCCGGAAGCGTGGAAGATGATGTCCACACCTTGACCGTACATAGAGGAAGCCGTAGATTTACCCATGTCTGGTTTATCAAAAGCACCAGTGTATACTTTGATTACTTGAATGCTTGGGTCAACAGCTTTTACACCTGCTTCGAAGCCAAGATCAAAGCGTTTGATTACCGGGATATCAACGCCACCAACGAAACCAACTTTTTTCGTTTTCGTCATCTTCGCTGCAACAACACCAGCGAGGAAGGAGCCTTCATGCTCTTTGAAGAGTACAGATGCTACGTTAGGAGCATCTACTTCAGCGTCGATGATCGCCAATTTTGCGTTTTTGTTTTCATCTGCTACTTTTTTCAGGTGGTCACCCATCAAGAAGCCGATACCCCAAGTCAGATCCCAACCGTCTTTTACGAATTGAGTCAGGTTTGGTACATAGTCAGCATCTGATTTTGATTGCAGATAGTTTACGTTTTCTTTCGGGAGATTCAAATCGGTTTGGAGTTTTTGCAGCCCTTCCCAAGCACTCTGGTTAAAGGAGTTGTCGTTTACGCCGCCAACGTCTGTAACCATACCTACTTTGATAGCTTTAGCAGCTGGAGCACCACCATTGCTACCAGTTTGGCCTTGAGGCTGTGCTTCTGGTTTGCTTCCGCAGCCAGCGAGAACGAGCGACAGGCTGAGTGTTGCCACAGAAAGCACGGATAGAACTTTCTTCATCTGAGATTACCCCCTGTTTTTAGTTGATGAAATTGTTGAGTGAGGTTGCCCCCACAGTTACAACCGTCTCCGTACGACATGAAAGTGAATTTTGTCAGCCCTGAAGTAATTATGGGAGTATAGCACTGGCTTTTCACTTTCGTCGTAATGAATCTGTTTGAGCAAGAGCATGGGAGCAGATTTATCGCAATGCAGCAGGTTGGAAACCTTTTCATTGTAGCCCATGGGTTCAATATCGGCTACTGCGTATGCGATCCTTACCCCTGTTACGCTCTCCAGCCATTTGAAGATAGACTCTCCACTTGCCGCATAGCCCCCGGGCACCAGATGTGCAGGAATGCGGTCCACACAATAAACCACAGGCTCACCGTCAGCCGTGCGAATTCGCTCTACTATGAGAACGCCTTCACCCGGATTTAAGGCTAGCCGCTTCCTCTCTTCTTCAGCAGATTCGCCAAAGGATGTTTTCAGGATCAAGGTTCCTGCCGTATATCCTTGACGCTCAATTGCATCCGTCACACTAAAGAGTTCCCCAATCCCGCCTGAAAAAACAGGCTTTGAATTAATAAAGGTACCTACACCGTGTCTACGAATGACAATCTTCTCTTCCTCAAGAAGTCGGAGTGCCTCGCGAAGCGTCGCCCTGCTTACACCAAGCTGTTTGGATAGTTCGGCTTCAGAAGGGAGGCGTTCACCAGGACGAAGAAGTCCGGTTTCGATATCACTCTTGATCTTGTCCATTACCAAGAGAAACAGTGATCGAACATTCCCTTTGATGCTCATCATCATTCACTCCTGCTGTCCTTCAGCCATCCCAACAGGTAGGACGTCAGACCTCTGATTCGTATGAGACTTAATAACAACAATTTCCGTCAATCTCTTAAAAAGTTTACATGAGGGGCGAGTATCATGCAAGCCAAATATTTATGAATAATAATGCAAAATGATTAATTTCGACAGGGGTTTTTCTCCTGAAATAGGAAAAAAGACCCTGCCGGAACAAATTCTGGCAGGGTCTTTCACTATGAAATATTGCTTTCTATGGACGGACGTGGCAGACGAACCTCACGAGGCTTGCTTCCCTCATAAGGACCGACTATTCCTTGAGCTTCCATCATATCAATCAATCGTGCCGCTCGCGTATAACCGACACGGAGACGACGCTGCAGCAAGGATGCCGATGCCGTTTGGGCTTCTGAAACAATTTGAACAGCTTGATCGTACAGTTCATCATCCACGACTGGCTGCTGTTCCTCTTGCACGTCACCCGGGATCATCTCTTCATTGTAGCGAACCTCTTGCTGTTCTTTCACAAAACGAACAACCTCTTCTACTTCCTTGTCGGATACAAAAGCTCCTTGAACACGAGTCGGCTTGGATGCCCCCATCGGCAGCGAAAGCATGTCCCCTCTACCAAGAAGCTTTTCCGCTCCTCCCATATCCAGAATCGTTCTGGAGTCAGCCATCGAAGATACCCCAAAGGCAATGCGGGAAGGGATGTTCGCCTTGATCACACCTGTAATGACATCTACGGAAGGACGTTGTGTCGCGATGATGAGATGAATCCCGGAAGCACGAGCCATTTGCGCGAGTCGACAAATCGCATCCTCCACTTCTCCCGGAGCTACCATCATCAAGTCCGCAAGCTCATCGACGATGACGACAATATAGGGAAGTGGCGTCCCTTCCACTTGCGCATTGTACATTTCAATATTGCGGCTCCCTGTTTTGGCAAACAAATTATAACGCCGCTCCATCTCTGCCACGACCTTTTTCAATGCAACAGAAGCTCTTCTCGGGTCTGTAACAACAGGAGCCAACAAATGTGGAATTCCGTTGTACACATTCAGTTCCACCATTTTCGGGTCAACCATCATCAGCTTGACTTCTTCTGGTTTGGCCTTGAACAAAATACTCATGATTAATCCGTTAATGCATACTGATTTTCCGCTTCCCGTCGCCCCCGCTACGAGCAAATGGGGCATTTTCGTCAAATCTGCTACGATCGGCTCTCCGGAAATATCCCGGCCAAGAGCAACGGTAAGCTTCCCTGGCGCATCTTGATACTCAGGAGCTTCCAACACTTCTCGTAGTGATACGACCGCTACCTCTGAGTTCGGAACCTCGATGCCAATGGCTGATTTTCCTGGGATTGGTGCCTCAATCCGGATATCTTTTGCCGCCAATGCCAAAGCAAGGTCATCCGTCAAGCTGACAATCCTACTTACTTTTACCCCTGTAGCAGGCTGAACTTCATAGCGTGTAACAGCTGGTCCGCGATGTACTTCGGAAACCGTTGCATTGACCCCAAAGCTCTTCAGTGTCTGCACTAATTTCGCCGCATTTGAGGTATGATCGACGTCTTTTCCTGTAGAACTCGCTTTGGGTCTTGCGAGCATTTGCAGATTTGGAAGCTCATACGGTATGGTGTTCTGTTCTTCTCTGGTATCTAGTGTACCGAAGATTTCTTCTTCTCCTTCGAGCGCAAACGTAATTTCCTGATTCGTTTTCGGTTGTGCAGCTCTCGCTTGATGACTAGGATCGACCGGTTCCTCATCCTCATCCAACGCAATGCGATCCGTAAAATCACGAATTAACGGGGCGTTCGGTTGCTGGACTTCTTCCTCCTCAATAGCAGGCTGTGGATGAGATTTTTGCTCTTTCAACGCAGTAACCGCGATTGTGCCGTTCTCTTCCTCCGATTGCTTTTGCTTGCGAGCCTCTTCGGATTCCTTTGCTTCCTTCTTTCGCTTCTCGCTCTCTTCCTGTAAAAGCTGTACAGAGTCCTTCACTGTATTTTTCGCCTTTCCGTAAAACAAAGCGAGCTTGTCCTTGGCAAACATCAAAATGTTTACATAAGAGAGATTGAACAGAAACATCAGTCCCACAAGGAACAGGAAAACAATCACGAGACCCGTACCAATTGTCCCAACAAGACCATTTGTCACCGCAAAAAACAGGGCACCGATCATCCCTCCGCCTACCCCGGTGGTGGACACTTTCTGACCATGATCGAGCCAAATTCTGTCCCATGTAACCTTAATAATGCTTTGCTCTGCAAATTTTCCATCTGCGGTAATTTGTTTGTACAAAATCATGTGATCCCAGGTCAAAATCGCCACACCAATGAGCGCTATCCCTAAGACGCGGTAAGTAAGCTTCGGTGACTTTCTCGTAAACATCATATGTATGGCCATTCCGATTAGCAGAACAGGAATGATGAAATCCCATGAGCCCGCAATAAACCGAAATAGAAGTGCCAGTACATTTTTGCCCAGCCATCCACTCTCCAAAAGCCCGATCAAGGACAGCACGATGATGAGAAGTCCCAGCAGCTCTATTTTGACAACTGAGGCCAATGCCGCTTGTGAACGCTCTTTTTTTCTCCTACTCAATGGCACGCCTCCTCCTCGTCCTTACACTCGTTATGTACTGTAATGGTAAGAAAACCTCTATCGAGGCCTTTTCAACGTATAGCGACCACGTTTTAGCGGAAAGTTTCCATACGCTCCGGAATTTATTTAATAAATTCCTATTCGTTAAAAAAGGCAGCCGTCGCATGTTCGGCTGCTGTTCGTACATCATTAGTATAACACAGGAAATTCATAGAAATACAGGACTTCTTAGGCGAGCCATTCAGGTTTAAACTGAATTTTTTGTCCGGGTGCGAACTGCTCCTTCAGGTAGTCTTGCGGATCCGGACTAATCAGCCTGACGATTTTTCCTTCAAACGGTCCGGTTTGCTCAATGAGCATCGTGGCATGACCCACCGCGATCTCTTTCAGCTCTTGTTTCTCCACTTGCTCCATGTTCTCAAAAACCGTTTCCATCGGAATGATGGAGTATAAGATCATTGGAGTACACTCTCCTCGCCTTTTTGCGATTTGATCAGTTCGTTCAGCTTTTTCAGCGCACTTCCAAGGCCGCCGACTTCATCAATCAAGCCGTATTTAACCGCATCTACGCCAATCACATTGGTTCCGATGTCTCGTGTCAATTCACCGGTTCGGGTCATGAGCTCACGGAACTTTTCTTCCGAGACATTGGAGTGACGGGAAATGAAGCTCACTACACGATCTTGCATTTTGTCCAAGTACTCAAACGTTTGCGGCACACCAATGACAAGACCAGTCAAGCGGATCGGATGGATCGTCATCGTGGCGGTTTCTGCAATAAATGAGTACGAACCAGCTACAGCAATTGGCACACCGATACTATGACCACCGCCGAGTACGAGTGTGACTACCGGTTTAGATAATGACGCTACCATTTCCGCAATTGCTAAGCCCGCTTCCACATCCCCACCAACTGTATTCAAAATGACGAGCACGCCCTCTATTTTGCTGTTTTGTTCTGCCGCAACCAATTGAGGGATGAGGTGCTCATATTTCGTCGTCTTATTTTGAGGAGGCAACTGAATATGTCCTTCTACTTGTCCGATGATGGTCATACAATAAATATTGCTTTCGAGCTGTGGGACGTTTGTCTGACCCAGTTGCGTAATAGAATCGAGCAGTTTTTTCTTCGGATCTTCTGGTGCAGGTGCTTCTGACGGCGGCGAAGCAGCAGGCTCCTGATCATCAGTTGGTGATTGTGGTTGGGATTCCTTACTATTTACCGCTGTACTTGCAAGTGGCGGCCTATTTAAAAAATCGTTAAATTGTTGATTCGGCATGGATGATCCTCCCTCACTTTCCTCTGTAGTATGGATAAGGGGAGGAAAAATCATGCGCCCACAAAGCCAAAAAAAGCCAGAAACCCTTCTTCTAAAGGGTTTCCAGCTCTTTATCAAGTGATCCTACACTTCCATGATAATCGGCAAGATCATCGGACGTCTGCGCGTTTGCTCGTACAGATAACGGCCTAATGACTCTTTTACGTTATTTTTCAGTGAAGACCATTCATTCACATTTTCTTCCATGCATTTGACAAGTGTTTGGGTCACTATGCGATTTGCCTCATCCAGCAACTCTTCGGATTCACGTACGTAGACGAAACCGCGAGAAATGATGTCTGGACCTGACAAAATCGTGCCATTTTGTTTGCTGAGTGTCACGACAACTACCAGTATGCCATCTTGTGACAGTAATTTGCGATCTCTAAGAACGATGTTTCCTACATCACCAACGCCCAAGCCGTCAATCAAAACGTTGCCAGCATGAACTTTTCCACCGTAACGGGCCTTGCCCCCTGAGAATTCAACTGTATCGCCGTTATCCAGCAAGAACGTGTTTTCTTCAGGAATACCAACCTGTTCAGCAAGTAAGGCATGCGTTTTCAACATGCGATATTCACCGTGAACAGGAATAAAGTACTTAGGCTTCATTAGGTTAAGCATCAGGCGCAATTCTTCTTGGCTACCATGACCGGAGACGTGGACGGTTCCGTTAGGTCCATGGCCACCATAAATGACATCTGCACCAATGCGCGATAATTGATCGATCGTACGCGCCACGTATTTTTCATTCCCTGGAATGGGAGTGGCTGCAATAATAACGGTATCCCCTGGAAGGATGTCAATTTTCCGATGGGCGGATCGGGCCATCCGAGTGAGCGCGGACATAGGCTCTCCTTGGCTTCCAGTTGATAAAATAACGACTTGTTCAGCATTCAGCTTGTTGATTTCATCGATCTCAACAATCAAGCCCTCAGGGACCAACAAGTACCCTAAGTCTCTGCTGATATTAATAACATTTTGCATGCTCCGGCCGACAACCGTCAATTTACGGTTGAACTGTGCTGCAGCATCCACCACTTGTTGAATGCGGTGAACATTTGATGCAAACGTAGAAACCACAATACGTCCAGATGCTTTGCTGAACACATCCATGAGTGCTTTGCCCACTGAGCGTTCCGATCCGGTAAATCCAGGCCGTTCTGCATTCGTACTGTCAGAGAGCAAGCACAAAACGCCTCTGTCACCGATCATCGCCATTTTTGCCAGATCAGCTACCTGATTGTTAACAGGTGTTTGATCGAACTTGAAGTCTCCTGTATGAACGATGTAACCTTCTGGCGTGTCCAGGCATACCCCTACACAATCCGGGATGCTGTGGTTTACGCGGAAAAAGGTCGCTTTCATCTTTCCGAGAACGACTTCCGAGTCGCTGTTGATCAATACGCGTTTTGTTTCGTTTAGGATGCCCGCTTCTTTTAACTTTGCATCAATCAAACCAAGGGTAAGTTTTGTCGCATAAACCGGGACTTTCAAATGCTTCAGCACGTAGCTGAGGCCGCCGATGTGGTCTTCGTGTCCATGCGTAATAATAATACCCCGAACCTTGTCGCGATGTTCCTCCAAGTAGGTGATATCCGGAATAACCATATCAATCCCCAGCATTTCCTCTTCTGGGAACTTCAATCCGGCATCAATCACTACGATGTCGTCACCGCTTTGTACCACGTACATATTCTTCCCAATTTCGCCGACTCCGCCCAGGGCGAAAACGAGAACAGAGTGATTCGACTTTGCCAAAACGTGTAACCTCCTATATTTAGTTGTCATGTCCACTCAAAAAAACCGCCCCAAATCACTTGTTCTTATTATACCCGAAGTGAAATCATGAACACAAGGAAAAAGAGCCATCCCGGGCAGGAATGGCTCTTGATCTTTCTATGGAGTTAAACAAGCAGGGAATGAACGAATGCTTTTTCTTGTTCATTCAGCTCAACTAGAGGCAATCGAACGCCCCCAACTTGAACGCCGAGCTTTTCTAATGCGACCTTGGTCGGTCCTGGGCTCGGGTAGGCAAACAGGCCTTCAAAAATCGGCAACAGCTTGCGATGGAGTCTTGCTGCATCTGCGTAATTACCTGCAAAATAAGCGTCCATCATGTCTGTCATTGGGCGGCCAACTATGTGACTCGCCACACTGACAATGCCCACTCCCCCGATAGACAGGATCGGCAAGGTTAAGCCATCATCACCACTATACAGCTCAAAGCCTTCTGGAGCATGTTCAATGATTTGCGACATCTGCGACAAGTTGCCAGAGGCTTCCTTCACGCAAACGACATTTGGCAGTTGAGCCAAACGCAGAGTCGTTTCCGCTGTCATATTGACAACAGTACGTCCTGGCACATTGTACAGCATGATTGGCAACTCGGTAGCATCAGCCAATGCCTTAAAGTGTGCGTAAAGCCCTTCTTGAGATGGCTTGCTGTAATATGGTGCAACGAGCATTACAGCGTCTACGCCAATGGATTGTACAGCTTGAGTGAACTCTATACTGGAAGCTGTATCATTACTACCTGTTCCAGCAATGATGTGGACTCTTCCTTTTGCGTAGGAAACCACATGACGGAACAGATCAAGCTTTTCGGTACGAGACAAAGTCGGAGATTCGCCAGTCGTTCCACTGACGACAATCCCCGTCGTTCCATTTGCGATCAAATGATCAATCAAACGTTCTGTTTTATCGTAATCGATTTGAAGTTGATCATTAAAAGGCGTTACCATTGCGGTAAGCAGTCTACCAAAACGTGCCACTCACTCTCCAACTCCTCTTATCGTGATCAGTAGGTATTTAAGGCAGGATATGCTCTCACTTATGTTGAACATGCAGATTGAACTGCTGATGAAGCGCACGAACAGCCTTCACCATATCCATTTCATGCACGAGTACCCAGATGGTTGTATGGGAGTCTGCCGATTGAAGAATTTGAATGTCTTCTTGCGTAAGTGCCTCCACGATTCGTGCCATCACGCCCGGCACGCCCGTCATCCCTGCACCAATCACGGACACTTTTGCGCAGTGCGGTAACAGCTGCGGCTCGTATCCCATTTCCGTTAACAGACGAGCAGCTTTTTCTCCCATTTCATCATGGACCGTGTAAGCAACACCCATTGGGTTCACATTGATGAAATCTACGCTGATGTTATTGGTAGCCATCGTTTTGAAGACTTGTAACTGTGTATCGTAAGACCCTTCTTTGTTCGCTACCTTGATCTGGGTAATGTTCGGTACATGAGCAATTCCCATGACGACTCTGTCGTGTACAGTGTAGCCCATTTTCCCGATCTCCAGCATGGTTGTAACAAGTGTACCGGGGTCGTCCGAAAACGTAGAGCGAACACGAATCGGCACGTTTGCGTGCATCGCGATCTCCACCGCTCTAGGATGAATGACTTTTGCACCCAGGTGAGCCATGTTGCAAATCTCCGTGTAGGTCACCATGCCAAGTCGCTGCGCTTCCTCAACGATGCGCGGGTCCGCCGTCATAATGCCTTCCACGTCGGTGAAAATATCCACCGTTTCAGCCTTCAAAGCGACACCGAGAGCGGTTGCAGTTGTATCGCTTCCGCCCCGTCCCAGTGTCGTAATTTCCCAATCGGCTGTACGTCCCTGAAACCCTGGAACGATCACAACTTGACTTTCCTCCAGGTCTTGCAAAATGCGACTTGGATCGATCGACGTGATTTGTGCATTCGTAAAATCGTCGCTCGTCACAATATTTGCCTGACCGCCTGTCAAAATCGTTGCTTTAATTCCTCGTGCATTCAGCATGCTGCACATGATGGTAGCAGAGATGATTTCTCCGGTATGCATCAGCATATCCATTTCACGACTTGGCAGTTGGTTCCCATTCGCACGAACCAACTGCAAAAGTGTATCGGTTGCGTATGGATCACCCTTGCGACCCATCGCCGATACGACAACGACGAGGGCATAGCCCTCATCAATTGCTTTTTCCATATGGTAGATTGCCCGCATCCGGCAATCCTCCGTCGTCAAGGAAGAACCACCGAACTTCTGGACGAGAATCTTCACTAACCTCTCCCCTATACTCTTGCTTTTATGAGTTCTTCAGCGATTTGTACTGTATTCCATGCTGCACCCTTGAGAAGATTGTCAGAAACGATCCACATATGCAGTCCACGAGGATGATGGAGATCACGACGCACCCGGCCCACGAATACTTCCAGTTTGCCTGTTGCATCAGTAGCAAGTGGGTACTGCTGTTCCCCTGGCACATCTACTAACACGATACCAGGAGCGTTTTCCAGCAGGGCCTTTACTTCTGCCAGATCGTAATCCTGTTTCAGCTCAACATATACCGACTCGCTATGGCCATAGACCACTGGAATACGTACGCAAGTAGCTGAAACAAGTACAGTGTCATCACCGAAGATTTTTTTGGTCTCATTGACCATTTTCATTTCTTCATAAGTAAAACCATTGTCGGTGAACACATCAATCTGCGGAATCGCGTTGTACGCAATCTGATGATGTACAGGCAATTTGCCTACGGGAAGTACGTTACACTGCGGTTCTTTACCATCCAAAATGTCTCGACTTTGGTCGAGCAATTCATTGATCGCAGATTGACCTGCACCAGATACTGCTTGGTAAGTAGAAACGATGATTCGGTCTATACCAAAACGATCATACAGGGGTTTTAGAGCGGCAACCATCTGAATCGTAGAGCAATTCGGATTCGCAATGATTCCATTATGAGCGAGCGCAGCATCCATGTTTACTTCTGGCACAACGAGAGGAACATCTGGATCCATCCGGAATGCGCTGGTATTGTCAATGACAACTGCACCGTGACGCACTGCATGATGAGCCAGTTCCTTACTGACCGATCCACCAGCACTAAACAAGGCAAAATCAACCCCTGCAAAACTGTCTGGAGTCGCCTCTTCCAGTACAATTTCTTGCCCCTTGAAGGTGACTGTTTTTCCTGCAGAACGTCCAGAAGCAAGCAGCTTAAGCTGTTTGATTGGGAAGTTGCGCTGTTCTAATAGTTGAATCATCTGCTGTCCGACTGCACCAGTCGCACCGACTACAGCAACGTTGAAAGTCAGTTGGTTTGCCATCTCTTACTCTCCTCCTAATCGCGAAAAAGCAGGTTAATTGTTTATTCTGTAGTCTTATTAGTAGTTAAATCTTTCGATGAGCAAGGGCTGCAATTGTCGACCTTCCAAAGCTTCTTCGCATGTTTCCAATAGGAGATCCATACGAGCTACAAGCGAGTTCGGTTTTTTATCCGGGGCATCCTGCCCGAACGGCACGAAATACATATTTTTCGCGGCCAATAGCTTGGCAATATTGGCTGCATTTAATCCCAGACCATCATTGGTGGAAATGGCAATCACAATGGGTCGCAGATTACGCATCGTCGCTTTAGCCGCCATCAATACGGCACTATCCGTAATGGCATTCGCCAATCGACTCGTCGTACTGCCTGTGCAAGGCGCAATCAGCATGACATCTAACAACTTGGAAGGTCCCAACGGCTCAGCCTGAGGAATCGTCGAAATAAGCTCCTCGCCTGTCAGTTCCTTGATTTGTTGCTGCCAGCTTTGAGAAGTACCGAAGCGTGTATCCGTGGTCATAATCGTATTCGATACGATCGGTACCACCCGTGCCCCAGCATCCACAAATCGCTTAATTTGCGGCATGGTTTCCTCAAAGGTACAATGCGATCCAGACAAACCAAATCCAATGGTCTTTCCCTGAAGCTTACTCATGTTGCATCCCCTCCTGGCGCTTTCCTTTGATCCGCAATAAGACGAGACAATGTTTGGGCTAAAATTTGTCCAGCGGTTTTCGGTGCAACGATTCCAGGCAATCCGGGAGCAAGAAGAGCTTTAATACCTCGTCTTTCAGCGTAACGAAAATCCGTTCCCCCTGGTTTGGAGGCAAGATCAAGAATAAACGCCGATTGAGGCATTTGAGCAATCACTTCTGCCGTGAGTAATAATTGCGGGATGGTATTAAAAATGAAATCAGCATTCGTAACCTGTTGCCTTACTTCGCTTATATGGAAGGGAGTCAATCCCATCTCATAAATGCGTGCCAAGTGTTCCTGACGTCTGGCCCCAACTCTTACGCGGGCTCCCAACGCATGCAATGCTCGAGCCATGGACAAACCTGTTCGGCCCAACCCCAAAACAATTGACTGTGATCCATGAATCGTAATATCCGTATGTTGAATCGCCATCATTAACGCTCCCTCTACAGTAGGGATAGAGTTATAGATAGCTACGTCATCACGATCCAAGAGCTCCACGAGCGGAAGCTGGGTGGAAGCCAACAGCTTTTTCAGATAAGGCTTTGCCATTCCCGTGTAAACCACGCAATGACTCGGCAGACTCGCCACATGTTCGTCTAGCAACTGCATTTGTTTGGAGCAGAAAATACTTTCCACGTATCCTTGGTCATCGGTCCCTACGATGGGTAGGATGAGGGCGTCCACGTCTTTCAACACATCGCATGTTAATGGTTTCTTCGTTGCCCCTGTAAAATTACTTTCCAGGTTGTCGAAGCCAACTAACGTGACGCTAGCATCCAGTTGTATGCATCGCTTAATGACTTCCAACTGGCGAGCGTCTCCGCCGATGAAGGCAACATGTATGCCCGTTAGCATGCTGCGTTCCCCTTTCCACACATTTTACTGCATTAAATGATCGGAACGCAAAGGTTTTCCATTTGGAAAAGTTGACGGAAATCCATGCGGTCTACCCCCATCCTATTCCGCTCCTGCTACTTCGGTGACAGAAGCGCCTACTTTTGGGAAGCTTGTGCCTCAGGCGCTTGAAGCTGGATGATGACCATATCTGGCCCAATTTTTACGATGGATCTCCATGGGATCACGAGGTCCTCTCGCTTCTTACCGAACCCAAAGAAACTGCCTCCTGGCAAGATGATGGATTGAATCGTACCGTTTTCGGGATGGATGACTAAATCGGAATCACTGATGACCCCCATTTTCTCCCCGTTGTCCAGTCCAATAATCTCCTTCCCACCCAACTCGCTTAAGCGCATGGAGAAGCCCCCTTTGTCCTTTTATTTACTGTTGATATACGCAAAAAAATCCGGGCTATGCCGGATTTTTGCTTACAACAAAATATCGTTTTTCACGTTTTCAGGGAAGCCGTCGAGTGGACTCACCATCGCCATAGACATCTTGGAACGGAACAGTTGCTGCGCCACAGCCAAAACAGATTCATGGGAAACACGGTCAATTTTGGCGATGATCTCGTCTAAACTAAGGTGACGGCCCAACAGGAGTTCATTCTTGCCAAGTCGACTCATACGGCTATTCGTGCTTTCCAAGCTGAGCATCAGGCTGCCTTTCAGCTGCTCTTTTCCTTTGTTCAGCTCTTTGTCCGTAATTCCATGATCAGCGACATCGCGTAGGACGCGCGAAACGATGTCAAAAACCTGTCCTACTTGCTCTGGTGCCGTTCCTGTATACACGTGGAACGTACCCGCTTCTTTGTAGGACGAATGATAGGAATAAACAGAGTATGCCAAGCCGCGCTCTTCTCGAATTTCTTGGAACAGACGCGAACTCATACTGCCACCTAGCACATTGTTCAGCAAAATCAAGGAGTAGACTTCAGGATGCCCTACCTTAAAGCCAGGTAGTGACAGGCACAGGTGCGCTTGCTCTGTCGCTTTATGATGCGCGATCACATTTCCAGCAAAATCAGGAGTAGACAAGGTCGGCATACTGCCTGGACGCGAGAAAGTCTGAAAGCGCTTTTGAATGTCTTCAATTAAACTGTCTTCAAAATTTCCTGCTACTGTTATCACCGTATTCGTTGGCAGGTAATGCTGATCAATATAACCGAGCAAATCGTCACGTTTCAAGCTACGCAGGACATCCTCCGTACCCAAAATTGAATACCCCAGTGGGTGTGTGCTGTACGAAGCGCGTGCAATTAAATCATGCACCATATCATCTGGCGCGTCTTCATACATGCTAATTTCTTCAATGACGACGTTCTTTTCCTTTTCCAACTCATCTGCATCAAACACCGAATTGAAATACATATCAGAAAGAACATCGAGGGCGATTGGAGCGTGTTGGTCGAGCACCCTTGCGTAATAGCAGGTATACTCCTTCGAGGTAAAGGCGTTCACGTTTCCGCCAATCTCATCAAAGGTTTCCGCAATTTCCTTTGCAGAACGAGTAGTCGTGCCTTTGAAAAACATATGCTCGAGAAAATGGGAAATCCCGTTGTTTTTCTCGTTTTCATATTTCGAACCAGTCCCTACCCAGATGCCTAAGGCAACGGAGCGAACGGACGGAATCCGTTCCGTCACGATTCGAAGACCGTTATCACACGTATGACGTTGTATCACGTAAATCCTCCTCGGTTGTTCATCTGTCTCTACCCGAAACCTCGGGGAATTTCTTGTAAACACGTCTAACTATAGCAAACTTCCTTTGTCTCCACAATAAATGAACATGTATTTACGGTGACGGGAGTCTACGACTCGATATTACCTCCGAAACAGTCGTCGGCTGTAGCCCCTTCTTTTTGGCGATCGTCAGAAGTTGATCTAAACTGGCCTCGGAGGTAGAAGTAGGGTGCATGAGTACGAGGACACCGTTCTCCATTTTCCGGCTGATTTTATTGATCACATAAGCAGGTGAAGGTTTCTGCCAGTCAATCGTATCTGCCGTCCATAAAATCGTCTTCATTTGATAAGAAGAATGCGCGATTTGTACAACGCGTTGGTTAAAAGCACCAGATGGCGGTGCAAACAAGGAGGGCTTCACTTCCAGCGTTTTATAAATAACATCTTGCGTACGACTTATCTCTTGATGAATTCTCTGTGTCCCCAGTGTGTTCATATCGGGATGGGAATACGCATGATTACCAATCTCATGGCCACGAGCCAAGATCTTTTTTGCTTCTTCTGGGTAACGTTTTGCCCAAGAGCCATCCAGAAAGAAGGTTGTCTTTACCTTGTGTTTATCGAGTGTATTGAGCATTGAATCGAGATACTCATTTCCCCAGGCCACGTTGATCATGAAAGAAATCGCTGGCTTATTCGGATTTCCTCGATAGATGGGATGTGCTCCCAATTGCTCAAGCGAAACCGCTGGAGGTACTTCCTTGTATACCAGCAAATCTGGACTAGACACACCCGCAGCCAGCATTTTATTGATTGATTCTTCTACATCCACAACACGGCCATTATATCCCGGAATCGCTTTCCACGTCTGATCGACGACGGCATCTATCGGCTGTTCCTCTCTGCCCTCTTTCCACTTTTCAATCTGCGCCCGTAAACGCGCTTTTTCGTTTTCGTTATGATCTCCATTCACTACATGGACATGTTTGATCGTACTGATGTAATGATGAATAGGCTGATAATTCAAGAGAACGATCAGCGCTGCTCCATATATAACGATAAACAAAAGTCTCCTGGTCCTATTCGTCATTAGGGCGTCGCCCTCCTCTATCGATCGTACGAGTCTCTCTTGTCCAATGTATGAGAGGAAGGAACGACTTAGACATACGAAACGGGAGCATCTGGCACATAAAAGAAAAAAGCTTCCGTACACGAATTTCTTCGAGTGACGAAGCCTTTTGTTTTTCTTTATTCTTCTTTTGTTGGTGTTTCAGCAGCTTGTGCCGCAGCAGCTTGCTCTTTCAAAACTGCTTTGCGAGAAAGATTCACACGACCTTGGTCGTCGATCTCGGTCACTTTCACTTGTACTTTATCACCAACTGCGACAACATCTTCTGTTTTGGCTACACGCTCTTCAGCCAGTTGAGAGATGTGGCACAAGCCTTCTTTACCTGCGAACAATTCGATGAACGCACCGTACTTCTCTACGCGTTTTACTGTTCCCAGGTAAACCTGACCAACAGCTACCTCACGAACCAGATCTTCAATGATTTGTTTCGCGCGCAGATTCGCTTCGTGGTTGATGGATGCGATGAAGACTCGTCCATCTTGCTCGATATCGATTTTTACGCCAGTTTCTTCGATAATCTTATTAATGACACGACCTTGTGGACCGATTACATCACGAATTTTCTCCGGATTGATCGTCATGGTCATGATTTTTGGTGCATAAGGAGACAGTTCTTTACGCGGTTCGGAAATCGTGCTCATCATATGGTTCAGGATGTGCAAACGACCTACACGCGCTTGCTCCAAGGCCAGCTCTAAAATCTCACGGTTGATACCGGAAATTTTGATGTCCATTTGGATAGCTGTTACACCAGCCTCTGTACCCGCTACTTTGAAATCCATGTCTCCCAAATGATCTTCCATACCTTGAATATCAGTCAGGATCGAGAAAGATTTCTCATCTTTGCTCATGATCAAGCCCATCGCAATACCTGCTACCGGAGCTTTGATCGGTACACCTGCATCCATCAAGGCAAGTACGCTCGCGCAAATCGACGCTTGCGATGTGGAACCGTTGGATTCAATTACTTCGGATACGAGACGAATCGTGTATGGGAACTCTACCTCAGTTGGAATGATCGGCTCAATTGCACGCTCACCCAACGCACCGTGTCCGATTTCACGACGCCCTGGAGGACGCAACGGACGTGCTTCACCCACGCTATACGGCGGGAAGTTGTAGTGGTGCATGAAACGCTTGGATTCTTCCAGACCGAGTCCATCGAGAATTTGAACATCTCCCAGCGCGCCCAATGTGCAAACGCTCAGTGCTTGCGTCTGACCGCGGGTAAACATAGCAGAGCCATGTGTACGGGAAAGAATGGTTGTCTCACTGGACAGCGGGCGGATTTCGTTCAGAGCGCGTCCATCAGGGCGAACTTTCTCATCCGTAATCAGACGGCGAACCTCATCCTTGACAATATTGCCAAGTACTTCGCTAATCATCTTTACCTGCTCTGGGTATGCCTCAGGGTCCTTGGCTGCAAAATGTTCTTTGGTGTCTGCCTTGATATCGTCAATAGCATCGTAGCGTGCTTGTTTTTCTTCGATGCGAACAGCTTCTTTCAGGCGAGCTTCCGCATATTCACGCACAGCTTGATCGATTTCAGAATCCACCTCATGCAAGATGACTTCCATCTTTTGCTTGCCAATTTCGGACACGATCATGTTCTGGAATTCTACCAGTTGCTTAATAACGTCATGACCAGCCATGATCGCTTCGAGCATTACTGCTTCCGGTACTTGGTTCGCAGCTGCTTCCACCATGTTAATCGCTTTGTGTGTACCTGCGACAGTCAGGTGAATATCGCTTTTCTCCGCTTGAGCTACGGTAGGGTTAATGACGAACTCCCCGTCAATTCGTCCTACGATCACTCCTGCAATCGGACCTTCAAAAGGAATTTCCGAAACGGATAGCGCTGCGGAAGTACCAATCATCGCAGCGATTTCAGGTGAGCAGTCTTGATCCACAGACAGAACAGTATTTACGATTTGTACATCGTTACGGAATCCTTCTGCAAAAAGAGGGCGGACAGGGCGGTCAATCAAGCGGCTAGCCAAAATTGCCTTTTCGCTTGGACGTCCTTCTCTTTTAATAAAGCCGCCAGGAATTTTCCCAACCGCGTAGAGACGCTCCTCATAGTTGACAGTCAATGGAAAGAAATCAAGTGGTTTTGGTTCCTTCGAGACTGTAACTGCGGACAGGATTGCTGTATCGCCGTAACGAACCAAGACCGAACCATGCGCCTGTTTAGCCATTTTGCCAAATTCCAGGGTCAGTTTTCGGCCTGCCAGTTCGAAGTCATATGTACGGTATTGTTGCTCCATGATGCTAGCAGTCCTCCTTCACAACAATGTGCATTTCACACTTTGTTTTCTACCTATATGTATTATTTCCTGCCATGATAAAAATTAAATGGCTACCTTTGGCAGTCTTTCTAGATAATAAAAAAAGCTTCTTTTGAAGCTAATTAAATCTACCAGATAGGTCACAAGCTTTTTTACTCGTTTCGGATGGGCTTAGCGCATTTCTACGCTAAACCCTCCTACACGATAGAAAAAGCGGGCAGAACCCGCTTTTTACAAGACGCTGATTAGCGGCGCAGACCCAGGCGGTCTACAACCGAACGATAGCGTTGAACATCTGCTTCACGCAGGTATGTCAACAGGTTACGACGTTGACCAACCATTTTCAAGAGACCACGACGGCTGTGGTGATCTTTCTTGTGCGTACGCAAGTGTCCGTTCAGATTGTTAATGTTTTCGGTCAAGATAGCGATTTGCACTTCCGGTGAACCGGTGTCGTTCTCATGAGTACGGAACTCTTGAATCAGTTGAGTTTTACGTTCTTGAGTCAATGCCATCATGACTCACCTCCTCATTTTTTATACCGTTCGCCGAGTCTGCCGTCGGTGAGAATCGGACAGCCAAGCTACGGTTATCTGTACAACGTTTTGAATTATAGCATACCATTTTGTGAAAAGCAAAGAGAATCCTTTACGAGATTCCCTCTGCGAATTTTTGTTTCGCCGTTTGTACATCTCGTCCAATTTGCGCAATGAGTGCATCGACTCCAGCAAATTTCTGTTCTTCCCGAATGTAGAACAGGAACTCTACTTCTACTTCTTTGTCATAGATTTCACCTGAGAACTCAAAAATGTGCACTTCTAATGACTTTTCTTTTTTCTCCAGTTCAAATGTAGGCTTGATGCCTACGTTCATGACGCCATAGTAGCTTTGTTCATCTACGGTAAACCGAACGCCGTAGACTCCATTCTTTCCGATTAAGTACGGCTGATTCACTTGGACGTTCGCTGTAGGAAAGCCAATGGTTCGACCGCGTTTGTCGCCATGCACGACTGTCCCGCGAACTTTGTAGGAGCGGCCTAGCAAATGGCGAACCTGCTCGACATCCCCATGATGCAGATATTCACGGATGATTGTACTGCTCACTTTTTCACCCAAACGATTTACCGGACCCACTATGTCGAGCCCATAGCGACCTTTGCTCATTTCTTGCAGGGTATGGGCAGTCCCCATCCCGCGATAGCCAAAGGTGTAGTCGAAGCCAACGACAATATGGCGGCATTCCAATGGGAGAAGGCACTCTGCGATGAAATCTTCTGGATAAATAGCCGCAAAGCTAATATCGAACTTCATTACATAAGTGGTGTCTACGCCCATCTTTTCGAATTGCTCGAGCTTGTCTGCAAGTGGTGTCAAATAGCGGGTATAACCGCTTTGCCCCAATACTTCTCGAGGATGCGGATCAAAGGTCACTACCGTACTTTGCCATCCGTTTGCTTTCGCTGTATCAATCGCCTTTTGGATTACACGGCGATGCCCAATATGTACACCATCAAAGTACCCCAGTGCAATCGCACAAGGATTCGCTTGCAGGTCAGACGGAAACGGGTATGTCAGGTAGATCGTTTTCACGGATTACACCTCGGCTGGAAAGACTTTTTCTGGTTTGGCGAAAAGTCCTTTGTCTCCACGGCATACGCGATGGATGCCAAGTAATTCTTCCCCCGCAAACAAGCAAATCAAACTTCCTTCCTCCGTAGTGACGCCCGGAAGCGCAGTCGCAAGTCCATTACGTACTGCTTTGATCCGTTCTGGCTTAACCTGAAACGACGGTAAGAACGAGATTGCCTGAGGGATGGAGACCAAGTAGCGGGAAATGTCTTCCCCGGTTGCTGCCTGTTCCTCAATCTGCTGGAGGGGGATTGCCTCTTGCTCCTGGAACGGGCCGCTTTTTATTCGCCGCAACAGCTTCATATGGGCAGGATAACCCAGAGCGCGTCCGAGGTCAACACATAAGGTGCGCATGTATGTGCCTTTGGAGCACGTGCATGTGAATGCAACATCGACAGTGTCCCCATCCACGCTGATCTTATGAAGGGTCAGCTCATACAGCGTCACTTTCCGTGCCTGCCGTTCGATCACCGTGCCTTCACGAGCCAGGTCGTACAACCGCTTGCCGTTTACCTTCACCGCAGAGAACATCGGAGGTACCTGCTCCATTTCACCCAAAAAGGATTCGAACAGCGCTTGAATACGCTCCGTCGTGATCGATGCTGCATCTACGCTAGCTTGCTCCACCACTTCTCCAGAAGCATCTTCCGTCGTGGTCGAAGAGCCGAGGCGCATGACTACATCATAGCGCTTAGGCAGCTCTTGCAAATATTCAACTAGCCTCGTTGCGTGTCCCACACAAATGGGGAGTACACCCGTTACATCTGGATCCAGTGTACCCGTATGCCCCACTTTTTTCGTTCCATACAATCGACGAATTCGTGCTACACAATCATGGGAGGTCATACCAGCTGGCTTATCGATAACCAGCACGCCGTTCACGTTACTCATCGAATTTCACTCCTACTGCATCGTCCAGCACAGTCCATATTCTTTGCTGTACTTCTGAAAGTGGTCCTTTGATCGTGCATCCTGCTGCTTTTGCGTGTCCACCACCACCGAGCTGCTTAGCAATGACAGCTACGTCAACCCGATCGCGAGCACGCATGCTCACCTTGACCACTCCCGGTTCCGCTTCCACAAAAGAAACGCCTACCTCGACTCCCTCAATGTTGCGGCAGTAATTCACCAATCCACCAGCATCTTCTCGCTCAGCACCTACTTCGGCAAAATCTGCGGCCGAAACAGTGATCGAAGCAACCAAATTTTGATGGGACAGTTGCAAGGTTTGGAGAGCACGTCGCAAAACTTTCACATGGGCAAAAGTGATTTCCTCTAGGCAGCGCTCTGCTACGTCTCCTGGCTTCACTCCATATCCGAGCAATCGAGCAGCGATTTCCATGACACGTGGTGATGTATTGGAATAGCGGAAACCGCCTGTATCTGTCAGAAGACCTGTATAGATGCACAGCGCAAGCTCTTCATTGAATGAAACCCCAGCTGCCTCTGCAACATCAAACAAAATCTCTGCTGTTGCGGCTGCATCCGGCCGAACCAGATTTACCGTTCCAAAATGATCGTTGGTCGGATGGTGATCGATATTCAGCAAAGCAGCGCCAGACGCAAATAAAGACCGTACATCGCCCATCCGCGACTCATCCGCGCAGTCTACAGCGATTACGGCCCCGAACGTCTCGTTCAGTGGTTGCTTGCGCAGGTTATAAAGACGGTCAAACCTCGGCAAGAAGTTAAACTTGATCGGTGTTTCCCCTTCGTTTACAACCACATACTCTTTTCCCAACTGCTCTAGCATGAGCACGACTCCCAAAGCAGATCCTGTAGCATCTCCGTCAGGACTTACATGAGAGAGAACCAGGAAGCGGTCGTGCTCCTGCATAAACCGCGCCGCTTCCTGTACTGCTATTTGATTAGGATTCATCCTGTTTCTCTCCCTCTGTGGAGATTTCCCGCAGGATTGATTCAATTTTGCTGCCGTAGTCAATGGACTCGTCTAGCTTGAATACAAAATCAGGAATGTGACGCAGCTTTACGCGTTTCCCGATCTCCGTACGCAAATAACCTTTTGCTTTTGTCAAACCTGCAAGAGAAGCTTTACGTTCTTCCTCACTGCCAAAAATGCTGACAAAAACCTTTGCCAATTGCAGGTCACTACTTACCTCTACATCTGTTACCGTTACGAAACCGACACGAGGATCTTTGAGTCCACGTTGCAATACGAGGCTCAGCTCTTTTTTGATTTCTTCACCTACGCGGCTAATCCGTGTTTTATTCATCGATTTTCACCTCCGCTGACTGTTCATTAATCGTAGTATTCCGTATCCACACGAATCAACTCTACATCTGGATGGTTCTCTACAAATCGGACGACAGTCTGCATTTCTTGTTGTAAAAAAGAGATCTCATTAGCAACGGCAGCGATACCCAATACGGTACGCTGCCATTGCTCGAGATAAGCCACCTCTGCCGCGGAGACGTTAAATCGGCTCCGCAGCTTGCCGATCAGACTTTTGACGATGGCCCGTTTTTCTTTCAGGTTTTGGCTAGCGGGCAGAAACAGTTCAATCTGCACACCTGCTATCATTATTGTTTCACTTCAACCATGACGAATGCTTCGATGACATCGCCGATTTTGAGATCATTGAAGCGTTCCAAAGTCAGACCGCACTCATAGCCAGCTGCAACGTCTTTCGCATCATCTTTGAAGCGCTTGAGGGTATCAAGTTTGCCTTCATAAATTACAATGCCTTCACGGATCAAACGTGCACCAGCATCGCGGCTCAATTTACCTTCAGTCACATAGCAACCAGCGATGTTTCCGACTTTGGATACTTTGAACACTTCACGAATCTCAGCTTGACCGATAATATTTTCTTTGAAGACTGGATCAAGCATACCTTTGAGAGCAGACTCGATCTCTTCGATTACAGTGTAGATGACACGGTGCAGGCGAATGTCGATCTTCTCTTGTTCAGCCATGCTGCGTGCATTCGGTTCAGGACGCACGTTGAAACCAATGATGATCGCATTCGATGCATTTGCCAGCGTAACATCGGATTCCGTAATCGCGCCAGCACCTGTATGAATGATTTTCACACGTGTACCGTTGACATCGATTTTTTCCAAAGAACCGCGCAGAGCTTCTACAGAACCTTGTACGTCACCTTTTACGATCAGGTTCAGTTCTTTGATATCGCCCTCTTGGATGTGTTGGAACAAGTCATCCAAAGAAACACGGGAGCTCTCACGACGCTCGGATTCACGCTGTTTGGAAGCACGTGCTTCCCCGATCGCGCGGGCTTTTTTCTCGTCTTCAAAAACACGGAACTGGTCGCCTGCTTGTGGAACATCATTCAGACCCGTGATTTCAACTGGTGTAGATGGGCCAGCTTCTTTCAGACGGCGTCCTTTGTCGTTAACCATGGCACGCACACGACCGAAAGCAGAACCTACAACGATAGGATCACCAACGCGCAGTGTACCTTGTTGAACCAGAATGGTTGCGACTGGACCGCGTCCTTTGTCAAGCTCTGCTTCCACTACAGTACCACGAGCACGCTTATCTGGGTTTGCTTTCAGTTCTTGTACTTCGGATACGAGCAAGATGTACTCAAGCAGTTCTTCAATACCTGTACGTTGCTTTGCAGACAATGGGGAGAAAATCGTCTCGCCGCCCCACTCTTCGGCAACCAGTTCATACTCGGTCAATTCTTGCTTGATACGGTCCATATTTGCTTCTGGTTTGTCAATCTTGTTGACCGCTACGATGATTGGCACATTCGCTGCCTTCGCATGGCTGATCGCTTCAATCGTTTGCGGCATGACACCATCATCTGCTGCAACAACCAGAATCGTGATATCCGTAATTTGCGCACCACGTGCACGCATGGTTGTGAAGGCCGCGTGACCTGGCGTATCGAGGAAAGTAATTTTCTTTCCTTTGATCTCTACTTGGTACGCACCAATGTGCTGCGTAATTCCGCCTGCTTCGCCTGCTACAACGTTTGTAGAGCGAATCGCATCCAGCAAAGTCGTTTTCCCGTGGTCAACGTGACCCATGATGGTGACAACTGCCGGGCGCTCCAAGAGGCTTTCTGGTGCATCTACTTCTTCCAATGTTTCGAAGTTGGTTTCATCGATGATGATTTTTTCTTCGACTTCAATGCCATAATCTGCGCAAATAAGTTCGATGGCTTCACGATCGAGGTACTGGTTAATCGTTGCCATGATCCCCAAATTAAACAGCTTTTTGATTACTTCTGCTGGTTCTTTGCGTAGTTTTACAGCCAATTCGTTAACGGTCAAAGACTCGGTAAAGGTAATTTTTGTTGGTGGGTCAAATACTGGACGTGGAGCCTTTTGGCCACCACGATTGTTATTGCCACGGCGATTATTTTGGTTATAGCGGTTATTACCACCGCCACGGAAAGGCTGACTCTTCTTGTTATCTTCAAAAGTCTTTTGAGTCTGTGGACCCTTTTTGATTTTCTCACGTTTTTCTGTACCCACATTGGATGGGAGATTTACTTTATCTTCAAATTCTTCCCCTGTACGTCCCTCTGTTTGATTTGCAACAGGTTGTTGTGCAGGACGCTGTTGGTTTTGTGGTCGTTGATGATTGTTCTGTGGTCTTTGTTGTCCTTGACCCTGTGGTCTTTGCTGTCCTTGACCCTGTGGTCTTTGTTGGCCTTGACCCTGTGGTCTTTGTTGGCCTTGGCCTTGTGGTCGTTGCTGATTACCTTGTGGCTTGCGGTCATTCGGCTTTGCGGGTTGACTTCTCATATTGTTTGGTTTTCTCTCCTGATTCTTCCCCTGATTTTTTCCATGCTGAGGACTTTGCTGATCGGAATTGGCACTCGCACTGTTGTTAGCTGGACGATTGATGTTTGATGTGCTTCCTCCACGATCGCTGTTTGGTCTGTCATTTCTAACCGTTTGAGCTTGCCCCGCTTGTTGCTGGGGTTTGTTCTGTTGTCCTCTGGAGTCGTTGGGGCGTTGTTGATCTTCCGTTTGTTTGGGTCTTGCATCACTTGGCGTATTACGCTGCTCCGGTTTGGCACCAGAACGCAATTTAGCCATGTGATCCTCGATCCTCTTGATCGTCCCTTCTTCCATGATACTCATATGATTTGCAACTTCTATATTCAATCGTTTTAGCAAATTGAGGATTTCCTTACTGCTCATGTTGTGCTGTTTGGCATATTCATACACACGTGTCTTCAAATATACTTCACCCTTTCTAAATTAGGTGAGCAGACGCTGAATGCTTTCGGCCAATTTCCCATCGGTTACCGCCACGGTAACGCGCCCATCTTTTCCGATTGCGTGTCCCAATGAATGTCGGTCGCCAGTGGTTACACATGAGACACCGTAATAGGAACATTTATCCTTTACTTTCTTAGCGGTATTGTCTGATGCATCTGATGCGAGCAAAACCAGGCGGGCCTGCCCATTACGAATAGCGGTAATGACTAGCTCCTCCCCGGTAACGATCTTTCTCGCACGCATCGCCAATCCGAGTAATTGTGCTGCTTTTGGGATCATTTTCCCATCATCTCCAGCCATTTCTCACGGAAAGCATCATACTTTTCTTGGGAGATGGACATATTGAGGGCACGTTCCAGCACTTTTTTCCATTTTCCCGATGCGAACGCATCCGGCTTCAGACAGCTTTCCTGCCGACACACATAGGTACCGCGTCCCGCCGCCCTTCCAGTAAGATCAATGACGATCTCTTCTTCTGGCGTCCGGACGACGCGGACTAATTCCTTTTTCGGAAACATTCCTTGGCAAACAATGCACTTACGCAACGGGATCTTTTTTTGCTTCATGATTATTCGTTGTCCGTCCCTTCATCGCTCTCTACTTCTTTTGGATAAGCGATGCCTTCTTGGTCGGCTTGGGACTCGCTCTTGATATCGATCTTCCAGCCAGTCAGCTTTGCTGCCAGGCGTGCGTTTTGGCCGCGCTTACCAATCGCCAGAGACAATTGATAATCAGGAACGATCACACGTGTAACCTTCTCGGCTACGTTAACCTCAACATGCAGCACTTTTGCAGGGCTGAGTGCATTGGCTACATACTCGGCAGGATCTTCAGACCAACGAACAATGTCGATCTTTTCGCCTTTCAGCTCCGTAACGATCGTTTGGACGCGCATGCCCTTTGGACCGACACAAGCACCTACTGGATCAACATCTGCGTTGATGGAATGCACAGCGATCTTCGAGCGATCGCCCGCTTCACGCGCAACAGATTTGATTTCAACCACACCGTCATATATTTCTGGCACTTCTAATTCGAAGAGACGCTTCAAAAGCCCCGGGTGAGTACGAGAAACGACGATTTGCGGTCCTTTAGTGGTTTTCTCTACTTTGATGATGTATGCCTTCACACGATCTTGAGATTTAAAATCTTCGGATGGCATTTTTTCGGTGATCGGCATAACGGCTTCCGCCTTACCCAGATCAATGTAATAATTGCGAGCGTCCATACGCTGAACGACGCCTGTTACGATATCGTCTTCACGCTCAATAAACTCGCTGTAGATCAAACCGCGCTCCGCTTCGCGAATGCGCTGTGTAACCACTTGCTTCGCTGTCTGAGCAGCAATACGACCGAAATCACGAGGCGTTACCTCGATTTCGACGATGTCCTCCAGACGGAAGTTAGGATCGATTTCTTGTGCTGCTTCTTGAGAGATCTCTAGGCGCGTATCCAATACCTCTTCTACTACGTTCTTCCGCGCAAACACACGCACCATACCTGAATGACGATTTACATCCACCCGTACATTTTGGGCCGAGTTGAAGTTACGTTTGTATCCAGAGATAAGAGCCGCTTCGATGGCCTCAATCAGTACGTCTTTGGTGATGCCTTTCTCTCTCTCAATGGCTTCTAAAGCCTCGATAAAATCGCCGTTCATGACTTTCGTTGCCTCCTCCTTTACTTACCACGGGCTACCACAAGCTACTGACAATTAAAAAACAATCGCCAATCTGGCTGTGTCAATTTGCTCTTGGGAAATTACATACGTTTTCTTTGCCTCTTTCACTGTCAGCTTGCCATCTTCAAAGGATATCAGTTCGCCTTCGAACTGGCTTGATCCTTCTACTGGCTCTTTTGTTGTGATATGAACATGTCTGCCAACAGCTTTCGTGAAATCCTTATCCTTACGCAAAGGGCGCTCAGCACCCGGCGAAGATACTTCTAAAAAGTATGCCGTAGGGATGGGATCTACTTCGTCTAGTTTTTCGCTCAGCTTCTCGCTGACAAGGCGGCAGTCATCAATATCGATGTTGCCAGTTTCATTGTCGATAAACACGCGCAGAAACCAGTTGCTGCCTTCCTTTTTGTACTCGATGTCAACCAGCTCCAGGCCCACTTCTTCAACGATGGGCGTGACGAGTTCAGTGACGATGCCCGTTACCTTGCTCAAGCAAGTACCTCCTTCTCATTTGAACCATGAGGTGTAGCCAGAAAGAAAGAGTGGGTTTCCCCACTCTCGATCAGCCATGCGTATAAAACCAGTATTTCCAAAAAAATTATAGCATAACAGCCCTCCGCTGACAACCTTTGGATGACCGTCTGCCTTGACAGCAAGCCTTAGAACAAAGATAACTGATTGGATTCCGGCAGTCCTTTCAACGCACCCTGTTCGTCCAAGAACTCCAAAATGGTCTTGGAGATGCGGGAACGGGATAAGAGGTCTTCCTTGGACAAAAACTCCCCTTGTTCTCTCGCCTGTACGATACTGATCGCTGCGTTCGTCCCTAAGCCAGGCAGGGCGTTGAATGGAGCGATCAGAGTGTCACCCTCGATCAGGAAGCGCGTTGCGTCCGATTTGTACAAATCAACGTTCGTAAAACGGAAGCCGCGTTCTACCATTTCCAGCGCCATCTCCAAGACAGTCAGCAATGCCTTTTCTTTTGGCTGTGCATCGTGTCCCTTACCCTCGATCTCTTCAATCTTTTGCTTGATCGCTGCTGAGCCTTTGACCATCAACGGAATATCAAAGTCATCTGCGCGAACAGTGAAATACGTCGCGTAAAACTCCAATGGACGATGAACTTTGAAGTATGCGATCCGTACTGCCATCATGACGTAAGCAGTCGCGTGCGCCTTCGGGAACATGTACTTGATCCGCTGACACGATTGAATATACCATTCTGGCACATTGTTATTGCGCATTTCTTCTTGGTCGTCTTCAGGAACCCCTTTACCTTTACGTACAGACTCCATGATCTTAAAGGCACGAGAAGGCTCTAGCCCTTTATAGATCAAGTACACCATGATATCGTCACGACAACCAATTACGTCCGGCAGCTTACATGTACCGTTTCGAATCAAGTCCTGTGCATTATTCAGCCAAACGTCCGTACCGTGTGAAAGTCCAGAAATCTGAACGAGCTCGGCAAACGTAGTCGGTTTGGTGTCTTCTAACATCTGACGTACGAATTTGGTTCCAAACTCAGGAATGCCAAGTGTTCCCATGTTCGTACCGATTTGTTCTGGTGTAACTCCCAACGCTTCGGTGGTACTGAAGATGGACATGGTCTTTTTATCATCCAGTGGAATCGTCTTCGGGTCCATTCCCGTCAAGTCTTGCAACATACGAATAACGGTCGGATCATCGTGTCCCAGAATATCAAGTTTCAGCAAGTTATCGTGAATGGAGTGGAAGTCGAAATGGGTTGTGCGCCATTCTGATTCATTATCATCAGCCGGGAACTGAATCGGACAAAAGTCTTCAATCTCCATGTAGTCAGGTACTACGATAATACCGCCCGGATGCTGTCCCGTCGTCCTTTTTACGCCTGTGCAGCCGTTGACGATCCTGGATATCTCCGCATTACGCAGCGTCATGCCACGCTCATCGGCATACTTTCGCACGTAGCCATACGCTGTTTTTTCCGCAACGGTACCAATCGTTCCGGCACGATAAACGTAATCCGCTCCGAACAGCTCTTGTGTGTATTTATGTGCACGCGGCTGATAGTCACCAGAGAAGTTCAAGTCAATATCCGGTACCTTGTCGCCTTTAAAACCAAGGAACGTTTCGAACGGAATATCTTGCCCGTCTTTGGCATACATCGTGCCGCATTCTGTGCATGCTTTATCCTCCAGGTCAAACCCAGAGGCGATGGAACCGTCTGTGATAAATTCACTGTGCTTACAATCTGGACAACGATAGTGAGGAGGCAATGGGTTTACCTCAGTAATCTCAGACATCGTGGCAACAAAAGACGAGCCTACAGACCCACGTGAACCTACCAGGTAACCATCATTCAACGATTTCGTTACCAAACGCTGAGAAATCAAATAAATCACACCGAAGCCGTGCTTGATGATACTGTTCAATTCTTTTTCCAAGCGATGCTCGACCAGTTCGGGCAATGGATCACCATACAACAACCTTGCTTTGTCATAACACATTTGACGCAGCTCATCATCCGCCCCTTCAATGATCGGCGTGTACAGCTTGTCTGGAATCGGACTAATATCCTCAATCATATCCGCAATGGCATTCGTATTGGTTACAACAATTTCTTTTGCGGTCTCTTCCCCCAAAAAGGAAAACGCATCTAGCATCTCTTCCGTTGTATGGAAGTAAAGCGGCGGCTGGTTTCCTGCCGTTGGGTCCCCTTTTGACAATAAGAAAACATCGCGGAAGATTTCATCTTGCGGATTGAGAAAATGCACATCTCCTGTGGCTACGACCAGCTTGCCGAGCTCTTTTCCCATTTCCACAATCTTTTGATGATAGCCCTTCATCGTCTCCAATGATGGAATTTCTTCATTACGCAATAGTGGTGAGTAATGAGCAACCGGCTGTATTTCCAAAAAGTCGTAATAACTAGCAACTTCCTTCAGTTCTTCTGGTGACTTACCACGCAGAATCGACTGCATCAGCTCGCCATCCTTACATGCTGTCCCGATTAACAAGCCTTCACGGTATTTGGTCAGCTGGCTTCGCTGAATTCGTGGCCAACGGAAGAAGGTTTCCACATGGGAACGACTCACGAGCTTGTACAGGTTTTTGAGGCCTTCTTTATTTTGCACGAGAATCGTCGCATGGAATGGACGACCACTCTTGTAATCCGCCTCTTCGTTGCTTTTTTCATTCAGTTCAGCAAGCGATTTGATTTCCGCTTCTTTTATGTCCTTCAGCATTTGCTGGAACACTTGAGCCAAGGCCACGGTATCGTCCAACGCACGGTGAGCATTAATGAGCTCGACGTTGAACTTTTTCGCTAATGATCCCAAACGATAATTGCGCATTCCTTTGTACATCAAACGCGCCAAAGGCAGGGTATCTAAAAATGGATTGGTCCATGGTTCCATGCCAATCCTTTTGGCGCAGGCGTTAATAAACGCTTTATCAAACTCTGCATTATGCGCAACGAGGATGGCGTCACCAGTAAAATCTTTGAACTTGCGGAGTACCACATCGAGTGTCTCTTGCCCGCGGAGCATTTCGTTGGTAATCCCCGTAATCTCGGTTGTCTTTGGCCCAATTTCCAATTGCGGGTCGATCAGTTCCGTCCATTGGTCGACAATTTCTGAGCCTTTCATTTTGACAGCAGCGATCTCGATGATTGTATGCTCTGAGGCGTTTAACCCCGTCGTCTCCGTATCAAACACGACGTATTCGGTATTTTCATCAATGGAGAGATTGTTGTCTGCTTGCATGTTGTAAACGATATCGATACCATCTTCGACTACGTAGGCTTCCATACCGAGAATGCATTTGATGTTGTTCTTTTTGGCGATAGAATACGCCTCTGGAAAAGCCTGTACGACACCATGGTCAGTGACAGCAATTGCTTTATGACCCCACTTTGCTGCCGTCGAGACCAGTGATTTTACGGATGCAACGGCATCCAGCGCACTCATTGGCGTATGGCAGTGGAGCTCGACACGTTTTTCTTCAGCGTGATCTTTGCGAATGACCTGCTCAATCTGGTTCAAATCATTGGCATTCATCACAAGATCGCGTACAAATGTGTCATGCTGTACACTTCCCCGTACTTTCACCCACATGCCGTCTTTCAGCAATTCAAGCATTTTCACGTCTTCTTTATCGCGGGAGAACATCTTCACCGTGAGAGAATCCGTATAATCTGAAACGTTGAACGTGAGCAAATGGCGTCCACTGCGAAGCTCTTTAACTTCTACGTTAAAAACGGTTCCTTGGATGACGATACGGCGTTCCTCATCTTGAATCTCGCAAATCGGGATCGGCGCATCTTTGATTTCATAGCCCATCATGAGCGTAGTGACAGCCTCAGCTTTATCAGACGATTTGCTCTCTTGCTGAGCAGCTGTCATCACAACTTCGACGAGAGCACGCTCTTCCTCTTTACGTTGCTCCTCAAAGGCCTTATACGCGTCATCGCTTTCTTCCCCATGGAAAGTAAAGCGCATCGAGCAATCGGTAGCTTTTTGGAAAGCAGCCAAAAGCTCATTATCCGCTCGTTTACGTTTGGCAACCTCAACGGACATCTCCGTTGGCAAGTACACCTTGACTTCCTGTTGGTCGACTTGCTTACGTGCTTGACGCATCGTACCTGCCAAGGAGTTCAGAGCTGGCTCCAGACCCGCCAGCAAGACATCCCAATACTCTTCGACTACATGATCGAGTGATGGCTTTTGGAGATAATGAAATCGGGTATCTACTTTGGCTAGATGTGAAAATGTATGCGTCAATCGCTTGGTAAAAGCTGCATAAACATCTGCAGGTATCATTCTCGGGAGGGCAAAGTGAAAAACCCATTCTTTGTTCTGCTTATACAGCTCTAACTTTTCAATCTGAGCATCAAGAAAAAATCGCTCCACCCATTCGTCAGGAACTTCCATTTGCTTGACCAATAGGGAGAAGCGATGCTTTTGCTCTTGTAAACGGTCCACGGTTTTCCCACCTTCCCTATAAGTGAGCGTTCAAACAAGAAAAAGAGGCACTCCCCTTTAAGCTAGGGGAGTACCCCGTAAAAATTCGACAAAATCCTTCTTATTCCTGCATGCAACTAGTTACCGAACAATGCAGCTCCTGTTTGGTCAACACGAGATAAGTGACCTTTCACTTCATCGACCAATTGATCCAGCTTCACATCATGTGTTTCACCGTTTTTGCGGATACGCACTTCAACTGTTCCTTCTTGTGCAGCTTTATCGGAAACCGTAATACGCAGGGGCAATCCAATCAAATCGGCATCTTTAAACTTCACACCAGCACGCTCAGGACGATCGTCAAACAAAACTTCTACGCCAGCCTTGCGCAATGCTTCTGTAATTTGTTCACTAGCTTGCCGTTGCTCTTCTACTTTAACATTGACCGGAATCACATGCACATGGAAAGGTGCAACAGATACTGGCCAAATGATTCCATTTTCATCATTGTTCTGCTCGATCACTGCCGCAATCGTACGAGATACACCGATTCCGTAGCAACCCATGATCATTGGTTGACTGCGACCATTCTCATCCAGGTACGTAGCACCCATCGCTGTGGAGTATTTCGTACCCAGCTTGAATACGTGACCGACTTCTACACCACGTGCAAACTTGATAACACCACCTGTACGAGGGCACTCGTCGCCTTCTGTAATGTTGCGCAAGTCAGCGTACTGGGAAACCGTGAAATCACGGCCAGCAACTACATGAGTCAGATGATAGTCTGTTTCATTGGCACCGACGACACCATCATAAACTTCTTGAACAAAATTGTCCGCAATGATTTCCACTTTTTCAGGATCAATGCCAACAGGGCCAACAAATCCTGCTGGAGCTCCTGTTACCGAAACGATATCCACTTCAGAAGCCAGCCCTACGATCGTCGCATCATACAAATTTTTCAGCTTCACTTCATTGATCTCATGATCACCGCGCACCAGAACCATAACCAGCTTGTCGTCTATGCGATAAATGAGGCTCTTGATGATTTGCTTTGCTTCGATTTGCAGTGCTTGCACCAATTGGTCGATCGTTTTGGTACCAGGCGTATGCAATTTTTCGCGAGCTGGCGCTTCTGTTGCTGGCTTCGCAGATGGCTTGTACACGACTTCTGCTTTTTCCAAGTTGGCCGCATAATCGCCTTCTTCAGAATAAGCAATCGTGTCTTCCCCAATGTCGCACAGCGCCATGAATTCGTAAGTGCCTTTTCCGCCGATTGCACCTGCATCCGCTTCTACTGCACGGAAGTTCAAGCCTACACGGGTAAAGATGTTCGTGTACGCATCATACATCGCCTGGAAGTTGCGATCCAGACCTTCTTGTGACGTATCAAAAGAGTAAGCATCCTTCATAATAAACTCGCGGCAACGAATCAAACCGAAGCGTGGACGCACTTCATCACGGAACTTGGTTTGAATTTGATAAAGGTTGATCGGGAGTTTTTTGTAAGAGTTAATCTCATCACGCACGAGACTCGTAATGACTTCTTCGTGGGTTGGACCCAAGGCAAAAGGACGATCATGACGGTCACGCAGGCGAACGAGCTCGGGACCGTATACATCCCAACGACCCGTTTGATGCCACAGCTCAGCTGGTTGCATCGCTGGCATCAACAGCTCTTGTCCCCCAGCATTGTTCATTTCTTCACGCACAATCGCTTGGATTTTGTGCAGGGAACGGAGCGCCAGGGGCAGGTACGTATAAATACCGGAAGCCAGTTGGCGGGCCATACCAGCACGGAGTAGCAGTTTGTGGCTGGCAATCTCCGCGTCGGATGGCACTTCCCGCAGGGTAGGGATCAACATTTGACTTTGCTTCAACACATGCGTGTCCTCCTTATGCCTTATCAGCAATCAACGTGCATTACCCAACAGTTGTAGGTTTTTGCTCGTTTACAATTTCATTAATTTCTTTCATCAGCTCTTCAAACAACTCGGTTTCTTTTACTTTCCGAACAATTTCACCATTACGGAAAATCAAGCCCTCGCCATTTCCGCCGGCAACGCCTACATCTGCTTCACGAGCTTCACCAGGACCATTAACCGCGCAACCCATTACCGCTACTTTTAACGGTACTTTCAGCGTCGAAATGGCATCTTCGACTTTTGTTGCCAAGCCGATCAGGTCAATTGCGCATCGACCGCAAGATGGGCATGCAATAACCACTGGATCGTTGTTCACGATATCCAAGCTGCGAAGGATTTGTTTCGCTACTTTAATTTCTTCAACAGGATCAGCCGTCAGGGATACGCGGATGGTGTCACCGATTCCCATCGACAATACCGTTCCAATTCCAACTGAAGACTTAATGCTGCCGGAAAACTGTGTACCTGCTTCTGTAACACCGACATGCAGTGGATAGTTGCGTTTCTGTGCCATCAACGAATATGTTTGGATCATTGTTGGAACATCGGAAGACTTCAAGGAAATGACGATGTTGTCGTAATTCAAGTCTTCCAGAATTTGCACGTGGTCTATCGCACTTTCTACGATCGCTTCCGGAGAAGGGTAACCGTATTTCTCCAAAAGTCTTCTCTCCACTGAACCGGAGTTGACCCCGATACGGATCGGAACATTGCGCTCGCGGCACGCTTCCACTACACGTTGCGTTTTTTCTTTCGAACCGATGTTTCCTGGGTTGATCCGAATTTTATCAATCCCGCTCTCCAGTGCAATCAACGCGAGCTTGTGGTCGAAATGAATGTCGGCAACAAGCGGCAATGGGGAGCGTTCTTTAATTTTTTTGATGGCACGGGCTGCATCTTCATTGATGACGGCCAAGCGAACAATTTGGCAACCGACATCGTGCAGTCTCTGAATTTCAGCCAGAGTTTTTTCTACATCACGAGTGTCTGCTGTCGTCATCGACTGGATGACTACGCTTTTTTGGCCCCCGATTTGCACTCCACCTACAAAAACCGGTTTCGTCTCCTCGCGCTTGAACATTTTGCACCATCCTTTTAGGTATGTCTGTTTTTCTTTCTATCATGTTAGTACGTGATTAGGAGAACAATCGTTGCAGATCATTCCAAGTCACTACCAAAATCAGCAACATCAAAAAGGCAAAGCCCAGGAAATGAACCATTCCTTCTTTATGAGGGTCAACAGGTCGACCACGCAACGCCTCTACTCCCAAGAATGCGAGACGTCCGCCATCTAAGGCAGGCAGTGGCAACAGATTGAACAATCCAAGGTTAATGCTCAATACAGCAGCCCATTTCAATAGAATCGCCATACCTTGTTGAGCAACCTCTCCTGTCATCTTGAAAATACCGACTGGACCACTCAAGTCCTTCAGCCCATATTCACCCGTCACGAGCATTCCCAAGCTTTTCAGGATCATCATCGTAAACTCGTAAGTGGAAGTTGCACCGTATTTGAGAACTTCTCCTGGGGCAAACGTGAGTGCATTGGTTACCATGATTTTGCCCACGTTATTTTCGTCTTTCCCTACTTTAACTGGCACAGTCATACGCTGGCCATTGCGCTCGTACTCAAATGTTAATTGTTGGTCTGGCGCTTTGCTAATCTTCTCTACAACGTCTTTCCACGAGGATACAGGCTGACCTTGAATCGCGATCACCTTATCACCTGGCAATAATCCAGCTTGAGCAGCAGGTCCTCCCGGAATCACATTCCCCAGATGGCTGCCATTCGGTACGCCGTACAAGAAGCCGATCACGATAAACAAAACAAACGCCAGCAAAAAGTTGGCTGCAGGTCCTGCAAAAATCGCCCAAAAACGTTGGGAAACTGTCTTGCCTTTGAACTGTCTGTTCAGAGGAGCAATCTGTACTTCTTGTCCATCCTTGACCAGCTGAGCCTGTGGATGAACAGCAAATGTCTTCTGCTCTCCATCTAGTTCAAGCACGATATTTAAATTTTGCTCCAGATCAAAATGTACCACCGTACCGGTAATCGCACGAGGTGAACCAGTACTTGGCCCATCGAGCAAAATATGTGTGACCTTTCCTAACGCATCCCGCTCCACGCTTACTTCCATGTGCGGTTTCAACATATCCATCTCCGGGTCTTCCCCCGCCATGCGAACGAGACCACCGATGGGTAACAGGCGTAAGGTGTATTCCGTTTCTCCCCGCTTCACGCGAAAAATTTTTGGCCCCATTCCCAGTGCAAATTCACGACATAAGATTCCTGCCTTCTTGGCCAGAAGGAAGTGTCCTAGTTCGTGCACAAAGACAAGTACCCCAAATACAACTACAATCGCGAGAATTGATTCAACGGAATCCAGGTTGGGCAAAGGCAAGTGAACAGCCACCTTTCTGTCAAGTATCTAACACTCATATTTCCTTAGATGGAGACGAGCGCATAAGAGCGTGCCCACTCATCAGCTGCAAAAATATCTGCAAGCTCTGGACTCGCTACACCAGGGTGAGCTTCGCATGTTTTTCGGACGACCTTTTCGATGTCCAAAAAACGGATCGCTCCCTTCAAGAACCTATCAACTGCGACTTCATTGGCTGCATTCAGTACCGCAGTATGCGTACCTCCTGCCATGCCGCACTCATACGCTAATTTTAACAGTGGATAACGCTCATAATCCATGGCTGCAAAATGAAGCGTGGCGATCTTGACCAAATCGAGTGGTTCGGTAGGCAGTTCTTTTCTGATGGGATAGCTCATGGCGTACTGAATCGGAACCTTCATATCCGGCGTACCGAGTTGAGCCATGACCGCTCTGTCTTTGTATTCTACCATAGAGTGTATGATACTTTCATAATGCAATACGCATTCGATTTGCTCATAAGGTAAATCGAACAGCCAATGAGCCTCGATCACTTCAAAACCTTTGTTCATCATGGTAGCAGAATCGATGGTAATTTTTGCACCCATGCTCCAATTCGGATGAGCCAATGCCTGCTCTACTGTCACTTGCTGTAGATCCTCGCGAGAGAGGTGACGGAAAGAACCTCCTGAAGCGGTCAAAATGACCCGCGCCACATCTTCCTTGCGCTCCCCTTGCAGACATTGGTAGACAGCTGAATGCTCGCTGTCTACTGGAATAATCGATACGCCTTTTTCTTTCGCTCGTTTCATGACGACAGGGCCAGCGCTCACCAGTGTCTCTTTGTTGGCCAGTCCAATTGTTTTTCCCGCCTCAATCGCAGCGAGTGTAGGTGCGACCCCTACACTGCCGACAACAGCAGTCATAACGAAATTGGCAGCTTCATGACGGGCAACCAGTTCCAATCCTTCCGCCCCGTAAACGATTTCTGGTTGAGACTTACCCGCCAATCTATCTCGCAGTTCAACGGCAGCCTCCTCATTTCCCACAGAAACGAGATCGGGCTTGAATTTTTCCACCTGGCGTGTCAATAGATCGACGTTTGTTCCAGCAGCCATAGCTACCACCGAAAAATCCTCAGGATGCTGGTCTACGACTTCAAGCGTACTCGTTCCAATTGACCCCGTTGAACCTAAGAGCGCTATTTTTTTCACGGATTTCACCCTCTATATCTCTTTCTATATGCAAAAGGTTTTAGACAATACCTAATAGATGTAGAACCGGAAAGACGAGCAAAAAACTATCAAAGCGATCCAAAACGCCCCCGTGACCCGGAATGAGCTGTCCTGAATCTTTTACATGGAAATGTCTCTTGAAAGCCGACTCAACCAAATCACCCAATTGCCCGACGATCCCCGCAACAAGTGCGATAGTCAAAGCCTGATCAATCGCAAAATGTCCAAAGCTTGCATTGATGGAAAGGACAATCAAGACAGAAGCGACGAGACCTCCTAAGGCCCCTTCCACCGTCTTGTTTGGACTTATTTCTGGCCACAGTTTACGCTTGCCTATTGCTTTTCCCACAAAATAGGCGCCCGAATCAGTCGACCAGATTCCCATAATGACCATGACCGTCAGCATGAATCCTTCAGGTAGGTTTCGGGTAGCGGCCATATAAGTAAAACCGTAGCCTATGTATAACGCCCCCACCAACGTAAGGGCGACGTGTTCAATGTGAAACTGATTTTTCCGTAAAACGGAGTAAATCAACAAGAGCAGGATGACGGGCAGCATCAGATCCGGCATGCTGATACTGAACCAATCCGAAAATAATAGAGACGGCCACAAAATGCTTAACATCAATACATATCCGAGCAATCCTGCCAAATAAAATGACTGAATGCCAGCCATTCTCATAAATTCAAAATAGCCAATGACAGCCAGTAAAAACACCAATAGTGAGTACCAAACTCCACCAGCATACATCAATAATAGAAAAGCAGCCCCACCAATCAGGCCTGTTATTATACGTTGCTTCAACTGATTCCACCTCTCGGTTATACCGCCCCGTAGCGACGAGCTCGGCCTTGGTATTCCACGATTGCTTGATAAAAATGTTCACGGGTAAAATCAGGCCATAGCACATCCGTAAACCATAATTCTGTATATGCCAATTGCCACAGCATAAAGTTACTCAAGCGAATCTCTCCACTTGTGCGAATCAAGAGGTCTGGATCGGGAATTTCGCTTGTATACAGGTAGCTCGATATCAATTCCTCAGTCAGTTGCTCTGGTTGAAGCTCACCTGCTTTTACTTGTGCCGCCATCTCTGAAAATGCTTTCGCAAGTTCATCTCGCCCGCCGTAATTCAGAGCAAAATTCAATTGCAGACCGCTATTGTCCTTCGTTTTCTCTTCTGCTTCCAGCAGTGCTTTCAGCGTATGAGAAGGCAGCTCGTTTTTACTGCCCAGCATGCGAATGCGAACACCACGTTCTATTAATTCATCCAATTCTGTCGACAAAAATTCCTGCGGAAGTTTCATGAGAAAATCCACTTCATCTCGTGGGCGCTTCCAATTTTCGGTAGAGAATGCGTACATCGTCATATAACGCACACCAATCTCGTCTGCAGCCTTGACGACTTCCTTTACTGCTTTCATTCCTGCACGGTGCCCGGCAACCCGGGGTAAACTGCGCTTGTTGGCCCAACGACCGTTGCCATCCATAATAATCGCCACATGTTCCGGGATCTTCCCGGAACGATCCAACTCGGCTGGCTCCGTTTGCTTTTCTTTGCGGCCCCATTTGCGCGCCAGATGTTCTAACATAAAGTGTTCCCCCGTAATGAGAGATATAGACGTACATCCCCCTCAAACGAGGGGGATTACCATTACCTATACTTCCAAAATGTCTTTCTCTTTGTCCTTAACGATCTTGTCAACTTCGGCGATGAATTTATCCGTCGCTTTTTGTATGGTTTCTTGATGACGACGGGAATCGTCCTCAGAAATGGTAGCAGCTTTTTCCAGCTTTTTGATTTCATCGTTTGCATCACGACGGATGTTACGAATAGCTACCTTTGCTTCTTCTCCACCTTTTCCTGCCAGCTTCACGAGCTCTTTACGACGCTCTTCTGTGAGTGGAGGAATCATCAGACGGATAATCACACCATCGTTGGATGGGGATATTCCCAAATCCGATTGTTGCAGCGCACGGTCAATTTCTTTGAGCGCGGTTTTATCCCAAGGCTGGATAGTCAGCATACGTGGTTCTGGAACGCTGATGTTTGCCAATTGGCTAATCGGCGTTGGAGTGCCGTAGTAGTCTACTGTAACACGCTCCAGCATCGCTGGGTTCGCACGACCTGCACGCAGGCTAGACAGATCTCTTTTCAAAGCATTGATCGCTTTATTCATGCGATCTTCCATGTCTTTTAGCACAGTTTGTGGCATAATTATTCCCCTTTCACTAGAGTACCGATTTTGTCGCCCATTACTGCCCGACGAATATTGCCTTCTTCAGAAATGTTAAAGACGATCAACGGAATACTGTTATCCATGCACAGGCTGGACGCTGTTGAATCCATGACACCTAAACCTTTATTCAGCACTTCCAGGAATGTCAACTGGTCGTACTTCTTAGCGTTCGGGTCAAGGCTTGGATCTGCAGTGTACACACCGTCTACCTTGTTTTTCGCCATCAGGATTACTTCAGCTTCAATTTCAGCTGCACGCAAAGCAGCAGTCGTATCCGTTGAAAAGTAAGGGTTACCAGTACCGGCAGCGAAGATGACCACACGCATTTTTTCCAAATGACGAATGGCACGACGGCGTATGTATGGTTCTGCTACCTGTCTCATCTCAATCGAGGTTTGAACACGAGTCGGGACGTTCACTTTTTCTAACCCATCCTGCAAGGCGAGTGAGTTCATAATTGTGGCCAGCATCCCCATGTAATCGGCTGTTGCCCGATCCATTCCTTTAGAGCTGCCTGAAAGTCCGCGCCAGATGTTACCTCCTCCGACGACTACTGCGACTTGTACACCCAATTCTACGATTTCCTTGATCTGGTTAGCGACGGAGAAAATTACCTTTGGGTCAATCCCATACCCTAAGTCCCCCGCCAAAGCTTCCCCACTCAACTTTAACACAACCCGTTTATAGGCAGGAAGTGGCATGTGAAACGGCCTCCATTCATGAATCATTCTCTGTGCCCAGTCTGCATTCCTTCTAATTGGGAACAGGTACACACTGCTATTTACATGCAGAAAGTTTCACACAAAGTGAAACTCTCGCTTTGAAAATAGGGAACACGAAGGTGTTCCCTATAACCTTTATTATTGCTTATTAACTTGAGCCATTACTTCAGCTGCGAAGTCTTCTTGTTTCTTCTCGATACCTTCGCCTACTTGGAAGCGAGCGAATCCTTTCAAGGTAGCGCCTGCTTCTTTCAACAGAACAGCTACTTTCTTGTCAGTATCTTTTACGAATGGTTGCTCAACCAGTACGTATTCTTCGAAGAATTTGGAGAGGCGGCCTTCTACCATTTTCTCAACGATGTTAGCAGGTTTGCCTTCAGCCAGTGCTTGGTTTTTCAGAACTTCACGCTCACGCTCGATCTCATCAGCGGAAACTTCTTCACGGTTAGCAAAACGTGGGTTGGACGCTGCTGCGTGCATGCCCAGGTCGCGAGCCAGTGTCTCGTCTTGTGTACCTTCCAAAGTAACCAGAACGCCGATACGGCCACCCATGTGGAGGTAAGCACCGAATGCGCCGTTGTCTGTTTTCTCGGAGAGTGCAAAACGACGGAAGGAGATGTTCTCTCCGATAGTCGCGATTTTCTCGTTGATTACATGACCCAAAGTCTCGCCAGCACCTTTGAAAGGTTGCTCCAGCGCTTCTTCAACAGATGCAGGGCGTTGGGATACAACGTGCTCAGCGATGTCTTTAACGAGTGCTTGGAACTCAGGGTTTTTACCTACGAAGTCAGTTTCGCAGTTCACTTCAACAACTGCTGCTACGTTTCCAGCTACTGCTGTTGCAGTCAAACCTTCTGCTGCGATACGACCAGATTTTTTTGCTGCTTTCGCTACACCGCGCTCACGGAGCAAGTCAATCGCTTTTTCCATGTCGCCTGCTGTTTCTTCCAGCGCGCGTTTGCAATCCATCATACCTGCGCCTGTACGCTCGCGCAGTTCTTTAACAGCTTGTGCACTAATTGCCATTGAGTGAAACCTCCTCGAAAAGTTACGATCTTATTATAGTCGAAAAGCATGTTGCGTGCTAACCTGCACGGCAACAATATTCAACAAAAAAGGATGGACGGGGGGTTCTGACACCCTCAGTCCACCCATTTTACACACATGCTTACGCAGTTGTTGTTGCTTGTTGCTCTGTACCTTGGTTTCCTTCTTGCAGAGCATCTGCCATTTTAGCAGTCAGCAGTTTCACAGCGCGAATTGCATCATCGTTACCTGGGATCACATAGTCGATCTCATCTGGATCACAGTTAGTATCTACGATTGCAACGATTGGGATACCCAATTTGCGAGCTTCTGCTACAGCGATGCGCTCTTTACGAGGATCGATTACAAACAGAGCGTCAGGCAGTTTATCCATGTGAGCGATACCGCCCAAGAATTTTTCCAGACGATCCATTTCTTTGCGCAGAACGATAACTTCTTTCTTAGGCAATACTTCGAAAGTACCATCGTTTTCCATGCGCTTCAGCTCAGCCAAGCGAGATGTACGTTTTTTGATGGTTGTGAAGTTTGTCAGGGTACCACCCAACCAACGTTGGTTGATGAAGTAGTGACCTGTGCGTTCTGCTTCTTCTTTAACGGATTCTTGTGCTTGTTTCTTCGTACCAACGAAGAGCACTTTACCGCCGTCTTGAGCGAGTTCACGTACGAAGTTGTACGCTTCCTCTACTTTTTTAACGGTTTTTTGCAGGTCGATAATGTAGATTCCGTTACGTTCGGTGAAGATATAGCGAGCCATTTTCGGGTTCCAACGACGAGTTTGGTGACCAAAGTGTACACCAGCCTCGAGCAATTGTTTCATCGAAATTACTGCCATATTTCACACCTCCTTCAAAAATGGTTTTTGTGATGCGTACCTCCGCCTCACCGCATGTTCCTAGCAATTCTGCCTTAGGCAGCACCGTTGCCGGAATTGGTGGACGTGCGATTTCAACACCGTAAATGAATATATCATATGGGAGTTTCAATTGCAACAAACGAATTCCATTTATTTCGTAAAAAAAGTTTTGACCCTTCTTGGCAGAGGACAAATGGACACATTTGGTTACATTGAAAAAACCGCCTATTTTTTAGGCGGTGTTGTGATCAACTTGACGATGTCTGCTTCCTGAGCGGCGGTCGACACTTCATAGGTACCTACACGAATACGATTTAGCTTGTCGCTCGCACGTAGCTGTGCCACAAATTGATTGTCGGTAGGAAGGATTCCTTCCTTTACTAGAATCTGCGCTACATCTTCTGCAGTTGCTTTGTAAGGAACAGTGAAAGATACCTTCTTATCTGCTACTGGTGCTTCTACTGTCGGAGCTTTAGGTGCCAACGTATTGGGTGACGTTGGTGTCTGCGTATTCGGTACGGTTGGAGTAGGCTGGTCGTCCTTACTCTCTGGATTCGTTGGCGGAATCACCTTTTGTTCCGATGAAGCTGCAGGTGTCGTAGGCTGTACAGTTGGCGTCTGCGGTTGCTTAGTCACAGGCGCCACGGTTTGACCTACCTTTGGCGTAACTGGCGCCTTAGGCACTCCAGGAGCTGGCTGTACGTTCACTTTCTTTTCTTCCTGCCACTGTTTGTATTCTTCTGCTGTAAGTACGACCATTTCCAGCTCTTGTGCAGCTACTTTCATTTGATCGACAGTCAGGGCTGGTGCTTGCGCAGTTTGCTTAGGCGCTAACAGTCCAATAATGGAGGTAGCCACAATCAGTCCTGCTCCAAATCCAAATAATAGCTCTTGTTTACGCATCGGCAAGACCTCGCTCATGCCTGTCAGCCAAGGAAAAGACCAAATCGATTTCCCCTCTGCCGGCACCGAGTCGTTTTGCGATCTCATCCCGAGACAAACCTTCTTTACTCAGCTCAAAGGCACGGCGATAACGTTCTCGCAGTGCCAGCATATCCACCTCTTGAACTTGAGGTGCTGGTTCTATCCTATCCGTATCATTTGGAGCCTCTTGCTTGTGACTCTCACTCTTTTGCCATTCTTCTTCCATATTGTCTAATCGCTTGCGCAAACTAGCGATATCCTCGAGAAGATCCGCTCTCATTTCCTGCCATTCTGCAGAAAGAAGATGGGTTTCTTGCTTTACCTGTTTTTGAAGACGCTGCACGCTTTTTTCGAGCTCGTCCTTGTCCGTCGTGCGTTGTGTCGGTATTGAGGAAAAGGAGTCAACAGGCTGCTTCTTTTTAATGACAAAAGCAAGAAGCATACTGATCATTCCTGCTCCAATCAGGATGGGATACACTACGTCCATGTTGTCCACCTTTATTTCTGGCTTGACTTCGTTTATAAAGAAATATCTATAATACGTCCACGCAATGGATCTCTCATGAGATCAGCATTCGTAGATACACCTTCGCTCGATTCGGACAATTGACTTCCAGCGGATTCTTTTTTGTCCTGATGCTCTTGCTGTCCTTGCTTTTTTTCTCGTTCGCGTATCTGGTTCTTTTGTGATTGCTCAAGATCGCTCGGGCGCTGGCGCATATGTTCATCCAGGTCTCTCCGCTGATCAATCATTGATTGTTGTTCATGCATGGTTCGTTGTTGCTGATGCTCCTGAATTCGGCTGACTTCTAGCGTACGTGGTATTGCCACCTGCAATTCAACCGCTTTCAAACTCATATGGCCCCAACTCCCTTTGTCACACTAAGTATGTAAGCATCCTGGATTAGATGAGGGTTGCTGTGCTAATTTCACCGTCTAGCACAATAAATCGCGTTCTCGCATACTCATGCTTGATAAAGTGCACCAGCTTTCCAAACGTCATTTTAATTCCTGGATACATCACATGATATGCCTCAATAGCTGCTGGGCCTTCCCCTTTCAGCTCGAGTTCAATATCATTTCTGCGTGCTTCCAATTCCTTGCTTTCTTTTTCCAAAACCAAACGAGTATTGGTTAGCTTGATTTGCATGAGACGTTTGTCTGCTGGAAGTTCTTTGCTGACTTGAAGAATCTGATTAATAACGCCTAGGCCTTGATCTGTTTTGCGTAAATTTTCATACACATTTTGTAGTTCTTTTTGAATGTTCGCCAGTTCTTGTCTTAATTCTGGTTTTACTCCTACTTCGAGTATCGTAGGAGTGGCGCTGCTGTTCCCAAATACTCGTGCCACAATCTTTTCCCCAGCTTGAAGCACGCCACCAATAATGAAGCCTTTTGCTCCTTTGCAGATGATTTGCTTTCCAGCTCGTATGGTTGAGAACATGATGCTTTGTGAAACAATCACTTGATTGCCAGCCGTTACATTGGCGTTTTGGATAAAGGATGTCCGAACATCTTTCCCCGCAACAATGCAGCCTTTGTCCTGGGCAACAATCCCGCTTTTGATTTCAATAGAGCCCTCCGCGTACAACTCGGCCCCTTCTACACTGCCAAGTACACGGATATCTCCTGATGACTTTACGCGAAAGCCATTCAATACGTTCCCGCGAATGACCACCGTTCCCACAAAATCAATATTGCCAACACCAAAATCGACATCCCCGTTTACTTCAAATACGGGAAACACGTTCATTTTTGCCTGTTCCGTGAAGGAGACTTGTCCGTCAATAGCGGCGTATAGCATCGTCCGCTCTTGATTGAGCACAACATTTTTCCCAGGCTTTATGTTTATTTCCTTGCCGGCTTTGGGAGCGATGGGCTCTCCGGTAACTGCTGTGCCTGGTTGTCCCTGGCTTGCTGATATTTTACGTGCCAAGAGTTGTCCTTTTGCCACATTAGGGATTGTCGTCACATTATAAAAATCAACTCGACCATCCTCTAGCTCTTTTGGACCTTCCCCTTCATTAATAGATGCCAAATAGGGGTACTCGATAGTCGCATCGGTTCCGGCCACTGGTGCAATCCCCTGAGCAACCTTTACTCTCGCATTTGCATACTTCGCGGGTAAGGTACACAAGTTCTGGACTACATCATCGAGAATTCCATACTTCACATTGCTTGTTTGTAATGCTTTGTAAACATCTGTTTCCAAGACGACAATTTCGTCGATATCTTGTTCGTCCGCACGTAGAAGTACCTCAGCCTCCAATTTATCAGCTGAAATTTTTACTTCTATTTTATAATTCCCGATTCCTTCCATCATTCTACCCCTCTCAAGCTTGGGTAATGTCCCCTTACATTAATTGCGATTTCCATCTGGACAACGCAGAACGAAGTCGGAAAAGAGCTTTGGAGTGCAACTGGGATATTCTTGAAGGTGACAAGCTCATGATTTCCGCAATTTCTGATAAGGTCATTTCTTCAAAATAAAACAAAGAGACAACCAATCGTTCCTTTTCAGGCAATTTGTCGATGACCGTTACTAGAACCTCTTTTAAGCTGGATACTTCCGCCACATTATCAGGGCGAGGTGTGAGCTCGTCAATGATATACGAATGTCTTGCTGTTTTTTGTTCGTCTTCATCCCCTACTGCCTCATCGATAGAAACCATGCTAGCAAGAGAGGTTTCCAAGAAAACCTGTTGAAGCTCCTTTTTGCTTATTCCCAGATAATTAGACACTTCTTGATCGGTTGGCATTCGCAGCATTTGCTGTTCCAAGGTGGTGTATGCTTCTTCGATTTTTTTGGCCTTGTCTCGAACAGTACGAGGGATCCAGTCGTTCTCGCGTAGTCCATCGATCATTGCACCACGAATCCGCCACATGGCGTACGTCTCAAATTGGAGACCCCGGGTATGATCGAATTTAGCCAAAGCGTCCAATAGTCCAAAGCGCCCATAACTAATCAAGTCATCCTTGTCCACATTTGCTGGCAGATTAATCGCCAACCGATTTGCCACCTTATCTACCAGTGGCAAAAACCGCGTGACCAAGTCAACCTCCGCCTCGCGACTTCCCTCTTGTTTCCACATGACCCATTTATCGAACTCTTTTGCTTTTTCTTGACTGGTTAGCCGTGCCACGAATAGTCACCAACCTTTACTCATCTGATAAGCGCCTAACGACCTCTGCAACGGTGGCTGGATCCTCAGTAGGATGAACCCTTTCCATCTTGTTGATTGAGAGTGGTGCAAATGTTTGATCTTCCTGTTCTAATAGTTGTCCAATTTCCAGTACGACCCCACCTTCCGCTAGAGGAGAGCCTGTCTCCTCTAGCGTGTCCGTAACCATTGGTGGAGTAGATGACTGTATGAACGTTGCGAGCAGCCAACGAATTGGAAATGCAGCGAGGAAGAATAGGACAAATGCGATACCTGCTCTCTCCAGTGATACGAGCCAGACATTACTCGCCACAGCCGTACCCAGCGTCACAAGAAATGCGAGCATTCCTAATCCAAAATTAATCCAAATGGTTCCTAACATTTGTTATACTTCCTTCACACCTTGATTTACGGTCCTGATTTGAAGAATGCCGTTTGTGGCATCTAACTCTATTGTCCGACCGCAGTTTCCCCCTGTATCTTCTGCCACGATCTTTATATGAGCATCCTTCAATGCAAGTTTGCACGCCTCTACATTCCGAGGCCCAATCCGCATGGTGTCATTATTCCCTAAAAATGCGAACATTTGTGCACCGCCAGCCAATTTTGCAACTGTGTGTCTGGTCTCAGCACCAGCCTTCACCATCAACTGAATCAGATGGGGGATTGCTGTATCCGCATACTTGCCTATTGTTAGCTCCCCGCTTTTAGCCAAAGACGATTCAGGGAGCATGACATGTGCCATACCTGCAATTTTATGGATATGATCGTAGAGCACTACCCCTACGCAAGAACCTAAACCGGTAGTACGCAGCTTACTCGGCGGCTTTGCCACCCCAAGATCAGCCATCCCTATCTTAATAATCTCCATCGAACGGAACCCCTAATGAACGAAATAGTGTTGGGAGCGATTCAGGATCAGGAATTAAGAAAAAGTTCCCTTTTACTTGATCATTGCCTTCGAAAAAAGCGGTGTCAATCGTGAGGGCAAAGTCACCCGCTTGACCCAACGCTATTAATCCATAACTTAGAATAGCTCCAGCCATATCCACAGCGAGTGCAGGTACAGACGGTTGTAAATTTAATTGTGTAAAATCAGCTAACGATGATAGATAAGAGCCTGTTAAGATGTTGCCAATCTCATGCAGCGCTGAAATCTCCAACTCTTCCCACTCGTACACATCTTTATTAATTCCTGTAATTTGTTCGAGTAGGTGCTTGGCAGAATCCAAATCAAGGATGAAAAACATGTTCCCTGGACAATCGCCTTCAACGCGGAGGAAGACGGTCACTACTACAGTTTCCGCTCCTCCTACACAATCTGCAACTTCGTCGAAAGGGATAATCTTGACTTGTGGAACTTTCATATCGATTTCTTTTTGTATGAGCTTGGAGAGAGCCGTGGCAGCGTGACCAGCACCGATGTTCCCGATTTCCCGTAAAACGTCAAATTGGAAATCTCCAAACTTCGTAAAATCGCCCATTTTACTTACCCCTCAATTGCGTCCAACTGCTTGATTTCCTCAGTGCTCAATACTTTATCGAGATTTAAGAGGATTAACAGTCGTTTATCCAGCTTAGCGACACCTCGCAAATAAGCAGCTTCCACTCCTCCAACAACCTCTGGAGGCGGTTCAATCGCATCAACTGGTATATCGATAACATCGTTAGCAGCATCTACAATGAGACCCACTTCCAATTCACCTACGGCCACGATAATGATTCGAGTTGCTTCGGAATAGACGCTTTCTTCGAGACTAAAGCGATTGCGTAGGTCAATAATCGGTGTCACAACGCCACGCAGATTAATAACCCCTTTGACGAAACTAGGCGTTCGCGGAACTCTTGTGATGTGCTCCAGCTTTTCAATGGATTTGACTTGATGAACCTCTACGCCATACTCTTCGTCCTTCAATCGAAAGACAATCACTTTGACTTCGCTAATGACTTCTTTTTGATCGAGCATGCGGCTGCCCCTCCTTCTACTTAATCAGCGAGTTACAATCTATGATGAGCGCGACCTGTCCGTCTCCCAAGATCGTTGCACCTGAAATAGCAAATACATTAACCAGATATTTGCCGAGAGATTTTAGAACAATCTCTTGTTGACCGATGAACGAATCGACGACAAGGCCTGCCATTTTCTCACCTTTACGTACGATGACGACTGCCACTTCATCTTCCATCGTTTCCCCATTATCAGGTACTTGGAAAATGTCCTGCAGCGAAACGAGCGGAACTACACGTCCCCGGAAGTCGATCACTTTTTGGCGGTGAGCCATCATGATTTGATCTTTTTTAAATACAGCCGTCTCAATGATGGAGCTGAGTGGGACAGCGTACTTCTCATCTTTCACTTGTACCAGCATCGCGGAAATGATAGAGAGCGTAAGCGGCAATTGAATGAGGAAAATCGTGCCCTGACCGCGCACAGAATCTACGCCGACACTGCCACCCAACGATTCAATTTTGGACTTAACGACATCCAGTCCAACACCACGACCGGAAATATCAGATACAACCTCCGCTGTACTAAAGCCTGCTGCAAAAAGCAACTCGTGGATTTGCTTGTCGCTCATGCTATCTGCAGTAGCAGGATTGACAATCCCTCTCTCAAGCGCTTTTTTGAGAACTTTATCTTTATTGATTCCAGCACCGTCATCTTTTACTTCAATAAATACATGGTTCCCACTATGGAAAGCGCGGAGCTCGATTTTTCCTTCCTCTGGCTTACCCACCTTTTTCCGATCTGCTGGAGACTCAATTCCGTGGTCAAGCGAGTTACGCAGCAAGTGATTGAGTGGGTCCCCGATTTCGTCGATGACAGTACGGTCCAATTCTGTCTCCGCACCGATAATCTCCAGATTCACTTTTTTATTCAGATCTTTTTGCAGATCGCGAATCATACGTGGGAAACGATTGAATACTTGCTCCACCGGAACCATCCGCATGGTCAGAATGATGTTTTGCAAATCGCCACTAATCCGACTCATGTGCTCCACGGTTTCCTGCAGTTCATTCTTTCCGATCTCGCGTGCCAACTGCTCCAAACGACCGCGGTCAATGACTAATTCGCTAAACAGATTCATCAAGATATCCAAGCGTTCGATATCCACACGAATTGTTTTTCCACCAGCCGTCGCCTTCTTCACAGGTGCTTGAGGAGCTTCTGCTGCTCCTTTTTCAGCTGGCGCTGGCGTCTGTTGCACTACGGGAGCAGGTGGAGCTTCACTCTTCAGTTGAATCGTTTCGATTGTCACATCTTGGATTTCCGAAATGTTAAGAATCGTAGTTCGTACTTTTTCAATCGATTGCTCCGTCACATAGGCGATTTCAAACGATTGTTCAAATCGTTCATTCTCGATATCTTCAACAGCTGGCTTTGTTTTGATCACTTCACCCATGGATTCCAATTGATCAAAAACCATGTAAGAGCGAGCAGCCTTGAGCAAGCAGTTTTCATTCAATGTCACTTTGATCCACAAAACGTTATTTCCGAGCTCCTGAGACTGCTTCAAGACCATCATTGCATAATCGTCCAGCTCATGCTCTTCAGCTGGTGTACTTTCCTCTTGCGGTGCTTCCACTACCATCGTAGCAGCTGCTACTTCCTGCTCGGCTGAAAAATCTCCAGCTACAATCGCCCGCAGCTTCTTTACAATAGCGGATACATCCGCTGAACCGTCTCCACCCTCTGTGATATCGATGACCATGCCTTCAATCAAATCTACGCTCTGAAAAATAGCGTCCATGATATCACTGGTAATCGTTAACTTCTGATTGCGAATCAGGTCCAGTACATTTTCCGCTTCGTGAGTCAAACTCGCCATGTCTTCAAAGCCCATGGTCGCCGACATACCCTTCAATGTATGAGCGGAACGAAAAATCTCTTTGACGTGGCCAATATTACCCGGATCACTTTCCAAGAGTAACAAGTTGGCGTTGATTGCCTGTAGGTGTTCCTTTGACTCCTCAATAAACATGTCCAAATACTGATTCATATCCATAGGTGATCCACCTCCCAAAAATCAGTGCAAGAGCTTGCACAACAGCTCTGGAATCTTTTCTAATGGGGCCACGTTGTCTGCCAAGCCTGCTTGAATCGCTGCTCGTGGCATTCCGTATACGACACAACTCGACTCATCTTCGATAATACTTGTGACAGCGCCAAGCTCCTTCATACGCTTTAGCCCTTTAGTCCCATCATTTCCCATGCCTGTCATGATGATTGCCCATTTGTCTACGTTTGTCAATTGACTGACTGATTCAAACAGGATATCGACAGACGGTCTGTGACCGCCTCGTGGCTCCTCTTGATGTAAATAGGCCTGAAGTCTCCCATTTACTTGACGAACTTCGAAATGGAAGCCTCCTGGAGCAATGTAAGCTGTACCATTTTCCAAATACTCGCCATCGACAACCTCGGTTACTCGAATTTGGCATAACGAGTCTAGCCGATTTGCTAACGATTTTGTGAAACCTGCTGGCATATGCTGAACGATGGCAATTGGTGCCGGAAAATTCGCCGGAATTGCAGTGAGTACACTCTGCAATGCTTTAGGACCACCCGTAGATGTACCTAAAACCACCAGTCTTGCCTTTCCGCCCACTTGTGACCGCATCACGGCAGGCGGGCTCGGTATTTTCGTACGTATTACTGGAGATGCCGGTGCAGCTTTTGATTCGGAAGATACCGGTTTGACTATGCGAGGGATCTGCTTTCTCAAACGTACTTTCGATGCTGCCGCAGCCTTCACGCGCTCGATAAGACGATCGCCCACTTTATGGATGTCGAGAGAAATTGGACCAGACGGCTTCGTTACAAAGTCAAACGCGCCTAGCTCCAACGCATGAATCGTAGCTTCGGCCCCTTCTTTTGTCAGGCTGCTCAACATGACAATAGGAACCGGGCATTCATTCATCAGCTTTTCCAAAGCGTCCAAACCGTTCATAACCGGCATTTCAATGTCGAGAGTTAGAACATCCGGCGCCAGTTCTTTACATTTTTCAATACATTCGAGTCCATTCTTAGCTCGATCAATCACTTCAATCTCAGGATCCGTTGATAAAATGTCCGAAATTACTTTACGCATGAATGCAGAATCGTCCGTGACGAGAACGCGGATTTTGCTCATTCGAATGTCGCTCCCTTCCTACTTTTATGTCTCATCGTATGAAGTGCCTCAACTTCGCAAGAAATCCATTGAGACCACTGACAGAAGCATCTGAAGTAGCCGGACGATCCAAATACCGTTCTACCAGATTTCGTATGCTTCTCGCGGCTTGCGATTGTGGATATGTAAGTAGAAAAGGACGCTGCAATTTAACAGCTTTTGAAACATAAGGATCATCCGAAACATATCCAAGCGACTGAATATCCAGATTCAAAAAGCGTTTAGAAACCATCGCAAGCTTGTCCGCCGTCATTTTCCCTTCTCTCTCCGACGACGCTCGGTTTATCACCAATCGAATGGAGACAGCGGGGTTACGTGCGTGTAGCATCTTGATGACTGCATATGCATCCGTTATCGCTGGTGGTTCGGGGGTGGTAACGAGGATGACCTCGTCTGAGGAGAGCATGAATCGCATGGATTCTTTTGAAAAACCTGCTCCCGTATCAAAAATGATTGTGTCGGCATAGCCTTGCAGCGGGTCCAGATGAGAGAATAAGCGATCAAGCTTGTGATCATCTAATTGCATAATCTGTGTAAATCCAGAACCACCCGCGATAAATTCTAAGCCTCCTGGCCCGTGCTCGATAATGTCCCAAACAGTCGTATCTGGCTCTAACAAATGAAACAGATGCTTTTTTGGTGTAATTCCCATTAATACATCCAGGTTTGCCAGACCCAGATCCAAGTCAAACAAAACCGCCTTATGACCCTTCTCAATCAAACCAAGCCCAAAATTCAAGCTGAAATTGGACTTGCCGACACCACCTTTTCCACTCGTCACTGTCACCAGTCTAGTTGGTCGTGTCTTCTTGTTTTGTAGCATCCGCTCACGGAGTTGCTCTGCTTGGTCACGCATCTGTTTACTCTCCCATAATCATCGTTGAAACCAGCTCGGGTGTAGCTACAACGATATCATCTGGTACATTTTGACCTGTCGTTACATAGGAGAGCTGTAGATTCATCTCCTGACAAACATTCAACATCGTGCCAAAGCTGTTCGTTTCATCCGCTTTTGTAAAAATGACTTGCTTCACTTGAACTTCCGCAAAATTTTGGACGATCGCTTTCATATCGTTGAATTTGGAGCTCAAGCTAAGTACTAGATAGTTCACGCTGTCTTTTCCATGCTCCAACAATTCACGAATGCCTTCCACGTATTCATCGTTGCGAAAATTTCGTCCAGCCGTATCGACAAAAATGAGGTCACAATCACTTAAGCGTTCCATCGCTGCCGCCATTTCTTTCGGAGAAAAGACAACCTCCAGCGGGACATTCAAAATGTTTGCGTACGTCTTCAATTGTTCTACTGCTGCCATTCGATACGTATCAGCCGTGATAAAGCCGATTTTTCGTTTTTCCTTCAACATGCTGTTCGCCGCAAGCTTCGCAATGGTCGTTGTTTTTCCAACCCCTGTCGGACCGAAAAAGAAAGCATACCGTACGTTCTTACCCAGCTTTGGCGAAGATGCTGTATATGGCTCAATCATCGAAGTGATAATCGTTCGGCATACAGCAAATGCTTCTTCCTCCGTCCACTTTTCACCCGGTTGCGACATTTCCATTACTTTTCGAATGATTTCCGCTGTTAGCTCTTCAGTCACTTCTTGTTTCAGTAGCTTTGCACGAATAGACTGTATCTCTGGAGGAAGTTGTTCACTTAAGTCATGCACCAACAGCTTTTGAAACATTTGACGCATATCTCGCATTTCAGTGGCAATCGCGTCATGATTGCTTGCGGGTAAAGCTCTTTCTTGGGTTGTCATGACAGGAGCATGCTGCTCAGCTGGCTCTCCTTGCTTTTGCACAGCTCTCGTATCTGGGATCTCTTCTTTTGGAGGCGTCGCAACCGCGGTTTGTGTTATCGCGGCTACGACCTGCTCCCTACCTGTTGATTCAACTTGTTGATTCTCCGATGTTTTTGTCACAGTCGGTCTTCGATACGCTTGAGCAGCGGTGTACGTACCCGTCTGCGATTTGGGCAAAACGTTGTTGGTTCGATGTTCAGCTGCTACTGTTGGATTTTCTCGCTCGGATGCCTTTTCATCGACAGCAGCGATTACTTCGATTCGTTGTTTGCCAAACATCCCGAACAATCCACCTGTTTTTATCGGCTTGGAATTAAGAATCACAGCATCCATTCCTAAGTCCGTCCTGATTTTTCCCATTGCTTCTGGCATCGAATCGACAATGTAACGTTTTACCCTCACGAAATGTTCACCATCCCTACGCTTTGCACTTCAACATGTGGTTCGAGCTCGCTGTACGACAAAACGGGAACGTCTGGCATCATGCGATCTACTAATTGACGCAAGTACATTCGGACCGCTGGTGATGAAAGAATGATCGGCTGTTGACCCGAGTTGATCATTTTGCTCACTTCAGTCGACATGTTTTGGAATATTCGCTGAGACGTTTCCGGATCCATCGCCAGATAGCTTCCTTGCTCAGACTGTTCCACACGTTCAGAGATTGCTTTTTCCAATCCTGCTCCAGCTGTAAGCACGCGAAGTGGTTGTCCTGGCTCCGTAAATTGGAGTGTGATCTGTCGCGCCATCGCCTGTCTCACATATTCTGTCAGTACATCTGGATCTTTTGTATACAAGGCTTGATCCGCAAGTGCTTCAAGGATGACGTGGAGATTTCGAACAGACACTTTTTCACGCAACAGCTTTTGCAATACTTTTTGTACGTCCCCAATGGCGAGCATACTTGGAATCAGCTCGTCTACGAGAACTGGTGCTGTCTCCCGTACATTGTCGATCAGGGCCCTTGTTTCCTGGCGACCTAACAATTCGTGGGCATGTCGCTTGATGACCTCTGTCAAGTGTGTAGCCACAACAGATGGCGGATCGACAACTGTATAGCCGGAAAGCTCAGCAATCTCCTTATTCTCTTCTGTTACCCATAATGCAGGCAATCCAAACGCAGGTTCTACGGTTTCTATACCAACAATAGAATCATCTTCGATCCCCGGGCTCATCGCCAGATAGTGATCCAGCATGATTTCCCCTTTTGCGACCTGGTTGCCTTTTATTTTAATCATATATTCATTCGGTCGAAGCTGGATGTTGTCACGTATACGAATGACCGGTACAACAATCCCCATCTCGAGTGCGATTTGTCTTCGAATCATAATGACCCGATCTAACAAATCTCCTCCCTGCTTCACATCGGCAAGCGGGATTAAGCCATAACCGAACTCGAATTCGATCGGATCGACCTGTAACAGGTTCACGACACTTTCTGGACTGCGTACTTCTTCCAATTGCTGCTCTTCCACCTGGTCGGCGGATTCTTGGATTTGCATCTTTTGGTTCTTCTCCATTTTCCAAGCAGCAAATCCCATTATCCCGCATACCGGAAGTACAGGCAGAATTCCAATCGGTGTAAAGACCCCCAGCAATAACATGCATCCGGCTACGATATAGAGAAGACGCGGAAAGCTGAACATTTGCTTGACGATGTCTTCACCAAGACCTTCACCAGAAGTGGAACGCGTTACAATAATACCCGCTGCGGTCGAGATTAAGAGCGCTGGAATCTGGCTCACCAGTGCGTCACCGACAGACATGGTAGTGAATCGAGAGGCAGATTCAGCAAAGCTCATATCGTGAATGAGCATCCCGATGATAAAACCACCAATAATATTTACGATAAAAATGATAATACCCGCGATGGCGTCCCCTTTTACGAATTTGCTGGCACCATCCATTGCTCCATAAAAGTCAGCTTCGTTCTCAATCTTTTTTCTTCGGACACGTGCTTCTGCTTCTGTGATCATCCCTGCATTCAGATCGGCGTCGATACTCATCTGTTTACCAGGCATCGCGTCGAGCGTAAAACGTGCTGCTACCTCAGCTACACGCTCAGAACCTTTCGTGATTACGATAAACTGAATAATGATCAAGATCAGAAACACGACGAAACCGACGACTTGATTACCACCGACTACAAAGCTACCGAACGTTTCAATAACTTTACCGCCTTCACCATGCGATAGAATATTTCTAGTCGTCGACACGTTCAAGGCTAGTCGAAAAAGTGTTGTAATAAGCAAAACCGTCGGAAAGATCGAGAATTCCAAAGTTTCTTTTGTATACATCGACACAAGCAAGATGGTCAATGCAAGGGAGATATTCAAAATCAACAGCAAATCAAGTAGCGCTGAAGGAAGTGGGATTACCATCATGACAACAATGCTTATGACAAAAAGGATCGTACCAACTTCTTTAAATTTGAATCCCACTGGTTATCCTCCTTCCATTTATTTCACTTTCCCTTGCAGCTTGTAGACGTACGCGAGAACTTCCGCGACCGCTTTAAACATCTCTTCGGGAATTTGTTGCCCAACTTCAACTTGACTATAGAGAGCCCGGGCCAAGGGCTTGTTTTCCATGGTAACGATACGATGCTTTTTCGCTACTTCCCTTATTTTTAATGCTAGATAGTCTTGCCCTTTGGCGATTACCGTCGGTGCACTCATCGCACTTGCGTCATAGCGAACGGCAACAGCAAAGTGAGTCGGGTTCGTAATAATGACATCCGCTTTGGGAAGCTCCTGCATCATACGGCGAATGGCCATACTTCTTTGCCGTTCACGAATCTTCCCTTTGATAAGCGGATCACCTTCCGCTTGCTTATGCTCGTCCTTGAGATCCTGCTTGGACATCCGCAGATTCTTTTCATGCTCATAACGCTGATAGGCGTAGTCCAGAATCGCGAGAATGAAAAGCAATAACCCGAGATAGATTCCCAGCTTTGTCACCTCTTCGGCAGTAAACGATAGGACTGCTCCGAGAGACAATAAGGAAAGCTGTACAACTTGTTCCTTTGCATTCCACAAAATGACGTACGCGACATATATGCCTGCGCTTATTTTCAATAAAGATTTCAGTAGCTCTACGAGCGAGCGTAAGGAAAAAATTCGTTTTGCCCCTTTAATCGGATCGATCTTTTCCAGTTTCATTTGAAGGGGTTCTGTACTAATTAGCCAGCCTACCTGCATGTAGTTCACCGCAAATGCGACAAGAAAACTCAAGCCCAAAATAGGTCCTACAATTTTTATCGCTTCAAATACGAGCTGCATCACGATGACTTTTAAATTTTCTTCATTTAATTGCCACGTGGTGTATGTAATCAATGACTCCCGCATCAAATCTTGAAATGTGCCTAGCATGGTAGAGCCAAGCATCATTAACAGAAAGAAAAATGCTGTCAAAGATAGGGCTGGGGAAAGATCCTGACTTTTCGCGACTTGCCCTTTTTTTCGTGCGTCTTGCTTTTTCTTGGGCGTAGCTTTTTCTGTCTTTTCCCCATTAAAAAATTGAAGATCTACTTGATAAGAAAGCCTCAATTGATTCATGGTGATCCTCCGAGCGATTTCATCATTTCTGCAAGTGCCCGGAACATGTTCCCAAACAATCCGTTCAGGGTCAGCAAGAACGCAGGCATCACCACGATAAGCAGTAAAAAGCCCGCAAGCAGTTTAATGGGCAAGCCCACCACAAAGATATTAAACTGCGGGACAGATTTGGCGATAATACCAAGAGAGAGATCAACCAGAAACAATGCAACGACGATAGGCGCCGCAATCATAAATGCACTCACAAACATCGTTTGAAATGTTTTTACTGCTGTCATCATGACGTTTTCGCTTCCGAAAGCCGCCCACATGATGTCCACCGGTATAACCTGGTAACTGCTTATCACACCTTGTATCAGCATGTGATGCCCGTCAATACTGAAAAAGTACAGGACAGCCAGAATGTTTTTGAAGTTACCTGTCACCGGGATATATGTACCCGTTTTGGGGTCAATCACGTTTGCCATTGCAAGACCCATCTGCATGTCCATCAGTCCGCCGGCAACCTGAATGGCGATAAACATCATTTCACATATGTAACCAAGAATGACACCAACAAGCGCTTCCTTCATGACATACAGAATAAATGTCAAATCCATCGGAATCTCGCCTTGCACCGGCAAGGATTGAAAACTGATGACGGCCATGACAAATGCAAGACCGATTTTAAACTGATTCGGTACACCACGAATGGAAAAGAACGGAGCCGTTACAAAAAAGGCACTCATTCGGACAAAAACAAGCAAGAATACGGGCAGATACATCAGAAAAAGATTCATATGCTACCCAACAAAACGATGAAGGTTACCGAAGATCCCCATCGTAAAATCAAGCAGTACCCGAAGCATCCATGGACCAGCAGCCAAGATCACGACAAATACGGCCACGATCTTTGGAATGAAAGCGAGTGTCTGCTCCTGAATTTGTGTCGTTGCCTGAAAGACACTGACCATCAAACCGACCAGTAAGGCGACCCCAAGTGCGGGTGCCGAAATGAGCAGGATGGTATAAACAGAGCTTTGGGCAATCTGCATAAGTAATTCTTGAGTCATGCTCTACCTCCTGAAGCATTCGGAATGTCGCTAAAAACTGGTCAAAAGTGATCTCACAATGAGATACCAGCCGTCCACCATGATGAACAATAAAATCTTAAACGGCAATGAAATCATAACCGGCGGTAACATCATCATCCCCATCCCCATCAAAATACTGGAGACGATCATATCAATTACGAGAAAAGGAATGAATATCATAAAGCCGATCTGAAAAGCCGTCTTCAATTCACTAATGGCAAAAGCAGGTACCAGTGCATTCAAAGGAATATCTTGGATCGATTTTGGTCGTTCGGCTTTTGTGTATTCCAGAAAAAGTGCTAAATCTTTTTCACGCGTCTGCTTTGCCATAAATTCCTTAAAGGGTATGACTGCTGCGTCAAGTGCCTGCTGTTGCGTTAGCTTGCCTTGCATAAATGGCTGCACGGCTGTTTCGTTTACTTGTCCGAGTGTCGGAGCCATAATGAAAAATGTCATAAACAACGCAAGGGCAATCAATACCTGATTCGGTGGCATTTGTTGAGTTGCCAACGCATTTCGTACAAAAGACAAGACAATCATAATTCGCGCAAAACTAGTCATTAAAAGCAAAATCGCTGGAGCTACAGATAGTACTGTCAAAATCAGTAACAGCTGAATGGCCGTCGATGTCTCCTGCGGTGTTCCTGTTCCGCCGCCTATCTTCAAATCAATGCTCGGAACAAGCGGTGTCCCCGCTGGCGCCGCCATGACCATATCAGGTACGGATAGCAACACTGCGACAAGCATCAGCACCTGCAAAAAATATTTCATTTTTGGTCCCCTCTGTCCTGAGCTTGCTCTTTCTTCCAATGTTCTGTTTGGTTTGGACGATTTTTCAAGTCGTTCCATTGACCCTGCAACAGATCTTGAAAGCTTTTGCCGTCCATATCAGAAGAAAACAAGATTTCTTCTTCTGCCTGCTTCTTCTTACCGAACGGGAGCCACTCTAGCGAGAATGGGCTTTTCATTGGTTTGATCTCTGCGTCAGCTAAGATCAGATCTACCTCTTCACCCGGTTCGATCCTACGAAGCAATTGAACGTTTTCTCCCACGCCCACGATGTACAATGACTCGCCGATCATAACAACCTGAAGTGTTTTGCCATTGCCTAACGCAGTAGCGCTAATTACTTTAATTGGTCCATGACTTTGAGCCCCTTGACGTCGACCGAGAAAACGGAGCAATAAAAAGATCAATACTGCAATAAAGCCAAGCGAAAAGATGACTTGAACTAGATACCCGATCATACTTCCTGTTCCGCTGCCCGGAATGGCCGCCGGCTGTTCACTGCCGGCGGGCGCATTGCTAGTTGGCACTTTTCCCTGGTTGTACGCATCCGCTACTGAACCTTCCGCAAATGCGGTACTCGGCAGGGAGGAGACGAAAAGCAACAGGATCAGACTGAAGGCTAAAATGAGTCTTGCCCCTGCATTCCGGATCATCATCATTAGCTCATTGTCTTTTTGATCGCTTCCAGAACGCGATCCGCCTGGAATGGTTTTACGATGAAGTCTTTTGCGCCCGCCTGGATCGCATCGATTACCATCGCTTGTTGACCCATCGCGGAGCACATGATCACACGCGCGTTAGGATCCAATTTTTTAATTTCTTTCAATGCAGAAATTCCATCCATCTCTGGCATGGTAATATCCATGGTTACGAGATCAGGTCCCAATTCTTTATACTTTTCAACTGCTTGTGCACCGTCACTTGCTTCCCCTACGACGCTGTACCCGTTTTTCGAAAGAATTTCCTTGATCATCATACGCATGAATGCTGCATCGTCTACGATTAAAACTTTGTTAGACATGAATAGCTCCTCCCTAATGCTTCCCTCTTGATTGGATTATTGTAATTTTTGAACACGATCTATCTGACTGATGATATCTGTAACACGAACCCCAAAGTTCTCATCAATGACGACAACCTCGCCCTTGGCAATTAATTTGTTGTTCACCAAAATATCTACATGCTCACCTGCCAGCTTGTCCAACTGTATAATCGATCCAGCGGACAAGTCAAGGATTTCTCTAATAAGCTTTTTCGTACGACCTAACTCAACTGTTACTTGCAATGGAATATCGTGAAGCAGGTTTAAGTTCTGTATGTCTCCTGTATACATAGGAGCACCTCCAAGCGGAGCAAATTGTGCTGGTACTACATTCGCCTGACTAGCTGCAAGACCTCCGAAATGCTGTGGTGTTGGCGGAGCCATTGGAGGCTGCTGATACATACCTGGGTACGGAGCGTAGCCTGGTGGCATCATTGGTTGTCCATACGCGTCAGGATACATCGGCGGCTGTCCTGGGTAGCCCATTGGCTGTGCATAACCCGGTTGTTGCTGATACACCGGTTGTTGCTGTTGTGGCGGCGCTACAGGCGGTACGTGGCTCTGTGGTTGCTCCGGCGCACTTGATTGGATAGAAGGAGCCGACAGACTCATAGCAGGCAGAGAAGGCATCTCTATCTCATCTATGAGGGCGGCCACTGCTGCTTCATCCTCTGAACCTCCAACCAATCTATCAATCATCTTTTTCGCAAAGGAAAGCGGGAGAAGCTGCATAATATTGGAATCGATAAGTTCGCCTTGCTCTCCTACCTTTAAGCGGAAAGATACTTTCACCAGAGGACTGTCATCATCAGAGAAGCTGTCTCCACCCTTGCCTTGCGCCAGATCCATTACATCGATGCCAGGTGGCGTAATATTAATGAACTGGTTGAAAATCGTCGACATGGACGTAGCAGCGGAACCCATCATCTGATTCATTGCTTCCTGAACCGCGCTGATATGAAGCTCTGACATTTCAGTGCTCGCTGGTCTGCCGTCTCCGCCCATCATCAGATCCGCGATAACTGCAGCATCTTCCATGCGAATGACTAGCAGGTTAATTCCTTTGAAACCGTCTGTATATTCCACGTGGACGGCCACGTGAGGAATCGGAAATTCGCTTTCCAATTCATCGACATTAACTACGGAAACAGTAGGGGTAGTAATATCTACTTTTTGACTTAATAAAGTAGATAACGCGGTAGCTGCGCTCCCAAAGGAGATATTACCAATTTCTCCGAGTGCATCTTGTTCAAACGGGGACAGAAAATCGGCAACATCCTGGGTCACTGCCGACACAGCTTCCTCTTCGTCCTCAACCAAGTTGTTCGCACGTAACAGCGCGTCAATCTCGTCTTGAGAAAGCATATCTCTACTCATTTTGTTCCTCCCCCTCCTCTATGACTTCATCAATCTGTACGGCGACCCTTCCTTTAAGTGTTCCTGGCTGACCCAAGAACTTTAAGTGGTCGCCCACTTTAATTTTCAACTTGTTGTCGATTGATTGATCTAATTGAATGACATCACCTTTTTGCAGCTGCAGGAAATCTCCTACTGTAATCGTAGCTGTCCCCATTTCAGCAACAATCGGCAATTTTGCAACTTTTACTCGCTCTTCTACACGCAGACGCTCTTCTTCATCCCGTGTTTTCTTTTGTTTGGAGAACCAGTATTGTCCAGACAGCTTTGTCATGATTGGCTCCAGTACCACGTGAGGCAAACAGAGATTGATCATTCCTGTTGTATCGCCGATTTTGGTACTAAAGGAGATTACCACGACAATCTCGTTAGGTGAGACGATCTGCATGAACTGTGGATTCATCTCCAAACCTTCCTGGTACGGATCTAGCTCAATGATTTGCTTCCATGCCTCGTGGAAAGTATCCAGCGCTTTGCCGAATACGCGTTCCATCACCGTTGTTTCAATTTCCGTAAGGGCGCCCATCTTTTCCGGAATCGCCCCCTGTCCTCCCAGAAGTCGATCCAGCATAGTATAGGCGATGTTTGGATTTACTTCCAAAACCATTCGTCCTTCCAGCGGAGGAGCTTCAAAGATGTTCAAGATGGTCATCTTGGGAATAGAACGTATAAATTCGTCATACGGCAATTGATCGACGGAGGCAACCGTAATTTGCACGAAGGTACGGAGCTGAGCTGAAAAATACGTAGTCAACAGCCTCGCGTAGTTTTCATGGATTCGCGTTAAACCACGGATCTGATCTTTTGAGAATCGCAGGGCGCGTTTGAAATCATATACTTTGACTTTACGCTCAGTTTCTTCCTTTTTCAGCTCGTTGGCATCCATTTCGCCCGAAGATAGGGCGGCCAACAGCGCATCAATCTCACTCTGTGAGAGAACCTCGGCCATATGTCGTCACCTCCTTGCTATGTATACCATAATCGCTTCCTATGACAAGACGCGTTTGGTTGTCACTACTTGAACAATCTTACCTTCTTGCATCAGGGAGCTGATTTCATTCATAATTTTTGCTTCCAGCTTGTTCACACCTTCAGTACCTTTTATGTCTTCTGGTGTCAACCCCGCCAATGTTTTAATAATCACTTGATTGACTTGCGGCAAACGCTGCTCCAGCTCTGTTTTAGCATCAGCACTGTCGGCCGTAATGCTAAAGCGTACAATCATGTAATTATTCGTTAGCAAGTTCGTAGTAATTTCGCCAGTGTCAACGGAGAACTCTTTCATTTCCTCTGCCGTGAGCGTCTTCACTTCTTGCTCTCCCGTCGTGGCTGTTTGCGCATCCGGAGAGAGATACGTTTGCCAGAGTACAAACGAGATCACTCCCAGTAGCGATATCGCGATGATAATGATTAGAGCCATGTTAAACAATCGATTTTGAAACATCGCTAATGCCTCCCGCTATTCATTTGAATCACCCGGCATTTTCGGTACAGATGTTGCCGGAGGAACATTATGATAAAAAGCCTGAACACGTTCAGCGATGGATTCCACCGAATCCTTCACGATGTACTTTCTGTCGTTGAATAGCGTGATTACGCTATCCGGAGTTGCTTCAACAGTTTCAATGTGAGTGATGTTCAGATAAAAAGTAGAGCCGTTAAAACGAGTTAACTTAATCATTGGCTGCTCCTTTCCGGATCAGGCTGGGGAAGGCTTAGAACACTTCCCCGGCCAATTCCGTTAAACGAAATTATCGTTTCAGGTTCACCAGTTCTTCTAATACTGTGTCAGATGTCGTGATGATCCGAGAGTTTGCTTGGAAACCGCGTTGTGCCACGATCATTTCTGTAAATTCTTCAGAAAGGTCAACGTTGGACATTTCCAGTTGTCCTGCGATGATGCTGATTCGTGCATCTGCTGGAGTAGCTGGAGTCATTGGATCATCATCACGTGCACCGGCGTTCACTGTGTTTTCGTAGAGGTTGTTACCGATCTTCTTCAAACCACTTGGGTTGTTGAAGGTCATTACGCCAATAGTATTGTCCGAAGCAAGTGCTCCAGTATCATCCACAGTCGTAACTACGCCATCCTTACCAATGGAGTAAGAAACAATTCCATCTGCTTGGTTGATTTGGATTGGAGCCGGATCAGTGTTCATCAACTTCATCCCTTGGGAGTTCACCAAGAAACCTTGGGCATCACGAGTGAAGTTCCCTGCACGCGTGTAATAGATGGTTGCCCCTTCATCAGGACTGACCATGAAAAACGCGTCTCCTTCGATGGAAAGGTCTGTCGGCAGGTTTGTTGTCATTGGGCTACCAGCAGAGAAAACAGTATCAATAGAAGCAATGGAAGCACCCAGGCCGATTTGCGTCGGGTTTGTACCGCCTTTACCACCATCTGTAGGAGCACCAGCCCCTTGAACGTTTTGGCTCAAAATATCTTGAAACATTACACGACCCTTTTTAAAGCCAACTGTGTTTACGTTCGCGATATTGTTACCAATAACGTCCAATTTTGTTTGAAAACCACGCATGCCTGAAATACCTGAGTACATTGAGCGAAGCATAGTTATTTCCTCCTTTACCTTCTCATTTACAGCGGCTACCTCTGTCAGTCGGTAGCCGAATGGGCTTCCTCAAAAGGAGGTCCAGCCCAGTTAACAGCCACCTACACGAAAATGGCACTGTCGATGTTTGTAAATACGTTGTCCTTCATGCTGCCATCGTCTACGGCGGTAATAATTTTCCGATTTACGATGCTCACGACGTAGGCCACATTATCCATCATAACGAGAGACTCTCTGGCGCCTTTGGCGGCTGCTTTTTGCACAGCGGACTCCAAACGCTCCAGCTGCGGTCTTTCTAGCGTAATGCCCCGCTCCTGCAAGCGATTGACGGCATGCTGGCTAAAACTAAGTGGCTCCGACTTGGTTGCAGCGCCAATCGATTCCGTCAAATACTGCTGAAATAACGTGTTGTTTCCCGGAGCAGTTTGGGTAGTAGCTTTTGCGACGTGATTCGTTTTCGGAGGAAAATAGGGTTGCCCCACACGAAAATGGTTCATGGCGCTTCCTCCTTATATCCAATCCTAGACGATGTCGTCAATGCCGCGAGCCGTTTCCCGCAATCGATCCCATAGCACATCTGTTGATTCATTGCTGTCTACCAGGGCATCGAGAGCAAATTCTTGCTCGTCTTTATCTTGCTGTTGTCGATTCTCTTGCTGTTGTCGTGCTTGTTCACGCTGCTGTTGGAAGTTAAAAGCTGTATCTTGCTGCTGGTTTACCTCCAAGCGATCAACTTGCAAGCCTTGTTGTGTCAACGCAGCTCGAAGCTGCGGAAGCTGATTGTCCAGCATATCCTTTCCAGCCTGTGTTTCGGCATGGAACTGTGCTGTAATCACTCCATTTTGGGAAGTAATGGTTACATCTACTTGGCCCAAAGATTGTGGATTTAGAATCAGCCTTGCCTCATGTACGCCATTATGTTGCGTCAATTGCATCTTGGACACGAAAAGTTGTGTGACTTGCTGTGTCAGCTGATTGGCGTTCACATGATGTGTTGGAACCGACTGTTGCTGAAAGGTCTGTACCGATTGTGTCTGCGTATTAGATGAAGCAATAATCGGTGTCTGACCATTTCCATTCAACATGCCCTCTTGCGCATCGCCCTCTTGATTCAAAAGGCCGCCTTGCAGGGTAGGCTGTACAGTTTGAGACTGAATCCCTGCCTCTAGCTTGTAAGCCGAGAGACCTTGATTCAACCGTAGTGGCGAAATCGTCTTAAACGTGTCTTGCTGGGTTGTGTTCATGTTTGCCATCACATCGGATCGCAAGTTCAGGCCACTTCTTTTCGACTCTTCCGTATTTCCTTTTTGATTCTTCAGGGATTCGAGAAGAGCTGCCAGCTTGTCCAGTTCATTTGGAGTTGCTTCCCCTTTTTTCAGGTTAGCTAGAATCTGCTTCAAATCCTCACTCACTTGACCAGCATTTCCTTGCGCTTTCCCCAAAAGTTGTTCAATTGCAGTTGCAAATTTTTCTTGGGCATCAGGCGGTAATTCGTCTTGCGTAGTTTGACCAGAGCCAAGCAGTTGGGCAAATAATGCCATGAGCTCAGCTAATGCTAGCATTTCCTCTTCACTTAAACCCTCTGGCGCAACCATTGTCTCTTCTGCGTTTCCCACTTGATCCAACATCTGCATCAATTGCATGGAAAACATTTGACCTAAACCAGTTCCTCCCGCATTTGCCACAGGTGTCGCTGTAACAGATCCTGCTGATCCTACGGCAGGAGTCAAATTGGCCACATTCATCTCGTTCACCTCCTCTTTTTGAATTGTTGCTTATAGGAACGAAAACAGATGATTGCTCAATCTATTTTCGAAGCAACTCTGTCGTGATGCGAGCCGCCAGATTGTCTTTTTCTTTCTTGTCGTCATTGGCGATCGCTGAGAGAGTTTGTGCCCGTTTATTCGCAGGCAAATCTTTCATTAAAGCAATGGCTTGGGCCTTGTTAGTATTCATGAGTGAACGAATGATGGCAGCAGCATCCGCTGGCGGCAATTGAGTAAATGTATTGTTTAGATCCTCATTCGATTCAGACCCATCACGCGTATTGCTAAGCGCCTTTGTAAGAACATCTACACGTTGTTGTAGAGCAGCAATGTCATCATCTTTGTTCACTACTGAATCTTTTAACAAGATCGAAATATCGGCAGCTTTCTTCGGTTCCATCTTCGCCAAAATGTCAGCTTGTTGGGCAGGTTTCATTTTGGTCATAACCGTCACTGACTCTTCCAGCTTGAGATTTTCAATAATGGCTGCCGCATTTTTGGGTGACATGGTTGTATACACTTTAGCCAAATCTGCAAACTGCTTCTGACGTTCTTCCTCAGTAGCACGTTTATCTTCCATTGCCTTGTTTAAATCATCAATCTGCTTTTCCAGCGCCACAATAGTGGCGTCTTTCTTTGTTGACTCTTCTTGTAAAGCGGTAATCTGCTGCTGGTTTTTTGCATGATCTTGCTGTAGGGTTGCCACTTGTTTGTCCATGTCAGGTTGTTCTTCTGAGTCGGGAGTTGCCGCATATTCGTCCGGGACTAATTTTTCCACGTACGGTATGGAGTTAGCCCAGTGGAGAACAGTCCCTAACACGTTTACTCCGAGCAAGCTCAGGAGCACACCGCCAAGGAGGCTGGCAAACAGTGCAGGAATGACAATCATATAAAAGAACCATTCCCACCTGCCGTATTCCCGTTCTTCTTGGATTTCTTCCATTTGGAACCTCCCTCAGTAGCTTCGGCGAAGATAGAGCTGCGTACCGATCTCATCCAACTCTTTTTGCTCTTTTTGCTTCTGGTCGTCCAGAAATTGGTGGAGCGACTTTTCCCGAAGGCGTTGCCATAGTTGGGACTCTTTCATACGTTCCGTCAATCGTGACTGACAGCGTTCCACATCCTGTTCACAACCGTGCAAGGTATGTTGCTGATTCTGGATGGATCTCGCAACAGATTGCTGATATTGGGTAATGGAAATGAGCTGTGCAGCACTGCATGTCTGCATCTGTACTTCCTGAAGCTTCACCGTCATCTCGTCATGATGTTCGGTTAGTTGAGTAAGCTTCCACTCTTCTTCGTTTTTACGCTGGATCGACTTTCCGAAAGCCCACTCTGCTTGTTCTTTTTCTTTTTCCTTTAAATCAAGAACCTTTTGGAGATGAAACTGAAACACACGCACGTTAGTTCACTCCTCCGAAATGAGCTGTCAACGCTTGGATAGCGCCCTGCAAAGTAGATGGCTCATGCGTTCCTTGTGCCGTAAATCCAGAAATGATATCACGGTAGCGAATAGCCGCATCGATTTCCCGGTTGCTTCCCGGCTTGTACGCCCCAATATTAATGAGGTCCTCCGCTTCACGAAACGTAGCCAAATGCTTTTTCAGCTGACGAGCAGCATCCAAATGGTTACTATCGACGATTTCATTCATGACACGACTTACACTCGCCATCACATCAATGGCAGGAAAGTGACCTTTGTGAGCGATCTTCCGGTCAAGAACGATGTGACCGTCCAAAATCCCCCGCGCCGCATCCGCAATCGGATCGTTCATGTCGTCAGAATCAACCAGTACGGTATAAAAGGCTGTAATACTTCCCTTATCCGCTGTTCCTGCGCGCTCCATGAGCTTTGGCAACATCGCAAAAACCGATGGCGTATAACCACGCGTAGCCGGCGGTTCTCCGATTGCCAAGCCCACCTCACGTTGTGCCATGGCAAAGCGCGTGACGGAATCCATCATGAGCATGACATTCATTCCACGATCGCGGAAATATTCCGCTATGGATGTCGCAATCATTGCTCCCTTGATTCGAATCATGGCAGGTTGATCGGAAGTAGCTACGACAACAACAGACCGCTTTAGTCCTTCTTCCCCAAGATCGCGCTCGATAAACTCCATGACTTCACGGCCGCGTTCTCCAATAAGACCAATGACATTGATGTCTGCCGTAGTATTTCGGGCGATCATTCCCATCAACGTACTTTTTCCTACCCCTGATCCAGCGAAGATGCCGACCCGTTGACCTTTCCCAATGGTAAGCAGACCATCTATCGCTCTCACACCTACACTCAATGGTTCTTGAATGCGCGGTCGAAGGATCGGATTTGGCGGCATGTTGTTCGTAGGATAAGACGTCAGCCCAAATGGCAGTGAACCTTGATAGGGTCGACCCAATCCATCTAGGATCGAACCCAATATTTCTGGTCCAACTTTTACATCTAGTGAACGTCCTGTCGCGACCACATCACAACCTGGACCAATTTCGGTCAATTCGCCTAATGGCATTAACAGCACTTTGTTTTCGCGAAAGCCAACGACTTCTGCAATGATCGGTTCCTTTGTGTTAGCCGGATATAGATGGCATATCTCGCCTAATTTCACTTCTGGCCCTTGCGACTCAATAGTGAGTCCAACAACCTGTGTCACTTTACCATTCACGCGCATCGGATCTAATCCATGCAGCATGTACTTGTACTTCGAGAGATCTAGGATGCTCATGGAGCCTCACTTCCTCGGGCAATCGTAAGCAGCGCCTGCTTAATCTCCTCCATTTGTGTATCAATGCGGGCATCGACACTTCCCAAAGCAGTACGGATGACACATCCACCATCTTGTACGGTATAGTCAGGGTAAATGGAGAGCTCTGCTTGTCCATCTAACAATTCCAGAAAACCAGCACGATGTTCGAGCACATAATCGAAGTACTTATGGTTGACACATACCGTAATCTCGCCATAAACACGTGAGCGTCGGAGTGCCTTTTTCGTTATTTCCAGGACCTGCTCGGGATGCTGTTGCAATTCCTGTCCAATGATTTTTTTAGCGATTTCCATGCTGAGTTCCACTAGAAAAGGCTCCGCCTCAGCTATAATCTGTTTTTTTTCGGCAAACGCCTGTTCCAGAATGGTTTTTGCTTGGCTGAGTGTAGCTGTTTGCTCCTCGTATGCCTCACGTTTACCCGCTTCGAAACCTGCCTCCTGCCCTTCCGTCATAGCCTGTTCTTGTACTTGTTGAAACAACTGCGCAGCTTCCTGACGCTTTTGTTCCCACCATTCTTCCATCTGAGCAAGCGTCTCTTGTCTTAATTGCTCTGCTTGATCCGAAGCTTGCTGCAAGATGCTTTGCGCGGTTTCTTCTGCATCTGAGATGATCGTTTTCGCCTCGATCTCAGCTTGATTAAAAATTTCCTGATTTTCTTGCAACCTTTCAGCAACTTCTTCCGTCTTAAGTGGTACAGGCGTTACCGAGAGGAGAAAAGATTCCTCAGAAGGCCGATAATTGGCGCTTTTGATGATCCTAGACAATGATATCATCTCCTCCACCGCGGGCGATGATGATCTCACCAGCCTCCTCTAAGCGACGGATAATTGCAACGATACGAGATTGTGCCTCTTCGACGTCGCGAAGGCGAACTGGGCCCATAAACTCCATTTCTTCTTTGAAGGTATCCGCCATCCGTTTGGACATGTTCCGGAAAATAACTTCCCGAACCTCTTCGCTGGATACTTTGAGAGAAAGTTGCAGATCGGCATTTTCCACATCGCGGATAACGCGCTGAATCGAACGGTTGTCGAGAGTAGCAATATCCTCGAAGACGAACATACGCTTCTTGATTTCTTCTGCCAGCTCTGGATCTTGAATTTCGAGGGAATCCAGAATCGTGCGTTCGGTTCCACGATCGACACCGTTGAGTACAGCCACGATCGCTTCGATCCCGCCTGCCTGCGTGTAATCTTGGGTAACAGTGGCAGAGAGCTTTTGCTCCAATACCTGTTCAACTTGAGCGATTACTTCCGGTGAAGTGCTGTCCATAGTCGCAATACGTTTCGCAACCTCTGCTTGACGCTCTTGCGGAAGAGCGGACAAGATCATGGCTGCTTGTTGAGCTTCCAGATAAGAAAGCACCAAAGCTATCGTTTGCGGATGCTCATTTTGAATAAAGTTAAGGATTTGACCTGGGTCAGCCTTTCTAGCAAAGTCAAACGGTCGAACTTGAAGGTTTGCCGTCAAGCGATTGATAATATCCATCGCTTTGGTCTCACCCAAAGCTTTTTGCAAAATTTCTTTGGCGTACGTAATCCCGCCTTGTGCAATTACCTCTTTGGCAACTGCTATCTGGTGAAATTCAGATAAAATTTTATCTTTTTCATCCGTATCCACTTTTCGCACATTGGCGATTTCTAATGTCAGTTGCTCGATCTCATCCTCACGTAAATGCTTGAACACCTGGGCAGAAACTTCCGGCCCGAGTGAGATGAGGAGGATAGCTGCCTTTTGTCGTCCTGACAACTCTTTAGCGCCGCGAGCCATACCATTCACTCCTTAATCTTCTGCTAACCAAGTACGAAGCAGAACAACAAACTCATCTGGTTTGCTTCGCGCCAATTTTTCAAGTTGCTTTCTGACCACTACCTGGTCTCCATCTTCTTGGTAAATCAAGTCTGGTATTTCGGCCGCGTTTAACGGTGTCAGCAAGTCTGGCAATTCGTCTTCTTCTTGTTGTTGCTTCGCTTGACTGCGTCTGCGATAAACGAGGAAGGCAACAGCAGCAAGTGCCAAGACTGCAATACCACCAACTGTCCAAAGAACAGCAGGACTTAGTGCACTGGAATCCTCAATCTCAGCTTTTCCTGAGAACTGACGAGGGAGTACAGAAATATGCTTGTCCAACTCAGCATCCGTTAAATCAGAAACCTGATCACTCAAAGTGACACGAACAACATTGCGCAACACTTGTTTGATGCTTTCGAGCGTAGCAGCATCCATCGTTCCACCAGCTGGCGGTTCTACCCCAACGTTGATTGTGATGTCTTCGATCTTGTACGGGCTTGATGTAACATTTCGTGTGATGCGATTTACTTCACGGTTAATCGTATCATTCAACTCTTCATATTGACTGTTACTTCCTTGTGGGGTAGCTCCCGGGTAGTTCGTAACTGCATTGTTATTGGTTCCTGCAATTCCCCCTGGAGGTTGACCTTGTCCAGAGAAGGCTTTTGATAATTTTTGAGAAGAAATGATAAGTCCTTCGTTATTCTCTTTGTCAGGTGCCTCAACTATGTTCTCTACGCGATTTTCTTTGTCAAAGTTCATTTTGATGAACGTATGGACGATGACTTTATCGCGTCCCATGATTGTACCCAACAAGTTGTACAGGTTTTGTTGAATTTTCTTTTCAACATCCGCTTTGATTGTTTCCTGTTGCTTAAAGCTACTCAATGTGCCTTCGCTTTCATTGCCTTCGGAACGTTCTAGTGGATTGGAATACTGGTCTGTAATCGCAATCGCTTCCATTGGCAATTTCGGAACGCTTCGGGAAACAAGCAGATATAGCGAGTTAATTTGCTTTTGATCAAGCGTTGTTCCAGGTTCAACATCGACGATAACGGAAGCCGTCGCTGTATCCGGAGTCTCCGTCACCCAAACGCTTTCCTGCGGCAATGTAATCATCACTTGTGCGGAGCGTACACCTTTTACACGTTCCAGCATTTTGCGCAGCTCTTGTTGCAAAGCCTCTTTCTTCATGACATCAAATTGGCGATCTGTAACTCCAAGGGTACTGGAGAAAATTTCTGCATTAATTCCTGCTTGACTCGGAATACCTTGTGCAGCCAAATCGACAATGACATCTTGTGCCATTTTTTCTGGAACCTCGATACTTGTACCATTCCCCGTGATTCGATATGGAATTTGTGAAGCTTCCAACTCTTGCTTGATAGTCCCGATTTCTTGTTCACTCAATTTTTGGTTGTAGAGTGGTTTGTACACCGGCTGAGAAGCGATGTATATGTATAGACCAAGAGAAATCAAGAGGAAGAGCGAAATACCGAGAATCATCCATTTTTGTTTCTTGGAAAATTGGTTCCATTTTGACGTAATCTGGTCTTTGTATACTGCTAAACGTTCGTTCATGTTTCACCTCTCAAAGGATACCAACAACGATCAAATCGACATGCGCATGATTTCTTGATAAGACTCAATCATCTTGTTCCTGACCTGCATAGTCATCTGTAGCATCACGGAAGCTTTTTGACCTGCAACAGTCAATTGGTGCAAGTCGGTAATTTCTCCCGCTGCAAACTTGTCGGCAAGATTCGACGATTCTACTTGCGCCTGATTCACTTTATTCATGGCATCCGATAGAAACGATGAGAATTCTTGGGAAACTTCAGCTGGGGTTGGCTTGTTCACGCTCGGTGTACGAATTGGCGTTAGTTGGGAGATTGCACTCATTTCCATTCCTTACTGTCACCCGCTTTACTTGATTTCCAATGCTTTTAGCATCATCGATTTGGAAGCGTTCAGTGCTGTCACGTTGGCTTCGTATGATCTTGATGCGGAGATCATGTCCACCATCTCTTTCATCGGGTCGACATTCGGCATCAAGAGATATCCGTCTTGATCTGCATCTGGGTGAGATGGATCAAATACTCGCTTAAACGGAGTATTGTCTTCTTGAATCGCTGTAACCTTTACACCTTGTCCACCCCGACTTCCTGAGACCGTCCCCACGGCTGCTTGCAGGAAGTTATCAAACGTTCCATTTGTTTGAGGTGACAACTCCACCATTTTCCTCCGATATGGCTGCCAAGCGCCATCTACGAAGTTTGCTCGAGTGGTTTCCGCATTCGCAATATTGGAAGAAATCGTATCCAATCGCAAGCGGTTAGCTGTTAAGGCAGAAGCACTTGTGTTAATTCCCTGAAACAAGCTCATCTTTATTTACCTCCACCCTCAATTACACTGCGTAGCTTTTGAAAATGTCCTGCTGTCAATTGCGTTAAACCACTGTACCAAATTTGGTTTTTGGCCAATTCTGTTGTTTCAGTTTCCAAGTCAACATCATTGCCACTGTTCTGAATGAAGTTATTCGGATTGGACACAACCTGTGGTACTGCAACGCCCCCCACATTTCCAAACGGTAGGTGTCGTTGATTGGTCCGATACGCTTCTAACTTGCCATTTCCCGCTCTTGCGTTCAACTCATCTTGCAAAAAGCTCTCGAAGATGACTTGTTGACTTTTGAATTGAGGGGTGTCTATGTTGGCAAGGTTGTTTGCGATCGTTCTATGTCGCAATGTTGCAGCATCGAGTGATCTCTCCAGGACCTGCAGATGGTAACTATCCAGCATTTTTTCCTTCTCCCCCAATATGAGTCAATTACTTTCCCTAAATCCACCTATATTTCCTGTATTTTCGACACCCTAATACGATTCAATCATAGCAAAATCAATTTGGACAAAAAAGCCCCTTTTCATGACGTTTTTCAAAATGATTCAATGGGACTAAATCCCTTATCTTTCCTGTTTTTTTACTGCATTTTACAAGGAAACCATATTCAAACCATTGCAATCGTCGAGGTATGCATTAAAAATCATCATATAATTTATGGTAATAATGTGTCGTTTTTTGCTTTAATTAGGACTAAAGTCCCATGAGAAAAGGTGCAGCAACTTGAGTTGCTACACCTTTTGTTTACTTTCTTGTAACTTTTCGCAAGGTATATTACGAGGTTTTGAGCTTCTCCAGTTCAGGCAACAGCTTTTCATTCAGCACTTTAATGAAGGTACCTTTCATCCCCAAAGAACGGGATTCGATAACGCCCGCACTCTCCAACTTGCGCAGTGCGTTTACAATTACGGAGCGAGTAATCCCTACGCGATCCGCGATTTTGGAGGCTACGAGCAAGCCTTCTTTGCCTTCGAGTTCTTCAAAAATATGTTCAACAGCTTCCAACTCACTATAAGAGAGGGAACCAATCGCCATTTGTACAACCGCTTTGCTGCGTGCTTCTTCTTCGATTGCTTCAGAACGCTCGCGTAAGATTTCCATACCTACTACAGTTGCCCCTACTTCTGCAAGAATCAGGTCGTCATCGACAAATTGATCGTTAATACGACCCAAAATCAGCGTACCCAGACGATCTCCTCCACCCATAATTGGAACAAGCGTCGTCCAACCTGTGCGGAATACTTCTTTCATTTCAACTGGGAAAATGGTGTATGGGCTATCTACATCCAGGTTCGCAGATGTTTCATCTACTTTCAGTAACCCCATGCTGTACTCTTCTGGAAAACGGCGCTCTTCCAGCATTTTACGCATACGGCTGTTATCCATCTCTTGATGAATCGCAAAGCCGAGAAGTTTTCCTTTGCGGCTTACAACATAAGTATTTGCTTCGATAACGTCACTCAAAACTTGGGACATTTCATTGAAGTTCACGGCATGACCCGCGGATTTTTGCAACATGCGGTTAATTCTTCTTGTTTTTGACAGTAGATCCATCTGTATTTCCTCCTAATTATATGTGCTGCCTATCCAATGTTTATAAAATATATTGACTCAAGTCTTTGTTCCCCACGATTTTACCTAATTTCTGTTTGACATAATCGGGGGTAATCTGTACAACTTCTAGGTGGATTTCTGGGGCTTCAAAAGAGAGATCCTCCAGTAGCTTCTCCAATATGGTGTGCAATCGTCTAGCACCAATGTTATCTGTGCTCTGATTGACCTCAGCAGCGAGACGAGCGAGTTCCTGAATGGCTTCCGGTGTAAATTCAATACGCACCCCTTCTGTTTCCAAGAGGGCCACGTACTGCTTAAGCAACGCGTTTTTAGGCTCAGTCAAAATTCGGACAAAATCTTCAACGCGCAAGCTAGTCAGCTCCACCCGAATCGGAAAACGACCTTGCAATTCAGGAATTAAATCGGATGGTTTTGCCATGTGAAAAGCACCAGCTGCGATAAACAGAACATAATCTGTTTTGACAGGACCGTACTTAGTCATGACAGTTGAGCCTTCCACAATCGGTAAAATATCACGCTGGACCCCTTCACGGGATACATCTGGGCCACGCCCATCCTTACCCGCAATCTTGTCAATTTCGTCAATGAAGATAATACCGTGTTGTTCAGCTCGACGAATTGACTCCTGCGTAACTTCGTCCATATCCACCAGTTTTTGCGCTTCCTGCTGAATTAATACCTTTCGCGCATCTTTTATTCGCAATTTTCGTTTCTTCATCCGCTTAGGCATCAGGCTACCGAGCATATCCTGCATTTGCATCCCCATTTGTTCTGTACCCGGAACCTGGAACATGTCAAACATCGAAGGTGATTGATCTTCGACTTCAATCTCAATCATTTGCTCTTCTAACTGGCCATTCGTCAATTGCCACATGACTTGTCTGCGTTGCTGCTGGATCGACACTTCTTCTTGATCAGAGGTATCCTGCTGCTGTTGCTGCTGTCCACCGAAGAACATCTCCAACGGATTTTTGAACGAGTTCGACTGCTTGCGAGATGGAACGAGTACGTCCACAATCGCTTCATTCGCAAGCTTCTCGGCTTTCTCTTTCACCGACTCTACTTTTTCCTGTTTGACCGTACGGATAGAAGCTTCCACCAGATCACGGACCATCGATTCTACATCGCGTCCTACATAACCGACTTCCGTAAACTTGGTTGCTTCTACTTTAATAAAAGGAGCACCTGTCAGTTTTGCAATCCGACGTGCAATTTCCGTTTTTCCAACACCAGTAGGTCCGATCATCAAGATGTTTTTTGGAACAACCTCTTCAATCATTTGCTCTGGCAAACGACTGCGACGATAGCGGTTGCGAAGCGCTACAGCAATAGCTTTCTTGGCTTGTGCCTGCCCGACAATGTATTTATCCAAATGCTCTACGATCTTACGCGGGGTTAATTGCTCAAGATTCAGCACAGTAGGTTCCTCCCTTTCGCTCAATTCAACTCATCCACAACAAGATTGTTGTTTGTGAACACGCAAATTTCAGCAGCGGTACGAAGCGATGCTTCCGCAATTTCACGTGCGCCGAGATCCGGCGCATATGTTTTCAATGCACGACCTGCTGCAAGGGCAAAGCTACCGCCAGAACCAATTGCAAGAATCCCATCATCAGGCTCAATGATTTCGCCATTTCCGGAAATAAGCAACAAATGCTCCTTATTGGCAACAATCATCATGGCTTCCAAACGACGCAAAATTTTATCCATGCGCCACTCTTTCGCCAGCTCTACAGCAGCACGCTGCAGATTGCCGTGATACTCCTCCAGCTTTCCTTCAAACTTCTCAAAAAGCGTAATGGCATCAGCAACAGAGCCAGCGAATCCTGCTAAAACTTCGCCGCGATATAGACGTCTTACTTTTTTGGCACCGTGCTTCATTACCATGCTGTTGCCAAAAGTAACCTGACCATCTCCGGCCATCGCTACAGACCCATTATGCTGTACAGCAAATATGGTTGTTGCGTGAAACTGTTCCATCACTGATTCCTCCCGTTATGTCCGATTGGCGGAACCTGTATTGCCCGGGTTTGCTCGTGGGTGAGCGGTGTCATATACATGCCGAAGTCGCTCTTTGGTCACATGGGTGTACACCTGTGTCGTCGAAACATTGACGTGTCCCAGTAATTCTTGCACGGTACGCAGATCAGCGCCGCCGTTCAACATATGGGTTGCAAACGTATGACGAAAGGTATGTGGTGAAACCCGCAATTGAAGAGCGTACGTATCTACGTATTTGTCTACAATCCGCCGAACACTGCGGTCGGATAACGGTTCTCCCCGATAGTTAACCAGCAAATTGCCGTGTTCTACTTTTCCAGCCAACAGTTTTTCTCTTCCATATTCTAGGTATTGCCGAAGAACGTCGCAGGCATAACTTCCAACCGGCACATATCGTTCTTTCGCTCCTTTTCCATAAACCAAGGCGACTCCCATACTCGGATTCACATCACTCACAGATAGAGTGGTGAGCTCCGTAACACGCATGCCGCTTGCATACAACAGTTCAAAAATCAGCCGATCACGAATTCCCAATGGAGTGGTTGTATCAGGCAGATCGAAAAAAGCTTGAACTTCTTGCGGATATAAAAAGGAAGGAAGTTTCTTCTCCATTTTGGGAGTGGAGACTAGTTGAAATGGATTCTGTTCCAGTTGACCTTCACGCAACAGAAATCGGTACAAGCTACGCAAACTGGATAGCTTGCGGGCAATACTTCGTCGGGAAAGCCCCCTGCCAGCCAACTGCGCGAGAAAGGAGCGACCATGCAAATAAGAAACAGCAGCAAATACGGTGATTTGGTGCTGTTCCATAAAGGAGACAAATTCGCTGATATCTGCCACATACTGCTTCACCGTATGAGGAGAGGCGTTTTTTTCAACTCGCAAATAGCGGGTAAACATCTCAATATCCGCAGAATTTTGTTGCGAAATGTCCATACGGGATGCACCCTCCTCGAAGCACCTATATAGTAACACAGACGAAAAACGGATATCAATGTTAATTGTGTCGTTCTTGTGTAAAATTCTGAATTGTATCTAGCGCCCGCTCAGCGAGCTTTTCATTTTTCAAACGCTTGTCGCGGATTCTTTCTGGCCATTCCGGTACCAATCCGAAGTTTGCGTTCATTGGTTGGAAATGCTTTGGATCTGCCGTTGTAATATAACGAGCCATGCTGCCCATAATTGTTTCTGGCGGAAGCTCGATCAATTCTTCCCCTTTTGCGAGTCGTGCTGCATTTATCCCCGCAAGCAAGCCTGATGCTGCTGACTCTACATATCCTTCTACACCAGTCATTTGACCAGCAAAGAAAAGTGTTTCGCGATCTTTATACTGATACGTAGGCTTCAACAGTTTTGGCGAGTTGATAAAGGTGTTGCGGTGCATGACACCATAACGAACGATTTCGCAGTTTTCCAACCCAGGAATGAGTGAAAAGACTCTTTTTTGATCCGGCCATTTTAGATGGGTCTGGAAGCCTACGATGTTATACAATGTCGCAGCACTATTGTCCTGACGAAGCTGTACAACCGCGTAAGACTTTTTGCCTGTCCGTGGATCAACCAGCCCCACTGGCTTCATGGGACCAAATGTCATGGTTTTGTGCCCACGCTTTGCCAATACTTCAATCGGCATGCAGCCTTCGAAGAAGATTTCCTTTTCAAATTCCTTCAATGGAACTGTTTCCGCAGAGATCAGCGCATCATAAAAGCGATTGAACTCCTCTTCAGTCATCGGGCAGTTCAGGTAGGCTGCTTCACCTTTATCATATCTGGAAGCAACGAATACCTTGTTCATATCAATCGAGTCTTTCTCAATAATGGGTGCAGCTGCATCATAGAAGTACAGGTATTCTTCACCCGTCAGCTCTTTTAACTTTGTAGACAAAGCTGGAGAAGTAAGTGGCCCCGTCGCAATTACGACAATCCCATCAGGAATTTCGGTAATCTCATCCGAAATGACCTCAACTAAAGGATGATTACGAACGGCATCTGTAACATGAGCTGCGAACTCGTGTCTGTCTACGGCAAGCGCTCCTCCTGCTGGAACCGCGCAACGATCTGCCGCATCGATAATGACAGAGTTCAATCGACGCATTTCTTCTTTTAATACACCCACTGCATTCGTCAAAGTGTTAGCACGCAATGAATTACTGCATACCAACTCTGCAAATTTATCGGTATGGTGTGCAGGCGTTTGCGTCTTCGGTCTCATTTCATAGAGCTTTACTTTTACACCCGCCTGCGCGATTTGCCATGCTGCCTCACTACCAGCGAGACCAGCGCCCACTACTGTAATTGTTGGTTGTGACATGCTGTTAATCCTCCAAACTACAAAATCGAATCAGGCTGCTTAGGAGTCTGCCTCTTCTTGATAATCACACTTGGTGCAAATAATGCTAACTCCTTGCTTCTTGCGCTTTTTCTCCACGAGCATGCTGGAGCATTTTGGACAAGGTCTGGCAATCGGTTTGTCCCACGATACAAAATCGCATTCCGGGTATTGATTGCAGCCATAAAAAATACGACTCTTCTTAGATTTACGTTCGATAATCTCTCCGGTTTCACACTGCGGACACTTTACGCCGATTTCTTTTACAATCGGCTTCGTATTACGGCAATCCGGGAATCCGGAACAAGCTAAAAACTTGCCAAATCGACCAAGCTTATATACCATCACACGACCGCAAAGCTCGCATGATTCATCCGACTCTTCGACTTTCAGCTCTACTTCTTTCATCTCTTCTTCTGCAACAACTACGCGCTTTGCAAAGTCGTGATAAAAATCGTCCAGCACCTGCACCCAATTGGTGGTCCCTGCTTCGATATTATCCAAACCCGATTCCATATGCGCAGTGAATTCTACGTTGAGAATCTCCGGGAAAAACTCTTCAACAAGCGTGATCACAATCTCGCCTAATTCAGTCGGAACAAATCGTTTCTCCTCTAACGCCACATAGCCCCGCTTTTGAATGGTCTCTAATGTAGGCGCATAGGTAGATGGACGTCCAATCCCCATCTCTTCCAATGATTTAAGCATGCGCGCTTCAGAGAATCGAGGTGGTGGCTGTGTAAAGTGCTGACTCGGCTCGATTTCTTTTTGTTCGAGGATTTGTCCTTCTTCAATCGGCGGAAGGAAGCTTTCTTCTTCTGCACCATCATCGTTTCCTTCAATATATACCTTCATAAATCCAGGAAACTTCACTTTGGATCCTGTTGCTCTGAAGGTAACTCCACCTGCGTCAATATCTACGCTCATCGTATCAAGAACAGCAGATGACATTTGACTGGCAAGGAAACGCTCCCAGATCAATCGATACAAGCGAAGCTGATCTCTCGACAAGTATTCCTTGATTTCATCCGGTGTACGCATTACACCTGTTGGACGAATCGCTTCGTGAGCATCTTGAGCATTTTCGTTTTTCGCCTGATTGCGTGGCTCAGTTAACACATAGTCTGAACCATATTTCTCAAGTATGTATTCTCTTGCTTCGTTCTGTGCAGTCGCAGATAGGCGAGTAGAGTCTGTACGCATATAGGTAATCAAACCAACTGCGCCTTCTTTATTGCCAACGTCGATCCCCTCATAGAGCTCTTGAGCAATTCGCATGGTCTTAGAAGTGCGGAAGTTTAGCTTACGAGCTGCCTCTTGCTGCAAAGAACTCGTGATAAAAGGAGGTGCAGGATTGCGCTTACGCTCTCGCTTGGTTACCTTTTGTACCACGTATGGTTTGTTCTTCATTCGTTTCAATACCGCTGCTACATCATCTTCCGAATGAAGCTCCACCTTTTCATCGCCATAACCATAGAACTTAGCGTTAATTTCTTTTCCGCCGCTGATCAATGTACTCGCAATCGTCCAATACTCTTCTGGAATAAACTCTTGGATCTCCCGTTCACGATCCATGATAAGCTTTACCGCAACCGATTGAACACGTCCGGCACTCAAGCCTTTTCGAACCTTTTTCCATAGAATTGGACTGATATTGTAGCCCACGAGTCTGTCGAGAATGCGACGTGCCTGTTGAGCATTTACCAAGTCCATGTTTATGTGTCGTGGATGCTTGAACGCTTCTTTGATGGCATCTTTGGTAATCTCATTAAATACCACACGAAGCGGTTGATTCAAATCGAGCCCAAGGTATTGTGCCAAATGCCAAGCAATTGCCTCCCCTTCGCGATCCGGGTCGGCTGCGAGATATACTTTTTTTACTTTTTTAGCGGCATCTTTTAAGCCCTTCAATACATCGCCTTTGCCGCGAATGGTTATGTATTTGGGTTCAAAATTACGCGTAACGTCTACACCCATTTGACTTTTCGGCAAATCACGTACATGCCCGATAGACGCTTTCACGATATATTTACTACCCAGGTATTTTCCAATGGTCTTGGCCTTCGTAGGGGATTCTACGATTACTAGCGTATCAGCCATTTTTTTCCTCCCCTTTTAGTAAGGAATCTTCCCTATTATTAAATACCCTTATCCGGTTTGTCAAACACTTGTACGTCTAGACATTACCAAATATCTGGAAAAAATGCTATCGACGAGCAAAATAACCGCCCGGAAGTGCGACGATGGCCCCTTTTGCTTCCAAACGAATCACCAGCTGATGTAGCATCCTGCGCTGATCTTTTTCTAAACTGCTCATTAACTCATCCAAATGAATGCCATCATATGTTACGGCTTCTACAATCGCTTTTTCTTCATTAGATAAGGGAATAACCTCGGTTGCCTTTCTGTTTTCGGCCTGCTGCTTCCGTACAGCTTCTGGAAGATGATGCTTGATTTCCTCCCAAATATCGTTACTGCACGTTACTAGCTTTGCACCTTGTTTGATCAAGTTATGCGGCCCCGCACTCATCAATGAAAAAATCGGGCCAGGAATTGCAAAAACTTCCTTGCCCTGCTCAAGTGCACAGTCTGCCGTAATCAAGGATCCACTTTTTTCTGCTGCTTCCACCACTAATATACCGATAGAAAGTCCACTTATGATACGATTTCGCTCTGGAAATAATCCAGATATAGGTGGAATATGTGGAGGATATTCACTGAGGAGTAGGCCAAAAGATTCAATTTCGCGATAAAGTTCTCGATGCCGAGAAGGATAAACGTGATTCATTCCACACCCGAGCACACCAATGGTCTTACCGCCTGCTTTCAACGTAGCTTGGTGAGCTTCCGCATCAATTCCATACGCTACCCCTGAGACAATGACAAGACCTGCATGTACCAGCTCTCGGACAAAAAAGCTACAGCTCGCTCTTCCATATGGTGTCGGTTTGCGCGAACCAACGACGCCAATCGACAATTTCTCCAATAATGTGTGATCACCACGATAAAACAGTGTCCATGGAGAATCCGGGATATTGCGGAGCGAAACAGGATAAGCATCGTCAAAAGGACATAAGAAGCGTGTTCTCTCTTCTTCACGCCTTTCCAATAGTGCCATAGCTGAAGCTTCATTGCTTTGCTTGTCAACCTGCCCAGTGATCAAGGAAGTCAATCTGAGCTCATGTGCCAGTTCGTGCCAATTTTCGATGGCCACCTGAAAAGAACCAGTGATTTCAAAGATTTCTCGGATTTTCTTTCTTCCCAAACCCGCTATCATCGTTAACACATACAGCCAGTCTCTCTCGTCGAGCTTCGCCTTTCCCATTCCGAAATCCTCCTTCATCCCGATCGCTATTGTCACAGTTGACGGTTTTGAAAGTTATTCTATCGAAAGAAAGAGGCTGCTTCAAAAATAAAAAAGTGGACAAGCCTAAGCCTGTCCACTTCTGTCTTCTATGCTTACTTGCCCATTACTTTCTCGAGCATACCGCGCTCTTTCAGCAATTCAACAAGTGTTTCACCGATAACTGCAGGTGTTTTCGCTACGCGAATACCACATTCTTCGAGCTTCGCGATTTTCTCAGCAGCTGTACCTTTACCACCGGAGATGATCGCACCAGCGTGGCCCATACGTTTTCCTTCAGGAGCAGTTTGTCCGCCGATGAAGCCTACAACTGGTTTTTTCATGTTAGCAGCGATCCACTCAGCTGCTTCTTCTTCTGCAGTACCACCGATTTCACCCAGCATGATAACTGCTTCGGTACCTGGATCTTCGTTGAACATTTTCAGTACATCGATGAACTCCATACCTTTTACTGGGTCTCCACCGATACCTACAGCTGTGGATTGACCCAGGCCGCGAGTAGAAGTTTGGTGAACTGCTTCATAAGTCAAGGTACCAGAGCGAGATACGATACCTACTTTACCTGGAACGTGGATGTAACCAGGCATGATACCGATTTTGCACTCACCTGGAGTGATTACGCCAGGGCAGTTAGGACCTACGAGAAGGGTTTTCTTACCTTCCATGTAGCGCTTAACTTTTACCATGTCCAGAACTGGGATACCTTCTGTGATGCAGATTACCAGATCCAGTTCAGCGTCAACTGCTTCCATGATCGCATCAGCAGCGAAAGGAGGAGCAACGTAGATAACGGATGCAGTAGCACCAGTTGCTTCAACTGCTTCTTTCACTGTGTTGAAAATTGGAATACCGTCAACTTCGGTTCCACCTTTACCAGGTGTTACACCGCCCACCATTTGTGTACCGTATTCAACGGCTCCGCGAGTGTGGAACAGACCAGTTGCACCCGTAATCCCTTGCGTAATTACTTTTGTATTTTTATTAACGAGAATACTCATCGCGTAATTTTCCCACCTTTTTTAACGTATCTACTCGAGATAACTTACTTTACCAAGGATACGATTTTCTCAGCACCATCAGCCATAGATTCTGCAGCTACGATGTTCAAACCGGACTCATTGAGGATTTTCTTACCCAAATCTACGTTTGTACCTTCGAGACGTACAACGAGAGGTTTGTCCAATTTGATTTGTTTTGCTGCATTTACTACGCCGTTTGCGATAACGTCGCATTTCATGATGCCGCCGAAGATGTTGACGAAAATACCTTTTACTTTTTCGTCACGGAGAATAATTTTAAACGCTTCTGTTACTTTCTCTTCAGTAGCTCCGCCACCAACGTCAAGGAAGTTAGCAGGATCTCCACCGTAGAATTTCACGATGTCCATTGTTGCCATCGCCAGACCTGCACCGTTTACCATGCAACCGATGTTACCATCAAGTGCGATGTAGGACAGATCGAACTTGGAAGCTTCGATTTCTTTCTCATCTTCTTCATCCAGATCGCGCAGAGCTACGATGTCAGGGTGACGATAGAGAGCGTTGCTGTCGAAGTTCAGTTTCGCATCCAGTGCCATTACTTCACCGTCGCCAGTTACAACCAGTGGGTTGATTTCAGCGATAGAAGCATCTTTATCAACAAAAGCTTGGTACAAGCTCATCATGAACTTGGCAGCTTTGTTAATCAATTCTTTTGGAATGTTGATTGCGTAAGCCAGGCGACGAGCTTGGAAGCCATTCAGACCTGTTACTGGATCAACTACTTCTTTGAAGATTTTTTCTGGATTGTTTGCTGCTACTTCCTCGATGTCCATACCGCCCTCTTCGGAAGCCATCATTACAACGCTTCCAGTAGCACGGTCAACAACTACACCAACGTAGTATTCTTTCTTGATGTCGCAGCCTTGCTCGATCAGAAGGCGCTTAACTTCTTTACCTTCTGGTCCTGTTTGATGAGTAACCAGTACTTTGCCAAGAATTTCGCTGGCATATGTACGAACTTCATCAAGATTTTTTGCAACCTTTACACCGCCAGCCTTACCACGGCCACCAGCGTGAATTTGCGCTTTTACTACGTTTACTTGGGTGCCCAGTTCTTTCGCTGCTTCAACAGCTTCTTCCACTGTGAAAGCTACGCGTCCTTCAGGAACTTTTACACCGTACTGCTTAAGTATCTCTTTACCTTGATACTCATGAATGTTCATTCTCCATCCTCCTATGGCAGATAAAGATCGGCAGGCTTTTAGACCGGTTCAAAGACGTCTGTCTTTTTCCGGTCATAACCTCCACTATCAGTGCAACGTAACTATTCTACGACAAAAACTGCAAAAGTGGTAGTAATATGTTCTTTTTTATCGTGACCAGAAGTGCGAAACTTCATGAGGATATTCCTCATTTTCGTAGAGATTGAAACAATTTCCACTCGTTTTCAGCGAGTTCATCGTGATTGTACCAAGTTTGGTCGTACTTAAAGTAACCTGGATATAGTTCAATTCTCAGTTCTGTATCATTCACAAAAAAATGAAGTTCGTATTGTTTTGAGCCCGGATCTTTCGGTGGAACATTTAGTGGATCTCCATTTTTTAGCAATCGGACGGATTGATGAGCAATTCCTTGCTCGATCGTCGTTTGGGTGACATCCAACTCTGTGTCTTGGACGTTCATTTCGCCATTTGCTGTGATGCGAATCTGTGTAGATTTAAATAACTGGTCGATCCTGTCTTCCTTACGATTGCTTGGCGGCATCCATTCCGTTAACCGCGAAAAGAGGCTACCCTCTACGCGAAAGAAAAACGTTTCTCTCCCAAAGGGAACCGCAATCAGCGTCGGCGTCAAAATGGCCACTTCGACAGGTTTGTCAGCAGAATTTATTCTCATCCGATAGTTCGGATAGAGTGGATACTGCTTGCTACGACTGTCCAGCTCTGGTATAGCCGATTCCATTACTTTCCTGATGTATCCTGCTTCTGATTCGTTCAACACGCGAGCTTGACCAAGGTCCTCTGCCGCTAAACGCACACTTTGAATTTTTTGTGAGAGCACGCCTTTGCCAGTTAACTTGTTTACCCACTGATAAAAATAGCTGGCACCCGCTCCACGATACGTGTGTCCTCCAAACTCACTTGCCGACTCCCCCACTGTTACGACAAGTGGAGCCTGCTGTGTTCGGTAGAGGACAAGTGTAAAACGTACATCCTCTTGCTTTAAAGGCTCGGATGATATTTGTAAATCTTGACCCTGTCCGGACAGCTCTTGCAAAAACAAGCGCGAGTCCAATAATACTTCCTGTCCATCCGTTGACATCACCGTTACTTTTTCAACCGTACCAAGCTCTGTCTCGATATGATCTTTCATGTCATCAGATACCTTACCAGACTGTGCACAGCCAGTGACAAACAAGGTACTCACCATCATAACCAGTAGACACGTACGTAAAGACGATATCACGCAGTAACCCCCCTCGTGTATTCCTGTAAGATAACGCTACAGAAGTCCCAATCGACGGCTGATCTCACTGCCAAGCTTTCGTTTCACGTAAATTTCACCAATTTGGTGCGGATCTTTCACGATAACGGAGCGATTGTTCGTACGAATCACCACGTACTTTTCATTGTTTTTGTCCAAACCACAAATCAAATCAGATGAGGCTTCAACAAAGATAGCTACCACTGTTTTCCCATCTATTTTTTTCAACGAAATTTTTGGGAATGGGGTCACAAACGGTGACGTCTTATCTTGGATGTATTGCGTAATGGCAAGAATGTATTTGTCCGGGTCTCCATACTGCTCGATCTCATGATCAATCCCACACACTGTTCCCTCATCGGTAATGCCTAAAAATAAATTCCCGTTGTTTGAATTCGCAAACGCCACAATAGACTTAATAATTCCCGTCTTCGAATAAAGAAAGTCGCGTTTGAATTCAATCATGTCGTTCTCACCAAGTTTTGTTGCTGTTACGGGATCATCGATTCGGCCTAAATAGCGAAAGCGACTGATTGCCCCTAAGCGATAGACGTATTCTTCAAATATATCAGCAGGCAGAGAAAGGTCTTCTATGCTTGCATCTGTGTTTTGCCACAATTTATATATTTGCGGAGCAAAGCACATGTCAAACAATACGTTCCCACCGAGCGAGCGTATGTTCATACCGATGGAAGCAGGCATGATCTTCCCCGGCTGATAAGGGGCATCTGTTTCTACATCCAATACTCCTGAATGAATTAAATAATCGAAATAATGACGCGGTAATTGTGCATGATGCTTTAATAACTGACGTTCTGGCTTGGGTCGTCTGATTTCTTGATAAAAATCAAAACGCACAGATTGTTCTTCCAGTTGGCTTACACTCGCAATCAATGAACAAATATGGCGCATGTTTCCCCTCGTTTTGTGTTAGAGTAGGTGTCATTGTTTGGTCATATTTTAACGCAACGTTTAAAGTATTGACTAGTTTTTTCGTTATTTTTGTGTTTGATAGTGATGTAAGATTGTTTGCAATTTAAATGAAAGTCCCATTTCTCCACTTATTTTCAGCTTACCCGTTACAAAAGCAACAGTGGGATTCAAGCGTCCCTCTATGAGCTTAATAAAATCTTTGTCAGATAACTCCAGCTTGCAGCCTGCTTCCCTGGTCACCCCCAGCTTGTAGTCCGCCTGATTATCGGTAAAAACAATCTCGTAGGTGCCCCCCTCTTCTCCACTTAGGACAAAATGATAAACCGCATGTAATCCAGTGATCCCTTGTGGTTGGTCATTTATTCTATTCGATAAATCCTGAAGAGTTTTTTGTACTTGCATGCTCACTTCTCCTTGCTCGCTATGTATTACGACCGCTTTCGGTAAAAAAAGAAAGCCGGGTGTTTACCGGCTTACTTCACACGGACAGCTGTGCCTGTGGCAATAACCATCATCATACCTTCTCGCAATGTTTCGAAGTCGAGATCAACCCCAATCACTGCATTTGCACCTAATACCCGTGCTTTTTCTTTCATTTCACGCAAGGCCAGTTCACGACCTTCTGCGAGCTTGCTCTCATACGAGCCACTTCTGCCTCCGATGATGTCCGTAATCCCTGCGAGAAAGTCACGGACTACGTTTGCACCCATGATTACCTCTCCACTGACGATATCCAGATACTCTTCCACTTCTTTTCCTTGGATCATGCTGGTAGTAGTTACAATCATGTCATTGCCTCCTCATATCGATCTATTCACACTATATATTACGTACCATAAAATAATTGGTTGCAATGAAAGATCTTAGCCTGTCCAAAAGTGTATGCGCATTGTTGGTAAACTATACTTTTCCTATCCGACCGTGGAAGAAAGTGATTTGGATAATTTGGCAGCTGAAGAGCCTAAACTTGCTTCAGCGATTAATTCCCGCCAGGATCTGGCGAAGAAGTCTGGTGTATTGTACCCGTTCACATGACCAACAGCTGCAGATACGAAGACATCCAGAACGTTGGTTGGACGTGTAATAAGCGTAATGTATTCCTGAATCTGTTCATCGGAAATCGTAGAGATCAAAACAAACTCGTCCCCTGCATAACGACATAAGTAATCACCCTGTTCTTCAGCCAAAGAAGAGAGGACCGAAGAATAGGTGCGAATGACATCATCTCCGAAGGGATGTCCATGCAGCTTATTAATTCGGCCAAAGTCGTTCAAATCGATAAAAAGCAAATGGAAAGGTTTTCGCTCCTTTAAAAAATTTTCCCCAATAAACTGGATGTATGGAGCGCGATACAAACCCGATAATGGGTCTCGATATTCTGCTATTTTCATCTCTACGATTTCTTTTGTGATGAGTCCGATCAGTTGATCCTCTTGTTTGACCAAAGCAAGCCCATTTTGTTCTTGATGAAGCGCGTGATAAGCCTCCCATACATTGTGATTGGCTGACAGATAGAACGGCTGACTACTCATGGCATCGGCAACGATTCGGTTTGGATGAGCTGACAAAACATCTCTCGTCGTAACCATTCCCAGTACCTCTCCGTGATCCATGACAACTAACGAATCAACATGAGATTCGTTCATTCGCTCCGCCGCATAAGAGACACTTTTGTCAGAGGTGATGGTACAAATCATCGTCGTCATGATGTCGGAGATGTTCATAAGAGATCCACCTCTCGTTGAACAGACAATGCTATTTTCAACTCAGATCGCAGAACCATAGAGTCGCTAATCATACGCTCTGCTTCTTCCAGAATGATTTTCATCAGCAATTTTTCATCTATCATTTGCAAAAGGGTATTTCTTAACAAAACCGCCTCAATCTTTGGATGATTCATTTTCAGTAAAGTAAACTGCTCTGGTGAAAGTGCATCCGCCATTCTCCTTACAGCCTCAGGACCAATTGGCGCTTTCCGCCCGATGATCAACAGATCCTGCATCGGAGGGACTTCAAACTCGGATATTTTTAAGGAAAGCGTTGCTTTCCGAGAATATACGTTGTTATCACTAGCCATAAAAATTCCTCCAATTCTGCATTGCCCTCTTATTCGTCCGGCAAACTGCCTGGTTTACCAAACAAGTATCCCTGGCCGATTGCAACGCCCAATAAAGAAGCACAAGCAAAATCCTCTTCTTCCTCAACTCCTTCGAGAATGAGTTGAGGTGCATCTTTACAAAATTCGACAAACAATTTTACAGTCTTTTGCTTTTCTAATGAACTCGAGAGCTCTTGCGAAAAAAAACGATCAATCTTGATGTAATCAGGTGAAATATCTTCGATTTTACTGAATATATTCGCGCCATCTCCTACATCATCCAACGCAATTAAGAACCCCATCTTTTTCAATTCAGCTATGCGTCGTGTAAAAATGGGTTCGCTCCAACATTCTCCTTCCATAATCGATTCGTTGATTTCCAAAACGATTTGGTTCAAAAAGGGACGAAAGGAACGAGCGATCTTTTGAATGAAGCTAGGAAATGTGTCTTCTATGATGGTAGAAGGAAAAATGTTCACAAATAAAAGCTCGTTTTTGTGTTCGATCGACGAATGAAAAAAAGTCGAGAGCGCATAATGCAAGGAATGGGCGTCGAGTTCTGGCAGCTTTTTGTTTTCCTTTGCCAAAGAAAACAATGCCTCTGGATAGGTCCCCGCTTTACTGCGAAGTAATACTTCATACCCTATTCTACTTCTCTCAGGAAGTTGACATATGGGCTGAAATGCGTGATAGTACTCTTTTTTCTTAAATAAATCTGGAATGCTCTCCATCAATTTTCCTTTCCCTTTCCTAGCAAGTATGAACACAAAGAAAAAGCTTCTTCCAAGCGAGAGAAATTCTGCGCAACTTGGAAGTGCTGGGAAATGTACCTACATGCACGCGAGCAAAAGAGATTCCACTCTCTTTAGGATACTTCTAGTCATAACAATATCTAGGTAATAAAGATTACAAATATCATCAGGCATTTCGACAATATATGTCTTTGTCCCTACTTATTCGCCAACATCTTGCATATTCCTTTCCAGATCATACTAATTGTTTCAAATTAATTAGGAACATTGTACGTATAATAGCTATTTTCTATCGTTATATATTCGCAAAATGATAGATGTATCAGGTAATTCCACAACTTGTAAGAGAACTGAATTTCATACAATTAATGAAATTAAATTTTTTACTGCTTGTTTCGTCGTTAGCAGCTAGAAAGCTTTTTTCATATGGTATGGGAAATGGGGATCGACTTCATTCAAAGGGAGGAAGACCAGTGGTCAAGACCTCAACGAATACATTACAAGTGCAGGAAGGCCACTTGTTCACGATTACGCTAGTGGCAAATCCCTCAACCGGCTACCAGTGGGACTTGTCTAATCCGGTGGATGCTCGCTTTTTATCGTTGTATGCGAATCATTTTGTTCCTCCACCATCGCCAGCTCGTATTGGGCAAGAGGGGCATCAGGTGATGTCCTTTCAGGCTTTGCGACGGGGAATGACGTCGATTTCTTTGAAGTATTGTCGGCCTTGGGATAGTGGGGATTGCGGGGAGTTTGTGTTTTATGTTGTTACGATTGTATAGGGGTTATGTTTAAAAAGTGCTTACTGTTACTTAATTGGTAGTGGAGTGGTTAGTCTGTATGTGCTGTGTTCATTTATTAGGCACATGCAGACTAACCGATTTTTCTCGAACATTTGACTATTTGACATTTGGACAAGCGATGTCATCTATGCAGACGTGACCATGCAGAAAAGCAAACTGTGCATCGGAGCAACAAAAGTCGGGGAACAAAGGAGGAGCATGATCAGCATACTGATTCAAACTGCGCATATTGATAATCATCCAGAAAGATATGGTGTAATTTGGATGAGGTGAACAATATGGTATTCATTGCTTTATCTGCATTGTACCTTAATCCTATTCTAGCTATTTTGTTCTTTGTTAACTTTACATTTATTATGAAGAAAATTGTCAACAATAAGGATTATAGGCGAAATGCAGTTTTTGGGTCATTGCTGATCGTATGGATCTTGTTTTCCTATGGATTGCTTATTATGGCAAGGTAGTTGATTCACTGCTGAAAGAATTGATTTTTCCATTCTATCTAGCATTTTGTAATCTCATAAGTTTAAAAAAGTAGCCCTCGGTCCAAGGCTCTGTAGCGAATTGCTTCTGCTACATGTGCAGCATCTACACGGCCGGCCCCATCTAAATCTGCAATTGTCCTCGCCACTTTTACAATTCTATCGTATGCTCTTGCACTCAAATCTAATGTCTCGAAGGCAAGCTGCAGCATCTCCTGTCCTTCCTTATCCAGTTGAGCAAATTGGCGCAACTCTTCTCCATTCATCACACTGTTAAAAGGACATCCTGGACGATAGTGGTATCTTTCGCATTGGACAGCCCTCGCTTGCTCTACTCGTTGCTGTATGTCTTTTGAGGATTCCTCTGCTTTTCTGTTGTGAAGAAGTTGAACTGGTACTCTCGGCACCTCGATGTGCAGATCGATGCGGTCTAGCAAGGGACCTGAGAGCTTTGAGCGGTATTTGTAGATTTGTTGGGGAGAGCATGAGCAGGTTTGCTTCTCTCGAGTACCGAAGAATCCACAAGGGCAAGGTTGAAGATAATACCCTTGGAATATTATTTAAAAAGGAAACACCCTTTTCCCCATTTATAGACATGATAGATGATAGTCCTGGTGGCCGTCTTAGAGCAGCACGTACAGCAAAACAGATGTACTTGGTTGATCTTGCCGCTGCCACAGGATTGTGTACAAGAACAATCGGATTAGCAGAAGCTAATAAATTGAAAGTATCGCCTCCTAGCCTAAGACGACTTTCCAAAGTGCTTTGTGTATCAGTTGCTTTTCTCGGTTGTTTTGAGAAACTGCCGGAATCAACTTTAGGGGAGCGTATTATTAAAGCGCGCTTCTACTATGGGTACACAAAGAGAGAGTTTGCTGCGCTTTTAGGAATAAGTGAACGTACTCTATACGAATGGGAACATGACCGAAAGATTCCACCTCCGACTCCCTTAAATGACCTATCGAAGTATTTGGCTGTATTAATGAAGGAATAGAATAAAGCGGCCCCTTCTGAAATTTAAAGGGCCGCTTTATTTTTGCCAGTAAATCTTTTTACCTTTCTGAACTAGAATGGTACTAAACGAAAAACCGGCTTAGTAAAATCAACACGAGTTCCAGTAAACAATATTCACTGTGCCTATATAATGTTTATGTTGCTCGAATGCGTAAACAATTTAAGAAAAATATATGGTACAATCTTCCTGTCATGCTCTTTAGGAGGGAAGTCTTAAAATGTCTATGAAACTCAAACGAAGCTTATTTTTGGGAACAATTCTCTTGGTTTGCTTGTTCATATGGATAGTAGTATTTCAGACCATTACAGGTTCTGATATATTTTCAAAGTCCAGTACAAACAAACCAAAGTCTGCAGCAGAAAAAGAAGTTACTTCTCTTCCCAAACAAACTAAATCAACATCTGCTATTAATGTGAGTCAGACTGTCTCAACAAATCAGAATCCTACATCTAATCCTATCTCTGAACAAATTGACACTTCACCGAAACCAGAACAAAACTCAATCCCTGCACAGGCTCCATCCGATCCAGTCGATTCAATGAGTCCTATACAAGCTAGACAAGAGATTGGGAAGTTATCTGCTAAATTTGATTCAAAAGACTTTGTACAAGCAGCAAGAAATAAAGATATTTACTTAATGAAGTTGTTTCTTAAAGCAGGTATGGACCCAAATGTGTCTTATTATGATCCAGATCAGAATCTTACAATTCCTCTGGCCTATGCAGTATATAACGAACATATGGAAGGAGTCCGACTTCTCCTTAAACACGGAGCTGATCCTAATGCGATAGAGAGAGATGGTGGATTAACGATGCTCATGATTGCAACCGGTGAATTAGAAATAATAAAAGAATTAATAAATTCTGGAGCACAGCCTGACTTGAATTATGACAAATTTAATTCACCACTTTATCAGGCAGTAAGTTTGGGACGTACAGAGGTTGCTAAACTACTGTTAGCACACGGAGCGGACCCAAACCTCACTACTGTTGATACAGAAGATATAAATGGTGAGAGTACATTGATTCGCTTAACTCCATTAGAAAAAGCAGTTAAGATGAGGAATAAAGAGATGATCCAATTGCTGTCCAAGAATTAATTTTAGATTATTAAAGTCTCTAGGATAGCAGACTACATCTACTACAACAATAACCTGGAAGATGCTCAATGAAATGACATTCATGTTCAATATGTATATTAAGAACTAATCATTTACTACTTCAAAAGATTATGTAGCATTCTTCAAGATTCTATCCTTTGAAGTGATGGAATATACCAAATAACATGTCGAGGCACCTCCTTTAAACCAGGAAGGTGCCTCTTTTTTATAGATTAGCAATCTCTTCGATACATTCTGGTATGTCGTTTTTCGGACTGCCAACCATTGCTGGAACAGGGTAGGCTTTCATCTCTTCGTGATCATATGGTACTAGCAACGATTGTAACAAATCAGCATCGAACTTTTCACGATCAAGCCAGATTGCTTCGTCCTGTTCATTCAAGATAACAGGCATCCGGTCATGAATATCAGCCACAACTTCATTAGGCTTGGTCGTGATAATCGTACAGGAGTGCAGCTTATCTCCTTCTGGACTTGTCCAGGTATCGTATAAGCCAGCGAATGCAAACGGTTCGCCTGTCTTCATCATGATACGCATCGGCCGCTTTTCCTTACCGACCTTCTTCCATTCGTAAAAGCCATCCGCCGGGATGATGCAGCGCTTTCGGGCAAAAAGATTTTTAAATGCGGGTTTCTCCCGTAATGTCTCCGATTTCGCATTGATCATCTTGTATCCAACTTTTTCGTCTTTGGACCAGAATGGAACCAATCCCCATTTTAGCTGACCGATCCGCCGCTTACCTTGATCGGAAATAATAGCAGGGATTAATTGACCCGGTGCGATATTGTATCGTGGCTGCATATCAAAAGGTATAACCTCAATTTGAAACCTTGCATTCCACAGCTCCAAGTTTGTCACCAGCGTAAAACGTCCGCACATACGCTCACCTCTTAGTACAATCATAGCCGAATGACTACTTGGTAAACCAGCTCTAAGCAGTAGAATGAAATCAACAAATACTGGTGATCGCAGCATGCCGCTCTTTGTCCATTTCCGCATTTTGAGGCTGAATGTAAACCTAATCGCGATTCTCGCCAGTGACAATTGATTTTGATACGCCATAGAATACCTCTCAAATGAGAAGGCTTAAATCTTACTTTTCACAAGCAACTCCGTCTTTGTCACGATCTAACTTCTCTCTGTACCCAGGCTCACCTCTGTAAAGAGGAGCTGCGCCTGCTGCTTTTGCCTCACTGCAGTTAGCATAATACACTTCCTGTACTGGCTGAGGAGTTGGTTGGGGATTAGGCTGCTGCTTCGGTGAAGTTTGGGTAGCCACGGTGTTTTTACTGGGCTCCGGTTCGTTCTTTTTTACAACATCCGAATGGTACCCATCCTCTTGGGCGTAGTTCTCAATTGACCATATTCCAACTCCGGCTTTTTGGGCTTTTTCTTGAATTTTACGGTACTGTTCAACATATTTCACGTTTGGTACGTACACATACGCGACGCGTGCCAACCCCTTTTCCAGCAATTGCTCTTGAACCGATTTACCATCTACATAAATGTAGTAGAGAAGTCGTCCATATTTGTCAGGACCATTATTTACATCCTGTTCAAGCTCCACAGTCTTTTCAGTAAGGAGTTGCTTCGTGAAGTCGCTCGCTTCTTTACCAAATGGTTGTACCCCGTATTTAGGGTGCTTCGTTTCAGGAGTATCGACTAGAAGAAAACGTACAGTCTCTTCTTTGTCGTTTATTTTTACTTTGATAGTATCTCCATCCACCACTTCCAGGACCTTTGCTTGAATCCGTTGTGCATTCTGAGTAGTATTTACATCGGTAGCCGAAGCCGAAACTCCCTGCTGATCTGTGGTTGCAGTGTGAGAGGAACTAACGGCCTCTGTTTTCGGTGAATTTACTGCTGCAGATGTTACATTGGCCGATTCAGTCGTATTACTTGGACTTGGTTTATTATTGGTATCTCTACCAGCTATCCCAATGATTAATGCTAATATGGCCCATGCTACTCCTACACGCTTACCAACTTTCCCTAGTCGTTTCCAATCAACAAATACCATTATGTAAGGTAAAAAAATCCAGCCCAATATCTTTATAAGTTTCAAAATAAGTCCCCCTAATATCCAGACGTATTAGATTTTACCGAGCTACTTTAATGTTTCTGCATTTCGGATACCCTTTACAGCCATAGAATTCACCTTTTGCCCCTTTTCGCATGACCATCTGGTTACCGCATTTGTCGCAGATTTGTGTTTTCGATTGGAATTGTGCGATCACCTTTTTAGGGTCTGGTTTTGCTGTAGGATTCATCAGGAGAATCATTTCAATGAGTGCTTCGCGATTGATCAATTTTACCCCGTTAGAGGCAGCCAGCTTATAAGCAGCATCTGTGAAGTCTCTATTAGTTACTACCCACGAACCCGATGCACCATAATGTTTCATTGCCCCAACGACTTGCTGAATTGCTTCGATCCCAACGTTTTTAGAGTAGCGCTTAGCTTGGACAACTGTTTTAGTGCCATTCTTTTGCAATATCAAATCAGCTCCGAAATCTCCTGAAGCACGTGTTACTTCTGCTTTATACCCCTGCGAACGAAAAAGCAGTCCAAGGTATTGTTCGAATTGTAGGCCATCCATTTTGTCTATTTCGCGTATTCCTGATTTCCTTAATCGCTCTTCTCTCTTTGCGCTCTGAGCAATAGAAATCCAAAGAGCAGCACCCATTACAGCAGCAAAAGCAATTCCACCGATGATAAATGAATTTGTATAGTAATATGCCCCACCAAATGCAAATAAAGAAAGCAGTCCGACCAACTGGCTAATCGGGTCATCTCCCTTTTTCCTTCTTCGTGCCAAAAGTACAGTCCCCTTTCAAAAATAGTTCTTTCAGCATATTTAATTCCCTATTTTCTAACAAATGAAACAATTATACACAAATATACAAAATAACAAAAACCCACCCTTCTTTTCGAATAGGCGGGGAGGTTCGCTGCTGTAATCCTTCGGTAGATACTATGCACGCCCATTTGCCTGCTGCTTGGCGTCGTATAGATAATTGTTAAGGCGAACTTGACATTCAGCTTTTAAATGCGACACGTTATAGAGGCATTCTTCTTGTTGGCCACGGACAGTCACAACTACAGAGTATAGAAAACCATCAGTTGTCCTTTGGATATGAATTTTCCCACCCATCCTCCCAAACTGGCTCCGATATTCGTGGTGTTTTCGCTCAGCCCACATCGATACGGTATCGCGCATGGGGCGGTATGACATTTTGAGCTGATCCTGATTAAGACTTTTAGCATCAAGCGCGATCGCCTTAAAAAGCATGCCATACAAGATTGTTTCATGAAGTATATCTCGCCATTGATCTGGTTGTATCATGGTCAACTACACCCGCTCTACCTGCAGCATTTTTTCAATGGGCACCCACCATACACCATCGTCCCGAACAAGCTTGATCTTGTGCTCAATACGGTCGATATCCTTGACCACTCCCCATTCTCGACGGATGCAGTCCTCAAGCCAGCTGACGTTGATCGCAAAGTCTTTTCGAACTGAGTCGTAAATAATGACATTCATTTCAGCCAAGGCATATGAATCAACCAGTGGAAATGAGGTCATGACTTCCTCGTAGTGATGTTCATACAATAAGGTCATTTGAAGTCTCCTCCACCAATCCTGCCTCGATCAGGTCCCGAAGTATGTCAGGAGCGTATCCTGGTCTTGCCCCTGTTCGGATCTTGCTCATTATGACGAGATGACTGTTGGTTAAAACGGGAACAGCTTGGAGTTGACCATCAATCACTGCGTTGATTGTCTCCATCTTAATCATCCTTTCGCGAACGTTTGTTCCTATTTTAAACTGGTAATTAAAAAAAGAAAAGCCCCACTTTTTTTAGTGGAGCAGTAGCTGTTTCAATTTATTTACAGTTGGAATATCCGCTGGTGCCCAGTTTAATTGATCTAGATCTAACACAGAAACCCACGCAATCTTTTCATGTTCAAGGGCTATTGGGTCCCCATTAAATATTGTCGATAAAAAAGTTCTTAGGTGGACAGTAACGGTATCATACTCAAAAACCGTCTCTTCGATCATTTCACCTACTTTTATTTCACATGATAACTCTTCTTTGATTTCTCGATACAACGCCTTTTTTGGATCTTCACCTTGCTCAATCTTTCCCCCTGGAAACTCCCAGAAACCAGCTAGATTCATATTTTGAGACCGTAGCGCGCATAAAATTTGTTTGCTTTCATCCACTATAACAGCCCCTACGACTTCAATGTGTTTCATAACTGATTTCCTCCAAAGCCTTTCTCTTAAGCTTTTCTACATCATTGGCTAGATCTAGGATATGCATCTTCTTATGACAATTGGGACAAAGGGCAACTGTATTACCTGTGCTATCTTCCCCGCCTCTTGCTAGCCATTCAACATGATGTGTTTCAAGATAAGGTTCTCCATGTTTATTATTAAAGGGTGCAGGCTTTTCACATAGTTGACAGATGCCTTCGGCTCGTCTTCTTGCAAATTCAGCAACATATGGATCTCGATCGTATGTAGTTACAGTACCACTTCTTTTTGAAGATGTCTTTCTCGCATTTTTCGCTCTTTTCTTGAGATCATTAAAAGACATACGACGAGCTTTTTTTTCATGAATTTCATTGGCATGTCTGATAGTATCCTCAGAGGGTTGAAATATTTTCTCTGGACCAACCAAAGTCACAGGAAATACCCATACTTTGCGCATATTTCCTTCGTCATCTGGTTGGTTTTCCTGATAAGGATCACCTACTAGCTGAACTCGTCCGCGAAAGGTGTACTCTTTATCTTTAAACACTTCACAAAGGTATACTTCGACCCCGTTAGTATTAGACTCATTTAGGGTTTTGTTCTGCGTATGTGTTAGGCTTTGATCGCCTCGCCTACCCATTCCCGTATAGTGCAGCACGTCATCTATCCATCGATCGTCATAGAGGGATTCAATGTGATTTGAGACGATAATTAATGAGTTCGTTCGTAGTGCTCTTCTCATTCCACCTTGTGGAGCGCATTTAAATATTTCACATAACACCTCATTATTTATTACGTCTCCAGGATTTAGTCTATGCCAATTTGTCAATTTGTTCCCCCCAATGCTATATGTAGGTCTTCTCTGAAATTAGAACATGAATGGCTAGAATTACATAAACCAAAATTACACATTTATGAAAATTGTATCATCTCATAAAAAAAATTAAAGCCCTTCCCCAGATTTCTTCTCCCAAGGAGGGCTATTGATTCAACACTTAGAACGGAGAACATTGCTCATTACCTAATACACCTGTTATGAATATAAAAAAAAGTGAAGTAACCCGAAGGGCAACTTCACTTTTTTTGATTATTATTCAATTTCTCGGAAGTAGTCATAAAATCCAGCCACAATCGCGAATGCTGCACGCTCAACTTCCTCATCGTCATCATACCAGGATTGGTTGATCTTTCCGGTTTCGATTAGTGCTTTTGCTCCAGCAACCTTTGTATCTCTCAATATTGCAAGGTCAGCTTCCCCATACCCTGTGTTAGCCATAAAGGTTCCATACTTTCTTGCAAGATTTTGAGCCAAAATCTTAGATGCTTTTCCTTTCTCGGGATAAAGCACACCAACTCGACTGACCAACCGATCAGTATTTACATGAATACTAAGCAATACATCAATACCCTTACCGGCGTATTTCTTATTGATGTATTTTACTCGCTCATTGACATCTTCGTCCCGACTCTCACCACCAAAATCCTTATCACGAGTACGCGTCATATAAACTGTTGCGCCTTCTTCTTCAAGAAGGTTTTCAAGAACTTTACTAATCTTCAGAGTAACATCTTTTTCTTGTCGATCTTTATGTGTCTTACCTGGATGAGCGCCGCCATGTCCTGGGTCAAGAAGAATCTTTTTACCTTTTAAATCCATTGTGATTCCACCTTTAAATTTGGTAAGGTATTCTGGCCAGAATTTCCTTTCAATATAGAAAGTGAAAATACTGATCAAAAATACAACCCTAGTAGAACAAAATATTAGAATAAAAAAACATCCCATATCACATAATTGCGAATTGGGATGTACATTTTTAATGAAGGTATTGTATTTTCAAAAACTGGGGTAGGCAAACATAAGTATTACATTCACGATTTTTTGTTAATTTGATTATAATACTCAGTTATTTTCTTTTGAAGTGCTTCAACCTTACTGAAGTCTTTAATATTTAATTCAGCCGATCCGCCTTCATCGTTACTTTTATCATAGTAAGTTTGATAAATGACATCAATTAATTCTTTCATCATGCTCTTTATTTCAACTAACTCTTGAATTTGCTCTTTACTAAGCTCCATTTTTGTGTGGCTCTTTTCAAGATGGGCAAAGATATCTTGGAATCTGCTTGTGATTGTTTGTAGATAATCGTTACCCACCATACTATCAGCAACTATCGAATATGCCTTTACTTCTACAAGTTTATCTTCAATATAACTTACACTTTCCCTGTTAAATGTTTCATTGCTAAACTTACTTTCAATTTCCTGGTAAGTAGTTACGAGGAGAAACAAATTATGTCCTGCTAGAGATTTTACCCTTAACTCTATCCTCTCCTTTTCAAGCTGAGCACTATATGCATATCCAGCCAAGAATAAAATAATTAAAGTAATTAATCCTATCGCAATTTTTTTTATCATGGGATGCTCCTTATAGTTTTTATAAAGTATACATCCTTTGTATTATACCAAAATTTGTATAAAATTTGAAAGGACTTTTGGCCTCTCCTTCGCATAGCCAAATTTTCTTATTTTTATAAATCCTAAGGGGTCCAGGATTACCAATAAATCAGTTACTTTTTTTCGGAAGATTATATGATTTAACAGCTTTTATCATTCGAAATATTATCTCTTGATGTATGTCTTCACGTACACATATATCAGTGAATTTCAACGACTTCCGAATCTTTGGCTCAAATCTTTCTATGATCTCTACCATTGCACTCTCATCATTATTTTGTGCTCGCTTTACCAGTGTTAACAGGGTCATTTATTCCGCCTCCCTCTAGCTGTTTTCTGAGCTTCAGTAACGCTCGTTTCTTTGCTTTAGAAACCGCTTGTTGGCTTACGCCTGACAGCCTCGCAACCTCTACCTCTTTGAGATTCCTCAAATATAGAAGTTTAAGTATCTCCTGTTCCTTTTCTGTGAGACTTTGAACAGCATCCAAAATTCGTTTGTCAGCTAATACATCTACCCACTCAGACTTGTCCTCCTGCTCACTTTTTTCAGTGTCGCTAACAAGGCTATCTACCACCCTTTCAATTTCGTCTGTAGGCTGACATGCGTTGCCTATCTTTTGATTACGTACAGCCAACTCGATAGCTGTAAAACGGATGAGTGAGGAAATAAACTTAGTAAATTGGACTTCAGCGTAGAATTCCTGAAATCTACTATTTAATTCATCGCTCCTCTGCGTATCGCCTAGTGAAGCATGCACTCGTTGGTATAGTTGTTGATTGTCTGCTTGAGCTAGAAATGCATCCAGCAACTTCTGATTAGCTACGTCTGTAAGTTTGATCACAAAATGCCTCCTCACCAACAAGATCATACGTTCGTATTTCAAACAAAAAAAATAGACATGCCATTTTCACACTGACACGTCCCGAACCACTCTATCCATTTTACCAAACAACCCGTTTTTCCCACTTAATATTCCTATAGTGTAAACTTCTGTAAGTATATGTAATTTCGGATACTCATGCCTTACAATCCAAAAAGTAAAAAAGCCCCCTACCCTATTAAGGGCGAGGGGATGACAATAGTTGATCAAAGATACTAACGATTTGGAGTTGCAGGTCTTCACTTAATCCAATGGCAGCTCCTATAATGCCAAGGAATCCAGTCAGAATAAACAGCATGCTTTTTTTGTTGTTTTTCAGCCAGTCTTTCATTATGTAACACAACCTCTCAATTTCACGGTTTGGGTTTTTCCATCCCACTCAGCTTGCAGACAAAGCGCGGCAGCCATCTCACGAGCAGGAGCATATGCAGATCCCTCTACTATCTTCTCGTTTAAATCTTTGCCGTTTACACGCACATCTTGGGTAGCCGCGATCCACTCTACTTTTCCACCTGCAGCATTTGCTACTGCTCGGACTGGAAGCATCGAAATACCTTCCTGCAAGAACCCAGTCACTGATAACAGAGAATCATTCAGGCTGATTGCAACCGGGACTTGCTTTGGTTTGTCCACTTTACCCAGCGTCTTTTGTAAGAACTGTGAGTAATTTGTACGGAACGTGCCCATCAGGAATGCAGGGCAGTTCTTCCACGCATAACCGGGGTACTCATAGTGACCAAGCACTTGCTTCATGGTTGGAATCTGTACCTGTAGATGCTGGATCAAGCGATTTGCGGCTTCAATTTGGGAAGGCGTCGGTTTCTGTTTCCGGAAGTCCCCGACAAGGCAAATTCCCAACGCATGACGATTGCTGTTGCCTACGTGGTAGGAGATTACCTCTGGATCGTTACACCAGTAAATCGTGCCGTCTTTCTGCACAACGAAATGATAGGCAATGCCTGGCCAACCGTTTGTGCCGACGTGATAACGTGCGAATGCCTCCGGCGATCCGCTCAACGTTGCGGAATGGTGGAGGGCTGCCGATCTGATGTCAGTCAGCTTGCGGCGGCCATACTTTAGTGTTTTGTGGCGTGGTAAAGAGGCACGAACGTCCTTCACGACTGCGCCTGGTATTGTCATATTCATTTTTATTTTTGCTCCTTTCTTGCGGCTCTCTCAGCCTTGGCTTTTATCTCTGATCCGACTAAGTTAACAATCGATTTCGGTACAGGCCAACCAGCTCGGTGAGCATTTGCTGTAAGGCTGTTCCATGTGTGATAGAGTAGACCGAATGTGACTCCATAAAACAGAAATCCGGGCGTGCCCATAACCCGATCCAACATGTTAGCAACAGCCGGCAATGCTAAAAGAAAAAGCGACCTCGGGATTCGGGACAAACCATATTCAGACGAGTAGGACTGGTCTTTTTTCGCTGCGGAAATGCCTGTGATCCAATCCAGGACAATCATGAAAAAGAGCACAATCAGGATGTCTTGGCGGTTCGTACCGTATAGATAGTGAAAGGCGGGCGCCATGACGGCACCTGCTGTTGTCGCCCAAGCGTTTGCTGGGGTTGCTACATTTTCTAGGCTAAGAAACTTCATCTGCTCGTTTTCCTCCTCACCCCCTCGGGGCAATAAAAATAGCACCCAAACGCTGGGTGCCTTCTTCCCTATTCCACTTTTCTGCTATACCATCATCTTTCTGTCGTAACGTTTGACCGATTATGCTTCTTTGCTACCTTCCGTAACCATTAAAATTGCGTTCCGTTCCTCTCGTGTGAGGATGCCTTTTTGATAGGCCGCTTCTATATCCGAAGCATGCCGAAGCTTCCGGTCAAAAAGGTATTTCCATATATAGTGATTGAAACTCATTCTGGAGCACCCCCTATTTGAATTTGGGATATGGCAAGTGCCAACTGATCGGTCAGTGCTTGTTGTTCAGCAAGCCTCAATTGTGTATCTGTTAGAGCCAGCAATAGTAGTTCTTCTTGAGTAAGAGTTGGTGGCGTGTTGGCATTTTGGTCCAGCTCGGCAATCTCTTCTTTTGTCATGTCTAATTCTACTGTTTCACCAGTATCGCAGTCGAATGTGACCTTTTTCATGCAGACTCCCTCCTATTTAATACCATATAGTACAACTCGCGAATCCGCAGTAAATCCACCACTTGTAGAAAACGTAATGGCCGTTACAGCATCATTCTTATCGAAAGTTCCTCCAGTAAAGGATGAGCTTCCGGCTACAGCCTTTTGACGTTTCGAAATCTGAGACACTTGGACACTCTTTGTTATGTTTGTATTTGCGTAATCAAATACGAGTAATTCTCCTGTCGAGTAAAATCCAGCATCTGCGCTGGCAGCCGGGATTCTCGCAAAGGCAAACGAATTTTGAGCGTTCGACGCATTATACGCCCAATAATCACGGGATGTAACGCCATTAAATTGGATAGTAAAATACGAATCAACTTCGTTGGCCACACTTCGCGCAACGATATAAGCCTTCAGATGACGGTACGTTTGTGGGATGTTCGCAATAGTCGTTTGACCTGACATTTGGACATCAGCGATTTTTACTATGTCGGCCGATCCTTCTATAAGTGCAATTACCTCAGGCGACAGCTTCTCTTTTGTTACAGAGCCGTCTGGGTGGTCTAATGTATCTGCGCAACGATGTTTGTTCAACCCTGTATTAATGCTATCAAAAGCAGAATCTATCGCATCAAAGCTCCTATTAATTTTAGCAGCTCCCGATGACAAGCTATCTGGGAGATTCGGATCCGTCGATATACGTGCATTTGTTACTGACATCTGAATCACCGTCCTTATGAGGTATGCACCATTAGAGCCCGCGACTTCGGCGTCAATGTTGCTACGGTTGTACTTTGTTTAATCCTTATACGTAGTTTTGTAGAAGTAGCTACCGTCCGCTCGAACTTCAATCGGGTAAACTCTTCATCGATTGGTGTTTGTTCGGTTGCTGATCCCATAGTTGCCCACGATTTACCACCATCGATGGAATATTCAACAGTTTGTGATGTACCACTTGGTGTGCTCAGCTCTACATAAACAGTGACTTTCGTAAATGGCGCTGTTACTGAAATTTCACGACTCAAATAGATACCATTCTTTTTATACGCCATCGGAATAAGACTCACACTTGACTGGACCACTGGTGACGACCCGGTTGTCTTAAATAGAGCCCGGACATGTACTTTGTTTGTCGGCTGCGTTAACCAGGTCACATCTAGATCATCTAGTGCATACCAATTTCGCTCATCTATGGAATACTGCCATAACAATGCAGCATTTCGTGGTATAAGTTGGCTTGCAGAAAGGACAAGTTGAGTGACTTGATTGGCAGAAACAGGATTGAATTGGAGTTTTGCGTCACTCGTAAATTTGGCTCCGTAAAGCTTAAACTTCAAATCGGAGTCCTGGTGTGCTGTCCATGCCGACCCGTTGGAGCTCGAAAACAGGACACCAACGTCGTAAGGCTGGCGTGAAACGACTTTCTTAGACATCAGGTCCTTCTCACTCATTCGGGCTACATACGCTCTATACTGGCTTGAAGGAGTTAGAAGTACGATTGCATACTCAGTGTTGGCTTGGATCAGCACGGGTTCCGGGAACTTTACCCTTGTTGCTTTGCTGCCGTCGTTTGAAATATTCACTTGGGACTGGTTGATTGCCACAGAAGATAAGATTGTCATGGACGGATAGCCGTTTGCTACTGTACGGAGCTGTACCGTTAAGTCCGCTACCGGGTCTTTTGTTCCGAAGTAAAGCTCAACTGAAGTGACAAACCGTTCTTCCGTGAGCATAAAAGTTTGGGCAAGTGGGTCAGTTAGCCTCCATGATGGAATCTGCCAGAACGTCTGCTCCACCACCTGCTTCCGACCAATCGCTGTATAGGAGGCTTTCGCTTCATTTTGTTTCGTGGCCATCATTACACCTCATTCCAGAAATAGACCTCGCGGGTTCCTGTGCGGACACCAGCTGGAATTGTAAACTTGCAGGTAAAGCGTCCTTGGGCGTTTGCCTTGATTGTGTTTGGTTGTGTACCTGAAGACGATCCGTTCAAAGGCGTAAGATCAACGGGCAGTCCGTCAAATGTAGCTTTGATATTATCGCTGTTCGGTTCAAAACCTTCACCGACTACTGTTACCTCCCGTTGCCGTATGAATGGAACTTGTTCATCCAATATGACCTTTGTTTCCGTCCGGGTTGTCCCCGTTGACCTCCAATCCGACCACCATCCCCAAACCGATTGTGTAACTGTAGACGTCTCCACCCAGGTATCATGAGAAGGGGTCAAACGAATTGTGGCCAGATTCCCGAATACTTGGTATGGATTCACATTCATGGTCTCGGTTGCAAAAGGCTGATCGATCAGCACCTCTTCGGTGTAAGGCAACGTAATCAAACGCTCATGAAACCGAACAGTAGAAGCAGCTTGATTCACTTGCATTTCAATAAAACTATTCTCAACTGGCAATTGCACCGTCTTCTCACGAGGGTTAATCATTGCATTAAAGTCAGGATGGGTAACGTCGGAGCGTTCAAAATTGGTGAAGTTGTCTGTGAAAACGCCTTTTTTCACTAGTGACGGATCAGAGTTTTGCGCCTGCCGGTCGAGGTCTGCCACTGCTTGGTTGTACTCTGCTCGTTCCAAACGATCCAGGAGAGAACGCAGCTCGAGCATCGTCAAACGTTTTGGCTTGCGATTGGTTACGACCACAGCATCACTGTTCGGTGGGAGATACAATTCTCCCAATTCCAATACATCCGGTGGAGATGACGGCGGGTAAGGATTCATGTCTGATTGACCGTGGATGATATGAACTTCACCTTGATAAGTGAGATAATAGACATCTTTCCGTCCTAGATAAAACTCATAGGTCGTCTGGAAAGTTGAATTCGGCACTGGTTTATCACCACTTAGCCACCTTACTCCGTTGTTTTCCAATATCAGGTCTGTGCCAATTACCATTAGTTTTGTATAGCGGTACGTGACTGTATACGACACACCCCCGGCAGGTTCTGCGCCCGCCAATGACCAATCTACCGCATCTCCTGAGAGTTGGAAGTCTGTACCTTTGATATAAGTTGTGCCACCAGCCTGAATTGAAACAATATCGACAACAGGCGTCTTTGGTAAAAGGTCTGAGGTTCCTGCTACATTTCCACGGGTAATTGTCTCTGTCTTCTCAACTGTCGCTGTTACTGTCTGTAAAGCTTTCACAGGCTTTGAATTTAGCGGGTAGAAGAATACATTAGACAGATATGTCTTCGTTTCGTTAACCACTACACGGCTATCTAATGCCTTGGGTATGGAAATCCGTAAGGGAACCAACTTATCAATTTGGTACCCAAGAACATAGGCTCTGCCAGCGTCGATTACGAGTGTTACGTTTGCAGCATCCCTCGGCTCGATATAACCATCCATGCCTGAGACAAGAAATGAACCATTAGTATCATACGAACGTCTTGCGAGAATGGGCGTGAAACCTTCTAATTCGGGTGGGAGCTTGGATGTTATCAACTCGCCGTTTACCAGCCGATACATATGAGTCGCTTCAGGATCATCAACGACCCATATGGCATTCAATACTGTTCGTTGGGCGCCAGGCATGCCAAAATTAGAAAACCCAACCGCTGGATCATACAGGGTTGGGTCGTCTTCGTATGTGATTGTTTGTGGATTGACCCGCAACCCGATACTTTCCTCTCCCGTTCCCCTTATCGTCAGTGTTGTTTCCAGTACATCGTGGATGATTCCCCCTAGATATACCCGTGCTACTGATACGATGACGAGCGTTTTCTCCTTATTAATCAATAACTGCCCGCCCTCTAAGATGTGACCTGATCCGAAAATTACGTCCCCTATTTGCTTATCCCGATAGAGTGACATCGCCTGCATTTCGTTTAGCTCAGCAGTTTGAACCCGGCGACCGCCGACAAAATCAACAGACTTCCATCTCTTCGATGGATCAAATCGATTGTATACTTCCTTTGCCATCGTTACCCTCCTTACAGCTCCAAGATATACTCAATGCTTTCGCGATGGGTGACTTCCCTTTGCAGAGGCGACTGATTTGTCACAGCTAACAGGAAACCCATATCCTTTACTTCATCCGGTTTGACTACCTGTTTATTAATTGGTAATCCATCTGCCAATGTCGTACCCGCATATACACCAGTTTGTCGGTACGTGCAAATGGGAAACTCATCGTATCTTAGCCAAGCTTGTACATATACCCATCTGCAATCTGCTACCCGCGCTTCGTCCTCATCAATGATACGCCACTTATGACCTTGCTGTTCGATCGTTCCATTTGTATCATCTGGCGTTACAAACCTTACTTGGTCAGCTCGCTTCAACGCCACAATCTCTGTAATCGTCTGCCCATAAGAAACATCTGGAACCTTTTCAGGGTTTTCGGTATTCCACGGAGACGTTTTCCCAACGGCAATAAAAACATTCCTGTCCTTGGCCAGATGAAATGTCTGATACGTTTTCATCCCTTTTACATCGCTTGTTTTTGAAGGCAATTCCTACACCCCCTATATTGTTTTTGTAACCTTTGATCGCTGAACATAAAATACTTCGTCAGCAAATGTTAAATCATCCGAAAAAAATACGTTTGGAGACCACCAACTCTTGCGTTCATGTTTTATGTTTTGCAATGAATGCTGTGTTACCGAAAGAGTTGTATCCTTTTCCTTTCCGCTCAGTTCATCGTCCCAATGGTCAACCGTAAGAATGGCTCCATACCTGTCCACACTAACACCTGCTGATCCTCGTTCATACTCGATCTTGTAAGATAAAGCAATTGAAAACAAGTATCGAAAGCCAGCAAGTCCCATTAACCTGACGATACCCTGTGCGATTCCAATCGTTTCCGGCGTTGTATAGATGACGGAGGTTAATGGCGCGTATTCCCAGCCGTCAGCCATGCATCCAGATTCGGAAGCAATTAGCCCGTCTTCTGGCATCAGTCGATATGATTCTTGCAGCCCAAAACCTTGTGCAAGAATAGATTCAACCGTCAACCTGCCATTAGCTGCTCTCAGCTTTGCAAGTAGGTCCTCATCATCGGCAGCGTCTAGTTCACGCCTCCAAAGGTCTAATGATTCCTTGTGCATGAGATGAAGAAAAAACGCTTTCCACATGTCGCTATCTACTGGCAAATAACCGGAAGCCGCACTCATAATCGCACGCATATGCCGGCTTTTTTTATAGTCACTAGATAGCTCCGCCATCAGTGCATTAACCTGATCTTCGTTCATGTGATCGTCACCACCGGATCGATTTGTGCATCTGGCCTTAGTGTAATACTGGATGTCGGCAAAAGGATTTCAGCATCTGTTGCCCCAGCTCCGACCAGCGCCGCAAAGATCTGTGCAAGAAATAAGGTACCTCCAACCCCAATTGAACTGGTATAAGCAAGTATTGCTTGACGTGCTTTTTCTTTGTCTAATCCCCTAACAGCAACCTCAATTTTCACTATTTGTTTACTAACAAGTCGAACAATTACATCCAGACCTGGCGGCTTGCGGCGGTCAATTATCTCTTGAACCTTCTCGAGTAAATCAGGGATTGTGCCACCAACAACTACGTCTACGGTGCCGATCCCTCTTATCAAGTTTAGTGCTGACGCATAGTTTACCCCTGGTATTGATCTAGCCCAGCGCTCATAGTCGGGTAACGCTCCACCGCGCTCAGGATTCCGTTTATGGCGTAATATACGATTGCGCAAATCCTCTGTTGGCTCGTCTTTATCCAGAGGCAATCCATAATCGATTGCCATCAGTTCAAGATATTTTCTCGTCGCAGTTACAGCAAAAGCTTGTTCAATGATCATGCCGCGTTCTTTATGATGTCTGAATAAGGCTAGTGCAATTGGCGCAAGTGCATCGTAAATAATTGAACCTTCACTTCTGTCCAGATCTTCTGGGACGGTAAGAAGCATTTCATATAAAATTTGCTGGAAGGTTGAGCTTTCCAGAAAGCTAAGATCAGTTTCAGACATTGATACTCATCTCCAAAACCCCTTCCTCAGTAATCATCAAAAAGGATATTTTCATGGTGTTACTTACCCACTCAAAAGAGAAACTCTCGCAACGTTCTATCCCATGCAAATATTCTAATGCCTCGCGGACTAATCGCTTAGCCTCTGCCTGCTTCCACGCTCTCGTTCCATCACTCCTAATCACTTCTTTCAGTTCATTCCCATAATCTGAGGAATAAATAGAAAACATATAGCGATCAGTTCGTAATGCTTTTGTGGCTTTTTGGAGTAGTGCCTCTTCTCCATCAATCATGATTGACTTGCCGTCAGGTCGCACGGGAAACTGTCCTGTTTCGAAATCATACTTATAGGTTCTAAGTACATTTTTAATGGGGCGTAGTTCTTGTGCTGGACTATCATCTGTCACTGGGAAAACCGGAAAAATACTCATGGGCGTTTCACCCTATCTAGGATGTAATAGGCAGAGTCCACAGATAACACGTGTACTTTATCGTTCAATTTCAAAACGTCCTCAAATTGCAGTAACAAATAGTTATGTTTGAACGAAGTAAACGGCGCAGCCAAGTCATCCGTGTCTAAAAAATCTTCCTTTTTCATGTCACCCAGATCACGCTCTGCTTTTTCTTGATGCGTAATCGTGACAATTCGTGTATGTCTAGTCAGATGTTCTAAGACAGTAATAAACTCCTTCCCAATTGGTTCTGTCATACCATCTATCAAGATTTTCAAATCTGGTGGGGGCTTAATGACAGTTGCCAACTCTATCCGTACATCCTTTGGGGGTGGATTTGCCCCGCCAGCTCCTTGTGTTTGATTTGCACCTGAAAGAACTTGAGCAAGCTTTTGAAAGCCATTCACTTTCCATTCACCTCCATCTGCAAATCGAGTTTCATTTCATGGTAACCAGGTCGTATCGTATGGCTGTCGCCGAAAACAGTAAACACCCCTTGCAGTTTCGTGATTTCCTCGTAGACTTCTATTTTTGTCCCGGCAATGACATCATCAATTCCCAAGGATGTGACCAAAGCCTGCTCCTTGACCCGGTTTAGATTCTGTAATTCTTGCTTAGCCACCATGATTTTGTTTCCCCGGTCTTCATCTTGAATTTCTATAACCTTAACAAGATGTCCATACCGTTTAGCGTTGATAGAATCAACTTCATCATGCAGGACAGAAATATATTCACTGTCGCTCCCGACCACTCTTACAACTGTTCTCATGTCTGCAATTGATCGTTTACGTTCAGCGTTTAATAGATTGCTTCCCTGCTGGACTTTCCACTGAATCGTTTGCCCTCGCTGTGTTCCGACATAAATCTTTCCTTGGTCAACCCAGCACCAATACCGAACACCAGTAGAGCGAAATACTTGATTGAGGACGTCTACAACTGCATCCCATACACTCTTTCCACGAATGACTTGTTTTTCCACGGCAGGCATTGCTCCGATACCCCCAACGGGAATGCCATGTTGCGCGAAAATGCGCTTTAGAAGCTGATCGGCAGCTTCACCTGTTGAAACCATAGCTACATCGTTATTTAGTAAATAAAAGCCGAAATCATATGCTACTGCATTGATATCTCCTTTTGCTGTCCTCCCTAAGTCAACAATCATCCCTGTGAAAAGTGAGCGAGGAGTGCCAGACATAAAGGAAATCAACTGTATCAGGTCCCCTTCATCTACATTCACATCAGGCCAAAAGCGGTCCCGTCCATTATTGGTTTTAACAGCCAGAGTACGCTTTGCTTCCTGACGACTCCCAGACCATGTTGCTTCTGAGAAGGGAAGGCGAAGCGCTTGCTTACCCGGCTTTTGGAATCGAACCTCGTAATGAAATTTTGGCAGCATCAGTCTCCCACCTTTCCGCCCAAGATTTCATCGTGAATTATACTTGTCAACCAAGGATTCTTTTTCTTCTTTTTTCTTGGTGGCTGACACCTTCGCTTTTCTTGTATCCGGCCGCTTCCCTTTACCTGTTGTTTGGAAAGGAATACTCACCTCAGTACTCTCAATGTTCACGAAACGATACTCTTTCAGTGCCAACTTGAAATCTATGTCAAACCCGTCCCATTCGTAGCTAAAATCACGTATGGTCACTGGAACATTGATAATATCTCGTTCACTTTCTGTTACTGTAAAGCGAATCGGGTAACCCGAATTTTTCCACCGTTTCAAAGTCTCCACAAATTCTTCTGGAGACGGAAAACCATCGTATTCACACAACCCCGGATCATATGTCTCAGGCCAAAACGTAGAAAAAGAATACTCTTCCAAGGTTGACTCCCCGATGATAGTAGATTCCCCAATAGCAACCAGTTCAATATCGATGTAACTATGCCCGATCTTTACTGCTATTTTCGGCGGGATGACAGGAAGACGAAGCTTTTCAACGTTATTGTTCCAGGTTAACCAGAACTCAAGATGTTTGTATTTCACTTATTTCTATATCTCTCCTCTCAACATAAAAAGCACACCCGTTTGAGTGTGCTTCTACTTTATAAATCTAGTAGCCTATTTAAGTGGAAACGTCCAATTTTGATTGACAATTGCTGTAATGGAAAAAATCCAGTAATATAAGTTATATAACTGGATTACACTAAAAATGACCGCAGGTGTTCCAGCACCTACGGCCTATACAACAGACGTTCCCTACATGGGGGCGGCTCAAGGATTAACTAGAGATAGACCTCTCCGGATTTGGACCCAAGGGAGGTCTATTTCTTTTTTGGGAAAGACAGGATCGCTACCACGAGCATTGCGAATGAAATCATCAACGTCAATGCTTGGAACACTGTCACAGGCGTCACCTCCCCCGTTTCCGACATGGGAGATGAGCCGACCACCCTTGAGGAGCCGATTCTGTTGTATATGGAAGATTATAACACGTGAAAGCTTCAGTATGAGAATACATTTCCTCTTATTCAAGTACGATAGAACCTGTACCTGCTAATACGTGTCCTATTTTTTGTGCAAGCAAATCTGCCATCTTCTCACATAGCCTCTCTAATTCTTCCTCAGAATTCTCCAGCGTTGATTGCACAGTCATTTGAAAAGTGGGACGGAAGTCAATATAAAAAGAAGTTGGCTGCTTATTTGAGCTTGTATACTGTGCCTGAGCTCCGCTTGTTATTGAAGGTGTATAACTTGGAACTTGACTAAAAGTGCTATCTAACGCTGCAGCTAATGATTCACCCGAAGCTTCCACACCGATTGCCATAGTTTCAGGAATAGCCATCCCACTAGCTGTTAAGCGAGAAAAGGGACCTACCTCAGCATCCGAATGCGGCAGGAATTGATCAGCCCACTCAAAAACGCTTGAAAGAGCCTCAGCTACCTTGTCCTTTGCAGACAAAATACCGTCTACGATTGTGGTAATAATCTTTTGTCCACTCTCAAAAAGCCCGCTAATCCATCCGCCAAACCAACCGTCTATCGTAGTAAAAGCATTAAAGAATGTTTCTTTGATGGTATCCCATGCCCCTGACCAATCGCCAGTTAAAAACTGAATAAAGGCAGTGAAAAGCCCTTTCCAAAAATCAATCACCACTCCAAAGTAAGCAGAGAGTCCTTCCCAGGTTGCAATACCCGCTGATTTTACCCATTCCCACCCTGCTACCAAATAGGCGCTGACCATGTCCCAGTTTTCATAGAGCCACCAGCCAACAGCAATCAATGCAATGACTGCCGCGATTATCAGGAGAATGGGCCATAATGCAGTAATTGACGAGATACCAAAGACACTCATTGCAGCACTTGCTGCTTGTAATCCAACTGTAATTGGTGTCCAAAGTCCGGCCAGCAGTACGATTGGGCCAATTATCATGGCAAGAGCTGCAACCACCATCAAAAATGAAACAGCTACCTTCGTGATAAAAGGATGCTCTTGTGTAAAAGTCCCTATCCCTTTTGCAATCTTTGTAAGCAAGCTAACGATTGGTTTTGCGACATCTAATACGGAGTCTCCTATCGGATAAAGTGCCAACTTCATTTCATTTGCCATCGCTTGCCAGTCATTCGAAACTTGGCCAGCTATTTCTGTTGTTTTTCCTGCGAAATCTTCGAGTGGCCCAGCGTTAAACATAGATTTGATTGCATCCCGTCCCGCATCTTCAAACTGTGTTCCAAAAACGTTACCTAAGACTTCGTCTTGCAACTTCTGATCCTTAATAGAAGCTATCCCAGCAGTAATAGCAAAAATTGCTTGCTCAGCCTCTTTGCCACCTGCCTTGATTTGGTCGAGCATTTTGAATAGCTTTTTCTCACCGAAAATTTCCTCAAGAGACCCAAGTGCGTTTTCATCCAGAGCCTTGTTCAATCGAATACCGAACGACTCTTTGAATGCATCACCTAGCTTATCAAAATTCAGAGCACCAGCCTCAGCTCCAGCTACAAACATGCCCATCATTTGCTCTGCACTTAACCCTGCTTCTTTAAATTGCGGCGAATATTCCCAAATGGTATCAAGCAGATCTTCAGCCTTGTCCCCTACCCGTTGATATGCTGCTGTAATCATATCCAACCCTTTAATCGGATCGGTTGCCCATTGTTCTTCCATCATATCCAGAGCTCTAGCAGTGCTTACTTGATCGAGACTACCAAAAGACGCCTTTTCAAGAGAGAGAGCTCCTTCAGCCACTTTCTCAATCTGTTCGTCCGTCCCTTCTAGTAACTGACGCAACCGTCCATAAGCCTCTGCTGCTTCCATTGGCGTCTCTACTAAACCAGTCGCGAAAAGTCCTTTTGCTGACTCGGATATGCTTATCATTTCGTCGTCAGTAGCACCTACATTCGCCTGAAGAATACCAAGAGCTTGATCCATGTCTTGTGCGGCAATAGCAGCGGCCGACAATCCCGCTGTAATGACTGCGCCGCCCGCTGTTGCCAGTCCGCCAATTTCCTCCAAATGTCCTGCCGCAGCTTCGACATGATCCAAAGACTCAGATGCCTGGTCCCCAGCTCTAGCAGCGTCACGTAAGGCGCGCTCTAATCGTGAAATGTCCTGGGTGTCAATATCATCTTCAGCTCGTTGGATACGCTCCAATTCCCGCCTGAGTCGTTCTGCCTCACGTTCAGCCTCACTGATCGCATCGTCCAAATCTTCGATTGGTCCAGGGTCAAAATCGTCAAGCAGATCATCCAAGATATCTTCTACATCTTCAGCAGCATCTTCAATATCATCTAAGCCATTCAGAAGTGCTCGTATACTTCGGAGGAGATTGGCTAGCTGTCGAGTCATTTTATCTTGAAATTCTAAAGTGGTCGTCACTGCCATCCGCTATCTCCCCCTTCTCTTGCCGCGCCGTTTTGCTTGTTCCATTTTTCTCGCTTGTTCTGCCTTTTTCTCTATCTCCAAAGCTGTTGAAACAAGTACAAACTGTTTCTCTCGTTCCGGCAAGTTCAGGATTACAGATGGCATCATGCCTTTTTCCTGCCAAATATAAGAATAGAGAGCCAGATCAGGGCTCTCTTTTATGAGTTTTTTACTGCTTCCTCCGCCTCCTCATCTTCAGCGAAATCACTGATTTCAGCGATCGCCTCGAACAACGAGTCGATTTCGTTTGGACGGAAAATGCAAGGGACGACATCGATGGCGGCTATTTTTCCGAACTTCGCGAGCACCTGTTGCGAGTCGATGCGGAAGTTGGTACGTTCCGTGTCAATTCCGGCAACGATGATTTCAGCCTTATAGCGCAAGTCATCAAAATCGACTTTACGTTCGGCCTTGCTCTTTTTTCCAGTAACTGATACTTTGATGGCATTCTTGCGAGCTTTGTAATACACATCGCCGGGTACAGAGCGAATCGGCAGCTTCACTTTATTGCGTTTCCAATCCCATTCCCCTTTTTCTTCGGCTTGAGTATTCATCGTCAAAAATTCTTCCATGGTCAAAAATTCACTCATTACACTGCCTCCTCTTTGGCGGTCGCCCCGCATATATTAGATGAATTCGTAATCGTCAACTGTTCCTTCGAGGGATGTATCTTCATCAAGTTCACCGTGGCTCCATTTTGCTAATGACAGTGAGTCAGGACAAAAACCAGTCACTGCAACTCGATACTTACCAGCAACTTTGTCGTCGAGTTCCCCAATGAAATTCACTTTCTTTTCGGGGTTTGCCGCGATTTCCATGATGAGTTGCTGGATATCCGATGTACGTTCAAACGTAGCTGTCATGCTAACGGATGATGCAAGCACACGATGTCTTTTACGGAGCTTCCCAGCCCTCTTACTTTCTCCCTTCTCAAATTCCTCTGAGAGCTCGAAGCCAATGCACTCGGGAAGTTCCCTTCCATTTTGGTCGTAAAAATGCCCATGGGTACCGGAATACGTTTCTTTCATGCTGTATCACCTCACTTCGCTTTGTTGTAGATATAAATTTTTTCGAGCGCATCTTGATGGCGGAAGCCAACAATGAAATGACCAGCATTACGCGCAGGCGTGTAAATCGGGTCCTCCCCGTGATATTCCGGGTCTTCGATAAACTCATAATCATTAGCGATCACTTCCAGCGTGGCAAGGGGTCTGAAAACCTCTTGCTTCATCATCTGGCAAAAGGCAGCGCGGCGGGCAGGACTGTTGCTGTTTGGCTGCTGACGAATCCACTCCTTTCCTGCTTCCTCTTCTGCATGGAGAATCGTGTGAAAGGTGTCAGCCACCCGAATCTTGCCGTAGTCTTTTGACTTATCAGGCCCCGGAATAGTCAAGGTATTTACAGGCTCCTGGATGATAACCTGCATATTGTCCATGTTCAGCATGAGTACACCCGCTTGCACCATTTCGAGTAAGTCCGTATCCGGGTCCCACTCATTCGTTAAGGATTCGAATGGCGTAATGTACAATGCCATCGTGTAATTAAGCGGCAGCGAAGCCATCAGGGATGCAATGTAAATTGCCACTTTTGAACTCGCATAGGTGTTGCCTTTCCAACGTGCTCCACTCCCTACATTGACAATAGCCATGTGGTTCACATCGGTAGATGCTTTCATGATGGTTTGCTTGTTTTTATCCCTTGTTTCATCGCCGCCGAAAACAAACTTGATGTAATTACCCACCACGTTTTGCTGTTTAGTCCAGTCTTCTGCTGCCGCATTTAGGGCAGGATCAGCAATCCCAAGAGTAAATACACTATACTTGCCTTTTTGAGTAGCCAGCGCGCTTTGATAAGCGGTGTATTTTGTCGCCTCTACGCTTGTTCCGCTGTTACCTCCAGTCAGGCTTACACCTGCCGTTGCTTCGGGAAGCGTATCAGCTATCTTTTTCAAGACCACGAACTCACTGTCTTTGAAAGCCAACACCAATTCATCCACCGTTTTCGCTGCCCGACTGTCCACCAGCTCCGCTCCCCGATAGATCATCAACTCTGTTTTGGTAGCATCCAACAAGTTTGGCTGCACTACGACTTTCAAATTGTTGCCTGCCTCGCCTTTGTACTTGGCTTCCACAAGTAGTACGTCAGTTGCATCACTCTTCAAAGTAACACTTGCAACGGCCGCATTATCCCCTGCCACGCGGTACAGCAATACCTCCGTTGGATAAGGGTTAGCTGCCCAAATCAAATTAAACGCTTCTGTGACTCCGAAGATTTTCTCAGCGGAGGCCTTGGTTCGGACTGTTACAAATTCCCCGATTGGGCCCCATTCCGCGACGATTGGTAATGCAAGCTTTCCGCGATTGCCGATTGTTGTTTGCTCTTTGATGAATGACTTCAAAAAGGAGTAGACACCGGATAAGACTTTGTTTTCCCCTAGTTGATATTGTCCGGCCATTTACTTCACCGTCCTTTCCTTGAATTTCTTCACGAATTCCTCTGCCTGATCAACTGTCATCTCGTCTGGGGCATCAAAAAAGGTAGCAATTGCTTCGGTTCGGTTTAACCCGAACTTTTGCTCTGCTACCTTCAAGATTTGCTCTTTTTTATAAGTTGGTTTTTCTTGCTCCTGTTTGCGAGACATGAGGTTTGCCTCCTTTCCTCAATGATTCATCGTAACGTCTATGAATCACTTCTAACAGGTCGTAAACCACTGGGGTATAAGGGATATAAACGGTGTATTTCAGCTCAAATGATCGATCTAGGTTATCGGGCTTGCTCATGGTCAAACGACACTCTCGCAGGTATCCCACTTGCTTCTTGTCCGGGCTGTAGAGTGGAAGAATCCAGCTCCGATCCGCAAGGTCTTGCCTGACAGCCAAAGATAACCTCGTAAGTTGATCTATATCCTTTGCCATCAGAACAAAATTCATCGTTCCTTTCTCTCGGTAGGCATCAGCACGCCGTGGCTCCGGAATACGAAATGGCTCTTCTACAAACCACATGGGCCGTTTAAAGTCCTTGGGTACAGACAGCTTCTCTGTTTGGATACCTGTCAGAGAAAATAGCCAGTGTCGTACAGACAGCACATCATCACCCATCAGGAAACAGCCTCCTTGCTAAATCATCTAGCTCTTCTTTTATCAACTCGTCCATGATTGACTCGACCTCTGCTACCGATCTTGCAAGATAGTGAACACCGGGAACGCGCTTCCCTTTCAATACCATGCCGTCTGGATGATCAGGGACATAGATAAATTTTTCTCGATCCCAGTATCCCGGCACAAATTGCCCTTCCCTCTGAGTAAACCCTTCTTCCACGTAGCGCGCATATGACAGGTTGGTGCCTACCGTGATTTCAGCTCGAAGCCCACTTAGGACCAAATCAAATACATTTTCTGTGTGACCAATAACAAGAGAGGCACGAAGAATCCCGTCCCGTACTGGAACCCTATCTTGAGCTCCCCGCAACACCTGCATACCAGCCATACGGGCAACCCGATCCATAGAAACTTGTACTTCACGTTTGTGATGCTTTTTCAAACGTTTGTACATACGCTCCAGGTCTTTCTTATCTACCTTTGCCATCAGATTTCCGGTTCCTCTCCTGTGGCAGGATCGATCATTGTAATCACTACTTCGTAATGATGCAAGCTTTCAGCGCCATAGACCGGATATGATAATCCCGTTTTATACAGGTTGCCAGCATATTCAGGCTGTTCTATTTGGATTCGCATACCCGCTTTTAAATTTGCGTACAAGGTGTGCATGAGAAAGTCCTGAGGCGTAGCCTGTCGCCCCGTAAGCTGCTGAATGCGACCGGGGGAGCCGGACACCCTGCAAGGCACTTTCTGAACAACAGGAAGCCATTCTGAGCGGTCTTTTCCCCCAGTGAAAGGGTCAGGTTCCCCCCCGACATCCAGAAGGGTAAAAGAGTGGCACAGAAGCCGCTTATATTCGGTTAGATCATCCACAGCTTCTGCCCCCTGTTCTTCCGATATTTGTTGAGGATACCCTCGACTTTAGGGTCATTGCTCACATAGGAAAACGTCTCCTGATAATCCCCTTGCTTGGTACTGCTCAATCGTCGATCTTGGGCCATGTCTTTGACTACCATTGCGACGGCCAATTTCATTTCGAGAGGAACAGGATCAGGTACCGTCACCTGTCCTTCTACAAAAATATTTGCCCTTAATACTACTGCGTCAAGGCGTGGCCCATCCCAAGCAGCGAATTCCGGATAAAACTCAACCAGCTCATTACTTGTCAGAATTGCCATCGATATTCACCGGCGTCTCATCATCTGCAACAGGGTCATCTTCCAGCTTGTATCCCAATGGTTCGTACACTACTTCAAATGCTTTCCGCGTCACTTTAATTTTTTTCTTCTCCTTGCCACCAGTGATTGTCAGCATATCATTTGGTTTTTTCATGAACGATTGCTCCTTTCAATAATTAAGGTGTAGGTACAAATCCGGTAGGACGCAGGACAGCAAATGCCCCTTCTTTGATTACAAGGAACGCAACTTGGAACGTAGCTTTCAATGCAACCATGTCTTGCTCAGCAAGAGAAAGAGGCTTCCCATCTGCTCCAGTAATGGAGTGAAGAGTCGCCTCACGTAAAATTTCATACTCGATATTTTTCAGAATGCCTGTCTTGGCCTTTTTGAAGTCACCAGCAATCAGGTCAGCTTTTGTTTTGTCCCAAGCACCGTTTCTGCAGTACTCAATCGGCAGCGAATACAGTGAATCCTCAGCTACTCCTTCACGTACAGAAGAAAGGTAAAGAGGATCACCTTGGCTATTTTTCAATCCGCGCAAGGATGTCTTCAATCCGGTATGCCCAGCAAACGCTCGTGGCTCTTGGTCATCAGCTTCAATCAGTGCCATGACATTGTTTACATCATCGGCCAGATTTTGACCCGCGACAGAACCGCGAGTAAAGCTGTTCCCTACATTGATAGCTGCCCCCAAGATGTTAGAGGTAAACGGTGACTCTGTCCCCATGATCGTAGCTGCATCCAATTTAGTATGGAATGCTTCAACAATATACGGCTTCAGTTCTTCAAACACATCGATTCGTGAGCGATCCAGCGCTTCCTTTGTCATTGGAATGATGACAGCCAGCTTCTTAGCGGTCAATGTAACCTGTGTCCAGGAAGCTGTCGAGGTTTTGATACGTTCTCCCTCCCCTACCCAGTAAGCTCCAGGCTTATCCAGAAATACTGGAATCTTTTTTGTTGCTGTTGTCATTGGTTCCAGTTCGGAAAGTTTCAAAATAGCCGAACCGCGGACTACATCCTTGATGATCTCTTGAGATGTCTCTTCCGGAATCAATCCGCTAAGGCTGCTGCTGAACGTTACTCCCTCATTGAATCTTTGCAAATTGAAATGAAATGATGCTTGCTTTACCAGTACCATGCTATTCATGAATGATTGCCCCCTTTTAGATGCGCTGCAATTTACGCAGGTCTGAGATGTTTGGAATAGTAGACTTTTGATTGGTTAGTGGCTTAGCTGCTGGAGTATTTCCCCGCGTTGTTTCATCTGCCTTCAACCACGGTTTAGAAGTGATCAATTCAGTAACATGCTTATCGATGTTTTTAACCTTGCCTGCATCTGTCACTTCCACCTTAGACAGATCAGCCAGACGAATCGCATCCGACAATTTATCTGGGTCTATCCCCTGCCTTATTGCCTCCAAAGTGAATGCATTTTCAATCCGGAGAGATTGGATTGTACCATTGGCGTTCTTCAGGTCAGATTCCCGCTCTAACAGCTTTTGTTCAGCAGTTTTTTCAGCCTCTTGCTTTTGCTTATGGGAATCAACGATCCCCTTTAAGTCATCTGCTTTTTCGATGCCCAGCCCTTTTAGGAAGTCTCTGACTGCACCTTGAAGCGCAGAATCGTATTCCTCTTGTGAGGTAAAGGCTACCGCAGGCTTACTTTCCCCGCCCTTATCGCCACCACCATTTTGCTGTGCGCCTCCGTCAGTTGCTCCAGCAGCTCCGCCGGAACTGTCTCCATTATTACCACCTTGCCCACCTTCCCCTCCGCCATCATTGAACCGTTGCAAACGGAATAACCACTGTGACTTTTTCACTTCGTACCTTCTCCTTCCCGATTTTGAATTTCTAAAGACACATAATCCGGGTATTGCTGTGCTATTGCTTGAATCCCCAGCAACGCGGTTTGCATGATGGTAGAAACCCCACCACATACAATGTCCTTTCCATGCTCTGCATAATTGGCATGACCCACCGCATGTATTTTCATTTCACCGTTGTCCAGATACGCTTGAATCTTGATCACATCGATCTCGCCTCCTTTCAGGCAATAAAAAAAACAACACGGTTTATCGTGCTGTTACGCTGCCAATCCTTTTTTGTCAGCCCACTCTTTAAAAGTGCGCGCAGAGGTATATCCTCTCTCCTGATCAATACGATAAGCACGCTGTCGTTCCAATTTCTCCAAGACCTTAGATTTGAGTACAGGCCGCCAATACGATCGGCAATTTGGATGATTAGGTATGCGTTCACCCTCACGCCCTGGATTGTCGGCTGTGTCATAATCAAGCGGATATCTTTTGCCGTCCAGCTTGCGGCACTCAGAAGAAGTCCGCTTGTCCAACGTGGCACAAAATTCCTTTTCGCTCACAATATCTGAATTGGCTTGGTAGGCCATGGTTTGCCCTTGGGCAGCAGCCCGGTTTAGTTCTGTACGAGCAAGGCGTTGGGCGCTTGACCAACTCTCTGATGTCCTTTTCGTAATCTCCTTAGCTGTTCGGGTCACACCCCATCCCTGAGTTGCACCCTGAGTAATTACATCTTCCATGGCTGCCGCCAACAGGTCAGTACGCATTCGAATCCGTTTGGAAAAATGCCTGCCTTTCCATGGTCGCTCCAATGCAGCAAGTATCATCCCGATATTGATCTGTGGGAGCCGGACCTCTACTTGTGAATCCTGTTCAAGAAAATAGAGATGATGGAACAGGCTGAGCTTGTACTCTTCCGCCCATGTGATTCTTAGCTGCTGCTCTTCTTCGATGCGGAGGGTGTGCAAGATGGTTTTTATGCTTGTCATGATGAGGTCGAGACGTGCGGCGTTATAAATCAAAGACACTAACTCTTCTCCACTTTCAGCAAATCGCGCGTAGAGGTCAGTGATTTCTTGCACAATGCTTTTATTCGCTTTAGAAAACAGCTTCTTTAATTTGACCCCATGTTTTTCGATTCTCATTTCCAGTTCCTCTTGGTAACGTTCCTCTCTGCTCATGCAGCGTCACCTTCTGAACTCTTTTCATCGTCAGGGGGCGTGTCATCATCTACCGGCTCCTTATCTTCCAATGCGTCCGGGTCAAGTATCTTCATTCTGCGTTCGGCCTCTTCGTCTTGTTCTTTCAGCAGTTTTTCACGAGATGCCCGCGGATCATCCACAAACGGTAGCAGCGCCAGCCTTTCCTCATGGGACAACTGACCAACCAGTTTCGTCACGATCTCCACCATTTCCACCACATTCACTGGCATGTTCTTACTGAATTTCACATCGACAGCTTGGTAATCCCACTGCTTTCTATATTTCTGATTCAGCATCCCAGTAAGGATACGAATTCGATTACGAAACCCTTTTCCGTACTGGCGCATCTTTATGCCCGCCTTAATGTCGGCATGGTAAAAGATGATCTTCAATGCAATTCCCGATGGAGCTGTCCCCACTTGGTCAGGTCGCAGGTGAGGTGTTCCAGTTTGGTCAAGAATCGTTTCGATCAGTCGGTTGATAGTGTTTTCTTCATGAGTGTCCTGTAGGTCCCACGTGACCGGAACGGCTTTTTTGCCTACAAGGATTTGAGAGGTTGACCACATCTTAGCGAGATACTGTTTTTTCTTCTCTACATCCGTGATAAGTTCTCCCTCTGTGTCATACAGGAGTAGATCATCCAGGTCCAAATCTTCAAAAATGACTTTCGGATTCTTGAAATATTCCTGCACATCTACCTTACCAGTGACAGCCTTGTTAATCGCGTCCATAAGCTGCTTCAGGTCTGAAAGATCGCCCATCCCCTCAACCATCCCATCATCGCGGTTTTGCTGATGTTTCCGACGCCGATTGACGTAGTGCGTCCAAGGGACAACGGGCTTCTGCTGAAACTTACCATCTTGGTCCTTTACGCGGACAGTGATGTTATGCGAGACGGGATTTTGTTCCCTGCTCATATCCAGAACAAAGTTAGTCCCTTCTTGTCGGAGGTAAGTAATCTCGTTTTCATCGTATACTTCAATCAGCAAAGTCTTGGTGTTTCTGCTAACATCCGTCATCGTATAGTACCGAATAACCGCAATCAGCTTAGCTTTAACCGTCGTGTCATACACAGCGATACACTCGTCTGCTTTGAACTCAGTAATGCAAATCTGTCCATCCTCATCAAAGTAGTAGTATTCGAATACCTCACCATCGATCGAACCGTCCTCGATAATATCGTAAGACAAGCTCTCTTCATCGTTATCCATCAGGACAGCCTGCAGCTTTTTAACGTACTCTTCCACGTCTGCTCCTGCCTCATTGGAAGAATAGCGAATAGGGTTACTGGCAATGTATGAGGTACCGAAGTCGATAATTTTCCGAGCAAAATTTAAGACGATTTTGTTATTCGGCTTGCCCTTTTCCTCTTGTTTGTGGAGAATGTCCTGGTCTCCATCGACATACCTTCGCATGAGCGAGTAATCTTTGGACTGATGCTTTTTTATCAGGTCTGATACCCAACGCCACGAATTGTTTGCTTTGTTCTCTCCGTAGAACTGCTCCAAGAGCATTGTTTGCATGATTTTTCACCCCCTTCACCCAGCCTTTTCGGCAATCTTCCAAGGAATGACCTTGAATCTACTGATAAGCAACTGATGGAACACCTTGCTGTTCCAAACCAGATACCGAAGACCATCCATAGAGTGATCATTTTCCTTCACTGGCACCTCAGCGCGGTCGCCTGTAACATCTTCCGGATATCTGTAGTTCGTCAATTCTTGGATGACCTCTTTCAAATGATCGGAAATGAAAATGTTTGGCCTACCGTTGTCACTCTTCACTTTGAACAGAGTAGAGACAGCCCGTATGCCTTCTTTCAAGTGCTTCTGAGCTGCTTTAGCTGGCAAACCATTAGTCAGATACGTCTTAATATTGCTGGCGTTCTCTGAGTCGCACCAAAACAACCTGATCTTCCATTTCTTCATGAGTTCCTTGTCTTGAGCCACCCAGCAATCTGAACTACCAGGGACAAGAATCTCCATCTGAGCCTTGTAGATGGCATCAACAATCCACAACTCGCCATTTGCAGTCATTGCCCCGACGAGAGTAACACCGGGGTTCGTAAAGCCCCAATCCTTGCCCGCCTCAATGTGAACAAAATGTCCGTCTTTGAACTTCTGCTCGCAAAGCTCGCGCGGTACGATATGTACTGATCGGTCAAACTCCTCGTAAACCTGCCCAAAAAACACATCGAACCGGGCGAAAATCTCCCGGTCCACATATCGTTTCGGCATGGTCTCGATCATGCGCTGAATATTCTTTTGTAATTCTGGCAGCGGATTATCCTTACTCGTCCAGTAAAAATTGCACCATTCAGGGTCATTACGATATTCGTCCAGTTGCCCGCCTGCTTGCGTGTGCTGCCCGTTCAATACAATGTCATGATAAAACCAGTTCATTCCCTCTGGCGTAGTCGTCCAAACGCTCCAGCCGCCTTTATCAGCGAGAGCATAAGAAAGATATCCGCTCCAAGTCTGCTCCTTCATCTTGGAAGCCTCATCAAGCCACACGCCGTCCAGTCCTTTACCGACTAGCGTCTTCGGGTTGTCGGCAGATTTAAACTGAATGAGAATGTACCCTTTCAGCCACACCCGATTCTTGGATAAATCCCAACTCTCGATCATTTCCTCTGGAATGACTGCTCCCAGCTCTTCCTGCTGAATCTCTGACATGGAATATGTCGGGGACACACACCAATATTCAAGCCTTGGTTTAGGCTTCTTCATCACTTTCAGATTGCGAGGGGGCTTGTATGGCAAGCCTTTGTCTGCCTCAATATCTGATAGGATTTTATCGAAAAACTTCCGCGCTCCCACGTTCGTTTTCCCACCGCGACGCCCGCAGTTCATGACCACGTTTCGGGCATCACATTCCATAACTTCAATTTGTTTTTCATGAGGTGTCCAATCCTCGAATGGATCGAGGTCAAGTTCCAGACTTGTCACGGGACCACCTCCGGACGGTGATCTGTTTCTCAGGACCGCCGCCATTGCTCAACAACTGAGCTTTGAGCTGTATTGCCTTCAATTTTTTGTCTTGGACCCTGGTCAGTGCTTCTTCAAGCGATAGAATATCTTCAATCGCTCGATACTCAGTCTCTTCGATTTCAGTAGTAACCAACTCATTACGAGACAGCACGACCGTCTTGGATTGCCCAGACTTTTCATCATGAACCTGTACAGGCTCTTTTATAGCGACTCTCTCTTGAAGGACCCGACGTTGCTTTTCGGTTAATCCTTCCTTCAAGTCACGAATGCGGAGCATCATTTCTCGCTCTCGCCATGTAAATAAACGAATTTCTTCATCGGCCTGTTGCACTGGATCAAGGTTGATCCTATCAAGCACCTCTGCTTGTTCTGGAGTCAAGGCGTCCATCCAAATCGACTGGAATTCGCCCGTCTTGACGGCGTTGGTATTACGCTGGGGTGCGCCGCCACCAGCACCGTGAAAGCGGCAAACGTCCCAGCCGGGTTTTGCCCAATTTTTGCATTGCTCGTCGCGCTGCTTACTCCTTGCCTTACATCTTTGTTTATCGGGATTCCTCGCCATATCTACATGACCACCACCTCACCACTTCATGGGGTTGTTTTTCAAATAAAAAAGACACTAATTATTTGGAGTCTTGTCTTTTTCGTTCTTCTATTCTCTCCTCTAGTTCTTGCTCAACCACTCTTAATGCACTTAACGTGATCTCTGACAAATATTTTGAATATGTTCTCCAGGTTCCTATTGTCATTATTCCAAAAATGAATACAGCTGCAATGATATAAGCTGCCTCATTAGCAAACTCCATTAAGTCTGCGTAAACAACCTGAGCAACGTCATATTTTTTACTATACAAATTATTTGAAAGTGCTCCAAAAAGTCCTCCTACGGTTGTAGAGATAGATGTACCAATCATGAGTGTAGTGAATGTGATAAATACAGAAACTAAAACGGCTCCATAAGGAAATGAGGTTGTAAATCGCTCCCGTTCAATTTGAATACATGTTCTCAACTTATTTAATTCATAGTCCGACAGATTTTTAGATTTGATAAAGTCTCTAGCATCATCAAAACGATCTGTCATTCCATACTCACGTGAGATTAAGATTCTTTTAAGGTCCCTGTAAAGTTGATGTATTTTTTCCTCAAATACAGAAGTGTTTGCGACAATCCTTGCAAAGATATAAAACAGAATTACTAGTATCACCAGAATCAAAAATTTCGACACTTCCATCCCTCCCTTTATATTTACGGATAAAGGAAGGAATAAATTTACATTAAAGTTCATCCTTCTGTAACTGAATATCTAGCTCTATAAGCTTCTTCAAATCATCAACCGTCTTAATCTCGATGTGGCCTGATTGGAAGTCCTTAACCCACTTTGCAATAGCTGCCTTTATGACTTTCCTGTATTGCTCCTTTGATTCGTTGATACTTTCGATGATGCCAATCTCGTATTGAAGAAGCAAGTCATCAGAAAAACAGGAACGTTTGTTTGTATTTTTCATTGTGATACCCTCGGCTTTCCTGTAAAATGGAAGTCGAGATAGCGAGTGATGATGACTACTGCGGCCGCAGGTATCGCTATCTCAGCCGGGGTGACTCGGTTGCTTAGGGGGACGTTGACGCGTCTCCCTTTTGCTATTTTAAGCGGCTTCTCCAAGTCTTCTTATGAGTACAGGTTCAAGGCCTGTTGCTTCGAAGAACCTCCTCTTGATGACATCACAGAATTTTGGATCAAGTTCCATGGTTCTACAGATACGCCCCATTTGTTCGCAAGTCATGAGTGTTGAGCCGCTTCCGCCGAAGAGATCTACAACGATGTCATCCTTTTGACTACTGTTACCGATCGGTATTGCCAACAATTCGAGTGGCTTTTGGGTTGGATGAACGTACTTGCTGACGTCACCACGTGAGACCTCCCAGACTGAATTTGGCTCTTGTTGCTCACCTAGTAGACCTGACCTCCACACAGTGGTCTGCTTGCGATCGCCATACCATGTCGGAGCTTGTCCTTTCAAATGCGCATAAAATACCGGTTCATGTTTGAACTTATACTGCGCAAATCCAAAGGTAGCTGCATTCTTTACCCAGATACATTGAGTACGGACCACTATGCCTGCTTCGTTCATTTTAGTTTCAAACTCACGTTGATAGCTGGACGGATGAAACACATATATTGCCGCTTTGTCATCCATTAGGTCCGAATAGTTTTGAAATGTGTACCCTAGAAACTCCTCAAATTGCTCCATTGGCATATCATCGTTCATGATGCTCGCCCTGCCATCTGCAGCAAGCTCTGAAGAATCACTCTTGAATGCAACGTTATAGGGCGGGTCAGTTACAACCAGGTCTGCCTTTACTCCATCCATGAGCTCTTGGACATCATGTCGACTGGTAGAATCTCCACACATGAGGAGATGCCTTCCTAGTCGCCATATATCTCCCTGCTTTGTCTCGGGCTCCTGGATCTCACCTAAAGTCTGTTGTACATCGAAATGATCATCAACGACTGGTTCCTCTACATGGATATCCAGGTATTCACTAAGTAGTTCCATGACTTCTTCATTGTCAAACCCAGATAGTGAGGTATCCAAATCACTTTCCTGTAGCTCAGCAAGTACATAGGCCAGTTTTTCCTCATCCCAGTCCCCGCTGATTTTGTTCAGCGCCAGATTGAGTGCTTTTTCCCGAGTATGATCCAGATCAACGACTGAGACCTCAACCTCTTTGGCCTGATGTTCGTTTATAAGAATTTTGAAACGCTGATGGCCACCAACGAGGTTTCCTGTTCGTTCATTCCAGACAAGAGGCTCAACATACCCAAATTCCTCGATGGACCGTTTCAGCTTTTCGTACTCAGGATCACCCGGCTTCAGGTCGATTCGTGGATTATATTCTGCAGCTCTGATCATAGAGACTGGAATTTTCCGTATGTCCATGCTATTCAGTCCTTTCCAAAGAGACACAGTATGAATAAAAAAGCCGCCTCAGCGAGCGACAACTTTCTGAGCCATCGTTTTGCCTTTGGCTAGCTTAATCTTCACGACTATATATTGAGCTGCGGCAAACTTGACGAAAAACTTTTAAAATCTCGTCCGACCGGCGCAGTACTTCCCCTAAGTAATAGATTTCTCCTGTCACTAAGTCAGCATACTGGCGAACTACATCTCACCCACCTCTATGAAAAAAGCACCGCGTGGGTGCTATAGTGAAACTTTTTGATTGTACACCTCAGGGATAGTCCAAAGTCCATAGGCAAAAAATGCATAAATGCAAATAAAAGAAATGAAACCCACCCCTAAGATGAACACCTTACCTTTTAATTTGATAAACCAAGCAATAACGCAAAAAATTAATATCGGGCCTATCACATACATAGCTAACACTTCGAATATTGTAGAAGCCCCAGCCTGCATTAAATTACGTATGTTTTCAAAAAAATCTTGTTCAGCCAAATATATTCCCTCCCTCTTTATAAAAAATTCAACAAAAAGAACTATTGCCCTACAACTTTCGACCGACATTTTCCGACAATTGGTAGGATTATACTCCTAAACGTTTAATTTCTAAGACATGGAGGGAGGTGATACGATGGCTAAATATGTGATTAACCATAATACAAAAGAGATTCACAGAACTGCTTACAAAACAAACAACTGTCAAATTCCTGAAATTACATCTACTCATCGGGAAGACACTGATAGTGACGGGCGTGTCGCTCAACTTATTCGTGACGGTTACAACGGTTGTTACTGGTGCTATCGCACACAACACACTGGCTAAAAAGTTTGAGAGGGGTGGCTGCCCCTCTCTTATTTTACAATGCCAATATCCTTTTCCAGGGGAACATCCATTATTTCATGCCACTTCTTAACTTCATCCGTGGTCAAGCATCCTGTCTTAAGTTGCATCTGCCATATCTTATTGTGAGTTCCATCAGCATAATAATACGGGAATGGAACATAGCCAAGTTCGCGAGCTAAAGCTATACTAGCCTCTCGAATGAGTGCGCTTGGAGGCGTTCCGTATCCTTTCCATCGCCCTGATTCATTTTCCCACTCCACAATTTCTCCGGCTTTGCCATGTCCGCAACAACAGCCAAGAGTAACCACGCCCCTATCATTCAGTTTTTGAATCTCATCTGCGATGCAAGCGTCCACTTTTACCACTCGATTTTGTTGCTCGTTAATTACATTTACCATTTTATAGACACCGTGCAAGCACATCCAAGATCACCTCATGCTAAACAGTATGGGCATGAATCATTGTCTTATCACCTTTATTAAAGAAAATCCTGCCATCTTCAAGGCGGTAAAGTAGGGTTTTGATTAGACAGGCAACGCCCACCAGCAGAGAGCGAGAGGCCGTAGCCGTATGCCTCGCATGGAATTTCCTGTCCGGTAAAACCCAGCAGAGTAATTCGCGATTTTCCAAAGCTCCGAGAGGGGTTCCCAAAACTTGAAAACCGCTGTAATGCATACAATGAAAAATAATTGCATGGTTCCCTGCTACGATCATCGCAAGACTAGCGCGTTCAGGCTCAAAATGTCCCCCTCTCGTAAGGTCACATTCGTCATCACCCATAGATTCGCTCAGGTACGCCTTTGATAAGGGATAGACGGTATCTCCCAAGAGCAAATGTCGCTTGCTCTTGACTCAAGATTACCGATTACCCAATTTCAAATCGTCCTGCCTTTTATCCCTGATTTTGTCTGCGTTTTGTCGGTATTTTGTTGGGACTTCTTTCATTCGCGTCTGTGACCAACTCTCAACAAAAAAACCACCTTAATGGTGGTTTCCGGCACTACTATCTTCAACTATCGAATCCAGTTAGCTCAAAGCACTGAAATGAGTTTTTTAACAAATACCTCTTCGATTTTCTTGATTTCTTTGTCAGCTTCATTATCGACAAGTCCATGAATTTCCTTAAGAATTGCATTTGGATCTTTCCTTTCTCGAATCATTATGTAACGGGTAATTAGCTCACTATCATCGCCCATGAGTTCATAGATTTCTTCATAGTTGAAAACAAAACTACTTTCTTTAATCACAATAAAGCCAAGATAGAGTCCAAGCAATTTTTCAAGAGGTACATTAAGAGCAACAAAGATCCTAGCAATCTCCGTCAAGGGCATACGTCTTATTTTTGATATATCTTTCGGACCATCGAATTCGTAGTTATCGTTTATTAGATCTGTTTTATCTTTTAAAGCCTCTTGAGACTGTCTTAAGGATAAAATATTTGCGCCCCCCTCAAAATCCGGGTCAAAGTACTGATGTAAATCATCCTGCCAATAACAAACTGGACAAATATCAACGGTTCCCGGGGGTTTAAAGTCAAATGTTTTATAACCGCAACAAGGACAAGTGTATTTCATGTATCCACCTCAAAAATTATCCTTATTTTCACTCGATTATCTTGCTCGTTAGCTAAACAAAAGCTGCCGTTAAAACCTTGGAGCCTTCTCAATTCATCTGTTTTTCTTTATTCTATTCAATTTTAGAAGGGAATGATATTTTCTCTTCAAAAACATCTTGATCATTTACGTTAAATAGAAAATTACGGATGATTTCCGGCTCTTTATAATCATCCAAAGTAACATATTGTTTTGCAATTTTTTTAGAATCCTTTAAATTCTCATTTGTTGGTTCTAGGAAACTACAATCAATATAAAAATCCCTAATCTCAAGTAGACACGAAAGTTCATAAGACTGGACTCCGTGTACTCCGTTCTCAAAATCCACTTCACATTTCATCGACATTCTTATGTAGCGTTCCGTTCTCTCACCAAACTCCATGTTAGAAATAAAGACTGGACTATAATAATAAGACAACAAAACTGATGCATCAGGCATTGGAACTTCGTAATCCTCGAAAGCTATGTCGGTAAACTCGTAAGCCTTATTCTCCAAATCCCTCCAGCTCCGAACACCTGGTAATTTAAGAAATGCAATATTGATCGTTGTATGTATTGGGTTCTCTATACATTCATTTCCTTCAAGTTCAAAGGGACTTAAATTCACATCGATTGAATGATAAAACTTCCCATCATATAAATATGAGGAATACTTACCGTCTAGTGCTACTAATTTTACAGGTTTCATGAATACCCCCAGCATTTTCACGATATTTTTTTGCAGTAATTAGTTGGATTTTACATCCAAAAGTTGGATTTTTCATCAGATATAAAACACTCATTCTGGCTAAAAAATGAAAGTTTAGCGCATAACTGCCTGTAGAGTAATATCGTTAGATAGCCGATGCACACTTGTTTAATAAAAAAAGCACTCAGATCATTCCGAGTGCCGTAGCAATTTGCATAATTGCCTCTTTCTTTTTTGTGTAGAATTGGTCTTTTGTCAGACCTAAGTCCAGATATACGTTGATGTCCTTCACCCTGGACGTGCTGAGATACTTCTCTTCGATGATTTGTCGCTCTACCTCATCGAGCGAATACTCGAGTGCTCTTTCGATCTGCTTCGCTTTCAACTCATTCTGTGTCTCTGAAAGCTGCAGCCGAGGGAATAATTGCTCGATGCCCTTCTCCTCTTGCTCCTTTTTGTTTTGAACAGCAACACGGAGGGCTTTATATGATTTCAATTCCTTCACAACAGCCTTCCTGACTTCTCTCTCATTTACTGGTTGCAGAAATGACAGTTGCTCTTGTACCTGTGCGCTCATCTTTCTATTTCCCCCTCGCGTCGAGCCCGTGATATAATTAGTTTAGGCGAACATATATACGGGCTCCCAATTGGGGGCTTATTTTTTTGTCTCTTTTTACTCCGGAAATATTATGTTAAAAGTCGTGTGGATCAGCCCACTCAAAGTCCTCTTCAGTCAGACTTTCATTTTCCGGGACACTGTTTAGAAAGTATTTAATTGCATCTTCTAAAGCTTCATTGGGAGTATTTCCAAACCCAACAATCCAATCTGGCGATTCGTCAGCACTTGATTTTAAAGCAACATTTACCTGACCCGTGAATCCGCCTCTGCTATTTTCTTTGATCTTTACCTTAAACTTGGGAAATGGAAGAAACACATGTGCCCAAACGTCATACTCTCCAACCACTTTATCAATCTGTGTTACTCTAAAATCACTCACACTCTTCCAATTCAACAATATCCCTCTTTTTTGTTAGATTTCTCAAATGTTTGGACTCGCATTCTTTCTACACTTTGATCTGCAATATTTTTCGATCATTGCTTTCGTCCGGATATCCGAGTGCAGCATTTACAAACCTACATCCATACGCTTCGTAATCATAGCGTTGATGAGTATGCCCAAAGCACCAAACTTTGCCGTTGAGTTTTGAAAAATAAGGACTTCCGTCAAAGTAATAGAATGAGTTGACCAGATCACGATCTGCATTGCTCCAATCACCACCAACATGTGTGATGATTACATCTGAGAACTCAATGATAGCATCAAGTTTCTTCTTCTCTTCGTCTGCAAATGTAAACGACTTGTCCAACAGACCCTTGATCAGTCTGGAGTCGTTCATTATATCCCACCATTTGGAATACAGGGCCTCTTCCGAGTATCCAAGTTCTTTTATCCCATAAGAGAAGTCGTACCACATTCCAACTCCACCATACGTAGTTCCATCGATCTCCACTTTGCCTCCATCAAGATAATGGACATTGGCATACGCATTGCAGATTTCTTTCATCTCGATAACACGATTAATAGATTTTCCTCGGTACTGTTTTTCTTGATTAGCACTAACCAGATAATAATCATGGTTTCCTGCAACTATCAGAATGTGTTCATATATCTGTTTCAACTCTTCAATCAGTATTTTATTTTGCCAATTGTAATGGCCCAGATCACCAGCAATGACAAGTGTTTTATGGTGAACATCAGGTAAGATTCCTTTAATAAAGTTCTTAATTTGAGGCACCATTTTGTGTAGAGGATTTTCAACTTTCACCCAAAAATCAAGATGTACGTCTGATATAAGATCAAATCTTGCGCTCAAGCCGCTCACCTGCTTTTTACTCGAAGTATTGTGTTAATACGATTCAACTATATGTAACAGTGCAAGCATGATTTTGGTAATAATCGTTATACTGTTCAAGGGTTTTCTCAAAAGTCGCAGTTACATCAGGGAGTAGTTCCTTTAATGAATCCCATCCTATGAAAGTAAGATTTATTGGCATTTCTACTAACCCAGTTATGGCATCCCAAAATGCAGACATATTCATACCATAAAAATCCGGAAAATTTAAAGAGCTCTTTAGCAATGAATGTAAATCCTCGTTACTTTTCACATTTGAAACATCTATCGTAATGTGGAATACCCTTTCATCTCTCACTTTTTCCCTCCCATTTCACTTCTCTAATTGTAGATAAAAGTATATTCATAATTTCTCTTTTGTTAAGTAACAATAGACTAACCATGTGTGGGACAGTCCTCGCAATCGAAGTTTTGATCGCACTGTTTCTTGCATATTATGCCAGTGGTTGGAACTTCCACAAAATCATTAACAAATTCAGCTATTCATTTCATCATCTGTAAAGCGAAATACCGACCGCTAAGTTGTACTACTCTTTGCTTCATTATTTTTCAAATACTCCTTTCAGACCGATAAGTGTTGCTATTTTGAAATCTGTCAATCTGGTACTTCCAGGGCGGATTTCAAGACTTATGAGCTTGAACATGAAATTGCCAAGTGCAAGATTTCGTTCGTGATATTGATATTGTATATACTCTTTTAAAGCGTCATAGATGCAACATATCAATATAGGAAACAATCGTTCCCACTCCGTATTTCCTTTCAAATCATCTTGAATCAATGCTTCATTCTTAAAGCCAATAAGACCTTGACATGGTTCGATTACGAAATCAACGATGGCAAAATGGTCTGGCCCTGCCTGTCTAATATATCTAGCTTGTTTTTTGACCGGTTCCATTACAGAAATAATAGCTACTTTGTCTTCTTCATAAGGTGGTTTAATCCAGATCATAACGAGCTCCTTTCTGTTTTATCATCTGAAATGATTGCTTCTATTAAATAACTCCTTAACCAGATATCTTATTTAAGCACATTCTGGAGATTTGTGATGAATTAGCTCTTGAATGTCGGCGTCGCAGGGCTTAATGGCGCTATACAACTAGTCGAACACTTCTACCAGTTCATCATGCACAATTCAACCCTCCTTTTAACAAATCGATTGTTTTGTTAAGACGTGTACTGCGAACAAAGTTCGTCTCATTCAGACACGCACTCTACATCACTCATTGAATCGACATCTTGAGCTTCATAACCACTACCCAGGAGTATTTCACGAATTTCATTCATCCTATTCTCTCCTCGTTTAACAAATCGTGAGTTGTGATAATTCGTTCATATTCCCTTGGATAATCTCTTGTTGTATAATTTTGTAAAACATTTTGATAACTAAGGGGTACACTATATGTTTCTACCGATTATCAGTATTTTGATGAGTATCTGGTTGTTTAGAGAAGCAAAACTACGCAATGAAAACAAGTTCTTATGGGCAATTCTCGGGCTTTTGTTCTCATTTTTAGCCATAGGAATTTTCCATTTAAAACACAGGAATCGAATTCAAGGAATCGTTGCTTTGATCTTTGGAGTGCTTATCTACTCGATTACCTTGAAAAATTACTTTTCTTAATTACCGTTGTGTTAAACACTATATCCGATATAATATTTTTGGAAGTAAATTACAACTAACGAGGTGATGCAATACAACCTGGAAGATAATACTTACGCCAAACCAAAATCTGTTAAAAAGTACTACTAATGACGAAATGGTGAAATAATATTGGAGGCCTTTCATGAATAAAATCCAACAAATAGCCTTAGTAATTGGTTTAATAATGTATCTTCTTACCCCGGTATTTTCCTATATGCAAAATGCTTCATCAATGACTGCCTATGAAAGATTCAAACCCCAAGAATCTCAATCTAACGCTCAAGAGTTTCTTACCCACATTCTAGAGACTATCCATGAAGGAAATTTAGGCGGTGATATCGCTTTTCATATAACAAAAGAAGAACTGCAATCAAAATTCGGGATAAGAGAGAATGACTTTGTTTCACCAAAATTGCATACCAGATATTTCGACCGAAACGGGTATAGATACATGTTTAATAAAATCAAAGGCGAGGAACGTCTGACTGTCATACAAACAAAATATGAATCATTAACTAAAGACCAGATTTTTAAAATTTTCGGTGAAGAAACATACGGGAATCATAAATATAGACATGAGATTTGGTATCAAGTTGGGGATTTTATGGTATTGTTCATGAATACTGACCCAGAAAATCAGATTGACTACAATAGCATCATGATTTCACCACGTACTTTCAAACAGTGATTGTACGTAATCAGCTTGAAGCATTTACATCATGAGGTACACGGCATTACATCGTTCAAACCTCTTTTCTTCACCCGATCCCTTGGATTGGGTTTTTATTTTCCCGTTCCACCTTATCTGCCTACACATCGTGTTAAGTGCCAAACTCGAAAATGTTCATTTGGGCCGTTTCCCGTTGGATTCGATGTTCAGCGATCCGGATGTAATCCGGGTTCAACTCTGTCCCAATAAATGCACGACCAAGATTTTTGGCAACTATAGCTGTGGTTCCGGATCCCATGAAAGGATCAAGCACTATGCATTTACCAATGCCAGTATTGTTTTGGCAATTGCAGGTAGGCTCCCAGCCTACTGTTTCAGCGCTGACAACAGGCCCACGCTTCAGGTTTTTATTTCCATGCAGATGTTCTTCTCGCCACTTCCCACTGGTGTTCAATTCATCTGGAGTACGGCCTGCTCTTCCTGATCCCCCATGAAACGTTGTTGCCTTTTCTACGATCCTTTTCCAAGGAGCACCGCAACATTCACAAGCACGCGAACTTGTCCCAGCGAGAATGCACGGTTCGATTAACTTCTGAGGGTATGTCGCAAAATGAGCTTCTGGTGTTTGCTCTGTGGCCACTATCCAAACACTCCGGCGATTTCTAAGCCCCGATTCATTAGGAACATTCCCTTTGCTCTCTCTTTCGACCAATTCAGAGTTATTAAAGCTGCGTCCCTGCGTATAGGCTCCTCCGCCGCGGAATGTCTTAGAATTGCCTTTCCGCCTTCTTGATTGTTCCGGTCCAAATGCACCAGCCGAACCTGCAGGAGCGATAAAGTTTGTACCAACAGCCGCCTCTTTGACAGCCTCCGAGTCATAGAAATATTTTTGGTTCTTTGTCAGGAGGAAGATATATTCATGCGCCTTGGTTGGGCGGTCGGACACGCTTTCTGGCATTGGGTTTGGCTTACTCCATATGATGTCTGATCGGAGATACCAGCCATCATCCTGGAGAGCCAGTGCTACACGCCAGGGAATACCAACAAGGTCCTTTGGCTTCAATCCGTCATAATCAAAGGCACTATAAGATAAGTTGCCACTGGTACGCGCGCTTGACTGCATCGGCTTCTTGCTGACTTTGCCGCTGCCATCGCCCCATCTCCCTTTGTTGCTCCCCGCGTAGCTGTCACCAAGATTTAGCCAGAGCGTTCCATCATCCCTCAACACCCGGTAAACTTCTCGAAAAACAGCTAACATATTGGATACAAATTCCTTAGGTGTACTTTCTAAACCTAGTTGCCCATCTACTCCGTAATCGCGCAGGCCCCAATATGGCGGAGAAGTCACGCAGCAATGGACACTCTTAGCAGGAAGAGTCTTTAGCATTTCCAAGCAGTTCCCCTGAATAATCCGATCTGTTTGCATCCTCGCTTGCTCCTTCCTTTGTTTATCTCCCTGAGCAATTTGTTAAATCACGATCTAGAATATTTGGAAAATTACTATTTTAATAGTTTCCTACATATGTTAAGGTGTATTGGATGGTAAAATTTCCCTTTTGATTGGAGGTGATTAACTATGTGGAAGAAACTCCTAAAAACAATCAGCTCAAAAGGTAACATTTTCCCTTGCGAAAAAACACCTGGCTGTATAACTTTGCCAAATTTGCCTTATTGCATCTGCACTTAGATGTAGCTAATCTCATAAAAGTTCCAAGAAGGCTGTCCCAAAGCTATGAAAGTGGCAAGGGATGGTCTTTTTTATCGCTTATCTTTATCAAAATTGAGCTTTTGTGCCCATCTTTTTTGTCCTTACTCCTCGTGGCATAATGATGACGAAGGAGTTGGTCACGTGGAAAAGTCGTTTTATTACTCGGTGTCTTGGTCCGAAGTTAGTTACTTGAAAGAAACATTGCAATCTATGGAGATACCGTTTGCTATCGAGCAGCCGTCGGATAAGCTGAAGCTTACTCCTGGAGACGTTGCTTTTGTTTTCCCTGATTTGCATGTTAGGGTTTATCGCCATATTCATGAGCTATTTGGCAGCCATGGGCGAGCTTACCCCAGATAATTCATTCGGTAAAACGCCCAGTCTGTCGTAACATTCAGCGGTCTAGCTACCTGTTGTCCTTGACCGTCTCATGCGGTCTAGCAATCCCATTAGTTCCGGATCATCACGTAATAAGCGCGGTGATTCCCGGGACTGGAACGCCCCTACCCTTTCTTGCTCCATTTGCCACTGAACAGATGCTGGGAGATTGTCCACTCTTAGCTTGTTATCTCGAATAGGAACAACCTTTTGCGATTGCTGTTGTTGGAACTCCTGATTAGCCTTCTCTGCTTGTTCAGCAGTCCGTACCCCTTGTACGAACATCTTCTCAAGGGTCCCTTTTGCATAATCCCAAGCCTTGCCTTTTTCTGCTGCATATCTCATTACCCAAGCCAACAAGTCCATCTGTAACCCATCATCCAAATAGCTATATAGTAACTGCATGATAGTTGGATTTGGGTCGAAGTTGAAATAATGCTTGTATTGATCAATTACGCTATTGAATACATGAAGGTTCCTACCACCGAGCACCACCACGCTTTTATGCTGTTCCATGGAATCAGTAGTAGTGGTATCAGGAATCAGAGAATCAGGAATCAGGTTAAGGGAATCAGGAATCAGAGAATCAGCAGGGCTTTTAGTAGGCTCGTCACTACCTAGGCACGAAATTTCCGAGGAAAGCCCTAGGCTGTTCTGAGGCTGTGCCTTACCTTGGTCGGTCACAGCCCTAGGCTTGTCCTTACCTACTTCGGGCTTCGGTATTTTGCTCGCTGCTTCTCTATGATGAGGATTTTGATGGTCCTTAAATTTTGGAATACTAATGAAACGCTCTCCATCCACTTCGTATCTGATGATAAAGCCAGCGTGATGTAATTCCTGCAAGCACTGGTCTACCTCGACATTCTCATAAGGGAAAAGCTCACCCTTTATTCGTTTTGGTCTATCCTCTAAAAACCCCTCACGATCAGCTAAGCACCACAAACCAATGAACAATAATCTTGTGTGGGGACTGAGATCAGACAGGTCCTCGTTTTTAAAAAATCCTGGCTTGATGTTCCTTGCTCTAGCCACTTCCTTCAACTCCTCCCGGCTATGATGCTCCTCCCTGATAGAAAGGAAGGAGAGTGTTTTGTTGGTATTCAATAAACGCTAAGCGACCCGCTCGCGTGTTATGAGCCTTCCAGTGGCACGTACCTGACTGAGTAACTGGACCGCATGCCAGTACAACGTTCCATGGTTCCCCAGTTCCTCCTTGGCTTCGGAAGATGATGTGGTGCCCTTCTAATGTCCATACTTGCTTACTACTTTTCTTGCAAAGCACGCAGCAGCCCTTATCCCGTTCCCACACCTCAGCGAGAACTTTGGAAGTAATCTTCCCGCGATCCTTTTGTTTCTTCACTCGACGCTTGAATGTGGGTTTAGGGACAGCTCGTAGCTCATTGAACATGCTCATTTTTATCACCATGCCTTTGTGCAAATACTCTGTACTGCTTTATCTTGATCGGTGTCCATTCCGGATAGTTCCGTCGCATATATGCTTTCGCAAACCGTTTTAGCGTCTCAGGATCGTTATACAACCGGTACAAGTCTGGGAGTAGAAACGATCGCTCTATCATTGCTCAGTTGCCTCTTTATCGGGTTCAGCTTGACCGTCTTCTACGACCTTGTAATCCACATCGAAAATGTTATCAGACTCAATTCCGTTATCTTTCCGAAGCTTCAAAACTGCTTCATCGGTCGATAGCTTCTCCTGTACCTCGATGCTGATCGGCATGTATTTCGCCATTTCCTTGATGCAGGTTTTCTTGCACATACTCTCAAAGTGGTCTTTCCATGGACCTACTAGCTTTCCGTCTTTTTTGGCTGCGGAATGCGTCATGGCATGCTTTTCGCATTGCTCAGCCGTCATCGTAACAAAATCGAAAGCTCCGTCTTTTAAGCGATATGCCGAGTAGTAACGAACTGGCTTTCCTTGTTCATTTGCTCCCCTAGACTTAATGGTCCCGATAGCTTGGGCCATCATAATGTCCATGAAATCATCCTTACTCGGAGTGAAGTTCTCTAGGTGGTGCAGCATATCAAAAGGAACATGGACTAGACGCTTGTCCTCACCTTTGATGTAAATGAACAAGTCGTTTTCGTAGACGGTCTCAGCATAAATCTTAGAAACATCACCAGTGCGCCGTATCAAATCAATCTGTCCTTTATATCCAATCTGAAACTGGCATTCCATTTGCTTAGTACGGTTGTTTTTGAACGGAACTAAATAGGCGTGTCCGATTAAATTAGGCTCCAGTCCCAACGTTGCGCAGTTCATAACAGCTCCCACGATTGATGCAGGTGTGCAATCAATAAGTGCTGGGGTCCTACTAATAGCTGTTAACGTGATTCGAGCTAAACGCTCAGGCGTCATGTGCTTGGGAACCAACGATTTAATAGCTTGAAAGTTGTCGGCAAGTTCTTTCTTGATCACTGCATTAAAGTTTTCAGCCTTAGTCATCGTTCGCTGTGCTAACTGCCCGGCTAAGGCTGATTGATTTACCGTCTTGGCTTCAGACATTACTCATCGCCTCCAATTACCCGAAATATACGGCCGCGCTTCCCTGTCTTCCAGGTAAACCGAAGATCCCCTTGAAAGTACGCTCTTTCGCTTGTTTGCATGTAGCCCTTAATCTGGTTCTTTGCTGCTTCCTCTCGCTGTTCAGCTTGGGTTTTAGCTACTCTTGCTAGATGCAACTCTTGGATAATCGGGTAAGCCTCCTCAGGTAGCTCAATCAAAGAATCCGAAACAGATTCAGGAAATGCATTCTTGAGATAGTCAGTATCTTGATGAGAGAAGACTGGCGGAATTTTTGCCACTACATGCTCTTCCCAGAATCCTTTTTCGATAGTAATCAGATTCTTAATCAGCTCTTCATCCCGTTCGATCACTCGCCATTGGAAATCCCAGCCCCCAATTAGCACCGCGATGTACCATCTATCTGCCCCAGTAACAGCCATGTAATGGTTGCATTGAAGAATATACTCCGTTGGAGCCTGCGTACCAGACCAGTCATCCTTGCAATATTCCGATGTGTTCTTGCATTCCAAGCCTGCATTCTGTCCAGGCAACCAGCGATCAATATTAGCTAGCATGAAGGGATGCTCCGGATGTTGAAATATCGCATTTTGCCGCCATACTTTGTACCCGGTATCCTCTGCAAACCAATCAGCAATAACAGGTTCCAGAATTCGCCCTGCCTTCATTTTTGGATTGTCCTCTACCGGTGGTAGCTCTCCCAGTTTCTCTAGATAAACTGCCATCGGTGATTTGTAGCGACTTAACCCACATATCGAGGCAGCATCGGAACCACCAATTCCAAGACGTCGATGTTCCAGCCAGTCTTCATGCTGCATATTTAGCGTATTCACCAAACGAATGGCTTGCATGCTCAGTCCCTCCCTCTTGTTTTTTAGAGGTAAACGCGTTACGCTAGAAATAACCAAGTTTTAGCCGTTAGACTCCGTTCCCGCGGGGTCTTTTTCATTGTGCAGCTCAACGTCTTCTAATGTGGTCCAGTATTCTTCCCCTCTGAAATCTCGTACCTTCACATCGACACCATGGAATTCTTCTTTTGCGTCAACTATGGTGACCTTGTGCTTCAGAGTCCCTGTTCTCCGGATCAAGTCCTCACGCTTCTTTACATTGACCGGCCTACTCCAAACCACGTCCATCCTCCTTTCCTATTTGGATACGAGGTGCCGCGTCCCAACCTCTACGCGGCCGTTGCAGCTCCCTTGACTGCGCCACGCTCTTTCTCCCTCGCTATGTAACCTGTCTCATCAGTGCCGGTAGGTTATTCCCGGCAGACTGAGGCAATGTTGCCCCAGTTTCGACTATTTGAGTAAGCGCCTTGCCTGCTCTCTTATTCCATCTACGAAATCCTCAAAGTCCATTGTTGCTTTCCCATCAACTAATAGCTCTAGCTCCTCGATAACATCCCGTACTGTCCATTCAATTCCACTGTTATCAATATCAAATGCCAAAGTTTCTATCGCACGCTGCCTGCTCGATTCCGTTTTCTCTACATATTCTTGAAAATCAAGCACTGGTGCGCTCATACTTAATCTCCTCCTCTAATGCTGCGATCTCCCGTACACGCCACTCTATCTCATGCGCCAAATCACGTTTATGAACATCTAGTTCCTCACGAAGACGTTTCATTTGAACGTATTGCACATCTATCGCTCGCCAATCATCATCAGCTTGTCGATATGCTTGTTCTGCGTTTTCAAGTTCACGCTGCAGTTCTGCTATTTGAGAAGTCACTGACTTTTTCAAAGGCTTGTCCTCCCCATCCAGGTATGGTACTCTTCGGTTAGTAATGTTTTTCTAAGCCGTCCGTTCGCCGCGGGCGGTTTTCTCTTTTTCTGCCATTCGCTCTAATTCAACCATCTCGCCTAAAGTAATCACCTTGCGTCCAACTGGATGATCTCCATCGCATACTAACTCGATTACACCTTGAGCAGTTGTTAGTTCCTTCATGCCTTCTCCTCCTCTAAATCTTCTTTAAATAGAAGCAACCGATCACGATAGTTTTCGTTTTGTTCGTCTGCTGTCGTGTATTGCTTTGCGACTTCTGGCATCAGAACCTCCGTCATAGCAGCGTCATACTGGTATGTTTTTTCGAGTACCTCGAGCATTCTCCGATTCCAGTCTTGATTTGTTTTCATTGAGCCCGCCCTCCCGCAAATAACATTTCTTGTCGCTCGCGGCGCATTAACTCGCGTGGATCAGTTATGACTATCTCCAGGTCTCTTGCTTCTAATAACCAGTTGTGTTGGTGAATGGCTGGATCAATACCGTAGCGTTCATCCATCAAGATATGTACGTCATCACACGCCTGGAATAGGTCTTCAATCTGCTTACCTGCTTCCTTCAAGAGACTTTCTTCATCTGTCGATAACGAATCCCATGGTCGCCTTTTACGCTCCCATTCAATCAATGCCTGTGCTTCATGGATTACATCCTGACACTGTTTGATCAGGTTATATAAAGTAGCTGTAAGATTAACCATCAAGCGCGGGTCAGTCGGCGGTGGTGCATCGCCAAAAAGATGTTTTATCATCCGAACTGATCGGTGATTGCCGCATTCCTTCACGAACGCTTCCGCATCCTCTCGGGATGGCGTCGCTCTACCATTAATCACATCCGATATCCAGCGTGCCGACCTTCCTAGCCTCTTCCCAAGTGATTCGTACGTCAGTTGTTCGCCTGTACGCTGATTTTGATAAGCATATTCACAGATGTCATGTATCCGAGAGCGAGAATATAGTGAAATCGTTGTACTGTTGTTCCCCATCTGTTCTCCTCTTTTCTATTTGGTTTTCGAATTACAATGAAACTGTGCTCATCTTTCAGACCCCCTCGTGGCTCACGATGGGGCTTTTTCTTATAAAAGCGAAACAAGAAGCGATTGGTAGGAATTTCCATAACCTCTGTTGAATCTATTGTCGGAAGAACGTGAACTTTGGCGAGTGGCGTTCTTCAGATGCCAGAAACGGAAGGTGGTGAAAACGTGAGTACTGCAGCTAACATACTTTGCAAAAATTGTGATAACCGATTTATTGTTTACTTTTCATCAATCAACTCAGGTGATAGACAATTCAAATGTCCACATTGTCTTGTTGAAATGGATGAGAAGATGTCTAAGGACGTAATACATGCATTAGCTACTGTTCATGATCTGAACTATCACTTCAAGAAGTATCACTCCGAACGACAAGAACATTTGTTCAGTGTTTCTATTGAGGAAACTTATGTTCCAGCGAATAAATTTCGGATATAAACTCCAATAAATCTCGTGCAATCGCTGGTGTAATCATGTTAGAACGCAGTTGTTCTAAAGTTGATTGAGTGATTTGATTGATTTTTTCCGCGCCGCAGAAGCTTTCCAAAAGTGCCCCTTTCTTTTTAAGTGCTTCTGCGGTTGCAATAATATTGGACAACTGTTGCATAGTTCTCACCTCACTTTCATCACACAACTGCATGCAGCGTCGAGTCTTGGCAGTGACCCCACCTGACCTTGTTATCACCCTTACCTGGTGAAATGGTGGAATGTATTATGGCGCGGCTCATATCTTCGCTCGCTCCCGCTCTTCGGCGCTCTATGCAGTTGTGTGAGTGTCGTCCAGCACTCCTTTAGGCTGTTTCCTCATTCGTGACCGGTTGATCCGGCTGAGTTACTTCCTTTGGTTCAGCTGGCTTTGACTTGAGCAAAACCTCCAATGCATGGACCATTCGTTTCATATCAGGTGCGAACTCACGATGGAATTCGATACCTTTAGGTGGTTTGATCATTGTGGGCCTCCTTTTAAGCTGTGTTCGTTTTTCGCACATCGTGGTTAAAAAAAAGAGTTTCCATATTGCTCTCAAGTACTAAAGAGATTTTATGTGCTACCTCTAATGAGGGAGTATGTTCGCCACGCTCGATATTAGCCAGAAAGGCACGGTTGATACCTACTGCATTTGCGACCTCCTGTTGAGTCATCTTTTTCTCCTTACGAGCCTTAATCAGCGTGGATCTGGCTTTGATATTTTTCATTGAATGCACCTCCTCACGTTCGTTATCCGCACCTATTACTCTTATAATACGTTCGTTTAACGCACTTGTCAACCTGTAAAGTTCGTAAAACGCACTGTTTTTTTAACGAACATTCTTTGGTATGATTTGTATGAAAGAGGTGACACGGAATGGGTTTCCCTGAAAGATTAAAAGAACTTAGAGAATCACGTGGGTTATCGCAAGAAACTTTAGCAGATACACTGGGAATACCTCGTTCCTCCATCACCCATTATGAAAAACCTGATCAGGGCGAGAAGGAAAGGCTTCCTAGAAGAGAACGCTTAGAAAAGATTGCTGACTATTTCGGTGTATCAGTCGACTACTTACTCGATCGTACAGACACACCCTCCCCTATAGCAAAAAACGACAAACCACTCTCCGAATATGAAAGCTTATTCTTTTATGAGCTGGACAAGCTAAGCGAGGAAGATAAAAAGAAGGCTTTAGAACATATAAGGTACTTGAGGTATCTGGCGGAGCAGGGCAATAAAGAATGACAACAAGACTCGCTAGCAATTTGCGGGTCTTTTGTGTCTAATCAATATTGGAGGGTACATTGAAGAAATTAAGGGGAAAGAAACGATATTACAGAAAGTTATTTGCACGTGCTGCAAATTATCCTCTAAAACTTACAGAAGACTCTTGGTTTGACATGTGGCATACGCACTTAGATTGGTTAGGTATTGGGGATCGAGGTATGAAGCCACGAAAACAGCACATTTTAGCGCTCTTTGAACTCCATACTAATTTATGTACTCAACTTCAATTATTTTCAAAGCCATATCAAATCTGGATAACTATTCATGAGAAAGATTCAGGACAAGATGCGGTCTACGTTCATTCTCCGAATGAAAATCGGAATGAATTCCCTTATAAATTTTCTCATGTAACTTGGAACTGCTCAGTTCCACAACTACTCGAAGGAATTTATAATGTAAACGAATTTGATATTGGATATTATGGATCAGCCGATAATGATGAAATGATTTATTTTCTTTGTTTGAAAAGCGATGGTACGTATTGCAAGAGAAGCAACATAAAAAGCTAGCTTTAGAGCATGTGAGGTATTTGAGGTATTTAGCGGACCAACAGAAATGACAACGAGACACGCAGAATATAAATTGCGTGTCTTTTTTGTTCGTTTTACATTATCCCTTATTAACAAAAAATACACACTCAATGGAGGGAACGTTTTGCGTTTGAAACTAAATTTACAAGATAATGCGTACGATTTTCTAAATTCATCTTTATTTTATTTTCAGTATGTTGAGAATGACATTCGCAAGTGGAAAATATGCTTTGTTAATCTTGTTCAGGCATTAGAATTAATGGTCAAAGAAAAGATTAGAAGAAGCAGCCACTACTTGATTTTTGAGAATATTGATAAGCCTAAGACAACGATTTCACTATCGCTTGCCTTAGATCGAATGGTTAACATACTAGAATTTCCGCTAGATAAGAAAGACATTGAAATAATAAAAAAAGCAATACGAATAAGAAATGCGATGATGCATTTTGAAGTTGATGAATCCGTATATGATCTAAAGTCGAAATACTCGATTTTGTTTGAGTTTATGACATCTTTTCACTATAAATTTTTTAATGAAGAACTACATAAGCATATTGACCCTGATTTTTGGGGTGTGGAAGCGCATTTAATTGAGTTTTTTAGAAACGAATTAGTTGTTTACAATAATGAAGAAGTTCATAAGAGCTTTCCAAAGGAGATACTAGAGGCACAATTCATAGAAGATTACTTAATTGGACATGAGGTTTATCCAAGAATTAGATTTGGAGATGAAAAGTATGGGGGTGCGAAATTTGACCATGATTTTACCAGATGTAATGATTGCTCTGTTCTAATTGGTCAATACCATGTTCCCGGCTGTGACATTGAACAATGTCCGAAGTGTTATGGTCAATCAATAAGCTGTATTTGTGATGATTCGTATCTTGATAATCTCGATGATACTGAATAATTGGTTTAATCTGCATTGGTAATGTTGAGGTTAATTACTTCTTTAACTTCGTTTCTAGATATTTAATCATAACTTAACTCTCAATGTTATCAGTTATCCAACGTTATAAATCTATTTAAACGGGTTCGATAGTTCATTGAGGAGTAACATCACCGAGTCATAAGACTAACCAAACTAAATTGGAGGAACAGGCGGTATAAGAAATGACAGCTAGACGAGCAGCTTTGTAGCCGTCTCGTTTTTATTAGAGATCAGGAGGCAATATTTGTGGGCAAATACGGAGAAACTGCACTGCTGGCAGTTAAACTGATTTAATCAAAGCAAGCTACTACTCCACAAGAAGCCTGGAGAAGGGGCAGCCAAGCTATTTGGCGGGAGTACACTACTTATTCAAAGCTTTATAATTGATTTAGCTTTTGGAGTTAAATATTAAGTGAGTAAAGCTAAACGTGATGATTAGCATTTACTCACTTAATATTTGTGCTTAAAGTTAGAGTTACTACACAGGAAAATAGTTAATTCGATGATTTTAATTCTAACAGTCGTAATCTGAGAGGTTTATTGAAATACCCTTTACATATATCATTTATTATATCAATTACAGAATCCAAACCATCTTGAACTAATTTCTGATATTGTTCTTTAGGTATGCTATCTTCTGAAGCCCTTGGGTGAACAATGGAATCACGCAGTTTTTTGAAGTCTTTAAAATTTGCCCAAGAATTAGTGTTAATTATATTCGTATTTTTTGCGTATTTTTTAATTAAATAACGAAGTTTTTCCTCAATTTTGTGATATTCACTTTTAGGGGTAATTTTAAATTCATCTTTTTCCAATCCGAATTTTCTATCGGTTAGAAAAGCTACTTCGAATTGTTGTGCTCCTCCCCCCTTCTCAATCGTATCACCAATATAGTTTACAAATGCTTCAATAGCACTAAAAATATAAAAGATCGAGGCACGATAATATTTCTTACTCTCTTGTTCGGATAGCGAATCTGCTTTTTGTAAGAATTCATTTGCATCAAACAAATACTCTTCAAACATTTCTTTGCCTCATCTCTAGCTTATATTTTTTTAACTGCCTTTTCTGCTTCGAAATTTTGTTTCTTTGCGTAATAAGTTTGTATAGCTGCATTGGCCAAATCTTTTGTTATTCCCCTTTTCTTAGCAGTTGTTGATTGTAGGATAAATACTTCTAACATTCTGCCGAACTCTTCTTGATTAATACGTGACCCTAATCCTCGATAAGTCTCTGGATCGACTCCTTTAAGACGAGCAGTCACCAAAGCTTTCGCGTTTAATGGATCCTTGGTATGAGAAGAAGCCTTAACCAGATCATAATGGTTTCTTAAATAATCATTATTACTTTGAAAGAGCCCTGCAGCATAGGCCCACGAAGCAACAACACTGGGATGGAGTGCTTTATTGGCAAATTCAGAGTGATTTTCATTGTTTCTTTCAGAAACGATTTTCTTTTGAGTTTTGTGTAATTTTGTAAACTCTTTCCCCATACCTTCGAGATCCTTATCTTTCCAATCAATTTGACTTCTTATTTTCTTGTATTCGGGATCGAGTCCTGACCCTGAAGTACAGACGACTGGTCTGTGGAAATCGTCTAGGTTTGCCACTTTACCTTTAAAGTAGTTAATTAACAACGTTCTAGCAATTCTTACTGTGGGAATGCCGTCCTGGCTTCTTTTGTCCGCAAAATTTTGTTTCTCATCAAGTAATCCAATTCTTTGGCACCAGTTCCTTAAATCTGATCCAAGTAGCTCTTCCTGCATTCGATCAAGTAAATCATTAGGGACTGTTATAGAGGTATTATTGACCATAGCGATATTTACTTTTTGTTCTAAACTCAAGTTGAAGTACACTCTAATACCATGTATTGAATTAACGTTTGATTTAACAGCTGAAGAAATAGCATTAATCCTATGTTGACCCCCAAAGACCTTTAAGGGCTTGGTCTTTCTATAAGTCCTATCATATTCCACGACAATATCTTCAAAGCTCCTCCCTTTAATTGCGTCCTCTTCCATTAATTGAAAAGCTTGCGTATCTGTATATAAATCCCTATTTAGTTTATAATCTTCACTATCCGATGGGTCTAAAACTGCTTGCAAATCGGAATAATTAACAATTGACAAGCCATCTATATGACAAACAATGTAAAATGCCTCACTTTTCTTGTCATACATTAATAAATTGGGGATATTATTTTGCGTTTCATAAGTCCTGAATTCTTGTAAAAATTCATTTGCACTTTTTGAAGCGTATCTAGCTTCATCTTTTCCGTAATCTGGAGTGACTAACAGAACATCATTGCTCCCTTTTTTTATCTTCATGTTGTTTTCACCTCTTCAACATATTTCTCCACATAGTTCCATTTTCCTACCATTATTATCCGACATAAAACGACAAAGCCTCCTGATCGGTGATCAAGAGGCTATTTACTGTCTTCTATTCAGAGTACGTTAAAATTCGTGACTATTGAGACTATATTCCCGCCTTCGTCAATTCCCCAATATGAAGCATAAAAACCATCCCCGTAACCAGAACGGAAAATCATAACATTTAGCCCCGTATCTTCACTAACGATGAGATTACACCATGTATCGTTGTTCTCGGTCAACAAATCATCTACAACGTCATCATAAAAGCTAATAAAATCTTCTCCACGTTCTCGCTGAATTTTGTTTTCTAGTTCATCCATTTTTTTGATCGCTTCAACGTCAGCAAAACAGCCTAGCCCTGTATCTACGGGATAGCCGTATATATGCCCTTCCTCTAGTTCTTCTATACGCTGCTCCTCTTTAGTTGCCATTTCCCAACGAACTGCCCGAGACTCAGAAAACTTCAGCTCAACAGCCGCTATACAATCTCCTTCGTCGTTCCACCAAGCAACAACTGGATACTCCCCAGGCGCTATTGATCGTTCGAATGGTACCGTATGGGAAATCATTGGATCGCAGGCAACAATTTTACCCGAATAAACTTTTAGCTTTTCCAGAATTTCTGGACGTAGTGCTCCACTGTATATTTCTTGCAGTAACTTTGACATAATACTCAAACCTTTCTATTCATGCCGTTAGTAATACCTAGTATCTTCTAACAAATCGCTGACTTGCCGGTACTTCTACATAGAATTGTCACTAGTAAGAAGGTAGGGTAAATGGTAGGATAATACAATAAGAACAAACGTTCCCAAGAGGTGATCTGATGAAATTGTCCTACTCTCCAACCTCACTTGAATCCTGGATAAGCCACTTTTACAGAAAACTTGGGATAAAAACACCTGACGAATTAGACGAGCAGCGTATTGCAAGATCACTAGGCATCCATCTCTTTTACAAAGAGATACCATCAATGGCATATGAATTCGGCCGCTTCAAAAGTATAACGATAGACAAACGACTCCCTTCGCTTGTGCAAAGAGAGCATTTTTATCATGAGCTATGCCATATCCTTCGTCATGCTGGCCGACAAATTATGATGCCAGCGGCATTCCGCGAGCTACAGGAATGGGATGCAAGAAATTTTACGAGGTATGCTGCTTTACCACTACATATGCTAACCAGTTATGATTTCCAGCAGGCAGATATACTGGATGTACTTTCTAATCAATTTAAGGTTACACCAGAATTATGTCAGGAGAGATTAAATAGGATTAAAATGAAGTTAACCGTAAATTTTTGAAATTACTTATCAAAACTTTTCATACTATAGCCTCTTACTTTAGAGGCTTTTTATTTTGCCTATATTTCACATGACATTTTTACTATTTACGACAAGAAACGACAGTATTTTTTTCCTATAACCACTATTATTTTATATAACGTATTCGTGACTCTTAATAGGGGGATCAGAAAATGAATCATAACGAAGAAGAAAATGAGTTTTTACTAGATGAAGAAGAAACGGTTGAAGAATCACACGAAGATACTAACCCGGACTCTATTATAGTCATCAGCAAAATGAAGGAATTAATTAAAGCTGTAGCTAGCCACGAGGAATTAGATATTCAATTTGGTGACGGAAGTATTGAGAAGCTTCAGGAAGCATTTAGGTTTATTTCTGTTAGCCTTACATATGAACTAATAGATATATTAAAGAAAAACAATCGTAAAAGATTAACTCCATTATCAGTAGATCAAGCCCTTACTAAACTATTGAAAAAAGCAGATGCATTAGTTGCAACCCTAAATGAATTAGAGGCACTAAGAGCAAAACTAGAAGCTCTAAATGATGATTCAACAATTTTAAAATCAATGGATTACGTTAACTTAATTGAAAAGGGGAAATAACGTGATAAAAGAACAGAAGCTTTTTTTTACTCGAAATGGGGAGTACTCTGCTTGGGAGATGCTTGCTCACTTAGATGATCAAGAACGATACGATCTACTGATTATGTGCCAGCGCAAAAGCTGGATTACTTCCTTTCCTTCAACAGTTGAAGCATACCCAATGTTTATTTATTCAACTATTGATGATCTTGAAGATGAAGATCAAGCTTATCTTTGTAATCATATCAAGAGTATTTTTAATACTAAAGAAGCTCCAAAAACTGATTTTAATGCTTTTATTTATCATTATCATGGTGTCTCTCTAGATTTACAGTCTGCAGAACTAAACTTAGAAAAATTAAAAACTGGACTTCATCATTATGGAATTAACGGTCTTTCTCTTAGCATTTTTCCACACACAAGAATAAATGGGTTAAATAATATAATTGATGTACGATTTACGAGTGATAAGGATTTTTATTACAAAAAAAACCAAATAACCCGTACTTTACATACAGAAATAAGAATATACTTGGACATGAATATTGCAATTATGACCAATTACTCAGACTATACCCACAAAGAAAATGAAAAAGCTGTTTTTGTGAATGAAGTCATTCAGCGTGTGTCTGATCATAGAGGATCTATAACTCCCCTACTTTTAAGCGATGAGTCCCTAAGAAACTTACTTACTATTAATAACAGAGTACCTACAAAATTAAAATTTGAAGTTGAGGGTCGAATGGTAGTTGGTGTTGATATTGTACAGCCTGGAAACATCAGCGAAATTATTCAACTTGATGAAGTTAAATACTTCTACGATAGATATTCACTATCCCACATTAAAGTAACCTTATCCGAAGAAGAGAATAAGCATTTGCTGATTGATGGAATCGAAGGTAAGTTAATGTCAAGAGCGAGTAATCTTGAAAGCTCAGATATTGACTCTTTTGTGAAAGATATTCATAACTTATTGAAATTTAATTATCTGTCAACCAATCACGATAAAGCCATTAGAAGGTTAGCATTGATAAATTTAGCTGGACCAATTACACAAAAAGAACATTATATAAATAGTTGCTATGCAGATGTTAAAATAAAAATATCTTCATTAGCAAATGATACACTTCATGTCTATGACAAAATTTTGTTAAATGCATTTTTTTATTGTATGAAGGAACCACAACTGTATTTAGAAAATGAACTAACAAATAGTCCACTTGATGAAAAACTTGTTAGCTATATGGCAAGGATATCTAATAAAAGTATTGAATCTATACATAAAACTTTTAATCAAATTATGTGTATTTATGAACAGAATAGAAATGATCTTGCAAGCTTAATGATCTCAATCGACCAAGCCATCACAAATCACAGAGGGGTGACCTAACTTGCTTATTGGTTCCGAGTACCTCCTCTTATCTGAGATAGCGTCAAGTTATGTCAGACACGGAGATAAAAAAATTCGTTTTAATATCGACCACTTTAAAAAGAAGTACACAGAATCAGACTTACTAAGAAACGTTATCAAACTAGAAGAACTTGATCTATTAACTATCAAAGATAGCTTTATTACTATTGATACAACAAAATGGTTAAATTATTTTGCACATGAAATAGAAAAACAAGTTAATATCCTCGGATTTAAGATTAATTGTTCATATGACGCCCAAAATGACCACTTTTCTTTTTATGAAAATGATGATCACAAAGTATTTTTTAAGGCTAACTTTAATCCATCTGCAGAGTTTGAAGACGATAAAGTAATTCATTTTTGTAACATACACACTTTTAGATTTCGGCTTTTTTGGCTTGACATATTAAATGATAGGTCATTGCTTGAAATGTTTTATTTATATATTAAGAATGAGATTAGCTATTTTACAGAAATATCGAGACCAAAATTTAAAGCATTTGAAGGTGTGGATGATGAACATATTAGCGAAATTTTCCACGTTAAAATCCCTAATTATTTCTCGGCAGGTGGGTTTATTGTTTCACGTTCATCTCCCCTCTTGGGTGACGCAATTAAAAAAGCTATCAAAGTAGATGAATACGATTACCTAGTGGCTGAAAAGGGTGATACCCAATTAGTGATTATTAAAGTTGGTAATCAACTCGAATTCTTATCATTTAAAGACTACGTTCTTTGCTTCGATGATCGTGTGAACAATGAAATTCAAAAACTACTAGACAAACTTAGAAGGAAGATCAGCCTTTATAGGGAACTTACCAAATTGAACAAAATTAAAGCAGTTAATAATACTCGGCAAATAATACAAAGCCTTGTTCTTCTATTAACTCCATTAAATGCGCTAATGTTATGGGGAACAGCAATTGGTGTGTCTTTAATAACTAATTTAAGCAAGAATCTTTTCATACTCTCTGGACTAGGGTTATTGTTATTAGCCTCTTTGTTGGGGACTATTTATTGGGTTGTTATACCAGCAATACGGTTATCTAAATTTGACTGGACTTTAAAATACTCTGATTAAGGAAAAAGTGTGGCTATACCAAAAAGCTATCAGTCACTCTTTTTCCTTCAACAGATAAGACTAATGCAGGACTCCTTAAATCTCATTTGAGGATTTTATTTTCGCCCCAAAACAGAACATACATTCCTATATATGAAGGGTGTTGTATTTATGCTACGACTAGCAGTATATGCACGTACAAGTTCTGATGATCAAGCTGAAAGAGGTACCATCGAGAATCAATTAGAGTTCGCTCGAAAGTACGCTGATCTCCATCAGTTAGAAATCGTTAAGTGGTACAAGGACGATGGCGTTACTGGAACAATCCCACTAGAAGCTCGTCCAGCCGGCCGTGAGCTGTTACAAGATGCTAAGAATGGAACGATTGATCTCCTTCTCATCTATCGCTTAGACCGGCTTGGACGATCAGCGAGGATTATCCTGAATTCCGTGCATGAGCTTGAAACTGACGGTGTAAAAATCCGTTCCATGACGGAACCCTTTGATACCGGTGACCCATCTGGACGCTTCCTCCTAACCATTCTGGCTGGAGTTGCTGACTTGGAACGGGAGACCATCCTGGAACGTCTGTGGTACGGCGCAAACCGCGCTGCACGGTCCGGTAAATGGCTTGGAGGTATTGTCCCGTATGGTTACCGCGTAGACAGTGATGGCTATCTGGAGATTTGTGAAGACCTACTCCCTAACTCCGATATGACAGAGGCAGGTGTTGTTCGACTGATCTTTCACATGTTAGCTAACCAAGGCCACTCATGCATAAAAGTCTCCGACTACTTAAATGCATTAGGTATCCCTACGTCATACGCAAAGGATGATCGAAAAATTACTCGTGGGAAACGTAAAGAGAATACGGCGGGTATCTGGCGCCCCTCAAGAATACGTGGAATCATTACGAACACCTCTTACAAGGGAGTGCATTTCTACGGAAAACGGAGCACACGAAAACGCGATGTAATTGAACGTGAAGTTCCAGCCATTGTTGATGTAGACACGTGGGAAAAAGCACAGAAAGTCCTTCGAAGTAATCAAATAGAAGCTATGCGTAACACCAAGAATCAGTATTTACTTCGAAGCCTACTAAAATGCCAGTGCTGCGGATTAACTTATGTTGGGATTCATTATCCTGGGAGTAAGCGTGCTTTGAAAGGATTCTATGTTTGTACGGGTAAACAAGCATATAAGGGCCCGATGCAAGGTAAGTGTACATCAAAGAATTTACCTCAGGATTGGATCGAGGACCTTGTGTGGAGAGATTGCTTGGCATTTATTAATCAGCCAGGGGAAGCCCTTCAGGAGATTGCTGCAGCTAGAGAAGTAAAGCAGAGTGAGAAGGTCGATTTGGAGTCCGAAATAGCACTTATTCAAAAGAGCATCGATGATAAAGATATTGAACGTCAAAGCATCCTGGACCTCTTCCGTAAAAGCATCATCACTTTTACCGATTTAGAGAAACAGATCCAAAAAATCAATCAGGAGAAAGAGCTCCTCGATCAACGCTTAAAAGAAATACGGACCTCGCTGCAAGTTGACCGCGATTATTCTACTAAGGTAATGAATGCTTTTCAATTACTCACATCACTGCGAGACAAACTAGATGACAATCCATCATTCGAAACAAGACGGGAGATTGTGAAAGCCTTGGTGCAACGGATTCAGGTACATTCTACCCCTAGTGAAGGTTCAAAACGCCCTCGTGCTTCAGTCACCGTTCAATATTGTTTTTCCAAGGATATTATCTACACGGACAAGGATTGCACGAACCAATTAACAGAAACCGAGCAGGAAAGGTAAAAACCTGCTTAGATCGTCCAATCGTAACAGCCCCTGATTCCAGCGGCTGGCGTAGTACCTCTAATACATGTCGAGAAAACTCGGGCATCTCATCAAGAAAGAGGATTCCGCCGTGAGACAAGCTACACTCTCCGGGACGCGGGATTTGCGCACCACCGCCAATCAGTGCAGTAGCGGTAATTGTATGGTGCGGAGCACGAAAAGGTCGCTCCTCGACGAGCCCACTCTCCCGCTTCAATTGACCAGCAATACTGTATATTTTCGTCACTTCGTAAGATTCATGAATGGTCATGTTCGGCATGATACCAGGCAGGCAAGTAGCTAAAAGGGTTTTCCCTGAACCTGGAGGCCCCACCAATATCACATTATGAAATCCAGCTGCTGCGATCTCCAAGCCACGTTTTACAAATTGCTGTCCGTAAACATTGGCAAAGTCGGGAGGCAGCTGGTTCGTATTCGTCTTGCCTGTTTCCGATTCGGAAAAAATCAAGTCTGAGTTCTTACTATGAAGTCCTTCTTTCCAGTAGTTCACGGCCTCTTCCAAATTACTCGCAGGCAATACGGTAATGTCGACGAGCTGTGCTTCCGCTGCATTTTGTTCGGGGAGAATCACGTGGGTAAATCCTACATTTTTAGCTTCTAGCAAAATGGGGAGTACACCCGTTACAGGGCGAAGAGAACCGTCTAATGCCAATTCTCCAAGAACGAGGATTCTCTCTGGTCTAGGGAGCATTTGCTTCGAGGCAAGTAAAATACCGAACGAAATAGCTAGATCGAAACCAGAACCTTCCTTGCGCTGGTCTGCTGGTGCTAGGTTAACGGTGATCCGCTGCATTGGGTAGTCGTATCCTGCGTTGCGCAGGGCAGCACGAACACGATCTCGCGCTTCTTTTACTGCTGAACCACCCAGTCCGACCAAATCGAATTGAGGCAAGCCATTTGCTATGTCTGTTTCGACAGTGACGACCATTCCATCTATGCCAAGCACCGTGCCTGAATAACTGCATGCGTACATGTTCTCTCCCCCTCTAGTTATAGGGTAGGAAAAGATAGAGGGGGTGGGCAAGTAAATTGGAGCTTTTGCCTAAACGTTTATACAAACTTGTCTAAAGTCATTAATTCTGGACTTCATAGAACAGTAGAACTTGAGCAGTTGAACATCGATTCAACTGTTACTTTTATGTTTTCGTTGCGAAAATGAATCTCTTCGCTTTTGTCATAACAATAATCCTTATATATTGGTCATTTTCTGTCTTGTATGCTTTTCCAAAGAAATCATTTTGGCAGTAACCCCACCTTGACCTTGTTATCACCCTTACCTGGTGAAATGGTGGAATGTCGTTAGGCGCAGATCCTAACTTCTCTCTCTCCCGCTCTTCGGCGCTCTATGCAGTTGTGTGAGTGTCGTCCAGTATTCCTTTAGGCTATTTCCCTTTACTGATTGATCTGTCTCAGTAGCTTCCTTTGGTTCTGCTGGCTTTGACTTAAATAGAACCTCCAATTCATGGACCATTCGTTTCATATCAGAAGCGAACTCACGATGGAATTCGATACCTTTAGGTGGTTTGATCATTGATGGCCTCCTTTCAGGCTGATATCTCTTTGTCACACATATGAGACACCTTATCCAAAAAAGATATCTTCAAATGTACGATTTTGAAAAGTTGCAGCACTTTGGCGATGAAATCGTTCCCCAGCGAAAAGCGTTTGTCAACATCAGGAAGCTTCGCCGTTAATAGTTGTCTTCTTGATACACCAATTATTCGGCGTTTTTTTGCTGGTATTAGAGAAAAAGTGGATACAGAAGCCAGTGGGAACTCGCGGATGTTTCAGGCGTGAGCCATTCGACAACTAATAGAATTGAAGGTGGTACCTATAAAACTAAACACGAGACCTTGAAAGTGCTTGCTGCTTTTCTAAATGGCGTTATATATGAGGAGCTTTTGGAGAAAGCCGGAATTTTGGAGGATACAGCTTCCCCTTCCTCCAAGAAAGACAAACCTCTTTCCGTATACGAAAGCTTATTCTTCTATGAATTAGAAAAGCTAAGCGAGGAAGATAAAAAGAAGGCTTTAGAGCACGTGAGATACTTGAGGTATCTTGCGGAGCAACAGAAATGACAACGAGACATCCTCACTTAGAAGATGTCTCGCTTTTTTGTTCATACTCTACTGTGAAAATTTCGTTAGTATAACGTAATGAATAGTCCTTAAGAAGTTCTTTTAAAGAATCTGCTTCTTTCGGAAGGCGTTCCTCTAATACTTCCCATCCAGTTATAGTTATTTTCATGGGTAGCTTTACCATACCGGTGATTGCGTCCCAAAATGCTTTCCAATTCATACCGTACATATCAGGGAAATCAAGTTGACGTTTCAAGATCATGTGAAGATCTGCTGGAGCCACTACACGAGAAACATCAAAAAGTATATGCTCCTTCCTCGGCTTAAACTCTGTAATTAGTGGTTGATTTGGAAGTAAACTCAGATCGAACAATTTGGAATATTTCTCGTGTTCAAGTAAAAACTCTTCTATTTCTTTCCTTGAAGTATCTACATCCCCATATCCATCCAGGGCACGCTCAAGGCTTTCCGTGATCGCATACAGATATCCATTCCATTCATGATCAGAATCAACGTAATTTGATAACCTATAGAGCATTTCACATGTCTCATAAAGAGTATAGTGTTTGTTTTTGTAACTGAGGTTAATCATTCCAACTATTGTTTTTAATGCTTTTTCCTCTTCTGTATTAGTGCAAAGCTCGATAAGTAAGCGAGGAATGTCCTCCTCTTTTTTTACCATTGAAAGCTCAAACCATATCAGGTATATCTGTTACCTCTAAAAGATCAATTACTTTATCTGCCCACACGTTTATATGATCTTTAGAAAAGAACCCTATAGATAATCCAATGTGGTATACTTTGGCTTCAAACCCAATTTCCATTTTCTTCACCACCAAGTTCCAGATAGTTAGTATCATAGTAACATGCTGGAAAAGTCAGGAGTAGTGTGCAAACGGACCTATAATGAATCTTTCCAACGCTTGATAACACCACTGCAGTCGACGGTGATCAGTGGATCTACTCTCCTAGCTTTGGAATCGAAGTTGAGATTTCTCATGACAGAGAGATTCCCCCTACTGTCAATTACAAATGCTTTGAGCATATACGGTAGCTAAGGATTCATGCCAGCAGGGGAATCAGAAATCACAACGAGATGAGCTAGACAATGCGTGTGTCTACTGTTACAAAGGAGGAGAATATCTTAACATGGACCTTTTTGATAAACGCGAGAATGTTGATTCAAAAGATGAACTCATTGAATTTATAAAGGCATTACGCCACGACCTTCAAGTGAACCCTGAGGAATGGGAAAACCTATCGCTGGCTGCCTTTCTGGAGGCAATGGAATCCTGGATGGAAGATACTATAGATATGGGGTATCTGTCAGATCAGCCTGAGTGGAAGTCACTCGCTGCCATCTTATACATGGGGAAGATTTATGAGTAGGTTTTGTAGCATGTGAGGTTTTTGGGATATCTTGCGGAGAAATAACAGCGAGACGAGCTACTTAATAGCCGTCTCATTTTTATTAGTAAGGAAAATCAGTAAAACTATTAAATTGCATTTTGAACACTCCCCCCGAAATTTCAATTAATTCAAATGTTCTTTTGTTTTGACTCTTCCCATCGTTTCCTGTAATTTATCAAATCATTATCAGCACATTCCTTTGAACAATAAACACCTTCAGATACCGCCACTGCACTAATTGTATACCATTTATCCATTTCTTCATCTGTATATTTGTTATTGCAGAAATCACAAATAAATGTCCAAGGTTTAGACCTGTTCTTGCTTTTCTTGAAGGTTCTCTCCTCTACAATAAATTTGGATATTGTATACTCGAAATGCAAATGTGTCAATTGTTCTTTTCGCTTACTTATAAGTTCAGCAATGTTATGACTCCCATAATGAGATAAAAAATTATTTAGTTTCTCTAAAACCTCATTATGTTCTTCTGGGCTTAGTATCTCACCTCGTCCATTCTCCAAATAAAAACCATCAGAACCTTCGTCGTATATTAATGTTAGATCATTATTGTTTTTAATCATGATAAAACCCTCATTTGATTAGAATTCCAACTTGTCAAAAATCTTAATAAAGATTTTAGCTATATTCCTTGCGTCATCAATTCCACGATGATGAGTCCCATCAAGAGGTATACTAAGCATCTTTAGTGCTCGTTCCATGCCTACTCCTCGTTCTACGCCAATCATCTTTCCATGCTGATGCTTGATACTAATATGATTTCGAATCCACCTTGTGGGTGTCTTATGTAGTTCGCAATCCATCTTGAATTGCTTCTTGTCATAAAAACCCCATGAGCATAGATAGTAGTCATTACCAATCCAGTTTTTAAAATTACTTATCGCTTTCCCAAAACTAGGAGCATTATCAACTTCTTCTTGTTTTATGGATGTAAGACTCTTACAGAAATCTGACAACATGGGATTTAATTTGGGTTTAATAAATGTCTGAAACTCTCCCACTACGTTTAAGTTCTCATCGAGCTTTACAGCTCCAATTTCAATGATTTCATTTTGTTTTGATCTGTCGTTTTCCCAACATGTCGCTTCTAAGTCTAGTATAATATAGTTCATTAGGCGCTCTCCTTTTCCCATTCAAATTAACATTTCATCCATTCCCAAATGTTGCTACCTGTCTTTTCTTCTTTCAATCTCCAACTATTCTTCTCATAATACTCATTCATTTTAGAAATAATCGGACATGTTACCTCAATTGGGTACTCCCCCAAGATCTGAAGCATTTTATCAATTAACCCCTGTCCTCGATGACTTGGGCGAATTGCAAACTGATATAGCGAAATAGTTTGATCAGACTTTCTAGGATAAAAGCGCAATGCTCCTACAATTTGGTTATCGTCTATTGCTACAATCACCTGCCTTCTTCGAACAGCCGCTAACGCTCCATCAGGACATAAAAATTCCCTATTAGAAATACCGTCATTATCCTCTTGAATGTTGTTCTGAAAGAAAAATACAATGTCATTCCCTAACCATGAATCTGCAATTGTTATCTTCATTGTTCAATCCTCATGAAATCCCCATTTTATTCCTTTTAGTTATAACTCTCGCACAACTCATCTTCTTCAACAGCCCTATTATGAATTACACACACCAAAACTTGTTCTCCATGTTTATCGTCACCACTCATAGAATTACTGCATCCAAAGCAGTCTAAAAATCGATGACTTTGAATTCTTTCTGTAGCTGTTTAACAATTTTATCTTTGCTCAATTTTATCTAACACCTTTGACAGTCCTTTAAAATACCAACTTCATTCAATTTGCTCCCATTCCCACTCTGAAATGGTATTAGCTATAGCTTCTTTACATTTCCTTTTAGCCCAAGTAAGTGATTTCGTCCATTTAGGTGGTCGTATGTAAGGCTCACTGTAGTTTCCTTTTGAATCAATGTCCTAAATCTGATAGGAGTACTGACCATCAAAGTACGTAAAAAAGGAAACTACAGGTATTTCTACTCTAGTATCAAATTTAACTTCCTGCTCTGCCCAAGTACGAAAAACTGTTCTTTTCCACTTCAAGCTTTCCCCCCATTTCCCTTAAAAACGATCTTTCACTCATTACTTTTGCATTAATCAATCGGAAATAGCTCTTTCAATTCATTTATGATCGTTTCAGTCTGTTCAGCTTTGACTCGATTTGTATCATATGCAGCACTATTGCCAATCTCTTTAGCAGCGTTACTAAGATAGGTGTAATTGTTTACATCGTTTTCAAGCTTTTCGATATATCTATGTAACTTTCCAACTCTAATCTGTTTTGTACCTCTTGTTTTCTTTGTGTTTTCCATCTTAAACTCCTTCGCTCACTGCTGTTTGAATCAAATCGCTGTTTTATTCTAATTTCAATAATATCTTTGAATTGTCTTCGATTTGATAACCAAGTTTTTCATAAATTGTTTTCAGTTCTTTTGAAGTAACATTTGCGTCTCTGGGAACGATTTCACCACGAATAAAAGATATAGATTTCTTATACCCTTGTGCAAGAATATCTTGTGTTATGGATGAAGCACTATCAACTAGAAGTTTATTCATGAGTCTTGCATGTCCACGTTTTTTATATTCTGATTTAATATCGTTTATATACAATCCGCCCTCAAGGATGTACTCAAAATTAAGAAAAGAAATCTGTTCTTCTTTGAAATTGTAACCCCTAACCCATCCAGAAATGCTTGAAAAATTACATTCTAACCTTATATAGTCCCTAAAATCGTCTGATGTTTCTACTGTTAGTCTCATTATTAATCACTCCTCACGAAATTACCTTTTCATTTGAACTCTTGGCGTAACATCCCGTACAATCCTAAAGCCGATTACCGCTGTCAGGATTAGAAAAAGCAATGCAGTTACTATACTACCTTCAATACCATACACTCCGCCATGTATCAAAGTTCCTTGGGAAGATTCTGTTATTAATACGAGCTGTTCACCTCGCCAAATTCCCAAAATTCCAGAAGTATAATTCCACGCAAAATGGAAACCCACTGGAAGCCAAAGTGCTCCAGATTTTTCTCTCATGAAGGCATACATGATTCCAGCAAAAAACAACGTAGTAAATGCAGTTAATGTGAATCCCGCTCTAAAGATATGTAAAGCAGCGAATAATCCAGAGCTGATTACTGAAGCTACTAATCCACTGAACAAATACCTTAGACGCCCATAAACGTATCCTCTAATAAATATCTCCTCAGACAAAGCTACTACAAGACATATAACGAACCAAATAAGAATTGCCTCTTTATCAAAAGCAACACCCACTAATTTATGTCCGCCAAACAAATAAACAATCGCATAAATGGTAATGAGTGTTAGAAAACCCGCAACCATCCCTTTTGAAAAATCAGAAGTCAACCTGTCCATAGTAAATCCTATTATCCAACGTTTTCTTTCAAACACAATGTAATCAACTAATGAAGCAATTGCCAAACCCACAGCCGTTGCGTAATCTTGACTTTGCAAGGTAAGTCCAACAATGAAGAATAAAAATATAAATAATACTAATCTCAATAGGATTTGTACTAGATTCTTTATCAACACTTCTCATCCGTTCTAATCAAATCACCGTTTTATTCACTTCTTTACTGCCCCTCTTAGTCACCTTTGAAGATAAACCAACTTTCAAACCTTTTCACCACATCATTGGCTAACTCAAGGTCAAACTCTAAAAATCTATTGAAGAGAGGCACTCTTGCAAATTCCATTAAGTTCGATTCAACCATTTCTAGCTTTGCAATAAACTCCACATAATCAAAATCAATACAGTACAGTTCATTCTTGTCTACATCTTCTTCATTAGAGTCATCCGACCAAACACGCACTATATTATCAGCGAATTCCATTCTTGGTGTTGGATTATGACCCATCCAAGGGCTTTTCCTGTTAATAACACTATCTAGCACATCTCTCCAAGCTTCTAGACCAGAACAACAACTCGGAGGAATTATCCTATCATTGCTTTCGAAATAGATTCCTCCTCCAATTACTACATCCGATTCATCAAATAATCGCTTTAACACTTCATGAGGTGTACCCTTAATGTCTATATTGTTGTATCCCAAAAGCATCGCAATAAACAAATCAACTTCATCACTAGTAGTTTGACCTGTTAACTTGACATATTCAGTATAAGTCACTTCTGTATTCAACCAATCAGGTATCTGATAATAAGGCTCTTTTATAACTGCAACAACTAAAGGGTAATGCATGCAACTCTCTCCCTAATTAAAATCTTCATTTTATCGTAATTCGCTTGGGTCGCTGATAAATTCAAGAAATTGAACTCCCATCCTACTCAATCTTGGTGCAACCATTCCACTGCCTGTCATCATAGTGTTTAACCCACTTGCTCCAGTTCCTGATAGCCCTTTATTGTATAGGTCATTAAAAATCTGCTTAGTAAATTCATCATTTGACCTTAATTCAGGGTATGCGAGATAAACTACATCACTGAGCCCACCCATAGAAAAATTAGAATTTAATCCCGCAGCTTCAAGGTATTGTTTAGGATCTTTTAATAAAACAAGAATCCGCAAGTGCCACTCATTAAATGTGTCGATAAAAGAAAGAAACATTTGTTGTAAATTCTCATCGACACTCGTAGACAGTGCAGAATTTGTTATAGCATTTAACAATGCCACTCTTTTATCATCTTGATGTGTTCTTAGAGACATCTGGGTTGCTTGTAGTGTTACCGAAAGAAAGTTTTCATTTGTAGACAATTGTTCAATATTGAACCTATCTACTTTAACTTCTAGTTCTTTAAGCCGCTCATCTATCATAATCAAAATGTTTTCTTTCCTTTTCTCAGAAGGCTGAGTCACGAGCAATGTAAATAGTTCAGAAAGTCCATTCCCAACAACGGGTACACTGCCCAAAGTTGCTTTTGCTAATCCGTGTGCATAATCGCCAATAGTGTTTTTCAGACCTTTCTTAACATCCACCAATAACCCCTCCAATGAAAACCATCTTGTATCGTTATTTCCTTTGCAATAATAAAAGCTCTAAGATATTTCATTCTAGCCCAACTATTTATGATCCACCTTCTTATAAATTCGAAATAATATTCTTATGACAATTATACCAAATATTTCTTGCGCCTTCGATTTAGCACTGGTAAATATTCCTTTTTTTGAATTCTACTCACTAGTGCAGTATTGTGACTATTTATCCGCTCAAATAAATACAAAAAGACACAAGCATTTGGTTGCTCATGTCCTTTCGCATTTACTTGACTTTGTTTCAGTTAACGATCACATTATGAAATCCAGCTGCTGCGATCTCCAAGCCACGTTTTACAAATTGCTGTCCGTAAACATTGGCAAAGTCGGGAGGCAGCTGGTTCGTATTCGTCTTGCCTGTTTCCGATTCGGAAAAAATCAAGTCTGAGTTCTTACTATGAAGTCCTTCTTTCTAGTAATTCACGGCCTCTTCCAAATTACTCGCAGGCAATACGGTAATGTCGACGAGCTGTGCTTCCGCTGCATTTTGTTCGGGGAGGATCACGTGGGTAAATCCTGCAATTTTAGCTTCTAGCAGAATGGGGAGTCCACCCGTTACAGGACGAAGAGAACCGTCTAATGCCAACTCTCCAAGAACGAGGATTTTCTCTGGTCTAGAGAGCATTTACTTCGAGGCGAGTAAAATACCAAACGCAATAGCTAGATCGAAACCTGAGCCTTCCTTGCGCTGGTCTGCCGGTGCCAGATTGACTGTGATCCGCTGCATTGGGTAGTCGTATCCTGCGTTACACAGGGCAGCACGAACACGATCTCTCGCTTCTTTTACAGCAGAACCACCCAGTCCGACCAAGTCGAATTGAGGTAAGCCTTTTACTATGTCTGTTTCTACAGTGACGACTATTCCATCTATGCCGAGCACCCTGCCTGAATAACTGCATGCGTACATGTTCTCTCCCCCTCTGGTTATAGGGTAGGAAAAGATAGAGGGGGTGGGCAAGTAAATTGATGCTTGTGGCTAATCGTTGATACCACTTTGTCAATACAGTTAGGAAAATAGTTCCAATTACCTACTGTTCATTCAATTTAAAACAACAAAACCTCTTGATCAATGATCAAGAGACATAGTAACCCATACATTTATGGAAAACTTTCACTCCAACAGGTATACTGCAAATAAACAGGTAAGGAGTTGGTTCGATTTGATTTTTACTGTTGATCATCATCAAATTTCCATCCACCACGAACATGCTGAACCTGTTCAGATCGACTGGGACGAAGTATACAGTGTCTCTTACTATAAGATCGATTGTATCGAGTACGAAATGGGTTACATCGTTTTTGACTTGGTATACGGTGAGTTCATTGAGATTAATGATAGTGATCAAGATTGGGAAAAAATCGTCAATGATCTCGAAAAATACTTACCCTCGCAAACAAGCGATTGGAGGCATTCATTACGTAGTTGGTCGATCGACGACGGTATTCTTTATCTTTATGAAAAAACGTAAGAACGAGGCGAACTGAACCTCCTCACTTTATCCAACGATTTAGAACTTGTATTATTGCTGAAACCATTTGAATATGATGGGGAAAACGATAATCGCTCGGCCATCTTTATCTTCACTGCTTTCTCTTCCATTCATTCAGTAGTTCAATGATTTGCTGGTTTTGATCCACTTGCTTTTTACCTCCTTACGATTAACGTTGATATAAAAAAAAGACCCGCGTTCCGAATGCGAGTCTTTTCTCATGCTGTGTTGTTTCTTCTTGAGCAATTCGAGCTACTTCTGATAGGCAGAGATATACTCTTTTTTCACGTGATCTGCTAACCAAACGAGCTCATTTCCATGGTAAAACTTCACACCATCTTGCCAAGCTTGCCTCGCATCGATTCGCAAAAGTACCGGATGGTCATCTCGTCTTTTCCCAACCTGCTGTGCTGTTTGGACGTCTTCAGACAGATGCACATACTGTCTTCCTTTTGGAACAAGCCCGCTAGTCAAAATAGAATCGAGGAATCTTTGCGGCGTGCCGTGAAAAAGAAACGCAGGTGGTTCTTTTTCTTCCTTTTGAATCTTTTGCGGCACTGAATGTCCATAGAGGGCGCGAATTTTGCCTTGATTGATCTCATGACGCTTTTTTTCTGATAACGTAATCATCGTATGTAAATCTTCTTCGGCAACCGCTCGCCACTTGCGCTGTTCATGAAGTGACAAAAGCAATTGCTTAATAGGTACCCATCCTTGTTCGTCTAACTCAAGCTCATATTCATGGGGGGCATGACGAAGCGCATAGGACAGTTCTTTACTCAATTTTTGATAATCCATACACTCATCTCCCATTACAACAGGTCATAGCCACTTCTTTTACGCAAAAAAGTAACCAAGACTCACGATTGCAGCAATAAATAGGTGAACGATGAAATTTCCTGTTAGTCGAACCCAGAGCAGTTGGCTTTTCATCGTCCAAAATCCATAAAGGAGAGCAACGATCAGGTAAGCCAGAACATAAATGAAAAACACAGGACTGCTCTCCTCTTTAGGACATTTCTTTTTTTATGTTAGCAATTAGCTTGTCAGCATTGTTTTCATCGTTATCAAACATAACCAGGTCTTGCAAAGCAATCCCTTCCACGGATTGAATTGCTGTGGACATAGAATCGGCCAGTTGCTGCATATCAGCTTTGTCTGCTACTTCAACATCTAGAACCAGTACAAGTTTTTTCTTCATGGTGATAATCCTCGCTTTACGATAAGTATGGATAATGCGATCGAGCCATATCATCCCCATTATACATAATAATCCGGTATACATCGACAACTGGTAATCACAGGTTTATTCCGGGATCTCTATATATGCGGAAACACTCGATTTTAATATCTCGATCAGCACCTCATCCATGTATATGTATTCATCAGGAATGCCCAAGCAAATGATCCTTTTATCCATCAGTTCCGAACTAAACTTTTCTCGTAACCGCCTTACATGTTTTTTCTCCATACAAAAAATGAGATCAGCCCAGCCGATAAGACCACTTGTTACTTTGATACGCGCCCCAGTTTCAGTACCTGCTGATCTTACTTCATAATCATTGATCCCGTGAAAAATCTTTTCTGCTGTCAAGCTCCTCCATTTATTTCTACTGCAAATGAACAGTAGCTTCATTCTTCCTCCTCATCTATATCTTCAAACTTCCATTCCTCTGGTACCGGATAATAAGCGTCATACTCTTTCTTGGCATCCTCGCTCATTTCCTCTAGCCATGGCCAATAATGCATGACATAGTCCTCACCAAATCCCATCCGCCAAAACAAACTATAAGGATGCTCTTCTGGAAACACAATCCATGGTGGCAAATAGAAATGCGGTTGATACCCCTCTAGGCTTTCACGTACTTCCATCCACAATCTTCCTAGTATGTTTCGTTCGTTACTCGTACGATCGATTAAGGCTGCATCCCCAGTAGAAAGCAGAATTTCACGAATGACAGGATACTGTTCTACTTTTGCTTGTAATACCTTGCGCATGATCTCTTTTTCAAGGATAGTTCCCGAAACTTTCTTGGCTTGCAGATAGTGTTCCGAAGTTGTCCATCGTTCCCCTTCCACCTCTATCGGATGACCAGAGAAATGGGAGAAGCAGCCGTAAGGTTTTTCTGGTTGATCGAAGTGAATTTCAAGAGGTTGCTGTATCTGTTTTCGGATATGATCCTGCATGAATATTTGTACCTCCCTATCTAGCGTAGCGTTTTCATAATGACTACCTGACATTCCACGCCTTCTGTAAATACTTCCGAAATATATCATCCAGCTTGTCTGTTGGGTCATCCAGCTCATTTGTATATTGGCTAGTCAGTGCAGTCAGACGCTCAATATGTTCCTCAATAAAATGGTGAAGCTCTTCTATTCTTGGCTCCCAGTTCAACTCATCCCCAGCTATTTTTCTTTGGAGCAGCTCAGAAATTTTACCTTTTAACCTAGAATCGGTTATCAGCTCTGAAACTAACTGATCAAATCCAATGGGGGGGTTCGTATGATACGTTTCGATCCAGATGCATGCGAGGATCGGGCGTAACACGTAAAAATACTTTTTGATTTTGACTTGCTCCCCTTGCAGATAGTCCCGAAAATTCCCCTTTGCCATACTGAGGTAATGATGCAAGGAAGCCTTTGGCCAAAATACTTCCCCTTGCAACCTTACCAGCTCATCTCGAAAGCCAAGTGTATCGAGATAGACAATGTCTGACACAAGCCATTCTTGTAGGGGCGGATTCGATTTTCGATATAGCTTGAGGGCTTTTCGAATATCCCAGCCATTTATATCTAAAAGGTCATTGATCGGTACTTCTACAACATCCCGTTTGTCGTCAATGGACAAATACCATTCTGGTTTCTTCACATAGACAAAACGTACATCATAATCGCTATCTTTGGACGGAAATCCCCATGCCCGGCTTCCTGATTCAACAGCGAACAATATTTTCAAGTCATGCTCTTGCTCGATTTCTTTTAACTTTTCCAAGATGATCTCTCTCAAGGTTAATTCCTCCTCCACAACAACTAACAGGGTTACCTTTCATTTTGAAAAAAACTCGCTGAACCAATTAAGATTCAGCGAGCTTTCTATCCTATCTTATTTTACGGTAACTTCAATTTCCACTGTAGAGCCTTTGTATTTTGCTGTAATCGTTGCCTTACCTTTCTTTTTCCCTTTTACAGTTCCATTGTCTGATACAGTGGCTACAGCAGACTTGGAGGACTTCCATGTAGCTTTGGTACCACTGATATCATCGCCATCATAGGTGAGTCTAATCTTTTCGGAGTCACCTTTTTTGAGCGAAATAGAGTCGTCATCTGCTTCCAACTTGCCTGAGCTTGAGCCGCCAACTTTTACCTCAATCTCCACTTTTTCGCCTTTATACGTAGCTGTAATCGTTGCCGTTCCTTTTCCTTTTGCAGTAATCGTACCACTGCTGCTGACAGTCGCTACAGAAGTTTTAGAGGATTTCCATGATGCTTTAGAACCACTGATGATGTCGCCATCATACTTCAATACAACGATTTCTCTGTCACCTTTATCCATGGTGAGGCTGGTATCATCAGCTTCCAGTGATGAGGAGGAACCATCAACAGTTACATCAATATCTACTGTTTCGCCTCTGTAACTAGCTGTAATCGTTGCCTTACCCTTACCTGTCGCTGTAATAGTACCGCTACTGCTGACAGTTGCTACGGAAGATTTAGAAGTTTTCCAGGAAGCTTGGGAATTACTGATCACAGCACCATCGTAAGTCAGAATAATGATTTCACGATTTCCTTTCTTCATGGAAAGTTTCGTGTCGTCCGCTACCAGCTTACCTGAGGTATTTGCATCAACTTTTACTTGGATCTCTACCTTGTCACCTTTGTATTGAGCTGTAATGTAAGCAGTTCCTTTACCTTTAGCTGTTACAACCCCGTCACTTACAGTTGCGACAGACGAATTGGATGTTTTCCAAGTTGCTTTGGAACCAGACAATCTTTCATCGTCATATCTTAACTGAATAGTCTCTTTTTGTCCGTCTTTCAAGGAAATACTAGTATAATCCGCTTCCAGTTTACCTGAAGCATCCGTATCGACGTAGACGTCAATTTCTACCTCGTCGCCCTTGTATTTAGCAGTAATCGTAGCTGTACCCTTGGCTCTAGCAGTAACGACCCCATCATCACTGACTCTAGCTACGGAAGTATCCGACGATTTCCAAGTTGCTTTGGAACCAGACAGTTTATCATCGTCATAAGTCAATTTAATTGTTTCTTTATCGCCTTTTTCCATCTTGAGTCGAGAGACGTCTGCTTCTAGTTTCCCATCTGAGTTGCTTTGGCCAACATTTACTTGAATTTCTACTTTTTGGCCTCTATATTCTGCAGTAATGATTGTGCTTCCAGAAGATACAGCCTTTATTTCACCATCATCTACAGTAGCAATGGATTTATCCTCAGAACGCCAATCTGCCTTTGATCCAGCTAGAGTTTTATCAGCATATTTCAAACTAATTGTCGATTTCTTACCTTTTTTAAGATTGATTTCAGAACGATTTGCTTCCAAAATCTCAGCTTTTGAAACGGTGACTCTGATTGTTACTTTATCTCCATTATATTTTGCTGTAACAAAAGTCGATCCTGCCTTCTTAGCTGTCACGACTCCATTGTAAACAGTAGCGATATCAGAAGTGCCTACTTCCCAGTTAACCAGTCCATTATCAATCGTGCTGCCATTATAAGTCAGGCGAATCGTTTCCGTTGAACCTACGGAGATATTCATTGAACTCGAGTTGGCTTTCAGGCCAGAAGTGCTTGCTACCACGCTATAGGCTTGTAAAGGTTGTGGTGTCGTGACTTGTGCAGAAGCAATACCTGTAACTGAAAACTGAACAGTACAAATAGTTGCAACCGCTAAGGAGACGTTTTTCATTAAGTTGCTTTTGATCTTTTTCATGTTTTTACCTCCAAATTATTTCCTATACTTGTATTGACGTATGAGATGGAAAAATGTCACACCAAATATGCTTTTTTTTTGAAAAATATTTGTTTTTATTTCAAACAATTGTTTGTAACCCAAATACAAAAGCAAAAAGTGACACTAGTTATGGGCTTGTCTGTACGAATAGATCCATTTCATCAAAAAAAATGCTTCCCAGCTTTTGAGCCGGAAAGCGGATATTGATGCTTGGAGGAGTTTCATCGCGTCGAGTACAGTACATAGTACGCTGGCTCTGCGACTGATGCTGTAGACGTATCCCCAATATATCCGTAGTCGAGAGCCCGTTTTTCCTAGAAAGCACTCTCATAATGCTCAATGACCGGCTTCATGAAGTCTCCACCTGGTGTTAATGTACCGGTGTAAATCGCGATGACATCAAACCGAAAGGCCGGGATTGGCTGTGAGTTTTTTTGCAGGTATTCGATGGCAAGCTTACGCAGCTTCTGTTTCTTCTTCCAAGTAATGGACTCGCCCGCTGTTCCAAAAAATTGGCTGCTCCTCGTTCTGACCTCAATGAAAACCAAGCAATTTCCGTCTAGCGCAATCAAATCCATTTCCCCACGTTTTGTTCGAACATTTCGATCGACAATACAAAAACCCTTGTTCACTAAATAGCTTTCAGCAAGCTGTTCTCCTTTTTGACCAAGAAGACGGCGGCGATCGCTCATTATTTGGTTCCTCCGCCTTTATCGATACGATAGACAAAAGCAAGGATTTCTGCCACAACTTGATACAACTCCGGAGGAATTTGTTGATCCAAATCCAGCTTGCCCAAAACCTCTACAAGTGATGGGTCCTCTTGTACCGGTATATCATGCTCCTTCGCTGTCTTCAGGATGTTGTCAGCTACGTACCCCTTGCCTTTTGCCACAACCTTTGGCGCTTCCATGGTACCCGCCTGGTATTTTAGCGCAACTGCCTGTTTGCGTTTTTGCTCTGAAGAGGATGGCGGCTTCATACGCGAAGGTCAACCCCTTTATAGTCAGCCAAGATGGGGCCTTTGGCTTGGATCGGACTTGTCGACTTCCCGCGCTCGGCCGGGACTGGCTGGACCCGCATAGCCGATAGATGGTAACCAACATCCTGTAATTGGTCAGCAAAACGATCCTTGGAGCCTTGAATCAGTGCTTCCACCCATGGCGTATCGTTAAAAATTTGCAGGTTAACGATTCGATTCACGATACTGACATCAATCATGGTTGTCCCCATACTTTGGAGTTCCAAATGAAAGAATAGACGGCAGTTCTCCGGATCAAGTTGTCCAGAGCCTTTCTTTTTTGACTCAATTTGGACGAAAGCCGTCTCATCCCCTTCAGCTTGGCGAATCGGAATTTGCATCACGATTTGAGACAAAGCTTGGTTAGAGGGCTGTACCATCATCAACTGTTGTCCGGTCACTTGTTGCAGCAGTTGATCAGCAGCTTCTCGCAAGGCGGTTGGTAGTGCCTGAGCTGGCGCTTGACTGATTTGCAACAAGAGGGATTTGACTGTATCCATCTGCTTTAATGAATGCGAATCGATTGCCCCCTGTGAAAATGCCTGGCCCATCAATTCTCTCTCGTGGGTTACGCCTAAATGACGAAACAATTCAGCAATCGGGTTAGCAGCTGTGGCTCCATTCACTGCACCAGATGCTTGAGACATCATCTGTGGAATGACCTTTTGCCCCGCATCTGTCACTACGGCCCTTTGCTCTGCCATCTGCTTGTTTTGGATCGGCTCCTGATTCATCTGTGCTGACTGAGGAATAGGCAACGGCTCAGTTCGAGCAATTTTTGACTCGACGCTTGGACCACTAGTCTGGTTAGGCAGCAACTGATTAGTCTTTCCGATCATCGCGTTTTGCTGCGATTCCACCTGCTTTGTTGCAGGGCTTGGTGCAGTTACTGCCTCAGTGGAAACAGATGACGAAACAGCTTGTGATGGCGATGGTATGTTACTGAAAGCCTTGGTTGATGGTTGGGGTGATGTCTGCACTTGCGCTGAAGGCTGACCGCTCTGCGCAGGCAGCGGCTGAGTCTGGCTTCCTCCAGACGCGTTCTGAGAAGCACCTTGATTGGGCTGATTCCCTTGTGGCATTTGTTTGACCGCCAGTCCCTCGTCTGTTGCATCGTTGCCCGCGATAAGTAAAGAGAGTCCTGCCAACTTTTCTTTTAACTGACTAACAAGCTGTTTGACATCTCCCGTTGCTGCATTAGCCTGTCCGGGGACTTGCTGTGATTGGCTTTGAGACATTTGACCTGTCGTCTGTGAAGGCTGGCCCTCTCCCTCTAAAAAGAGCGAGGCTTGCTGCAGCAGGTTTTGGATGAGCTGACCCATTGGCTTGTCCGATAAAAAAGCTTTGAGCCCTCCGATTGTATCAGGAGTCAGTGGCAAATTTCGTTTCATGGCAGTCATGAATGCCTCTATCGTGGCATTGTCTACGCCTAAGCGCCCAGCAACGGCTGAAAAAGCCTGTATCGTTTCCTTATTCACAGGAAGATTGGCACCAAGCAGAGCTTGCACGATCGCTTTGTTCTCTTTTGTATCGGCAATCCCTAGTGACCGCATTAGCCCTTCTAGAGATGCGTCTTTGCCAGCTCCTTCCCCGACGCTTTCCAAAACCTTCAACGTGACGACGCCTGTTGATGGTTGGACTTGCAGCCAAGCTTTCTGGCCCGGTTCCAGACTTGCTTCCATCTTAGCCTGAACCTGCATTCCCCCGACTTGTACGAGCGCCATATTGTCCGGGTAATGCTTGATTACCGTGCCTTTAAACACTTGTCCGGGAGTAAGCTCAACCGGCTTCGGAGCGGATATGGGTGCTTTTTGCACGAATGATTGAATAAGTTGCGACGGGGAAAACATGCAGATCCTCCTCCTCTAGGCAGTATGTTACTAGCTTCACTTTTTAGGCGTGTTCTTTTACACCAGTGAATGTCTTGCGATGGATCGGCGTAGGTCCAAATCGAGCGATTGCTGCCAGATGCTCAGGGGTGCCGTAGCCTGCGTGCTTGTCAAAGCCATAGGCTGGATATTGTTCGGCATACTGGGCCATCAATCGATCACGGGTAACCTTTGCTACGATCGATGCGGCTGCAATCGAGACACTCTTGGCATCCCCTCCGATAATCGGAACCTGCTCGCAATCCATTCCGGTTAGCTGCACGGCGTCAATCAGTAATGCATCTGGCACTTTACCTGCCTGTTGGATCGCCAGCTTCATCGCCTCTTTTGTAGCAGCCAATATATTGATCGCATCGATTCTTGCTGCATCGACAATTCCGATTCCCACAGCAAGTGCATCTCTTTGAATGATTTCGCAAAAAGCTTCCCGAGTGGATACAGGTATCTTCTTCGAGTCATTCAGTCCTGGCAAGTAAAAATCCTTGGGCAGGCATACGGCACACGCGACAACTGGACCAGCCAATGGTCCTCGTCCGACCTCATCTACCCCGAATATGTATTGATGCCCCTTATCAAACATGGCTTTCTCATAGACGGTCATGTCAGCCCACATCTGTGCGAGCTTTTCTTGACGTGCAATCGCTGCTTCCGCCTGCTTCGCCAGAGCCTGTACACCCGCTCTTTTATCTTCTTTCAGCAATTGTAAAAAATCTTTGGGTACCTCGTCCAACTTTTCCATCGTCACTCGTATTTCTTTTATCGACATATCCGCTAGATTCATTGACTCATTTCTCCTTACAGATCTCAAAGTACCCATTCAAAAAGACGACGTTTTGAACATCCTCTCATAGTAAAAAACCTGCCTACCGTATATGTCGATAGACAGGTTTTTGATGGCTGGAAAGCTTATTCGGGAAAAGAAACTGGCTTACCAATCGGTTCGTCCATTTCCCAGTCAATCGGGCGCTCGACAGAGATCGTTCCCAGCTTGCCGGAACGCAGCTCACGCAGGAAAATTTCCGCTGCCTTGTCGTAGTCGATATTTCCGCCAGAAACGAGACAACCGCGCTTCTTCCCGATTTCTTCGAGCATTTCTACTCGATCCTCAGGCAGTTCTTTTAGCTTGAAGCGTTCGATCAGGCGTTCCGGATAGTAGTGCATCATGTAGCTGATGACAAATAATGCTACCTCCGTAAAATCGATGAGCTCGTCTTTAATTGCCCCACTTGCCGCCAGTCGCAGACCTACCATCTGATCTTCAAATTTCGGCCAAAGAATACCAGGCGTATCGAGCAGCTCCAGTGTATCACCCATTTTTACCCATTGTTGCGCCTTGGTTACCGCCGGACGATCCCCTGTAGCCGCTACTGAGCGCTTGGACAAGCGGTTAATGAGGGAAGACTTGCCGACATTGGGGATTCCCAAGATCATGATGCGGATGGCACGACCTTGCATCCCCCGCTCACTGCGCTTTGCCAGCATGTCAGCAGCTAGCTCCTTACACATTTCTGGGAGCTTGCTGACACCTTTACCACTCAGGGCATCAATCGGCAATGTGCGAATGCCTTGTTTGCGAAAATAAGCAATCCACTCATCTGTTGCCCGTTCATCCGCCAAATCTGCTTTATTAAGTAATATCAAACGTGGTTTATCACTGACAATCTCGTCAATCATCGGATTACGGCTGGAAAGCGGCAGACGTGCATCGAGAAGCTCAATGACAACATCGATTAACTTCAGCTTTTCCGTTACTTGACGACGTGCTTTAGCCATATGGCCAGGAAACCATTGGATCGTCATGATGTCTCACCTACCTTGAAGCTTTGCATTATCTTGTCAAGCGAATTCCCGCAACCGGCCAAAAAGTAAATTCAGCTCTACCAACAACCGTACTGACGGCAACAGGACCGATCGCTCTGCTGTCATGACTGTTCAACCTGTTATCGCCCATCACAAAGATATGGTCTGCTGGTATTTGGACCGGGGGAAAATCGTGGGTAAAGAACGGCTCTCCCTGCTGCTTCGCTTGTTCTTTAAATTGTGCAAGATACGGTTCCTCTACCACTTTGCCATTGACCAGTAGCTGATCGCTTTTGACCTCTACTGTATCACCCTCAACAGCAATGACTCTCTTGATGTAATCTCGTTTCTTTTCAGCATGAAACACGATGATTTCACCAGGCTTCGGATCTTGCAAAAAGTAAATCGCCTTGTTTACAACTAATTTTTCACTGTTATGTAATGTACTTTCCATGGATTCGCCTTCTACAATAAACGGGGCGAACAAAAAGGTACGAATGAGAAACGCCAAGACTAAAGCGATCCCAAGTGCCTTTATCCATTCCCATAGTTCATTTTTCTTCTTATGACTGGAGGTAATTTCTTCGCTCATGACTTACGATCCTCCCATGAAAGCTCGTCCAACCTTAGCTGTAACATATGTCAAGATGAACTATTTTATTTCGAGATCGTTAAATGGAAAAAAGAGGCCTGGCAAGCAGGCCAGTCCTCTTTCTAAGCTTTACGCTTATCGACGAATTTCTTTAATACGAGCTGCTTTACCTACGCGATCGCGCAGATAGTACAGTTTCGCACGACGTACTTTACCATGACGCACGATTTCGATCTTGTCGATCTTAGGCGTGTGTACTGGGAATGTACGCTCAACACCTACGCCGTAAGAAATCTTACGAGCTGTAAATGTTTCGCTTACACCTGTACCGCGACGGCGAATGCATACGCCTTCGAACAGCTGGATACGCTCACGCTGACCCTCGATAACCTTAACGTGTACACGAACAGTGTCACCAGGTCGGAACGCAGGAATGTCCTGTTTCAATTGCGCTTTTTCCAGTTCACGGATAATTTGGTTCATTTGAATTTCCTCCTTCCGATAGACGTTCTTACTCGTCTAACCCATAGGTCCAGCCGCTTGGGCTGCGTTACGAGTAGCGGACCGCCTTAGTCAGCGGGCAAAATTGCCACAAGAAGTATATTAACACAGGGGGCACAAAACTACAAGACTCTTCTCCTATTTGTTCCCTACTTTTTTTCCTGCTCCAATTCAGCCAATAGCTTTTTCATTTCATTTGTCAGCGCAAGCTTTTCCAACAAATCTGGACGCCGTGCTTTTGTTCGACGCAGCGATTCTTTTAACCGCCAGCTTTCAATATTGGCGTGGTGGCCTGACAACAATACATCTGGCACTTTCCAGCCGCGAAACTCAGCTGGTCTTGTGTAATGAGGGTATTCGAGCAGTCCTGTTGAAAAGGAATCCTCAACAGCTGACGTCTGGTTTCCCAACGCCCCTGGTTGCAAACGAACGACACTGTCAATGACCACCATCGCCGCAAGCTCTCCCCCAGTCAGGACGTAGTCGCCAATCGAGATCTCATCCGTGACGAGATGCTCGCGAATTCGCTCGTCGTACCCTTCATAATGACCACAAATGAAGACAAGGTGCTCTTCTTGCGCCAACTCTTCTGCAAGCTTCTGATGATAAGGTACACCCTGTGGGCACATCAGAATCACTCGGGGTTTTTTCTCTCCTGCCAAGGCTTCTACGGCTCGGAATAACGGCTCAGGCTTTAAGACCATTCCTCCGCCACCGCCATAAGGGGTGTCGTCTACCGTACCGTGCTTGCTCTCAGAGAAATCGCGAAAATTGGTAACGTGAAAATCAACCAGTTCTTTTTCGCTTGCCTTTCCCAAAATGCTGCTGGATAAAACACCTGTAAACATTTCGGGAAAGAGCGTAAAAATATCGATCCGCATCTGAATTTCCTCCTACAGCAAGCCTTCCATCAGATGGCAGACCACACGTTTGTTCGCAATGTCCACTTCCTTGATGCAATCATCGATATACGGCAGCAAGATTTCTCCGCGTTTCCCCTTCACTACCCACACATCGTTTGCTCCTGGCTGCATAACATCCACGATTTTCCCCAGTTCTTCGCCCTCGTCAGTTACTACGACGCAGCCGACGAGCTGATGAATGTAGAACTCGTCCTCTTCTAATTCCATCAGCGCTTCCTCTGGAATTTTCAACTCTCCGCCCTTGTACTTTTCGATATCGTTAATATGCTCATAGCCTTGGAAGCTCACAATCTCAAAATTTTTATGCGAGCGACGAGAAACGATTTTCAATTTTAGCGGCTCACTGAGTGTCGGATGGAACAAGTACAGCTCATTTCCTTTGCGAAAACGCTGATCTGGAAAGTCAGTCGTAGGTGTTACACGTACCTCACCACGCAGGCCATGCGTATTAACCAGTTTGCCTACTCCGTAAAAACTATTTTGGCTCAACGTGTTCATTCCTCCTTTTTTTTGTTCCCATTTTTCGTTTGTAGCCGAATCTCATGTACCAGACCATCTTTTATCATGATTTCCGTTCCGGACATCATTTCATCCCAGACATCACCCTCTTGAATCGTGACAGGGCTTTGAACCGTCTGGTAATCGATCTCGCTTCCCTCTGGGAGATTTTCTACCTGCTGGAGGGTATATGTCAGGTGATCTATCTTTTCCTTGCGTCGGCGCTCTTCCTGCGCGATTTTTTCCTGCGCCAACGCATATGTATCCGTAGACTTTTTCTTCGCCTCGGTTAATAGCTTTTTCGATTGAAACTGCCACTGCTCCCACTCTTTACGCTGCAAACGAAGTCGTTGGCTATACTGATCAATGAGAGCAGCCCGTGATGCTTCCGTAATGATCAGTTTAACCTGTACCGTCCGAAATATAGTAAGCACCTTCGCCACTCCTTTCGGAAAAACCATCATGGTTTATACGCATCTTGGATACTAGAAAAAAGACTGGGAAAGCTCCCAGCCTTTTCTCATACAATTTCAACCGTGACACGCTTGTCCGTTTCCACGGATGCGGCGATCACGACCGTGCGCAGGGCTTTCGCGATTCGACCTTGCTTGCCAATAATCTTCCCCATATCATCAGGGTGTACCGACAATTCAAAGACGAGAGTTCGCTCTTTGTCCACTGCGTTAACACGAACCTCATTCGGATGATCGACGAGAGCTTTAGCGATCGTTTCGACCAGCGCTTTCATCATCAAACCTCCAGATGACCGACTTATTTGCCGTATTTGGTTTCGTGCACTTTAGCCATAACGCCTTCTTTGGAGAGAAGGTTACGAACGGTATCAGTTGGAGCTGCACCATTCAGGATCCATTGAACCGCTTTGTCGGTATCAATTTTCACCACTGCCGGTTGTGCAACCGGGTTATAGTAACCGATTTCTTCAATGAAACGGCCATCGCGAGGGGAACGGGAGTCAGCTACTACTACACGGTAGAAAGGAGCTTTCTTGGAACCCATACGCTTCAGACGGATTTTAACTGCCATGTTGTGTCACCTCCTGTATTAATCAACGCTAGAAGAGCATCTGCGTTGGTGCTACTATATCTGAACCATCGCGGCCAGCTGACAAGTCAGTGTCGCGAGAGATCATGCCTACTTACTTGAACGGTGGCTTGAAGTTAAAGGGGAAGTTCATCCCGCCCTGGTTGTTGCCTCCGCCTTTTCCCATGAAAGGTAATCCGAAGCCTTTTTTCTTCGACTTCTTGACCATCTTGTCAGCAGCGCCTGAGAATTGCTTCATCATCTTTTTCATTTCCTCGAACTGCTTGAGGAAGCGATTGACTTCTTGAATGCTCGTTCCACTTCCGCTTGCGATGCGCTTGCGACGGTTGGCATTCAATAAATCAGGATTAGCGCGCTCTTGTTTGGTCATGGATTTGGCGATCGCTTCAACGCGGGCAATCTGCTTCTCATCCACGTTCATTTTGCCCTTCATCTTGTTCATTCCTGGCAGCATGCCGAGAATGTCTTCAAAAGGACCCAGGTTGCGAAGCTGCTGCATGGAATCCAGGAACATGTCGAAGGTAAACTCACCTTGACGCATTTGGCGTTCCATATCGCGTGCTTTGTCTTCATCCACGGATGCCTGTGCTTTTTCAATCAGGCTGAGTACGTCCCCCATACCCAAAATACGGGAAGCCATACGATCCGGATGGAACGGTTCGAGCGCATCCAGCTTTTCACCCATCGCCGCGAATTTGATCGGCTTGCCAGTGACAGCTTTGACGGACAGTGCCGCACCGCCTCGGGTATCACCGTCGAGCTTCGTGAGAACCACACCAGTCAGTTCGAGCTGGCTGTTAAAGCTCTCTGCTACGTTGACGGCATCTTGACCTGTCATCGCGTCCACGACGAGCAAAATCTCATCGGGCTTGGTTACCTCGCGAATCTGCTTCAACTCGTCCATCAGCGCTTCGTCAATATGCAGGCGACCTGCGGTATCGATGAGGACTACGTCGAGATGATTCGTCTTCGCGTGTTCAATCGCTTGGCGAGCGATATCGACAGGACTGACTTGATCACCGAGAGTGAAGACGGGAACATTGAGCTGCTCCCCTAAAACCTGAAGCTGCTTAATCGCAGCAGGACGGTAAATGTCTCCCGCTACCAGAAGCGGCTTGCGGTTTTGCTTTTGCAAGTACTTGGCCAGCTTACCGGTTGTGGTCGTTTTACCTGCCCCTTGCAGACCTGCCATCATGATGACGGTCGGCGGGCGGTGCGCCATCGTGAGCTGAGCAACGTTGCCACCCATCAGGGCGACCAGTTCTTCATTCACGATCTTGATCACCATTTGACCAGGTGTCAGGCTTTTCATGACTTCCTGACCGACTGCGCGCTCCTTGACACGAGCAACGAAGTCTTTTACTACTTTAAAGTTAACGTCTGCTTCCAACAGGGCCAGACGAACTTCACGCATCGCTTCACTCACGATGGTTTCGTCTATTTTTCCTCTGCCGCGCAGTTTGTCAAACGCGTTTTGCAGCCGATTGGCTAAGCTCTCAAACGCCATGCGAGCCCTCCTAATCCATCTCTGACAGTTGGTGGAGCAAAGTGTTCAGCTCGTCTCTTGTCTCGCTCTCCGAAAGCTCATTTACAAGTTCATTCATGCGATTCAACACGTCCATGCGCTTTTCATGACGCTCAGCGAGGCGAAGCTTCTGATCGTATTCGAACAGTTGCTTCTCCGCCCGCTTAATATGATCATAAACAGCTTGGCGGCTGACCTCATGCATCTCGGCAATTTCTCCGAGCGATAAATCGTCCAGATAATACAGCTCAAGATATTCTTGCTGCTTGCCCTTGAGTAGCGGCGCGTAAAAGTCAAACAAGAGATTGACTTGATTGGTCTTTTCTAACATGAAACCAATCCTTTGCTATGAGGTACTCGTTTCAAACTGTAAAGACTTTTTCTTTACAGCACGTAGATTATAGTACCTAATTCCACACCTAGTGTCAAGGTTTTTTATTGACATCATTTTTTTATCTTCGAAACACTATGTTTTACGCGTTTTCCTGCTCTTCTGTTTCATCTTTTTGAATCAATCCAGCAAAAAGTGCATGAACAAATTGCTCGGGATCAAACTGCTGCAAGTCATCCATTCTTTCCCCCAAGCCAACGTATTTCACCGGAATGTTCAGCTCGTTGCGAATCGCAATGACGATACCACCCTTTGCTGTGCCATCCAGCTTGGTCAGGACTAAACCTGTTACACCAGCAGACTGTCCAAAGGTTTTCGCCTGCGAAAGCGCATTTTGCCCAGTCGTAGCGTCCAATACTAGCAAGACCTCATGTGGAGCTCCTGGCAATTCGCGTTGTAATACGCGGTGTACCTTCGCCAACTCTTCCATGAGATTGACTTTGTTTTGCAAGCGGCCTGCGGTATCGCACAACAGCACATCGACTTGGCGGGATTTCGCTGCCTGAATCGCATCGTAGATCACAGCAGCTGGATCAGAGCCTTGCTGCTGCTTGATTACGTCAACGCCTACACGCTCTCCCCAAACCTCCAGCTGTTCAATCGCTGCTGCACGGAACGTGTCACCTGCTGCCAGCAGCACTTTTTTATTTTGCTGCTTGAACATATGAGCCATTTTACCGATCGTGGTCGTTTTCCCTACTCCGTTTACCCCTACGAACAAAATGACATTCAGACGACCGTCCTCTACGTTCAGAGACGTATCCGCAGCAGCATCATTTTTCAAAAGGGCAACCAGTTTTTCTGAGAGAATGGGCTGCAGGTCGATCGCATTCTCGATTTTTTGCTTGCGCACTTCTGTCCGCAGGTCGTCAATGAGCTCCATTACGGTATTGACGCCCACATCGGACGTAATCAAAATTTCCTCTAATTCATCGAAAAAGTCATCGTCGATCTTTTTGTAGCGACGTACCAGATCCTCTACTTTTTCTACTAGCAGGTCTCTCGTTTTAGCCAAACCATCCGTAAACTTCTGGGTGACCTCTTCGGATTTTTGGACAATAGCATCACGAAGGCGCTTGAAAAAACTCATGTTCATCTTCCTTTGCGGGTAGTATCAATTGAATGGCAAATCCGTTTAAGAGGCTGATTCGATAAACTTGTCACTGTCCTCCAGCTTCACGGAGACGAGTTTGGACACGCCGCCCTCTTGCATCGTGATACCGTATAGCACGTCTGCGCTCTCCATTGTGCCTTTTCTGTGTGTGACGCAAATAAACTGCGTCTGGTTGCTAAAATGGTGCATGTACTCGGCGAAACGGTTAACGTTTGCCTCATCCAGCGCGGCTTCTACCTCATCCAATACACAGAATGGCACTGGCTTCACACGCAGGATGGCAAATAGCAAGGCCATCGCAGTCAAAGCACGTTCGCCTCCGGATAAGAGTGCGAGATTTTGCAGCTTCTTGCCAGGTGGCTGCGCCACGATATCGATACCCGTCTCAAGCAGATTATCTGGGTTAGAGAGTACAAGATCTGCGCGTCCTCCGCCAAACAGTTGGACAAACACGTCGCGGAACTGCTCTGAAATCGCATCAAATGTTTCTTTGAAGCGGCGCGACATCTCTGCGTTCATTTCTTGAATCACTTGATAGAGCATGTCTTTTGCTTCATTCAAATCAGCTTCCTGCGAGCTTAAGAACTGCTGACGCTCGGATAAGCGCTCATATTCCTCAATCGCGCCAAGATTCACAGTGCCAAGTGCCCCAATCTGCTTTTTGAGACGATTGACCACTTGTGTCTCTTCCTGAATCTCGCCACGTGCCGGATATTTTTGCTTTGCCAGGTCGTAGCTCATTTCGTATTCTTCGGAGAGTTTATTCAACAGATGGTCCAGCTCTACCTCGTTGCGGTTGACTTTTACTTCTTCCTGATGAAGCTTTTCCTCGAGCGATTTAACCTCGCGGCGGATTTCCTTCACCTGCTGTTCCACTTGCTCCTGCTTGTAAAAGAGAGTCGCCCTCTCACTTCGCCGCTCTTGAATCAAGCCAGCTACACGGTCTTTATCCTGACGCAATTCGCTAATGCGCTGATCCAGCTCAAGCCCGGATGATTCGTTCGTACGCTCCAGCTCATCAAGAGATGCCAAGTTCGCGTTTTGTTCTTCCCATTCGCGCTGCAATTGGCTTTTTTGCTCCAGCAAACGTTCTGTTTGCTCCAAGCGTGATTGATACTCTTGCTTGACCTGCGCATTCAGTACTTTGAGACTTGTTATTTTTTGATTCATTTCTTCTTTGGATTCGAGCTGCTCTTGACGTTTCGCCTCTGCTTCTGCGATCTGCGCACCGAGCTCTTTTTCCTCTTCCTCCATGGCAGCCAAGGAGGCTTGCAGCTGCTCTTGCTTTCGTTTGGCTTCTTCCATCTCGCGGCGATAGCCTTCTATATCTTGTTCAACAAGCTTTGCTCGCTCGCCCAAGGATCTGCCTTCCGATTCTTTTTGCTGCAAGAGTCCTTTTACTTCTTGTTCTTTCACTCTCAGACTTTCGCCTTCTGTACGCAGAGCTTCTTGCTCCTGCTGCATTTGCGCCAGTTCCTTCGTCAACTGCTCCATAAGGGTAGTATGCCCAGAAATTGCCTGGTCGATTTCTACTAGCTGCGCTTCCAGCTCTTCTGATTGACGGTTGCGTCCAAGCAGGTTCGTGCTGCTCTTTTTCAAGGCCCCCCCTGTCATAGAACCGCCAGCATTCACGATATCGCCTTCCAGCGTCACGACGCGATAGCGGTAGCCAAGCGTACGGGCCACACGGTTTGCTTGCTCCAGCTTTTCCGTAATAATGACGTTGCCCAATAAACTTTCGAGGATAGGTCTATACGCTTCATCAAAGGTCACGAGCTCACTCGCGATTCCGACGACTCCACTCTCCGCCTCCAGCTGGCGCTTATCGCTTGCCTGCAAGGTGCGAGGACGGATGACATCGAGCGGTAGAAATGTCGCCCTACCCGCATTGTGCTGCTTCAAGTGAGCAATGGCTGCACGACCAGATGCTTCGTCGTCCACGACGACGTTTTGCAGTGCGCCACCCAATGCTACTTCCATCGCCGTCTCGTATTGCTGTGGCACGACAACGAGCTCAGCCACCGCTCCATGAATTCCTTTAAAGCCACGCTCGCGTGCTTTCAAAATTTCTTTTACGCCTTGCTGAAACCCTGCGAACTCCGACTGCATTTCTTTTAACAGGTCAAAACGAGACTTCGCTGCTTCCCGCTTTTGTTCCCAGTGGCGCAGCTCTCGACGGGCTGTTTCAAGGCGGGCTTGTCCTTCGCGCATACCCTCAACCAGCTCTTTGTATCTGACACCAGTTTCTTGAATGGTAGAAACGATCTTCTCCAACTGATCTTGGAGCTGGCTCAACTGAGCTAGTCGCTGCTCTTCTTCTTCATCGAGCTGTTTTTTTCCAGACAATTGACGTTCGACTCTGGCCTCGCTTGTCTTGAGAAGCTGCTCTTGATGGCGATTTTCGTTGCGCAGATTCGCCATTTCGTTGAGCTTTTCGAAGTAATCGCTCTTCAAACGCTCGACATCATCTGTCAGTGATTGCACCATGGAAAAAAATTGACCTTCTGCTTCTTGTAGCGAAGCGTGGGCTTCGGTCATTCGGCGATCCGCTTCCTTGGCCCGCTCTTGTTCTTCAGCCAATTCTGCCTCAAGACCGTGCTGCTTCTCGGTAATCCGATGCATCTGCTCCATCGTCTGCTGACGATTGGCATTGAGATTGCGCATACGCTCCCGCAATACCTCACGTTGTCCTTCGACTTTCTCGGTCTCTTCACTGACTGTCAAAAGTACTTGTTGCAGTTCTTCGATGGATTGGTCGATTTGGGTGACATGAAAACGCGCTTGCTCCAAATCAGCTTCTTGCTTGGATGCTTCGGTCGTTTGTCCGATTAACAGATTCTTGAGTTCCTCTACGCGTCCTGTCGCTGCTTCCCACTTCGTATGAGCTGCTTCAATTTGCTGCACGTAAAGAGCTACTTCATGCTCAACCAACTGGCGATGAAGCTCCTTGTACGTCTTGGCTATTTCTGCCTGCTCCTGCAAAGGTCCGATCTGCTCCGTAATTTCACTGACGATATCGTGAATACGCACCAGATTTTGCTCGGTGTCATCGAGCTTTTTCTCAGCCTCGCGCTTACGTGTTTTGTATTTGACGATTCCGGCTGCTTCTTCAAATATTCCACGGCGATCCTCGGACTTGGTACTGAGGATTTCCTCAATTTTTCCTTGACCGATAATGGAATACGCTTCTTTACCCAGCCCGGTATCCATAAACAGCTCCATGATGTCTTTTAGACGGCAGGATCTGTTGTTTATGTAGTACTCACTGTCACCAGAACGATACACTCTGCGGGTAACGGATACCTCCGAATATTCCACATCGAGCGAACGGTCTGTATTGTCCAAGGTGAGTGTCACTTCTGCGAAATTCACTGGCTTGCGCTTGTCGCTACCCGCGAAAATAATGTCTTCCATTTTCGCTCCACGCAACGACTTCGCGCTCTGTTCCCCCAGCACCCAGCGGATCGAATCAGATACGTTACTTTTCCCACTTCCATTCGGTCCCACTACGGCTGTTACCCCTGGTACAAATTCCAATTCCGTGCGATCGGCAAAGGATTTGAATCCAGCCAGCTCCAGGCGTTTCAAATACATACGTACGGTCCTCCTTAAGAAACCATCCAAGACTGCCTGCCAAACTGACAGATTGAAAACATGCAAGGTTCGGATGGTACCCGAAAAGAAGCCCCTGCATCGAACAGGAGCTACCTACTACGAGCCTACATGGTCATCTGTAGGTAAGTGTATCATAGATAGCGGTCATCTCGCAGTATTTTCCCTATGTTTCCCACCCGAAAGAAAAAAGCTGCACCATCTTGTAGCAGATGATGCAGCCCTTCTCGCTGACGAGTGATTATTTATCCCCCAGCTTGACCAATGCTCGTGCAGCAGCTTGCTGTTCCGCTTCTTTTTTGGAGCGGCCAGAGCCGATGCCAAGCGAACGATTGTTCAAAAGCACCTCAGATACGAATTCTCGATTATGAGCTGGTCCTTTTTCTTCTACAATTCGGTAATGGATGTCTCCCAGATTGTCTTGTTGAACAAATTCCTGCAACTGGCTCTTGAAGTCGGTTACCTGGGCAAACTCTCCTTTGTCGATGCGCGGGTACACGTATTTTTCCATAAATGAAAAGACTGCGTCCAACCCCTGATCCAAGTAAAGCGCACCTACAAACGCCTCAAAAACGTCCGCTAGCAAGGCTGGTCGCTGACGTCCACCTGTCAGCTCTTCCCCTTTTCCCAGCAATACGAGATCGCCAAAATTCAACAGTTCAGCAAACTTGACGAGAGAAGGTTCACAGACAATGGCTGCACGCAGCTTCGTCATTTCCCCTTCGCTCATCTTCGGAAAAGTTTTATACAAAAACTGGGAGACAGTCAACTCCAACACAGCATCCCCCAAAAACTCTAGCCGCTCATTGTCTGATATTCGTTTGCCGCGTTGCTCGTTCACGTAGGAAGAATGGGTGAATGCCTGCCGCAAAACACTTTCATCGCGAAAGCGAAAGCCTATCATTTCTTGCAGCTGTGCAAAATTCATCACCCTCACCACCATTCCAGGAGACTGCCTACTTTTTCTATCAGTAGGGCTCATTTATGCTTCGTATCGCTTCAGGATTACCGTTGCGTTGTGACCGCCGAATCCAAATGTATTGGAAACAGCCACATTGACGGTCGCCTTGCGCGCATGGTTCGGAACATAGTCCAGATCACATTCTGGATCCGGGTTTTCCAAGTTGATTGTTGGAGGCAGTACTTGATCACGCAGCGCATATGCCGTCGCGATGGCCTCGACACCACCAGTAGCACCCAACAGATGGCCTGTCATCGATTTGGTCGAGCTGACAGCCAGTTTGTATGCGTGCTCGCCAAACACACTCTTGATCGCTTGTGTTTCTGCGATATCTCCTTGGTCAGTAGAAGTACCATGTGCATTAATATATTGAACTTCTGTTGGGTCAACGCCAGCGTCTTTCAGTGCGCTTGCCATGCAACGCGCTGCCCCTTCGCCACCAGGAGATGGAGAAGTAATATGATGAGCATCTGCACTCATCCCGTAGCCAATGACTTCCGCGATGATCGTTGCTCCACGTTTTTTCGCATGCTCAAGCTCTTCCAGGATCAGAACACCAGCACCTTCGCCCATTACGAAGCCATCGCGATCTTGGTCAAACGGACGGCTTGCTTTTTGCGGCTCATCGTTTCTGGTGGACATCGCTTTCGCTGAGCAAAAGCCTGCAAATGCCATTGGACGCACCGTTGCTTCTGCTCCACCTGCGATCATAACATCTGCGTGATCGAACTGGATCAGACGCAGTGCATCACCGATCGCATTGGTACCTGTCGCACAAGCAGTAATCGCGCTGGAAGTTGGTCCTTTTGCACCGTATTGAATGGATACTGCACCAGACGCCATGTTTGCAATCAGCATCGGAATGAAGAACGGACTCACGCGACGCGGTCCTTTTTCCAACAATACGGAATGCTGTTCTTCCCATGTAGTCAGACCACCGATTCCGGACCCGATGTATACACCCACTCGTTCCGCATTTTCTGGCGTGATCTCCAGTTTTGCATCTTCTACAGCCATTTTGGCAGCAGCTAATCCAAACTGAACGAATCGGTCTGTACGTCGGATATCTTTCTTGTCCATATACTGCTCAGGATCGAAGTTTTTCACTTCGCCTGCAATTTGTGTTGGATAATCAGAAGCGTCAAAGGCAGCCACACGGTCAATGCCTGATTTTCCTTCCAGCAAGCTGTTCCAGAAAGTCTGCGCGTCATTCCCTACTGGAGAAACGACACCAACGCCAGTAATCACCACTCTGCGTTTCATTGCAATCACCTCTATATGAAAGTCAGCAGTCAGCTTCTCACATTCACTGCATGCAAAACATGTATTTATTTGGATTATGTACAGGTGGCTATTGAAGGAGAAGTCCCGTATGGTACGGGACTTCCAACAGATCCAACTACTTGTGAGATTCTATGTATTTAACAACCTCACCAACAGAAGTGATCTTTTCAGCATCTTCGTCGGAAATCTCTAAATCAAACTCATCTTCGAGTTCCATTACGAGTTCAACCACATCCAGGGAGTCAGCGCCCAGGTCTTCTTTGAAAGAAGCTTCCAAAGTAATTTTGGACTCATCTACACCCAGACGATCGACGATGATTTTCTTTACACGCTCCAAAGTATCTGCCATCTTGCTTCACCCCCTCTCCCGTATTATAGTGGATGAGCTTTCAAAAAACCAGTTTTCGTAAAAACGCTCGATTGAGGTTTTCTAATTACATGTACATTCCGCCGTCTACATGCAGGGTCTGCCCTGTCATGTAGTTGGCCGCATCGGATGCCAGGAACAGCACCACAGCTGCGATATCATCAGTCTGTCCTAAGCGGGCAAGCGGAATTTGGCTTGTGAGTCCTGCTTTGACATCCTCAGGCAATACAGCAGTCATTTCTGTATCGATAAATCCTGGTGCAACAGCATTCACCGTGATGTTACGGCTAGCCAGCTCGCGAGCAGCCGTCTTCGTCAAGCCAATAACCCCAGCTTTTGCCGCCACGTAGTTTGCTTGTCCTGCGTTCCCCAAAACACCTACCACAGAGGTGATGTTGATGATTTTGCCTGAACGCTGCTTCATCATTGGGCGGGTCGCTGCCTTTACGCAGTTGAATACACCCTTTAAATTCGTTGCAATGACATCGTCCCACTCGTCTTCTTTCATGCGCATGATCAGGTTATCGCGAGTAATACCCGCATTGTTCACGAGAATATCGATCACACCAAAATGATCCAAAGCAGCTTTGAACATGTCGTTGACATCTTCTGTAGAAGAAACGTTCGCGCGAATCATGATGGCATCGCGGCCCATTTCTTTAATAAGCGCAACAGTCTCGCTCGCTGCCGCTTCACTACCTGCGTAATTGACAACCACATTAGCACCAGCTTCTGCTAGCTTCAATGCAATCGCACGCCCAATGCCACGGGAAGCCCCTGTGACCAGTGCTGTTTTTCCTGTTAGCATAGTACCCCTCCGTTCAATAGCTCAGTAAGCGAATCCATATCCTGTACAGAGATAATCGTCGTATCCGCTGGTGCGATTTTCTTGATCAATCCGGCCAAAACTTTTCCTGGACCGATCTCTACAAAGGTTGTCACGCCTGCTTCGACCATCCATTGTACAGAGTCCTCCCACAAAACTGGGGCGGAAACTTGTTGAACTAATTGATCTACAATAATAGTAGCCTCAGACACTGGTCTAGCCGTTACGTTTGCCACAACAGGCACAGTCGCTTCTTGTACCGTAACTCCAGCCAAAACTGCTTGCAGTTTATCTGCTGCGGGCTGCATCAAGCTCGAGTGGAACGGACCGCTTACATTCAACGGAAGGACACGCTTTGCGCCCGCTTCCTTCGCTTTTTCACCGGCCAGTTTCACACCTTCAGCAGAACCAGAGATGACAATTTGCCCCGGGCAGTTCATGTTCGCTAATTGAACAGGATGTCCAGATGCTGTTACTTCTTCGCAAACCGCATGCAGTGCCGCGCGATCCATGTTCAAGACAGCGGCCATTGCACCTTGTCCCGCTGGTACTGCCTCTTCCATGAACTGCCCACGAGCTCGCACTGTTTTAACTGCATCTGCAAAGGACAAGGCCCCAGCTGCAACCAGAGCAGAATACTCACCCAAGCTGTGACCCGCTACAAACGCCGGCTTATAGTCAGGCAACTTTTCGTTCAATGCTGCCATAACAGCGATGCTGGCTGTCAAAATAGCTGGCTGTGTGTTTGCTGTCAGCTTCAATTCCTCTTCTGGTCCTGCAAAACACAGTCCCGACAAGGAAAAGCCGAGCGCTTCATCAGCCTGCTCAAATATGTGACGGGCAGCTTCCGATTGTTCGGAGAGCGCTTGCCCCATTCCTACAAATTGCGAACCTTGCCCCGGAAAAACAAAGGCTACTTTTCCCATTCCTACTTGCTCCCTTCTGCCGGAGTCGTGCACCACTTCAAGAGCGTCGCTCCCCAAGTCAAGCCGCCACCAAACCCAACCAGAATCAGGTTATCGCCTTCTTTTACGCGACCAGCCTTTACTGCTTCATCCAACGCTACTGGAATGGAGGCAGAGGACATGTTTCCATAACGATCCAGGTTGATCGCAACTTTATCCTCAGACAGACCGAAACGCTGTACAGCAGAGTCGATGATGCGTTTGTTTGCCTGATGCGGCACCAACAGGTCGATCTCATCCTTCGATACGCCCGCTTTGGACAAGACAGCCTCTGTTGCAGAATTCATGACGCGAACGGCGAATTTGAAAACTTCTCCGCCTGCCATGTAGAGATAATGCAGTCCTTGTTCGACAGACTCAGTAGATGCAGGTGTTCTGGAACCGCCTGCTGGTATGCACAAGAGAGATCCGCCTGATCCATCTGCGCCGAGCTCAAAGGACTGGAAGCCGTAGCCCTCAGTAACTTCACCGATAACAGCTGCACCTGCGCCGTCTCCGAACAACACACATGTATTTCGATCTTTGTAATTCGTAATTTTGGACAAGGTCTCAACGCCTACGACCAACACTTTTTTATACAAACCGTTTTCGATGAACTGAGTCGCTGTCGTAATTCCATACAAAAAGCCTGTGCAAGCCGCGGAAAGATCCATAGCAGCCGCACGTGTAGCACCCAGCTTTTCTTGCAGCAAGCAAGCAGTAGACGGGAACGACATGTCAGGCGTTACGGTAGCGACAATGATCATATCCAACTGTTCCGCGCTGATGTTTGCTTTTTCGAGCGCTTCTTTGGCAGCCTCGTAAGCCAAGTCGGAGGAAGCTTGCTCCGGTGAGCTAATGCGGCGTTCTCTGATGCCAGTTCGGGAAACAATCCACTCATCAGAGGTTTCCACCATTTTCTCCAGATCAAAGTTCGTCAACACCCGCTCCGGGGTATAAGACCCTGTAGACAAAATTCCTACTGAACGCTTTGCACTCATCTGCCTCACTCGCTTTCTCCCAAAGTATTTTTCTGTAATGATTGCTGGATAACCTCGTTCACGTCCTGCTGAATAAATCGCGTAGCACTAACAATCGCGTTTTTCATCGCACGTTCATTTGAGGAACCGTGGGCCTTGATCACAGGGGATTTCAATCCCAGCAAGGGAGCACCACCGTATTCCGCATAATCCATTTTCTTTTTAAAGCGAACCAATCCAGGTTTCAGAATGGCCGCTCCTAGCTTATTAATCAGGCTGGAAGTAAACTCCTGCTTCAACTGCGAAAAGATTGTGGAGGCAGCACCCTCTACGGCCTTTAACAAAACATTTCCTACAAAGCCGTCGCATACGAGCACATCACAGGCTCCTTGCATAACATCGCGCGCTTCCACATTTCCTACAAAGTTCAAGTCAGCTTCTTGAAGGAGAGGAAAAACAGCTTTCGTTAATTCGTTCCCTTTTCCTTCTTCCGTCCCGACATTCAGCAAGCCTACTGTCGGCCGCTCGAAGCCCAACACTTTTTCAGCATACAAGCTCCCCATCACCGCGTATTGTACAAGCTGATGTGGCTTGGCATCCATATTGGCTCCGACGTCTAGCGTCAGTGTTACTCGGCCTTTTGTATTCGGGATATAGGCACAAAGCGCAGGGCGCTCGATTCCATCCATGCGACCAGCGTACAGCAAGCCTGCTGTCATTAAAGCGCCCGTATTCCCAGCCGAGATCATCGCGTCGACTTTTTTCTCGCGCGCCATCTCAACAGCTACGACCAGCGAAGAATTTTTCTTACGCCGAACAGCTCGAACCGGTTCATCATCTGGCAAAATCACTTCCGCTGCAGTAACGATCTCGATGTTTGCCGGAATATCCTGCGGCAAGTGGTTCCGAATAGCCTGTTCATCTCCCACCAATACAACTGTAATGGCTGGGTTTTCCTTGATGGCAGCAAGCGCCCCTAATACGGTACTCTTCGGTGCGTGATCGCCGCCCATCGCATCCACTGCAATTCGCAACCGTGACTCCTCCTTACTCCTCATCCATGCTGTTATGGTAGCTCGACATTTCAACTACACGGAAGGTTGCGGTAAAGACCAATTCACCTTGGACCTTTGTCTCTACGCGCACCTTGCATTCGTCGCCGTCTCGGCTTCTTACCACTGCTTTGGCCACCAGCTTTTCCCCTATTCGTACAGGACGCACAAAGCGGATTCTCGCCGTAGCTGTCAACGCTACGTCTGCGTTAATTACTGCTACTGCCAATGAGTTGGCCTGAGCAAATATATAATGCCCTCTGGCAATTTGTGTTTTCGAAAAAACGTGTTCTTCTTTGATTTCCAATACGGAAATGGCCTGTGAATCGAGCTGTAGATCAACAATTTCACCGATGATTTCATCGACACCCAATGATTTTACAGGATCAAGACTTTTCTCTGCGACTGTCTTGATACGTTCACGCAGCTCAGGTATTCCTAATTCCAGACGGTCTAAACGTATGGTTTGAATACTGACATGAAATAACTCAGCCAGATCTTCGTCCGTCGCAAATGGATTATCCGCCAGATACTGCACCAAGCGGGACTGGCGATCTTTTTTTGGCAAGCGGGCGATGCCGAACACCCCCATAAGCAGGATTCAATTGTACTATGTATGATTGCGATCTGTTTTTAATACCTGGTACCAAAACACAGTATAAGGGAGAAGATGTGGAATTACAAGTATCGTTCGCGAAATTAGGTAGCCGTCCCTAACGATAAATGAGCCGAATGATCTCCTCAATCCCCGGTTCTTTCATCTGAATATCCAGCGGCTCACCCCAGCCCGCTACTTCGGCAAGGATTCGCGGGGAAGAAATTTTTCCTTTGTCGAAGTAAATCGAAAGTACATTCTCTGCTAGCTCCATCCGCTCGATTCCCTCTAGGTCGTAAAGCTTTTCGGGCGGTTGTCGAAATTCGATTCGAATGAGGCTTGGTAGCCCTATCTGACGTCGCAAATCGACCAAGCTCGTATCCATCATCTTTTTGCCATGATTGATCACGATGATCCGGTTGCAGAGTTGCTCAATATCGTCCATATCATGCGTCGTCAATAGAATCGTCTTCTTCTGGGTCTGATTCACTTCTTTCAAAAACGCTCTGATGCGAGTCTTCGCGACCACATCCAACCCAATCGTAGGCTCGTCTAAAAACAGGACAGGCGGATCATGCAGCAGTGCCGCCGCTAAATCAGCTCTCATCCTCTGACCCAATGACAGCTTACGCACTGGCGTATCCAGGAATTCATGGAGATCCAGCAGTTCCTGATACGCCTCCATCGATCGCCGATATGCCTTGTCGCTAATTTTGTACATCGCTTGCAAAATTTCGAAGGAATCTCTGACTGGCAAATCCCACCACAGCTGTGTTCGCTGCCCGAACACCACACCGATTTGTGAGGCTACTTGAATTCGTTCCCGCTGCGGACTATATCCGCCAATTCGTATTTCCCCCTGACTGGGATGAAGAATTCCTGCGAGCATTTTGATTGTCGTCGATTTTCCTGCGCCATTCGGCCCGATATATCCAACGAACTCGCCTCTGTCAATGGAAAAAGAGATATCGTGGACGGCTTTGACCTCCCTTTGTTCACGAGAAAAGAGTGTTCGTAGAGAAGCAAAGCGCCCCTCTTTCGCTTTTGTCAGGAAAAATGATTTTTCGATGTGCTTTGCTTCAATCATGTTACCCCTCCTCAGCTCCCTGTACTATGGTAGTGTCGAATCCCGACATTCCACAGCATACGAGCGAAATAAAAAGCAATCGCTGCAGCTACCGGGGTGAGTATCGGGTAAAACCATTCGCCCCCTTTGCCCAACAGCGTCAACATTGGCAAATAATTCATATATGCGATCGGAATCGCTGAGAAAAACAGCCATTTGAGCCAGTTTGGATATAGCCCGATCGGATAATTGGAAGCATTGGCTGGCGCATAAATGGTAAAGGTCAGCATGTCTTTCATCTGATGCGTCCAAAAAGCGACCCCAGCCGTAGCAAGTCCAATGGAGAAATAGATGACTCCGCCAGACAAAATGGCAATCGGCGAGAATAACACCAACCCCATGATCGATTTCCCTTCCGCCGCAAGTCCCGACAATGAGACGACCAAAACAGACATCCCTTGCACCACTCCTCCCACTCTCGACAAATCAAGATTGCGTGTCAATAGCAGAAGCAAAGGCGAAACAGGTCGGATGAGCAATTGATCGAGCTCTCCTTGCACGATGTACTTCTCAAAGTCGTTGATTTCCGGGGCAAACAGTCGATACAAGGAGACAGATGCCGAGGAAATCCCGTAAAGCATCCCAACCTCGTATATATTCCACCCGACCACATCGTGAAATCGGTACAAAATCGCAGAGAGAATAATAAAATCAAGCACCATAATCATTCCGGTCGTGGCAGCGCTCGTGACAAAATTTATCTTGTATTGCATTTGCGAGCGAATGCTGGCCGCAATCAGTTTGCGATAGAGGGCAAACATATCGTTATCCTCCTTGAATTTCTAGCTTTCTTCTTGCCATGTTCGTCACCAATAAAGCAACTGCCGTTAAAACGAGCGCCCAACCAGCTTGTACGAGCATGCCATAAGGAGGAGCAAGCTCTAGCAAGGTCATGACTGGATAATAAATCATCGCGGAAAAGGGCAAATAAGGTGCTACCTCTCCAATCATCCCAGGCATCAAATCTATCGGAATCATTTGTCCACCTAACCCAAAGATCAATGACAAAAGGATTAGGTGTACCCAGCGTATTTCTGTCGTCCAGAAGGAGGAAATGCCCGCGAGATAAAAGAGCAACATACCTACGTAAGTTCCTAGCAGTAGCGAGAGGATAAACCAGAAGTAAGTGAACGGATCGGAGGGAAAAAAGAAGCCTACCGCTAATCCTAGCAGCAAGCCGATCGGAACACTTCGGTAGCAAGCGTTGTACAAAAGTCGTCCAAACTCCTGACTGAGCATGTACCAAAGATAATGAACAGGCTTGATCATATCCAGGCTGACAGCCCCGCTTCTTACCGCTATTTGGACGTTCAGACCCGGCGACATAAAGGTTGTCATCCAGAGAACACTCTGGCAAATCGCAATGTAATACCCCATCGTTTTGACATCATATGGGCCATATACTTGTTTTCCAGAAAGGACACCCGTCCAAATGGCAATAAAAACAAGCCCAAAAATCGAGCTTGCGACATTGTTGATGACATGCGATAAACGATACTGAAGATTTCGACGATAGCTCTTGCGAATAATCCGCCAATAGACCATAGAACCCTCCTCTTGGAAAAGTCAGGATTACTAGAATAGCAGGGGCTGTATACAAATGCAAGAAAAAAAGAAAGAGCCCTTCCCATTTGAAGGACTCTCTTTCGATAAATCCATTTGCTGTCACGCTGGTCACCCATTCACGCCAGCCAAATAGAACTTATCCTCTTTTTTATGGATCAATAGCTTCATGTGGAAGCTACAATCACCTCTACATCGTTAGCGTGCAAAGCTTCAACCATTTCCTTTTCAGGCAGCTTATCCGTCACGATAATATCGATCTGATCAAAACCGGCAACGCGATATAGCATGCTTTTTCCAAACTTGGTATGGTCAGTGAGGATGATCACTTGATCGGCGCGCTTGATCATTTCTTTGATCAGAAAGCCGTGATCTTCCTGCGTAGACATGAGCCCTTCCTTTGTAAGACCGCATGCACCAACCAGTACTTTGTCGACATGAAAATCAGCAAGGTTTTGAATCACGCGAGTACCGAGGACACATTGATCCTCTGCATGTACGTCTCCGCCCAAAAGCTTGACAAGAACGCCTTCTTTTCGGGACATACTGGAGGCAGTCGCTAATGAATTCGTGATGATGACATGATCGCGAGTCTGCAAGGATTCCACTGTGAGCTGAACGGTTGTGGAAGCATCGAGCAGCAAATAATCTCCATCTTTGATCAGACGGGCCGCTGCTGCTGCAATACTGCGCTTTCCTGTCAAATCAAGCTGCATTCGTTCCTGATGGGAGTAGTTCTTTTTGTTGAGGCTGGGCAATACTGCTCCTCCCCTAGTTCGCAGGATTTGACCCTGCTCCTCCAGCTTGACGATGTCACGCCTCGCTGTGTCACGGGAAACCCCAAACTGCTCAACTACCTCTTGCACACTGATTCGCTGGTGCTCCTGCAAATACGCAAGAATTGCAGCGAGCCTCTCCTCTTGAAACACGAAGCCTCAACCCCATCCTTATCCTGCCTTCATTATAAGTGATTTAAGTGATTTACGCAAGTGATAATAAGTGTTTGTAAGTAATAATAAGCAATAGAAAGAAACAAAAAAAGCAAGGCGATTTCTCACCTTGCTTTCTTAGCAGCGAATATTACTTCGCTACTTTCACGCCTTTGTAGTGACCGCAGCTTGGGCAAACACGATGCGCAAGCTTGTATTCGCTGCAATTATCGCATTTGATCATGCCTGGAATCTCTAATTTGAAGTGCGTACGACGCATTCTTTTACGGGTTTTGGAAGTTCTCCGTTGAGGTACTGCCATCTTCCTTACACCTCCTTCAAGTGACAAATGCTAAGAAGCTCTATTGGGTGGACAGTATAGGCAAAATGCTTATGCCATCCTTCAAAAATGAGACGCTGCCACGAATGGTCGGCGAATCATCTTGAATACAGTAAGAATACTTATTTGCTGTCTTTGAAAAAGTCAGCCAACCCAGCCAATCGCGGGTCAACACGCTCATTCTTGCAGCTGCATGCCTTTTCATTACGGTTCACACCGCAAGTCGGGCACAGACCTTTGCAATCCTCCTCGCAAAGCGGGAAGGTCGGCATTGCCAGTAAGAAATCCTCTTGCAGCAGCGAGTCCAGCTCGATTTCATCGCCTTCCAGAGGAAGGATATCGCTGTCCTCGTCATCTTGCAGGATCGGATCATCCGCAAGCGCAAATGTCTCAGAGAAATCTACTGTTGCCTGATCGACAAAAGGATTCAAACATCTCGCGCAGACAAAATTCACATCTGCCTTCATGCTTCCTTTTACGTAATAGAGATTGCCCAGCTGTACGGCTTCACCACTCGCATTCACAGGAGTAATCCCGCGAACCTCATGATGGCGCTTCTTCAGCTCATCTGCATCCAGAGTTACCTGGAATGGCAACGGCTCTCCTTTTCGGTGCTCTAACTCTGCCAACTTAATGTTCATAGCATTTCACCTCATGCACAACAAAGATGATTATAGACCCTGCCCAAAGCTTTGTCAACCATTTTTGCTTGACAGCTAGTTTGCTCAGGTAGATTTCGGTTTTTGTCCATTCAAGTACGTAATCGCTTCTTCTACCGTCTTGACTGGAACCACTTTCATTGAAGTTCCAATCCGCTTGGCAGTCGCTAACGCCTCCTCGTAATTGGAGTTCGTATCTGGCGTATCCTGCGGAGCAAAGAAGATCTCTGCACCCGCTTTGTCCGCTGCGATTACCTTTTGATTAATGCCACCGATCCTGCCTACTTTTCCGTCTAACGAAATCGTGCCTGTTCCTGCAATTTTATAGCCTTTTGTCAAATCCGTCTCCGTATTTAACTGGTCATAAATCTCCAGTGTCATCATTAATCCCGCAGAAGGACCACCAATCCCTTGAGAGGCAATGGTTACTTCTTTCGGTATGATGATTTCCTGTTTGTTGTCAGGGCGCACACCAATTCCAACTGACTTGGACTCAGGTAGTGGTTCCAAGGTTAACATCGTTTTGGCCTCTTGTCCATCTCTTGTGTACGTAATTTCGACTTGATCCCCTGCTTTTTTTGCAGAGAGGGCTGTCAGCAAATCTTTTGCCTCAGACGTGCGAACCCCGTCAACATACGTAATGACATCACCAATTCGCAATGCTTTATAGGCAGGGAACCCTTCTAGAGTCCCCATCACCCACACACCCTGCTTCTCAATTTTCACTTCAAAACCGGCAAGACGGAACGCGACTGCCTCCGCAATTTTTTGTGAATTGTCCATGATCGCTTGTTCTCTACGGATAAAATCTTCGCTGTTCTCGCCCTTGCTGACAACCAGCTCCTTGGGCATCAACTCAACATCCTGCGCCATTTTTGCATACCAATACCACGGCAAATTCGCTTCGCCCATTCTGACCGTCGTAAGCATGAAGGAGCCAGTCTCGTCTTTCTTGCCGCCTTCCACTTGAATCATCGGCCCCAACTCAATCGCTGAACCCGGACGACTCACGTAATAATTCGTCGGTACAAAAAAAGAAATACCCAACAAGACAAAAACCAAGGCAAGTATCCAGCTAAAGCCTCTGGTTCCTGTAGATCTGCGTCTATTGGCATAAAGCTGTTCCTCACTCATTCCTGCGCCTCCCAATCTGCAATAAGTTCCTGAATGCGTTCGATATGGTCAGTACCCGCACGTTCACCTAACTCGATAATTTCTTCGACACCCGTGTACGCGATACTGCTATAGTGTCCAACATCCGGCCTGATTACGATGTCTGCCGCAATGATTCGATGTCGCAGAATTTCCCTTTCCATCACATCAATCGTCTGGGCAATTACATCAAAAATACTTTTGACCTCCATCCGGGTATCGAATTGGGCGACATCTACCGCAATCACGATATCGGCACCCATTTCACGCAGCACCGTTACGGGCACACGATCAATAACTCCTCCGTCAACTAAAAGCCGCCCCCCTACCTTTTCAGGTACGAAGATGCCTGGAATGGATATGCTTGCCCTCACTGCTTGATCAATTGGACCTTCACGAAATACAACTCGTTCTCCTGATTCAATATCCGTCGCCACAATGGCAAGCGGCTTGTTCAGCTCTTCCAAGCGCTTTCCGTGCGTTAGCAGGCGAATCAATTGCTTGATCTTCTCCCCTGTAACAAAGCCCATGCTGGGTACTGTCAAATCGAGCCAATGCTTGCGTTTTAAATTAAGGGCAAGCTTTCCCATCATGTGCGGTTCAATTCCGTTGGCATAGACAGCCCCAATCAGACTGCCCATACTGGAGCCAGCCAGCATGTCAATCTGGATGCCATGTGCTTCTAACGCATTCAATACACCAATATGTGCAAAACCGCGAGCGCCCCCAGAACCTAGGGCTACACCCACGATAGGTTTACGCTTTGTCTGCATGGAAAAACCCCTCCCTGTAACCAGCCTATGTGGTAAATCGCTGTACCTTTCACACTTGGGAGATATTCGTCGACCAAGCTTACGCATAGTTCTCCCGCCAGCCACGTAGACATGTACTACTACTTTTCTTCGATTCAGGAGGAATCCATGTCACGCCACTCACCCGTACTTACTTTGTTGCTCGCCCTCTCGACAGTTTTCATTGTTATTTCGTTGATTGCTTACTCGCAGATTTCTTTTGAAGCTGCCGTACGCGGTCTGAAAATATGGTGGGAGGTAGTTTTCCCCTCTACGCTACCCTTTATTGTGCTGTCTGAGGTGTTGATGGGTCTGGGCGTCGTTCATTTCGTCGGTGTGTTACTGGAGCCATTAATGCGCCCACTGTTTAACGTTCCGGGCACTGGCGGGTTCGTACTGGCTATGGGCTTCTCATCCGGATATCCGGTAGCCGCAAAGCTGACAACTCGCCTGCGTCTGCAAGGTAATGTGACGAAGGCTGAGGGTGAACGTCTCGTCTCTTTTACAACGACGGGAGATCCCTTATTCGTCATGGGAGCAGTGGCAATCGGCTTTTTCCACAGTGAGCAAATGGGTATCATTTTAGCTCTGACTCATTATTTGTCAGCTGTACTCATGGGCGTGATTTATCGTTTTCATGCGCCTTTTGCCATTACGTCAGCCCCATTAGAGAAAAATTCACTACCGCTTCCTTTACGCGCCCTACAAGCGATGCATCGGGCACGTATCCGTGATGGGCGTCCGTTCGGAAAATTAATGGGAGAAGCGGTGCAATCCGCCCTGAATACCTTGCTCATGATCGGTGGCTTCATCATTGTTTTTTCGGTCTTAATTCAACTATTCTCCACGATTCATCTGACACAGATCATCAGTACGCTTCTCTCAATCATTCTCGGTCCCTTTGGTTTTCCACCAGCCTTTTCCCAAGCAATCGTGGCTGGTTTGTTCGAAGTAACCCTCGGCGCACAGGCTGCGAGCATTGTGCCTGATGAAGTTTCCTTGGTCTGGAAAGCAGCGATTGCCAGTGCTGTATTGTCCTGGGGCGGTTTGAGTGTTCACGCGCAGGTCGCGAGTATCTTGAGTGAAACGGATATTCGCGTCGCCCCTTACTTGATTGCCAGAGCGCTGCACGCTTTGCTAGCTGCGATTTTGACCTTTGTCTTTTGGGGACCTCTTGCCACAGTCAGTTCCTGGTTCATGGAGAAAGCCGTCCCTGTATTTGTACATGTGAAATCCGAGATTCCGGCGACGAGCTGGTGGGAGACCCTGCTACTATCAGGGGGAATCGCCATCGGCGTCGGTGCCATTCTGGTGTGTACCAGCCTGACTCTTTCGCGCATGAACCGCAGCAAGACGCGATAATCTACTCGGCCATTTTTCGCTTCAGTGCCTCTTCTACGACTGGCGGCACCAAATCGGCGACACTCGCCTTGTATTTCGCAACTTCTTTCACAATACTTGAGCTCAAGTACGAATATTGATTGTTCGTCATCATGAAAAACGTTTCAATATTTTCATCGAGCTTTTTATTAATCGAGGCGACTTGCATCTCATATTCAAAATCAGAAACAGCACGAAGGCCACGAATGATCACCTGTGCGCCCTTTTTGTTCATATAGTCAATTAACAAACCGTCAAAAGAGTCCACTTCTACATTTTTCATGTCAGCCGTTGCTTGACGAAGCAAATCGACGCGCTCTTCTACGCTGAACAATGAGTTTTTCTTCGAATTGATTAAGACGGCAACAATGACCTTATCAAAAACGTTGGCACCCCGCGCAATAATGTCGAGATGCCCATAAGTAACAGGGTCGAAGCTTCCTGAACATACGGCGATTGCCATAGCGGGTTATCCTCCCTTAGTGCTCTTTTGCACCTTGATTTGAAAGTTAGGCTTGTGGCTCCAAATCGTAATAATACACGGTAACGGCCGTATCCCCATACTTAGCCGCTCGGTCCTTCACACAATGACCAATCGCATCTGGAAAGGAGTCTGCGATATCATGCTCAGTCACGATCCACGCTCCGTCCGCCAACATTCCCAGCTCCTGCAACATCTCAATTTCTTCGACAATTTTCTGCTGGGCGTATGGCGGATCTAAAAAGACGAGATCAAATTTTTGATTGCGCGTACTCAGTGTGCGAATGGCGCGGTCCGCATCCATCCGATATAGTTCTGCATAATCGTCCAGCCTGCAAGTGCTGACGTTTTGTTTTACTACAGCAAATGCTTTTTGATCTCGCTCCACAAAAACAGCTCGATCTGCTCCCCTACTCAATGCCTCGATTCCGAGACCACCTGTTCCTGCGTATAGGTCCAATGCCCATCCGCCATCGAAATACGGACCAATCATATTAAAAATCGATTCTTTGACTTTATCGGTTGTCGGTCTCGTTCCTTTCCCCGGAACTGCTGCCAACCGTCTTCCTCTGTGTTCTCCAGCGATGACTCGCATACTCATTTCACCTGTCTGCTTTCCTATGTATGTTGTATGACGCGATTTTCTAAGACTGAGAATGATATCATACTATCACAACTGCATACACCCGTAAAATTAGCAACTGGAAAAATTTATGTACAAGAAAGGTATACAACCCCATTCGATTGGAAAAGATGTTGAATAGCGACGCAACGGTGTCGCTGACAACCGCGGAGAAGACTTACGTTTCCCCATAAGCTCTTCCTCCGGTTTCTCCTCTCCCATAATTGAAAGGCTGTTCACTTTGGCGCACGACGTGTCTGATAGGAGCATTTCGTGCCATCGCTCCCTTCATCGGGAGGAGTTGAACGGCTGCCCCTCGTCATTTGGCGATGGGGTATTTTTTTGTGTGCAGCGCATACTACATGTACCTGTAACACCCCCTACATGTAGATTGCCTGAAAGGAGTGAGTCGTTCATGGCAGAAAAACGACCGTCTGCACAAAAGTTGAAGGCGTCCAAAGCCCAATCCATTGCGGACCGTACTGGCAAAGATGTCGAGCTGGCGCGAGACATGCAATCGCGTGCAGATCAATCGGACATCGTCAAACATGGGCAGTAGCTATACAAGAAGTCAGCCGTATCAAATCGGCTGGCTTTTTACTTTTCCACCTTCAATTCCCTCGGCACTTCTTCTATGCGGTTACAGATACTATTCAAAAATAGCTGTGAAGGAGGTATCCGCATGCATACGGTGTGGAAGGGCTCGATCAGCTTCGGCCTTGTCAATATACCTGTCCGCATGTTTACTGCAACCGAAGAGCGCGATATTCGCTTTCGCCAACTGCATAAAGAGTGTAATACCCCGATCAAGTACACGAAAATGTGCCCGCACTGCCAGCGCGAGGTCGATACGAGCGAAATCGTCCGTGGCTTCGAATATGAAAAAGGACATTTTGTCATGATTGACGATGAGGATCTGGAAGCCATTACGCCAGAAACACGCAGAGCCATTGAAATACTCGACTTCGTAGACTTGTCGGAGATCGATCCCGTTTATTTTCATAAAAGCTATTTCCTTTCCCCACAAGACACTGGTGAAAAAGCATACGCCCTGCTGCGCTCCGCCATGGAACAGACAGGCAAGATCGGCGTTGCACAGGTGACGATGCGCAATCGGCAAAGCCTGGCCGTTATCCGACTGTATGAGCATTGCATCATGCTGGAGACGATCTTCTATCCGGATGAAGTACGTCCCGTCAGTCAAGTGCCTGCCTTGCCAGAAGCCACTGTTCCATTGGCCGAAAACGAACTAAAGATGGCAACTGAGCTCATTAGCAATATGACGATCCCTTTTGATCCGGCAAAATATACGGATGAATATCGATCTGACCTACAAAAACTGATTGAGAAAAAACTGGAGGGTCAGGAGATCGCTACTGCACCTACCGTTGCAAGAACCAATGTAATTGATCTCATGCAGGCCCTAAAAGAAAGCTTGGAGTCTACAGCTGGTCAAGCCGCAGTACCCATCAAAATCGAGCCTGAACTGACTCCGTCAAAGCCTGCGCGAAAACGCACCACTGCTGCCTCCTCGTCCGAAAAAGAGCAAGCATCGAAAAAGGAGACCGCAACCGGTCAAAAAAAGAAAACGACTACTTCTACAACCAAAACACTGCGCAAAAAGAAGGCAACCCCTGTTTAATCTGCACATAAAAAAACCTGCCCACTCTGGACAGGTTTTTTTGTATTCACATATAGACATCTAGCTTGGCGCCATCTTCCTGCATGGTTCAATATGGATATGAACAGCGTTAATGCGGTGAATCTTGCGCATCTGTTCTTCAATTTTCTCGGTGATGGTGTGGCTCTCCACCACATTCAGACCTGGATCTACATGGATGACAACATCAACCAGCACGCTGCTTCCGTGGTAGCGGGCTTTGATGTCACTGATATCCTTAACTCCCGAAATCGAGGAAATGGTAGCCCGCAGGTCCGCAAGCTCGCTCTCGTCAAAGCCATCTGTCAAACGGTGAGTTGCTTCCCTGAAAATGTCCCAAGCAGTTTTCAAGATGATGAGACCAACAACAAAAGCAGCTAAAGGATCGAGCCAGTGCAATTGAAATTGTGCGCCAGCTACCCCGATAAACGTCCCGATACTGACGAATGCGTCTGAACGGTTGTCAGCTGCCGCTGCATTTAGTGCTTGGCTGTTTGTTTTGATGGCGAGCTTTTTATTGTAGCGATAAACGCCAAGCATTATGACTGCAGTCGCAAGTGCTGTCCACCCTGCCAACAGGTCAGGAGCCGTATGATGTGGGTCCAACAAGGATGGTACGGCATTCGTAACGACTTGAACTCCGACAAATAGCATAATAAATGATGCGACAAGTGCTGAAATCGTCTCCGCCCGAAAATGACCATACGGGTGATCTTTATCAGGTGGTTTCCTTGCAATTCGCAGCCCGATCAAAACAGCAATCGATGCGACGACATCCGTTGAGTTGTTAAGACCGTCGGCCATTAAAGCTTCTGACGCAGTGACATACGCAACTCCTATTTTTAATACAGAGCAAAATATGTAGGCGAAAATACTCACCCACGCTCCACGTTCTCCTTGTTTTAGATCCGAATAGACATCCATACCTCATCACCTCAAAATACTTCTCCAGCCTGCTTCGACAACGCGGAAAATCAAAGCGCTGGAAGCAATTGCTTTTTTTCGAACTTCATCGTAACAGATAGGATTCATGTGGGTCTACAGAAACAGTTTTAGTCCGATTCATGAGAATAGGGGGGAGGAAAATGTGTTGCACACCCGCAATTTTTTCGCTGGAAAATTTCCCTTGAAATTAAATGGACTTCCCGTTATCCTATTCTTGCAATCCAAAATACAAAAAAGCACGGGAGCTTGGAAATCACCAGGCTGAGAGGATGGTACTGTGCCATCGACCGTTGAACCTGAACTGGGTAATGCCAGCGGAGGAATGTCATATACGACACGAAAAGATGCGTGTATCTTTTTAGGATACCCGTTTCTTCTCTACTCTCGCGTTGGCGTCGCATATTGTTTATGCGGCGCTTTTTCGCGGGCAGTTTCTTTCGCCTCCCTAAACGGTTCTCGCTTTCGTGCAACCAAATCAAGGAGGTTTTTTTTATGTCATTGGTGTCCTCTTTTCCAGGAAGTCGCAAAGTATACGAAACAGGTAGTCGTGCGGACATCCGCGTCCCGATGCGCGAGATTTCCCTTCATCCTACCGAAGGATTGTCTGGCTCCACACCCAATCCCCCTCTTCGCGTGTACGATACGAGTGGCGAGTACACCGCAACGGGTTACATTCCTGACATTCAAGTAGGACTGCCCTCCATCCGCCACGAGTGGATCGATGAGCGACATGATGCGGAAACGTATGTCGGTCGCGAACCACAACTAGTCGACGACGGCATCCGAAACGAAGAAAAGGCAGCCACCCTCCCCACTTTCCCTCGAGAGGGCTACAAACCAAAACGGGCAAAGTCAGGAAAAAATGTTACCCAGCTTCATTATGCCCGAAAAAATATCATCACACCGGAAATGGAATACGTTGCCATTCGCGAGGGAGTCTCCCCTGAATTTGTACGGGCAGAAATCGCCGCTGGACGTGCGATCCTCCCTTCTAACCTCAATCATCCTGAAAGCGAGCCGATGATCATTGGCCGTAACTTTCATGTCAAAATCAATGCCAACATCGGAACGTCAGCTGTCAGCTCTTCGATGGAAGAAGAAGTCGAAAAAATGATTTGGTCGGTCCGTTGGGGTGCCGACACCATCATGGACCTCTCGACGGGAAAACATATACACACCACGCGGGAGTGGATTATCCGCAATAGTCCTGTTCCAGTCGGTACTGTCCCGATATATCAAGCACTTGAAAAAGTAAATGGGAAAGCCGAGGATTTGACATGGGAGGTTTACCGAGACACCTTGATTGAGCAAGCAGAACAAGGCGTCGATTACTTCACGATTCATGCTGGTGTTCTATTGCGCTACATTCCTATGACAGCTAACCGTGTTACTGGTATCGTCTCTCGCGGTGGATCGATTTTAGCCGCATGGTGCCTGGCCCATCATGAGGAAAACTTTTTGTATACGCATTTTGCTGAAATTTGCGAAATTCTGAAGGCCTATGACATTTGTGTATCGCTCGGAGATGGACTACGTCCTGGCTCCATCGCGGATGCGAATGACGAGGCGCAGTTCGCGGAGCTTGAAACATTGGGAGAACTCACAAAAATTGCGTGGGAACACGACGTACAAGTCATGATTGAAGGTCCTGGTCACGTCCCCATGCATCTCATTCGCGAAAATATGGATAAACAGTTATCCATTTGCCATGAGGCTCCTTTTTACACGCTTGGGCCACTCACGACCGACATCGCTCCCGGCTATGATCACATTACTTCAGCGATTGGCGCCGCCATGATTGGATGGTTCGGAACAGCGATGCTCTGCTACGTAACACCCAAGGAGCACCTTGGCCTACCCAATAAAGAGGATGTACGCAATGGTTTAATCGCATACAAAATCGCAGCGCATGCCGCTGATCTCGCAAAAGGACATCCGCGGGCGAAACTGCGAGACGACGCCTTATCCAAAGCTCGCTTTGATTTTCGCTGGAACGATCAATTCAATTTGTCTCTGGACCCAGAGCGCGCCCGCGAATATCACGATGAAACGTTACCAGCAGAAGCCGCCAAATCCGCCCATTTTTGTTCCATGTGCGGACCTAAATTTTGCAGCATGAAAATATCGCACGACATTCGTCACATCGCCAATGAACAAGGCGCTACCCAAGATCCCGCCATTCTTTCCGGGATGCAGGAAAAATCGCGTGAGTTCCGCGAACAGGGAAGCCGCTTGTACCAGTCGTAATGAAGGGGGATGCCTATGGAGGAAGCCAGTCGTTTACGCGAAAAGATCATTCGACTAGAGGCTGAGCTAGAGCAATCTAAACAGCAATTGAGGCTGATTCAACAGGACTGCAGCCACGTCTATATCGAGACTCCACTTACGCGAACATGCTCCAAGTGCCTGCAAACCGAAAGCCTCTATTATTAATAGAAAAAGGTCGAAATCCCTTTGAAGGATCTCGACCTTTTTTCTTGCTTATTTCGTCATTCCAACTTGCAACGGAAGTCCTTCTTTATAATAGAGAGTGGGCGATAGCAGAATGAAGAAAATATGGATATGCAGAAAGCCTTGCTTCTTCAAAATGCCGTGTATGGCACTAGCAATCGCGTCATGTTGCTTTTGTTCACGGGGAAACATCATGATCTCTACAGACAAAGGACTGTTCGTCAATTGCTCTACAGAAAGCAGCTCCAATTTCACCTTTTCCTGAGCTACCTCAGCAATTTTAGAAAACTCTTCTATAAGAATCTGAGAAATGGGCTCTATGTCTTGCTTCGCAAAGCCTTTAAACCGAAGAAACGGCAAGTCAATTCCTTCTTTCGTAAATGAGTTCGCACAGTCATTATAAACAAGTCTCTAATTGTATATCAATGAAAAAAGGATTAAAGAAAGTGAACAACAAACATTCCCAACCCGAGTTAGACACAAAAAGGGCCATATCAGAGAACAGCTCCCTTCCCATGAGGTGTGGTGGACGTACCACGGAAGGAGGAAGCAGTTCAACCAGATACAGCCCAATCCGCTAACCCATCAGTTACTTAATACAAGTAGTATAGCTTGAATTCAATACTTAATCAATAAAAAAGTTTCGTAAAATTCTCACAAGAATGCATCCGCCATCACCACTCGTATAGATCATGCCCATCCGTGAAACTGTATTAGAAAACTGGGCAAGTCCCAACTAAACATAGAGGTGGCAGCCATGGAACTAACTCCGCTTTTTCCTTTTGAGCCTACCAGCACGGAAGCTATACCTATCGGACCACAATGGATAGGCCAAGTGAAATGGGATGGCGTTCGCATTCTTACCTACTACGATGGACACGAGGTCAAACTGTTCAACCGAAAATTAAATGAACGGACTTTCCATTATCCAGAAGTGACCGATATTCGCTCGTATTGTCGTGCCGATTCTGTGATTTTGGATGGCGAAATAATCGCTCTCGGCCCAGACGGAAAGCCTTCCTTTTACGAGGTCATGAGGAGAGACGGGCTCCGCCGTTTAGAGAAAGTCTCCCAGATACAAAAGCTTGTCCCTGTCACATACATGGTCTTCGATGTACTGTACTGGAATCATGAATGGGTAACTTCCTCCCCCCTATCAGAGCGACAACAAATACTGGGCAAAATCATCACTCCTACTCCTCATGTGCAGCTAGTTGAAAATTTTGCTGATGGGGACGCTCTTTACCGTGTCATTGAAGCGCAAGGCATGGAAGGAATCATTCTGAAGGATACGTCCAGCAGCTACTTGATCAATGGGAAAGATCAACGCTGGAGAAAGAAAAAGTACTACCGAGATCTCATTGCTGTCGTAGGCGGCGTTACGCTTCGGAATCATATTGTCAATTCGTTGCTTCTGGGCCTATTCGATCAACACGGTTCTCTTTGGTACATCGGTCATGCAGGTACTGGAAAATTGACGCAAACGGACTGGCGTGCTTTAACGGAGAGAATACAGCCCCTTGTCCAACAGAAGATGACTTTTGTTAACAAGCCACCACGCGCAGCCAATACCTTATGGATACAGCCGGAAATCACCGTCAAAATCAAATTTGCGGAGTGGAAGGAAGGGCATTCCTTGCGACAGCCAAGTATACAAGGCGTCGTGGATGTCCCGCCTCACCAGTGTGTTTTGGAGTAAGGAACCACTTGGCTTTCGATCTCATTGTCGAAACGATCCAGCCTGTTTTGCCCTCCCCAGCTTTTGCTTGCCATGATTAAGAGCCTGCATTTCCCCATAGCTCGTCAACAGGGCTATCAGTAAGAGGGCAATGTACACAATGGCTGTCGTGACCCCTCCTACCGCTGATTTATCCTTTAAAAAGTCCCCAATCAAAATCACGATCACACAGCCACTCAAACAGACTGTCGTGATCCACACCATCGACCGGTAAAATTGATAAAGCTTCGTTCCCTCGGGAATGAGGCTTTGCACTCTTCCTTTGTTCTTTCCCCTTACGTGAATGAGCAAAAAGATCGCCAACGGCAATTGAAAGACGAGCACGATCAACGGCAAGCTATAACTAATAAATTGATCGATATGCGCTACATTTGGAAACGCAAATATGGACGATACAACAATAAACCATCCACACGGAGCATTGAATGTATTGTAATGCCGCTGTCCCCCAAATGATCCCACCCCCACTAAAAATGCCAAGTAAGCGACAATGACTTTGATTGTGAAAGCGGGGAACCACACGCTAAAGAGGATCATTTCGACCCTGTCCAAGAAATCTGTGATGTGGATTTGCTGGACGAGAATATAGATGGGGAAATTCAGTCGACCAGCGATAGTGAAGCCCATCACCCCCAGCAAGACGAGCAACATAATCGTCGTTCCAAAGCCAACAATGATGACCCCGTGCTTCATCGCAGCATAAAATAGTCGCGGCTCTACAATGGCATGTAAGAATGCCCCCATGAGAAAAATATCACCATATACACCCACTGGTAAAAAGTTGCTGACCACGATCCTATTCAAGCTACTGGTCAAGATTGGTTCCAATCGCTCTACGTTGTATTCATTAACCAGCAGGAAATAGAGCGAAATGCACATGATGAAATAAAGGGGAAAATAAAACTCATTTACCCGTGCCGCCACCTCAAGACTCGTTTTGCCATAGTACATCATCAGTAAGACGAAGACGAGTAAGATGACCTCCAATGGCGTGGTTGGCAATAACAAGATATGTAAAAAATCAGCAGCCCCTTTAATATCGATCGCCAGGATGATCCAAATGTAAAACAAAATGAGTAGATTGATAGCTCCACCAATCCACTTCCCGCCAATGATAAACAAGATTTCAAAGATATTTTTCCCGGGGTATGCTTCAACCAGCCCACTCAAAACGTAGGAGATAAAAAGCGCATAAAAGATGGGTAAAATTTGAGAGAACCAAGCATCCATCCTTGCTACCTGAACGACAGACCGCAAGAAACTGATCATCATTCCTGTCATCAAGACACTGCCGACCAGCCAGGCAATTTGTCGATGATTGACAACTTGCTTGTGAATCATACTTGGGCCTCCTTATACGAACTGATCCACCCACCGCTTCACATGAGGAGATAGAAAGTTCATCAAATTACTCGTGGGTAACACTTGATAATACTGGAATTGCAAAGCAAACAGACAAAAAATGGTTAAAACGTAGAAAATAGCAATGACTCGCTGCTGTCTCCCGTCCATTCCTTTTCGCTTCATGATAAATTCTCCAAACGAAAGTAACAACATAGAGATAAAAAAGATCAAAAATATTCTATTCATAATCATCTTCACCCTGGGTAATATTTTTCGTTGTCTGCCCGAAATTGGCCATGTTCACTTTGGATCGGATTTCATATGTGATTTTCGGAAGCTCCTCATTCCACCTGTTCCGATATCGGTCTCGCCACTCTCGCGGATAATTCCTTGACAATGCGATTCCTAACCCGATGAAGTCTGATTGTTTCTGTTGGATCGTTTGCATCATATGTTTCACACCGCTATTGATTTGCTCGACGAGCTTCGCTTGCAGCATTCTAATATTTTTCTCTTCCTCGAGATCGAGGTTTGACTGATTCTCCACCACAACGGCAGAAGCGTAGAGGTCAATTTTGAAATGGATGTGGCCTTTCTTGATCACGGGCTTGATATTCGCCCTTCCTTTTGAAAGACTAATCGTAAGCCGTTCGTGCTTGTTAAGAGACACCACAACAGAAAACGGTGTAAAATCGCGTTGGAACAATCGCAAGCCGAGCAGTTCTTTGGGCTTCGCGATGGCTACGAGCTTGTCCTGTCGAAATAAGCCTACCCCCGTCGCCTCTATTTCTTTTGACTTTCCTTTCGGATGGGAATCCACTGCTGCCAGAACGGGTAAAATGGCATCAACCCCTGGTGTACCGAGCATTTGGGCAACATCCTTCAGCGATACTGTAATGCCCCCCATCTTGACCAACTCACGCATCGCTTCTCCTGAGAAACGTTCAAATTGCGGCTGTGCGGTTAGTAATTCGATTCCTTTGCCTTTTGTCATCACAATGTAAGCTGTCAGTCTGTTTTCCGGAAAGCGTGCCACAATATCCAGCACATCCGACATTCCGTCCTTCGCCAGTTCTTCGCCTATGACGATCATCCGGTGATGGGAGTAGTAAATTTCTCGAGACATTCTTGCTTGGATCAATCCATTCGCATCCCGAATTGTCCTGCCTACTGCGGAATCAACGTAATAACTCTTATCACCACTCGTCCCACCACCACCTCCGGACTGTGCGCCTAGGCTGCTGACCAGTGGGACCTGAATGGATAACCGATACCTTCCGTCTGGTTCCTTATCCATCGCCATTGCAATGACGATGGCCATATCATTTACTTCACGGCGATCCCAACATCCCGATACTAGGAACATACAGAGCGACACTACTACCAATATGCGGGTCACAGTCTTCACGATTGCCCCTCCTCGCTCTGATGACGATTGCCTGTAACCCCTGATTGCCCTCCTCTTTGCTGGATAGAATTCGCATAACCATCGTTCATACGCCTAGCATTTTGAACGCCCAAAAAGCTCGGGCGTTTTTCCATCATCGACCATGGTGCCCTCATCAATACGTCTTTGAGGTCGCCGATCGACAGTGGAGCTAGCGGCGATAAATACGGGACACCAAAAGAACGCAGGTTAGCCATATGACCGAGGATTAGCAACAAGGATACCAGCATCCCATAGATGCCGAGAATCGAAGCCGCAATCATGATCGGAAAGCGCAGCATTCGCAGTGAAATCGATGCATTAAAATGCGGGATGGTAAATGAAGCAATCCCTGTAAGCGATACGACGATAACCATGGGGGCAGAAACAATCCCTGCCTGCACAGCTGCCTGACCGACGACCAGCGCTCCTAAAATACTGACAGCTTGCCCGACTGTTTTCGGGAGACGAATCCCCGCTTCTCGCAAGGCTTCAAAAGAAATTTCCATGATAAAAGCCTCCACAATAGCAGGAAAAGGAATGGACTCGCGCGCAGCCGCAATACTTAAAAGGAGCGTGGTTGGCAGCATCTGTTGGTGATAAGTCGTAATGGCCACATATAAGGCAGGGGTAATGAGCGAAATGATGAGGAACACATAACGCAACAGTCGAACAAACGTAGCCATTTGAAATCGCTCGTAATAATCCTCACTCGCCTGCATCATCATCCAAAACGTAACAGGCGCTATCAAAACCATCGGTGTCCCATCCACAAATATCGCGACACGTCCCTCCAGCAATGCCGCAGCAACCGTGTCTGGGCGCTCTGAATACATAACCTGAGGGAAAGGCGAGTACGTGTTATCCTGGATCATCTCTTCGATATATCCACTTTCCAGCACCGCATCCATATTGATCTTGCTGATTCGACCAGTGACCTCCTGTACGATCTCTGGATCAGCAATCCCATCAAGAAAGGCAACCACCAGATTGGTGTTCGTCTCACGTCCAACTACCAAGGACTTCATTTTCAATCGGGGTGTTCGCAATTTGCGCCGCAGCATCGACGTGTTCGTGCGAATATTTTCGATAAAGCCTTCACGTGGCCCCCGTACGACAGCTTCTCCTTCTGGTTCGTTAACGGAGCGTTTTTCTGCTCCACGAATGCCAAGCGTGAGCGCTTCTGTGTTGCCCTCAACAAGAATGCCTGTATCACCTGAAAGCACAGCTTGTAGCAGCTTTTTATAATCGTCTACTCTTCCCATCTGGGAAACGGGCAAAAGTGACTCTTCTATCACTTTTATATCTTGATCGCCGTCTTCAAGCACCATTAACGATTTCAGCGCAGAATTGACCTCTTTGGTATCAATCAGCCCATCTACGAAGACAGCAATCGCACGGACACTGTTTTTTTGACGGAATTCTCGTATGACAAAATCGGAGCAATCAGAGAACATTTTTTTCAACAGATCTATGTTCTCTCCCAATTGAGGCGAAATCGGTATACCCTCCAACTCAATCAAGCTGCAGGCATTCATTGTCTCAATCAGTTCTTTCATTTTATCTTTCTTCTTGAATTTCATTTCATCACCAACCCAACCACTGGAAAGCTACCCGTATTATGGTTGATTGGCAGGAAATATATGCAAAGAGGAATTCCTTTTACATAGAGAAACTCGGATGGGAGATAGTAGGAACACCTATCCCTTTTAAAAAGAAGGTGAAAACATCATTGCGTCCTGCAACAAAAGAGTACGAGCTGACGATCGACACTCACACATTGTCCATTACAAATCCTGACAAGCCTCTATGGCCACTAGCCAAGGTAACCAAGCTAGATTACTTGCGCTATTTGCTGATTGTCTCAGCCCCACTCCTACGGTATAGCAAGGATCGGCTCTTAACCGTCATTCGCTACCCTCACGGAGTTGGCGACAAGCACTTCTATCAAAAAAACGCCCCTGACTATGCGCCTGACTGGATCCAAACGCACACGTGGGAAAATGTTCGTTACGTACTGTGCAATGACCGGGCGACACTCGTGTGGATGGCAAATCAAGCAGCATTGGAGTGGCACGTCTCCTTTCACCTCGCCACGGATGAGACTCCGACAGAGCTCGTATTTGACCTCGATCCTTCAACAGATGATTTTGCCGTTGTGATAGAGTCTGCCCTCTTGTTGAAACAGCTTCTCGATGAATTACAGCTGCCTTCCTGGGTCAAAACATCTGGTTCCAGCGGCTTGCAAGTATACGTTCCGATTGAACTCCGCTATACGTTTGAACAGACGCGCCAGGTCGGACATTTTATTGCATCCTATCTAGTCAGCAAGCATCCATCACTATTAACCATCGAGCGCTTGGTGAAGAATCGGGGAGATAAGCTGTACATTGACTATTTGCAACATTGGCGAGGAAAAACATTGCCAGCCCCTTATTCAACTCGTGCAAAAGAACAGGCAACCGTATCAACACCACTCCTGTGGGAGGAGGTTCCCCATTCTCATCCCACAGACTTCACCGTTTATACGGTACCCAAACGGCTGGAAACATTCGGAGATTTATTCTCATCCGTATCTACTCCGACGAAACGAGCCTCCCTTGATGCCATCCTCGGCTTTTTGCAGTCCCAGTAAGCCATTAGTTGGAATCCAGCAGCCCATTTGTGCTATACTTGGCACAGATGTTTTGAGGCAAGGAGGCACATTCATGATCGATCCGATCGCAATTGCAATCGGCCCCTTAAAGATTCACTGGTATGGCATTATTATGGGGCTGGCGTTTTTCTTGGGTACTTATCTCGCTCGCTACAATTCCAAACGTTCTGGCATTGATCCTGATCACGTCTTGAACATGGTGGTTCTGATCATTCCAGCAGCCATCGTTTGTGCAAGATTGTATTATGTTACGTTTGAATGGGAGCAGTACAAAGACAATCCACTGGACATCTTCGCAGTTTGGCAAGGCGGCTTGGCTATTCACGGTGGATTAATCGGTGGTGTTCTGGCAGGAAGCTGGTATATTCGAAAACATAATCTGCCGTTCCTACGTTTGGCTGACATTTTTATGCCAAGTGTTATCTTGGGTCAAGCCATCGGACGTTGGGGTAACTTTATCAACCAGGAAGCCCATGGTGGTCCCGTCTCTGCTGAGTTTATGGAAAAGTTCCCTGCATTCATCCGTGAGCAAATGTTTATCGGCGGACAATATTACCACCCTACGTTTTTGTATGAATCGATCTGGAACCTTTTCGTTTTCGCCGTTCTCATGTTCATGCTGTACCGATTCAAAAAATTCGATGGGCAGGTCTTGTTCAGCTACATGATCCTGTATTCACTCGGTCGCTTTTACATTGAGGGAATGCGTACAGACAGTCTGTTAATAGCAGATACTCTGCGTGTCGCTCAATTAGTCAGTCTGTGCTTAATTGCTGCCGGTGTCATCTTGATGCTCGTGTTTGCACGCAAAAGCAAGCAGACAGGACATTCCCAAAACTCGATTGAATAGTGTCAACATGCCATATCCATTACCACTCAGGTCAGTCCGACTGGGTGGTTTTTTCTTTACCTTGTCTGAATTGTCGCAATGCAGGCAATAACTAGGAGAAAGAATGAAAAAAGGAGGGGAATCAGATGGATGATGGCATTTTGGAAGAGTATCTCGATCGCTACGTACGTATACATTTTGCTCCTGATATGATCGGTCAAGGATTATCTTCATTTGCAGAAGGCAAATTGTATGATTACAGCCAAAATGGGATATTAATTGAAGAACGGGATGGCTCGCTGGACTATATCCCATTCTCTGCCGTACGCCTCGTGCAAATTAAACCCAAACCCGGTTTATGGGAGCGTTTAACTGGATCAAGTTAATGAAAAAGACACCTTCCCGCGTACTACACGGAAAGGTGTCTGTTGTATAAAGATGTAGCTCTACAGGAATACGTCAAATACGACGTAGCATGCAGCAGCCAAAAGTCCTGTAATCGGAAGGGTAATGACCCAAGTGACCAAGATTCGGCCAGCCAGGCCCCATTTTACTGCGTTCAGCTTTTGCGATGCCCCAACCCCCAAGATAGCGGATGTGATCACGTGCGTTGTGCTCACCGGCAGTTTCAAAGCTGTAAAGATTGTGATAATCAAGGCAGAAGACAAGTCTGCTGAGAAACCGGAAACTGGCTTGATTTTCATAATCTTACCACCCAAGGTCTTGATGATACGCCATCCACCAAAGGCTGTACCTAAAGCCATTGCAACAGCAGCTGATAGTTTTACCCACAGTGGAATGACGAATTCGCCCGGTGCTTGAATCAAGAATCCACCTGAAATCAGAGCAAGGGTGATTACGCCCATTGTTTTTTGCGCATCGTTGGCTCCATGGCTGAAGGCCTGCCAAGCTGCTGACACTACTTGCATCGAACGGAAACCTCGATTGGTTTTGTGGTACGCTGAGTTACGAACAAACCAAGAAACAAGCTTGATCACGACAAAACCAACAGCAAACGCAACAAGCGGGGATACGATCAACGCTTGGATAATGCTAATGAAGCCTGACCAGTTAATGGCACCACTTCCTGCGGCACCAAAAGCAGCACCTGCAACGCCTCCGATAATCGCATGCGAGGACGAGCTAGGAATTCCGAACCACCAGGTGATTAGGTTCCACAAAATCGCAGATGTCAACGCGGCCAAAACGACGACCAATCCATTTTCCAGCTTGAATGGATCGGTAATGCCTCCCCCGATTGTCTTCGCTACACCCGTATACGAGAGTGCCCCAAGCAAGTTACACACGGATGCAATAATAATCGCGGTTTTCGGACTTAATGCACGCGTCGAAACAGAAGTCGCAATCGCGTTCGCCGTATCATGAAAACCATTGATAAAGTCAAAAGCTAGCGCCATGATGACGACGAGTACGAGAATAATCACCTCTGGCGAAAGATCAGGCATTCTTTAACACGATCCCTTCTACCAGGTTGGAGACGTCCTCAGCGAAGTCAGCACAGTCTTCGAGTTTATCATAAATCTCTTTGAGTTTGATCGCTTCCATTGGGTTGGTATCAGGAGAATTCAACAAATCAGATACCATTTTACGGTAGTTGGAGTCAGATTCATGCTCTAAATCTTTGATTTCCCCAGCGATTTGTGTAACAACTTTATGATCCAGCTTGCGCAGTGTGCGAATCAGCTCGATCAGCTTAGCCGAGCATTTCACCAAAATATTGGCTTGTGCCAATACACGTGGATCTGGTTGAGTCACTTGGTACAGATACATACGATCAGCGACACCGTCAATGTAGTCGATCATCGAGTCCATCGTATGAGCGAGCTGGTGAATGTCTTCACGCTCAAGCGGAGTGATAAAAGTAGAGTTCAACTCGTTCATGATACGACGAACGATTTCGTCTCCTTCTTTCTCGACAGCCTTGATTGCCTTAACCTTTGTTTCTAGATCTTGATAGTTTCCTATCATTTCATAGAAAAGATGAGTTCCTTTGTGCACAGTGGCAATCTGCTGCTCGAACAGATCAAAGAAGATATACTTGTTTGATTTCAACATACGGGACTTCTTCACTCCTTTGAATAAATGACACCTAACAGATTATATCGAAAGTTATTGTTTCCGTAAATTTAAAATCAAGGTCAAATGTGTATATTTTTCTTTAAGGAATTATTAAGTTTTTGTAAATGCTCTTTACAATCAAAAAAACACCCGTGTCAAGAGAGCTGACGAGTGTTAGTTTTGCCAATATTTATCTTTTCATTCGAAGCGACCATCATGCAGTCTTTCCTTTTTTTCGCTTCATACATAAGCATATCTGCTTTTTTCGCTAACTCTTCCGCTGTTGAAGCATGGTGAGGATACGAGGCTACTCCGATACTGACCGTGACACCTGAAAGAGAGTGTCGGACTTGATTTTGAATTCGTTCTCCGATTGCGAGTCCTCTCATTGTGTCGGTATGCGTTAACAAAACGACGAATTCTTCCCCACCCCATCTTCCAACCGTATCTTGTTTTCGTACACTTGCCTGCAAAAGCCCTGCAAATTGGCAAAGGAGTCGGTCACCTTCCAAATGACCATATGAATCATTGAATATTTTGAAATTATCCAAATCGATAAACAATAGAGTAACAGATTGATGATTGCTTTTTGCCAACTCTACTTCTTCGACCAGCTTGTCCAGAAATCTACGATTGACGAGAACGCCTGTAAGTGAATCGTGATAAGCCATCTGCCGCAACTGATCTACATACTTCCCTATTTGATAGGCAGCAAGCGTCTGAATGACAGCCACAAGTAAAAGAAAGACAATCATACTCTCATCCGTCGGCAATCCGTATCCGATCAGCCAAACCGAGATGATCACACAGGACATTCCCAAGCTAATCCAGCGCGAGCCCAAAGTACACTACCCCCGATCTATCCGATGTAACCCTCTTTCGATTCGTACATTAGACCTATCTAACAAAATCTATAGTAGGTCTTTTTTCATATAATAAGGAATATTTTACCTATCTTTTTTTGTAAGTTCAAGCAAAACCGCGAAACTGCCGATGAATTGGAACCAATTGGAAGGGATAAGCTAATGGCTAATAAAAACAGACGGGAGTGAATGAATGTATGCCCCGTATTGAAGCAGTGGCTACAGCAGTACCTTCCCACGAGATTACACAAGAGGATTCCATGAAGCTGGCACGCCTATTTTTTCAAGATGCTTTTCCCGACATAGACCGTTTGTTACACGTCTTTGCACACAGTCACATTCAGAAGCGGCATTTTAGTATGCCAATGGATTGGTTTTTGGAGGACCGGCCGTTTGCAGAGAAAAATCAGCTGTATATCGAACATGCCGAAGCCTTGGCAGAGGAAGCAGCCCGAAAGTGTTTGACAAAAGCTGGTGTCGAGCCTTCTTCCATCGATTGTCTGATGTTTGTATCAAGCACTGGTATTGCTACTCCAAGCCTTGATTCCCGCTTGCTCCACCGTTTAGGACTCCGTCCACAAGCAACCCGTGTCCCGTTGTGGGGCCTGGGCTGTGCCGGTGGTGCAATGGGATTGTCGCGGGCATGTGAATACACCCAGGCTTTTCCCTCGCGGCGAGTATTGCTTGTGAGCGTAGAACTGTGCGGCTTGACCTTCATCCGACAAGATTTGTCCAAAAGCAATTTGGTCGCAACGTGCCTATTTGGAGATGGAGCTGCAGCCGTATTAATAGAAGGCGACCAAATCTTGTCTTCTTCTGACGCACCCAAGGTTCAATTTTGTGATGCACGAACAACAACATGGCCGGACACCGTAGATGTCATGGGATGGGAATTGACCGATCCGGGGTTAAAAGTCATTTTCTCTCGCGACATCCCTACTCTCATTCGTTCTTCGATGCGAGAAAACGTCGAGAGCTTTTTGTCACCGCATGGGATGTCTATCGATCATATGCGTCATTTCATTTTCCATCCAGGTGGAGCCAAGGTATTAACGGCTTACCAGCGATCTCTGGGCATTGGTACAGAAGCCACTCGTTTTTCTGAAGATGTCTTAACCAATTTTGGAAACATGTCTTCTCCTACGGTTCTGTTCGTCTTGGAAAAGAGCATGGAGAGGGCGTGGGAGCCGGGAGATCGCGGTTTGGTCGCTGCACTTGGACCTGGATTTAGCTCCGAGCTGTTACTTCTGGAGGCGAGATAGTCATGTTGCTCTTCTTTGGATTCGTTATGTGTGCAGTCGTGTTACAGCGACTGGTCGAGCTTCTCGTTGCCGTGAGGAATGCCCGCTTTATCCGGTCAAAAGGGGGTTACGAGGTTGGGGCGAGTCATTACAAATACATCGTCCTTCTTCATCTTCTCTTTTTTCTCTCGCTTATTTTCGAAGTGGTGAGCAAAAGCAGTGCCATGGTTCTCCCCTCTTGGTGGGCGGTTCCGTTCAGCCTGTTTTTAATCGCGCAAGGGCTTCGTTACTGGTGTATTCGTAGCCTAGGCAAGCGATGGAATACTCGCATCTTCATACTCCCGGGCGTGGCTCCGATCAAGCGAGGTCCGTATCGGTTCATTCGTCACCCCAACTACTTGGTCGTATCACTTGAGGTGCTCCTACTCCCCCTGACATTTTCCGCTGTGACTACTGCCCTGACGTTTTCTCTCTTGAATGCCTGGCTGCTCCTGCGTATACGGATTCCCCTGGAAGAAGCAAGCGTCTACGCTGGTCATCGTGAGTCATAAAAACGAAAAGTCTTTGGCACATGCATATGCCAAAGACTTTTTATCGTGCAAAAGGTTTATCACTTGTCATTCAGCGGGAAAAGAAAAGAAGCTGTTACTCTTTCCCGTGAGGTGGATCAAGTGAATCGTACAACCATAGTGGAGCCTCAGGAGACGAAGCGTATCATCGTCCGAGACTTTTTCGCTTTGATTGAAACGGTACCGAACAAGGATGACCAGGCTAGTATTCAAACCTTTCTTCGCTATTTGCAAAGTCTGCTAAGAATCAAGCAAGTCGTTCCTCCGGTTGTGGAAATCATGACGGTCATCAAACAAAACAAGCCACTTCTCTACCACGCGGCACGCAGAATTACCCTTCCTTCAAGCAATCTGCACATGCTATTTCAGCTAGAAATGGATATTATGCTTGCTCACGAAAGGCTCCGTCAGTACGACAAATGATTTGGGTAGGCTTTGCCTTACCCTTTCAAGTTTTCTGGATTCAGACATTCAAGCTCTGCAATGACAAAACGACCATCTTTGCGAATCAGAACGTCATCAAACCAGATTTCCCCTCCGCCCCAATCCGGACGTTGGATGGAAACCATGTCCCAGTGCACAGACGATTTGTTGCCATTGTATGCTTCGTCATAGCATTGACCAGGCGTGAAGTGGAAGCTTCCGTCTATTTTTTCGTCAAACAAGATATCTTTCATCGGGTTGCGAATGTAAGGATTCACACCGATAGCGAATTCCCCAACGAAGCGCGCTCCCTCGTCCGTATCTAAAATTTGATTCAAGCGATCGGTATCGTTCGCTGTTGCTTCGACAATTTTGCCGTCCTTGAAGGTCAGACGAACATTTTCGAAAGTGAAGCCGTGGTATGGTGTTGGCGCATTATGAGTGATAACGCCATTTACGGAGTCCTTCACAGGTGCTGTATACACTTCACCATCTGGAATATTGCGAAGGCCAGCGCATTTTACAGCAGGAATGTCCTTGATGGAGAAGATGAGATCCGTTTCAGGTCCTACCAAGCGTACCTTGTCTGTGCGATTCATCAAGTCAACCAGACTGTCCATTGCTTTGTCCATTTTCGCGTAATCCAGGTTACATACTTGGAAGTAAAAATCTTCAAAAGCTGCTGTAGACATGTTCGCAAGCTGTGCCATGGAAGGATTCGGATAACGAAGAACAACCCACTTCGTTTTAGGCACGCGTACGTTCATCACTGGCAGCTCATACAGGCGAGAATAGATGCTCAGCTTGTCACTTGGAACATCAGCCATCTCATTGATGTTATTCGCTGCACGAATCCCGATGTACCCTTGCATTTTCTCCATGAGTTCAACTTCATGTTGAGCCATGGTCTTCAACTGCTCTTCATTGCAATTCATTGCGATTTCTCGGCTTACGGCGGGATCAATCAATTGAACATAAGGACTGCCGCCTGCTTTGTAAATCTCACGCACGAGGGCTTGCACCAAATCCGGTGTGTCCCCTTTCGCGTTGATCAAAATGTTTTCCCCTGGCTGTACTCGTACAGAATAGTTAACCAGATTGTACGCTAATTGATCTAATCGTGAGTCTCTCATTCGTGGCACACCCTTTTTAAATTTTCTGATTCCTCTTGTATTTTTACCGATACAATCTACTAAGTCAATAAAAAATTTTTTATCAATGAAATAGAAAGCGGCCAGCCTCCTTGCATCCAGGCTGACCTTGCTCTTTTCCTGTGTTTTTACATCGTCTGTTCCTTGTCCTCAATGGTTCCCATCTTGTACATGTCACTGACCAACTCCTGCGTCGTAGCCAGACCAGCCGTATATTCGTCTGCCTCTTGATAATAGACGGCTCCTCCTGCATCCTCAGTGCTCAACTCTCTCGCCCTGGATCGAACCTGATCCTTATCATGACCTGCCATTTTCGTCCCTCCTTCCTTTTGGTTTCGATCGGCTATAGTTTGTACGGGAATCTCCAGATTTAGCCGAAAAAAAGACGCCTTGCCCAATTGAGGGACAAAGCGTCTTTTGTAAAGGAAATTATTTATTGTTATCGGATTCAGGTGCACTCATTGTCCAACCAGCAGCTGGAGCACTTACAGGAGTGATGCGATTAGTTGTAACAAATTGATCTGTTCCTGGCATCATTGTCCAGCCAGCTACAGTAGAGATTACTGGAACGTATTGGCCACTCACCAGTACGAACTCATCTTTACCTGGCATCATCATCCAGCCACCTTGTTGATTCAGCCCTTGAAGAGGGTTAACGGTTTGTGGAGCTACTGGTTTTGCTTCTGTTGTAGGTGCAGGTGTTGTTTCAGTTGCAGGTGTTGTTTCAGTTGCAGGTGTTGTTTCAGTTGCAGGCTTTTCTTCTGTAGTCGTTGTTGTTGCTTCTGTTGCAGTAGTCGTTTCAGTAGCTTTTACTGCCTCTTCTGCAAATGCAGCTTGTGTGAACAGAGCCGCTCCTAAGATACAAGAACTCATGATCAGTGTGCTTTTCTTTTTCATATGTGTACACTCCCATTCCCGCGGTACACACTTTTGTCTTGCAAGAATGTCCCCAGACCCGAACTTGATGGCCATGTCTATATGGACTGCTGCATTTTCCTGAGGAAATACGTAAACTGGTCTAACTCGTTATCATTCAGATTCTCCAGCAGCTTTCCTACGAGTGCTCTCCTGTCGCACAAAAGTCCTTCCAGAGTCGGAATCGCTTGTTGTGATAATGTGACCCACACTACACGTCGATCCTGTTCGTCTCGGACACGGTCGATAAAACCAGCCTTCACTAACCGATTGAGTGCAATGGTGGTGGCACTATTGGACAGTTTCAAAATGGTCGCCAGCTCAGAAACTGTGCTTCGTCCTTTTTGATGTAGCACACGCAGCAGGATAAACTGCTTCGGACTGATTGACTCTTCTTCTAGCCAATTGTTAATAAAGAAACGAGCAATTTCGACAAATACTCGATCCAGTTCCTCAAGTTTACTGGCACGGGACATATTGCTCACAACATCACCTATTTTCGGAAAATTAATAATATAAGTACTTTTACTATAAAACTATATAGCTTAAGTACTGGAAGATCAAGAGAACTCCCGAAATTATTTCTTTTCACGAAAGATATGTATGAGCCAGACAAAGTGTTTACCACTTAATATTTTTATTGTAAAACTTATTTCAAGAACATCTTAACTCAAACAGGAAAAACTGACAATAGGTAAGCTTGCAAAATAATGTTAAGACTTTTGCCTTCTTCACCCACGCAGCCAATTATTTCCTTGAATCATCTTTCGTATCCATTCGTAAAGCATGTATAATGGGAAGACAGCCTTATACACACGAGGCATTTGACTCAGGCATATTTGCCACAGAATCTACATACATAGGAGAATTTCAATGGAACAAACCAACCCTACCTCAAAATGGAAAGTGGAATTGCTCGATTGGTTAAAATCGTTTGTTTTGATTGGCGGATTGACTGCTTTTATCTACGTCTTTGTCATGGCTCCCTACGTTGTCCAAGGGCGTTCCATGGAAAGTACGCTGCATGACCGCGAGCGCGTCATCGTAAACAAAGCGATTTACTACCTCAAAGAACCGCAGCCTGGCGATATCGTCATCATTCATCCAGATGCAACTGGCGACAACTGGATCAAGCGCGTGGTCGCAGTAGCTGGCGACACCGTTGAAGCCAAAAATGATCAAGTGTATGTCAATGGCCAACCTCTCAGCGAAGAGTATCTGGTCGAAAACAAGCTCAAAACCTCTACAGCAGGTGTGACGTTAACCGAAGATTTTGATCCTGTGAAGATTCCTGAGGGCAGCGTGTTTGTCATGGGGGATAATCGCAACAACAGCATGGACAGCCGCGTCATTGGCCCTGTTCAACTGGATCATGTAGTAGGACGCGCAGAAGTCGTATACTGGCCGCTGTCCCAGGTCCGTCTCCCACGTTAGCATTTATCCAGGCTTCAAAAAGCCGCTCCTTATCGGGGCGGCTCTTTTCGTTTTCGATGGCGCTATTTGTGGGCAATTGCCGCTTCAGAAAAATAATCCTCCAAAGTAAGGCCACCTGCCATAATTTCTTTCGCCATTTCCTTCCCTACATAACGCAGATGCCAAGGCTCATACGCATATCCAGTCGTATCTTCCTTGCCCTTCAAATAACGAATGACGAACCCAAAGTCTGCACAGTTGGCTGCCAGCCATATTCCTTCAGGTGTCTCAGCAAAGGATTCTTCCAAGCGTGTACTTGCATCATATCCAGACACATCCATAGCTAAACCAGTCTGATGCTCGCTCTTTCCAGGTACGGCACTGTAGGCAGCAGCATGTTCAGCACCTTGCGTCCTTACATAAGTTTCGTACAGCGATTTTTGGGTCTTATACGAGCGGTAGCCAGAAACAGCATACAGTTCGATACCTTCTGTCTTTGCTTTGGCAAACAGCTCTTCTAATGCTTGAGCAGCTTCTGCTCTCAGCAATCGCTTCTCCACTTTTTCATCAAAAGGAAACGGCACATTCGGCTCCACCAAATCCGGTGGAATATAATCGGCAGGCAGTGCCCGCTGTTTATTTACGACAACCGAGAGCTCTGTTTCATTCGTAACGGTTGGCACTCCATCCACATCTTTTATCGTCTCTGCAAGAGATGCCCGTTGGGGACGTGCTGTCTCCTCGTTATTTGGCTCAACTGTCGTTGACTGCGTTCCCTCACCCGTGGACTGTCCATTCGACTCGCTGGATAACAATCCACTTAATGAGGGAGGTTCACATCCACTGAGTAGTGCTACTGATAGTGCTGCGACGATCGCAAGGCTGCTGGTGCGATTTTTGTTCATGATCGATCCTCCTGGTTCCTTACAGACACATACGTTCTGCTCTACCTTACCATGGAGTACTACGAAAGAAAAGGTAGATAGGTCACGCTTTTTCGAAAGGTCTATTCCTCGTTTAGTTTTTTGACAAGCGCTGGTAACCATTCATCCAACGACCAAAACGGGAAGCCCGCGGCCTTAGCCTTCCCGTTATCCATGTAAAAGGATGCTACAAATCCAAAGGGAGACGCATCAGAAGCATCTGTCGTTGGCTCGATTCGGGCAGGTTTTCCGACTGTTTGCCCAATCATCTCCATCAGCTCAGCAAGCGAAACAGTCCCATCCGAGCACGCATTCACTGGCCCTGTGATGGACGTTGTCGCCACCCATGCCAAAAATTGAGCTGCTTCCTGTGCATGTATGAAACACATCCGGGTAGTGGGATTCGTGATTCCAATCGGTTGCTCTTCTTGCACATGCTCAATATGAAACCATAGCCGACGTGTGTAATCGTCTTCCGCTAGCACAATTGGAAAACGAACAGCTACGACAGGGAAGGCCTTTTCCTGAAAAAAGACGGCTTCTGCTTGACGTTTCCCCTCTTGATAGGTTGTCTCGTCTCTCGTTTTCTGGTTGATTTCATACGTGTATGGATCAAATGCTTCTTCCTGTAATGGTTCCTCTGCATAATCATAGACGGACAAGGTAGAGGTCAAAACGTACGTACCCACTGTGCCCCGAAAAACTTTACACGCATCCATTGCATTTTGGGAGGAATAACAGATGTTATCATACACCACGTCCCATTGCTCTTCTCCTGCAACTGCTAGTGAATGGACGTTATCGCGATCAAGCGTCATTCTTTTGACAGAGGCAGGCAACTCCACTTGGGAAAGCCCCCTCGTTGCCACAGTAACGTCTGCCCCAGCTTCAACGAGAAGCTGGACTAATCGCTTTCCAAAAAATCGCGTTCCTCCGAGTACAAGTACTTTCTTCATTTTTGCTACATCCTTTCCTTGATCAGCCTACTTTTTGCTATTCAACTCGATGGACCGCTCTTCTTCCTTCCACATGACCGTATAGCCCAGCTTCTCGCCAACTTTTTTGACAGGCAAGTAAGGAATTCTCTGCACCATGACCACATCAGACTGGAAGGACGTCACTTTTTGTCCCAACCCTAACAGCAACTTTTTGGCGTGAACATACGCTACTCCATTTATCATCACTTTTTGCTCTGCTGTATATGGGTAGACATTGCCGTTTACTCGTAAATCAAAGGGGCCTTCTTTTTCTATTGGTGACTGGATTGGCTGAGCAGCCGTATACGCAATGGCATCGACCCCGAGTACAGTACCCTCGCGTGTGTTATCGGCTCCGCCGTACATTTTTCCTGTTTCAAAATCGTACACAATCGCTTGGACGTTGCCAATGTTCGACGGTTCCTCAGCAAAGACGTGACCTTTTGCCATCAATTGCAGGATGACATCTTGGTCAATTCCCGCTTCCCACGTCACATTCGGATAGCTGCTAGAAAAAATGCGTGGTGCACGGATCGCATCCTCAATTTCCATTCCATGATCGATCACATTGAGAATCGTCTGCGATACGGAGGCGATAATCGTGGAGCCACCAGGTGAGCCAATTGCTAAAAAAGGCTTCCCGTCTTTTAGCACCATAGTTGGTGTCATGCTCGAACGTGGACGCTTGCCGGGCTCGACCTGATTGACACCGCCAGGAATCGCGTCAAAATCTGTAAGCTCATTATTGAGCATGAAGCCATAACCAGGAACCATCACACCGCTGCCAAAAATATCTTCAATGGTGGTCGTATACGCAACGACATTCCCCCATTTGTCCATCACAGAGAAGTGTGTGGTCTGCTTGACCGGAGATTGATCTCTCAGTTTCATGGACACTTCTGGCTTTTTGCCAGGATCGTACTTCCAAGGATCTCCTGCCACTATATTGGCATTCCCGGTTTCTTCACGAATGAGCTGACGTCGTTCCTTGATATATTCGTCTGCAATCAGCCCCTTTTTCGGTACCGGATAAACGTCCTCGTCCGCCATATAAGCCGCCCGATCTGCGTAGGCGAGGTGGTTGGCTTCGATCAGATGATGCAAATAGGCCACCGACCCGATTCCGTCCTTTTTGTTATCGTAGCCTTCCATCAGCTTCAAAATCTGAATGAGTGTCAAGCCGCCAGAGCTGGGTGGTGCCATCGAAATCACTTCATATCCGCGATACATGCCCCGGACTGGTTCACGCTCTTTCACTTGATACGCCTGCAAATCATCGAGTGTCATGGTGCCACCTGTTCTTTGTACCTCCTCGACGAGGGCCTTGCCAATTTCCCCTTCATACAAGGCATCCGAGCCTTTGTCGCGGATGATCTTCAACGTTTTCGCCAATTGGGGCTGAACCAGCATCTCGCCTTCTTTGAGTGGAACTCCGTTTGGCGCAAACACCTGTGCAGCAGTACCGTGCTTTTTCAGCTTTTCCATGGAATTGGCAATAAATTGAGCGGACACCCAGTTGATGCGAACTCCTTTTTCCGCCAATTCAATCGACGGTTCTATCACTTTTCCCAAGTCCCATGTCCCATACGATTCCAGCGCCTGCTCTACACCCAGCAATGTCCCTGGGACACCTACGGCCTGACCGCTCGTATGTCTCTCCTCAAATGGGATCGGCGAACCATCTGCCCGCAAAAACATAGTGGGAGTCACCTTGGTAGGCGCCACTTCCCGACTATCTATCACCGTCACTTTGTTCTGATCCTTCACATAAATCATCATGAAACCACCGCCGCCGATACCGGACATATACGGTTCTGCCACATTCAGAGCAAATTGGATCCCAGCCGCAGCGTCAATCGCATTGCCGCCCTTTGCCAAGATATCTCTACCGACCTGCGCCGCTGCTGGATGAGAGACCGCGACAATTCCTTTTGTAGCTCCTTGCACACCTGCTGGCACACCTGGGACTTTTCCTACAGCAAAATGAGGAAACGAAAGCACGGAAACAATCGAGAGAGCAACCAACATCCCTTTTTTCATGCGATCCCTCCTATTCCATTTCATTACTTCTACCTATTATTATAATTTTCAGCATTTTTTAAGGTCAACCCACATTCACAGTTGCCTAGGCAAACTTTTCTCTACAGAAAAAAACACTCTTCTGCAGCAAGACTTGTCGTCTTCACAGAAGAGTGTTGCGATTTTTGCTTATGGCATGATGACCAAATTGCTCACCACGCGTCGTTCTTTGCCGCCAGAAGGCTTGTTCAGCAGCTTGCCATTGTAATAAAACGCACTGGAGCCGCCGCCGTCGAGGTTATACGCATCCACGACATGCCACTCTTGTAGCTTTCTTTGCGCTTCCTCCAGCGTAACACCATTACTCCAGCCATCTCGCCTTCCATCAATGACAATCAGCAGCAAATCGCCGTTGTCGAAATGGCCGATCAGTGTTCGCGGTTGACGCGCATTCGCCCATTCACGAGGGATAGGCAATCGCTTTCCGTCCTGCAAGAGACGCGGCAAAAAGCTCGCTCCCTGCAATATCCCTTGTTGCGTAATTTGCGCCTGCGTCTTGATGCTTGTTCCGACCAGATGACCTTTGTTGTTAAAGCCGACAAAGCTCAGCTTCGCATTATTGGAAAAGGTTCGAATCTTGCCGTCAACAACAGTAATACCTAACGGAGTCAGATTGCCCTGCTTGTCCGCCATAAAGCCGCCTGCATTGATCGCAAGAATGGCTCCTGTACGTTTACCAGCTTGACTCGTCGTTTCTCCCTTACTTTTCACGGAGTTGTTGGCCAGCACCATTTTCAACGCGTTCGGATCATTGAGGCGAACTTTGGCCATATAACCGCGGTATCCGCCTTCTTGCAGGGAATAGACTTTTACTGTCGAGTTTTTCCCGAAGTGTTGACCGATCGGCTTGCCAAGCATGTTGGACAAAATCGTGTCCAATACATCTGCAGATTTTTGCGTCTGGGATTTGCTCGCTTCAAGTGCGCTGCTGATGTTCTTGTTTTGTTGCTCGTATTCTTTCTGTTCCTTTTTCGAGCGATCCTGGATGTCTTCGATGACGACTTCTACATTCCGAAGCTGCACCTTGGTGTCGTTGAGCCGTTCCCCCAGCTCATCTGCTTGGCTCTTCGCTACGGCAGAAGGAAGCTTCAGGCCTTCTGTCTGGAGCTTGTCCACTGGATTATCCAGCCCAAAAGCGACCAAAAAACCGAGAGCAGGCGCCAACAGAAAGAGAAAGAAACGGTTGATCTTACCAAGCACGGGCTGCATCCTCCAATTTTTTCAGAGATGCTTTCAAATCAACCAGCTGTTTGTTGAGCTGGTCAACCCGATCCTGCAGAGCTTCTTTGGTCTTGTTCGTGCCACCAATGGTTTCACCCGTCAATGCCAGATCTTCTTCCAGATTTCCCAGACCCTTCTGGACATTTTGCATTTCTTCCTGCACCAGAGTCAATTGATCTCCCAATGCCTTCATCTGCTTTTGGTTATCTTCTTGAATTTGATCAATTCGTTGGTTCACAAATTGCTGTTGCTTGTCCAACGTATAAACAGCAAAGGCATATCCAGCGTAGGCGAGTCCTACCCAGACCAGAACGGCCAAAACGATCGGTAGTAAAGGACGCTTACCTTCTGTCTGGGAGGGAATCAATGCCTGAAAAAGGCTGCCTCTTCTGCGTCTTCCTTTTTGCTTCCCGTTTGCCGGGAGTGGCAGTGTGGGTGACGAAGTCGATGACGTTCCCATGTATTTGTCGTCCATCGGCTCCCTCCTCCTTTCTGTGACATAGAGTGAGGTTTCATTATAACATAGAAAGTTTTTGAATCAGCATTTTGCTGAATAATGGATAAATAAGTCGAGAAAAGAAAATACCGCCATTTATTTGGCGGTATCTCGCTTTATTTTCGGAGTTGAAATTCGCTTTGCAGCTGATTGTGCAGTCTTTGCAAAAACAGGATCGGGTCTTCCTTGGTGGTCTGTTCGTCAACAAGCTCTAATTTTTTGCGCATGATGCTGGCAATTTGATTCCCGAGTTCATATTTTTTCGCTTGAGATAAAGAGGATGATCTGCTGATGAAGGAGGAAAGCAGCTGCCAGTCCTCTCGGGTGATCGCCTGTTTTTGGCGCTCTTCAAGCACGAGTAGCGCATGATTCAAATCAAAGCCGTTTGGCTGTTTGTCTTTCTTTTTCTGAAAAAGAGTCGATCGCTGTCCAGACTCTACCACGACAATTGTGCCCGCTACCATATCGCCAATTCGCTTATCACGGGGGTGGAAAAAGCATACGAGCGCCCCGAGAAAATAACCAGTTGGCATTGCGTCAATGATGCGAAACAGATTCCGGATCGTCGAGGAAACAAACGTCGCAGGCTGTCCGTTTTCACGGATGACCCGGATTCCGACCAGCCTTTTGCCAACGGTCTGTCCGCCCCAGAGTGCTTCCTGTAACCAAAAGTAACCAAAATTCACTACGAAGATAACCAGCAGGACGATGGCCAACGCGTAGTTGCCAGAATCCAGGAAAAAATCATCTTCATTTCCAAATAAAACTATACCAAACAAAATAAATACAGTAAGATTAACCAGGAGCAAGATTCCTGTATCTATCAGCATCGCAGTGGCGCGGCTGCCTAGGCCTGCCGTCTGAAATCGCAGCATAACATGCTCGGGTGTCACGACAGAAGCTTCTCGATTTGACCCACTGACGTATGTCGGTTCATTCATGATGGTTTTCTTCCCCCCCTCGAAACTTTGAGGTTTTTTCTAGTTTTGAAACACGCGTTAATGTAAGGAGGCATTATACATGGATATTACCTCGTTTTGGCACAAGCATAAAGCCTCTTGGGCCGAACTGGAACAATTAGTGGAGCGTTTTACCCGACAACCTCGGCACATCAGTGCTACCGATATTGATCGTCTGACACAACTATATAAGAAAACATCTGCTCATTTGGCCTATGTGCGCTCCTACCATCCTGCAGACGAGATCACGCTCTACTTAAATCAACTCGTTTTACGTGCACATAATTTAGCTTACAAGCAGCGAATAGGCAGCTGGCAGCAGCTCAAGCATTTCTTTGGCAGCTACCTGATGGGTCTCGTACATAAGCGAATGAGCTTCATTGGTGTGGCAGCGCTTCTCTTCATCATTGGTGGTATTTCTGGCTTTGCTGCCGTTATGGTCGATCCACTCAACCTGTATTATGTATTGCCACAAGGGATGGCTGAGCAGATCGATCCATCCAGGTTAGGAGAAGGGCACGACTCTCTTGACAGTCCGGTCATCTCCACGATGATTATGACCAACAACATCAAAGTTGCGATGCTGGCCTTTGTCAGTGGAATTACATTTGGAATCGTCCCCATCTACCTTCTCTTGTTCAATGGCCTTCTGGTTGGCGCTTTGGCAGCCGTCTACTATCAGGCAGATAGCAGCTATGCGTTTTGGGCCTACATTTTGCCACACGGCGTGATCGAGCTGACTGCCATCTTCATTGCTGGCGGAGCAGGTCTTCACATGGGGTACCGCCTGCTTGTGCCCGGCCGCTACGCTCGAAAACATCAATTTTTGGAGGCGGCAAAAGAATCTGCGCATCTGCTATTGGCTACTATCCCACTCTTGTTCATTGCGGGAATCATCGAGGGCTACATCACTCCATCGAGCCTCTCACTCGAAGCCAAGTACATCGTAGCTGTCGGCACATTGCTTTTGCTAATTGCCTGGTACCTCCTCGGATACAGACCCGATTCTCACAAAGCTTCTCTTGATTTGATGTCCAAATAAGTATTGATAACCGTCAGCGTCAATTGATCGGCCGGAACGTCCAGTACCTGGATACCCGCGCCGATCATTTTTTGTTGAAACGCCCTGCGATCGAGCTGGAACCGCTGAGCTACCGCCTTCGTAAACGCCAAGCTGCTGTTGCTCGTGGCTATATGACTCCATTCATGCAGAAGCGGATCTGCCAAAGACAGCAGCAAGATCAAATGCGAACGGCGCATCCGCCACAAATAATTGCTCAACTGATCTTCGACAAGGTAATTTTCCATATCTGAAAAAAGTACCACCAAGCTCCTTCTCTTCTGCTGGCGATTCAAAAATTCAAGCGCCTTCGCCGGATCAGCCTCTACAAAATCACTCGTCAGGTTGTAGGTTGCCTCCAAAAGGGTGTGCAAGTGGCGCAGCCCTCTGCCTGGAGGTATGTACGTCTTGATCTCATGCGAATAGGCTAGTAACGCTACCTGATCTCCTTGACGCAATGCCACTGCCGCTAACGTGAGAGCAGACTCCAGCGATCGATCCAGTCTCGTCTGGTTATCCAGCTCGACACCCATCAACCTGCCGCAATCGATCAAAATGGTAATCACTTTGCCATGCTCTGGGCGATATTGGTTCGTCATCAGACGTCGGGAGCGTGCTGAAGCAGACCAGTTAATCATCCGAGGATCATCGTCAGGGACGTAATCGCGGATCGCATGGAATTCCGTACCCGCTTTCGCCCTGCGCATGATTTTTTTCCCGTCGACGATCAAGCTCTCCTGCAACGAAGCCAAATAGCCACGAACAGCTGAAAGGTCAGGGTATACCTTAATCGTTTGTTCACACGCAAAGCGGCTTTGGCGATACCACAAGCCGAGCTTGCCGTGCCACCGCATGTAAAGCCAGCGGAACACGTACTCTCCGCGTTCTTTTCCTCTTGTTTCAAAACTTAGGTTGGTTAAAGGTCGCTCCATCACACCTGTGATCGGTCCGGCTTCTTCAAATGACAGCGGAAGATCATCTACGATAGAGTACGCAACAGATTGCCCGCTTCTGTTCGCCAGTTCAAGCTCGATCGAAAACGATTGTCCGATATCCGTCTGCTCAGGCAAAATTCGCTGGATCGACAAGTCTCGGCGCTTGGGGATGGTAACCCAATCCAAGATGCTAGCGATCAGGAGTAAACCGTTGTACAAAAAGAATGTCGAATAGCCAATCTCCAGTAGAAATCCGACGATCGCGATGGGTGTGCCTAGCAAAACTGCCACAAGCAGTCGCTTGGATGGCAAGACAAAACGGTCTGCCAAAAAATCAGCGAGGAACTGGAATAGCCGCCAGCGTCTCTTCGATGATGTGGTCACTGGTACCCCCCTCCAATTCTACCTGCGGTGACAGAATGAGTCGGTGCCGCAATGCAGGGCGGGCCACCATCTTCACGTCATCAGGCGTCACAAACTTGCGATTGTCCAAAAGTGCCCAGGCTTTACTCGCCATCAACACGGCGATACCGGCACGAGAGCTGGCACCTAAGAGTAATCGTTTCGTTTCGCGTGTATTGCGAATCAGTGTCGTTATGTACTCCAGAATCGAATCATCCACAACCACTTCTTCTAATTGGCGTCGCTTCTCCAAAATCGCCTCCCATGTAAAGAGCGGCTCTTGATTACGCTCGTGGCTGCGCTTGTTGGGAATATGTTTGGCGAGGATTTGCTTTTCATTTTCATGAGAAGGATACGACATTGTTAGCTTGAACAAAAAGCGATCAAGTTGAGCCTCCGGCAACACATACGTCCCTTCGTACTCCACCGGGTTTTGCGTGGCGACGACGAAAAACGGATCTGGCAAAGGATAGGTGACACCATGAATCGTCACTTGCCCTTCCTCCATTGCTTCTAAAAGGGCGGCTTGGGTTTTCGGGGGAGTCCGGTTGATCTCGTCCGCCAGCAATAAGTTAGCGAAAACAGGACCTTTGATTGTCTCAAACTGGTTCTGCTGCATATTGAACACCACATGACCAATAATGTCCGATGGCATCATGTCAGGCGTGAACTGGACGCGCTTGCTCACGCCCCCCATCGATTCCGATAAGGTCCTTACCATTTTCGTCTTTCCGATACCGGGTACACCTTCTAGCAAAACGTGTCCGCCGGCAACCAAAGCTGTTAGCAGTAACCGAACATTTTGCCGCTGACCAACCAGCTCTTTTTCCATTTGTTGCAACAATTGCTCCACAGTAGTTGTCACTCCTTCTCCAGACGCTTCGTAATCTCATCCAACAAAAGACTGTCTGCAAGCAAGCTCTTCGGCGAGTATCGCCCTTCGTTTTTTGCCTGTTCCAGTCGTTCTAGCAGATGAGCGAATTTCTCTACCTCTTGATTTGTCCATCTTGTTTTGGCATATCGCATGATTTCCACACGATCAGCTCGTTGGTGCACTCCCCACCGATCGTACAACAGCTGTCGCATGTACGCTTCTCGATGGCGCAACGCATCCTGTGCCAGCCCTCTTCGCTCATACCAGCTAGACACGGCGAGCAACGTCTCATCACCACGGCGCACCGTCCATTCCCTAAGCGTATAGACCGGTCCGAAACGTTTTCCTCTCCACCACACATACAGCAAAAGCAGGATACCGAGTTGAATGCAGGCAGCTATGAGCCAGCCCGGGTAGATCGCCAGAAAACCTGGTTTTTCCTGCAAACCGTGATGGTATTCGTCTACCCAAAGGACGGACCATTCTCCTTGTACATACGGCCAGATCGCTTCAAAGTGGGACAGTCGATCAATTTTTTGATTGGTTAGCCATTCCGGTACGAGAAAAAACGTGACACTGCCATCTCCTACTTCTGTTCTTCCTCCGAGTATCCCCTGATCGTCGTAGAGCAGTGGCTCCATGTCCTCATCTTCTAAAAATCGAAATGAGGTCTCTGCTTTGCCCATGAACCTGCCCTGGACGAGAGGTCCCTGAATGTTTCGCTCCTGATTTTCTTTTTCCCGGATGTACTCCGTATAAAAGGGAAGATCTTCCCACTCTGGTCTCGACTGAAAGAGAATCAGGTCATTGCCTTCACTGACCCAATCCAGAATGTCTATCTGTTCCTCTGGCATCAGTTTTTCTGGTTCTACTACGAGCATGGCCTGCCCAGTTGCTGTTGGTAAAAAACGCATAGGCTGCCGCCATTCCTTTACCTGCTTGCCTTTTTCCTCCAGGAGTACGAGCACAGCCTTGAGTCCGCTCGGCTGTGCAGATGAAGCCAAGTACGGTGGGAGAGGCTCAGCTGTAGGCTTGACGATCAACCAGCCCACGATGACGAGCAACAAGGTAGCCACAACTATTCCGACACGATAGGTGCGCAAACTATCCATGCTGTCCCTCCTCGCGCCAGATGCCTTCCAGTTCGTTTACACGTTGCCAAAACGACCCTTCATCAACAAGTGCTTGCCCGTACCAAACAGCGTCGAATTCTCGTGCGAAGCTGCCGAACACATCGCGTAAGCTCGGTTGATTTGCCTCAATTTCTTCTGCGTATTCCCAATTCGTTTTCCATTTCTCCACACGAACCCATGACTTCATTTGCATATAAACCAACAACGCCAAAAACAACGAGCGTTCTCCTTCCCGCCATTCTCCTCGCGCTGCTTTTTCTTTCGCATCACGCAAATAGTCTGCATGAGAACGTATTTTTTCACCGTCCATAAACAGCGGTTGATGCTTCTTCTGCACCCAAATCATTCTGCGGAACAACCAGTAAATGATGCCGACCAGTCCCAGTACTGCCATAATGAGCACGAGTGTAGATACGGTATTAGCAGCACCAGTTGGAATATGAGTCCACTGAAAAAGATCGGCGAGCAACTCGATCACAAACTCCATCGCTCTTTGAATCCAGTTCTCGCCACTGCCTTGGGGCAAATTGAACTCGTCTCTGGCTAGAATCTTTTGTAAATGCTCCTTGTCATCTACCCAAGGACTCGTGCTAATCATGAGTAACTCCCGGCTCTTGTGCAGGGGTAGGAGTTGCTGGTTCTACTGGTGCAGATGTGGCAAGCTGACGGCTTACTAGCTCTTGTAAATCTGTCCCTTCTTTTCTCACGCGCAGATCAAAGTAAGCCAACGCGTAAACAATGGCCATCCAAGGGGTCAAGAGGCAGGTAAGTGCAACCAGAATAATTTGCGCGAGGATAGATGTACCTAAGACGCCAGTGAGTACTAATTGCATGCCGCTAGAGAACATCGAGTAGATCACACTGAGAACAACAAAAAGACCGAATAAACGCCAAAAGTTTCCTTTTGTCATATTCCAGCTCTGGCCGATTCCGACACCATCGCGTTCGAACAGAACGAGCGGCATATAAAAACCCCAACGAATTAAGAAATAGCCTGGTACGAGCATCATCCCAGCAATTAAGAATAAATAGCCAAATAAAACTAAAACGATCATAAGCACAATGCTGCCTTCATCTGACGGATCAAACATGGTTTCTAATGTCATTCCACCGGCGAACGCGATCATAACGAAAATCAATCCATATGCGATGACAAATGCTGTCGACACTGCAAACGCGATTATTCCATATAGGAAAGTACTACCCGCGAGCGGCCAAAATCGACGAAGTGCCCCCTTCAAGGCATCTTTTAAGCTCAAGGTCTCTCCCTCGAGAGCTGCCTTCGTCAGTAAAATCGAACCGGAAATCATTTGCGGATAGGCGATGATCAAAAGGATCGGTGCGACAAGGAATACGAATAGGAGCAACATGGGAAGGCTTTGTGTCATAAATTCTTCTTGTCCGGCAAATCTTGCGCCTAACGATTCCGCAAAGTCCATACCTTCTGTATCTTGTGCGAGCAAAGGCACTCTGGTCAGATCAACCAATAGCAGTTGCTGCAGGAGTAACAATGGACCGAACCAAATTAAAGCCAACAAAAAGAATGCTCCAAAATACTGGCGATACACAGAAAAGCTCTTGTCCAACAGCTTCCCCACTCCCATGGGGGCAATCGGCGTACGATTCATGAGAAACCTCCATCTTTCTTTTTGAGATTACCTGATAAGTATACACGATTTTCCTATTTTTTTAAAAAAATCATCTAATTTTGCTAATGTTTTCCTGCCTGATTTTGTCAAATCAGGTGTTAGTCCAATGCGGTCGCCACCCTGCTGAATATGATATTGCATGCATAGTAAGGAGGGTGTTGCCTTTGAAAGCATTGAGAAAGAAGAAACTAAAAGCAAAGCAAGCCCGCTGCTGCCCCTGCAAGAAGCGATCTACCAAACGCAAATCCAATAGTCTGCTCAGGCAACTACGCCGTTTTGCCCGTATCCACGTTCGCGCACCTCAAGTGAATGTGACCACCCCCATTCCACAAGTAGAAGCACCTGTTGTACAAGTAGACGCTCCTGTTGTACATGTAGAAGCGCCTGTTGTACAAGTAGAAGCGCCTGTTGTACAAGTAGAGGCACCTGTTGTACAAGTAGAAGCACCTGTTGTACAAGTAGAAGCACCTGTTGTACAAGTAGAAGCACCGAAGCCAATCGTCATCCCTGCACCATTAGTGAAGGTAGATGTCGAAACGGAAGAATCGGCTGATCAAGTATGTATTGAAGGGCTTCGTCAAGAACTCAGCAAATGCATGAGAAACGATCAACTTGTGGAGATCTTACTGACGACGGATTGGGGACCTGAGAGTCGTTCTTACCGAGTCGGCAAGCTTCTTAGAGTGGACGAAGGAATCATTGAATTACAGACCTTACCCTCCTCACGTACAAAGGGAGCCTCTATTCTTATTCCTATCACCCACATCGTCGCGATTATTCCAAATGCAGAACCTAATTGAACAAGCTGATATTCTAAGGAGCTTCAGGATTACCTGAAGATGCGGGGAGTCTGTGCGTAGTAGATTCCCCGCATCTTCCCCCATTTCGTACAATAGGCATGTGGGACGAGCCCTTTTGTTCAGACAAGCCTGTCCACTCTAGCAGGGCTTTGCACGACTCTTTCGTCCCGAAGGTATGAATAAACGCCCACTTCTCCGATCTCTCAGGGAAGTGGGCTGATAACATTCACTTTTTGGTTTTACCTACCCCTGTTGTTCCATACGTCCAACACATCTCTTGCGACTCGATCCCATGTAAATCTTTGTTCGGCAAGCTGGCGTCCGCTTCTCCCCATTTGACGTTGGAGATCGCGGCTGGACAATAGTTGTTTCAGTTGTACAGCAAACGCTTGAGGGTCCTCCGGCTGCTCGACCAACAGTCCATTGCCTCCGATGATCACCTCAGCATTTCCACCTCGCTTTGTTGTTACAAATGGCAGACCAGCAGCCATCGCTTCATAATGGACACGTGCCAGTGGTTCCTCCCATTGCGAAGGACAGACAAAAACGTCTCCCGCCCAGAACCAGTGGTGAATCTGATCTGCCGGAACAAATCCCGTAGTAATTACCGGAACAGGCGAACGATTCGCCAATGATCGTACATATGCTGCATAGTCACTGATTTTATTTTCACCGTACCAGGACCCTCCAACTAAGACGAGAGCGATGTTGGAATGGTAGGAGCGGAGTTCATTCATCGCACGAACCAGAATGTCGGCCCCTTTTTTCGGCGTCAATCGTCCTACAAACAAAATCACTTGTTTGTTGCCAAGATTGTGCGTCGACCGCAGTTCCTGACGAATCTTTTTCGCCGTATTGGATCCTTCCACCGGAACAAACGTTTCCAAGTTCACACCTGAATAAATCGTACGAAGCTTGTTTGTGGCTTCGGGATATAGCGAGGCAATGACCCGGCCGACATAATCGCTGATGGTGATGATGCGTTCTGTTTCAGCAACGGCTCTAGCAGCTTCTGCCTGCCCTATTTTTACCGGATCAAACATATCATTGTGCATACTTAAAATGATACGTGCGTTCGGGCATACTTCACGAATGATGGGAACCATCCGCGGTCGGTTAAAAACATGGATAACATCATAGTTGTTCGCACTCAGGAAAGCGGCTACTTCGCGTGCATAAATCTCGAACACCCCTTGACCATCTACCCGCACATAACGTGCATTGCGAACTTTTTCATCCTTCGGTAGTGTGGGATCCGACGTTCCCAGGATAGTCAGCTCGTGATGCCTCCCTAGAATATCTGCAATCCCTGCAATATAAGTCTGAATCGCTCCCCCTCGTATAGGAGGGACTGGCAATTTCTCTGTACAGACCATAATAACTTTCATCCGTATTCTCCTTTCCCGTTCCGACTTCTTACATTAGTTGCCTCTCGTCTTCTTTGATTTATGACGCTGTTTCTTCATCTGTTTGTTGATGAATTTACGGCTTGGTTTCGCCGCCTTGGCAACTTTCTTGCTCTTGTTGGAAGTGACGGTCCGGGACTGCTGTTTAGATGTCCACACAGTTCCTTTTTTGCTTTTCCCTGCTTGACTTGCGGGTTTTGCTTGTGGTGGTTTGGCTTTTACATTGATAGAGACCTTTACTCTTCTTTGAGGCTTGCTTGACTTATTGCTGCTTTTTGAGACAGCTGAGCTCATCCCCCGTTTTTTGTTTCGACGAACGAGGTTTCGTGCTTCGCTTGTAGCGAGTGGCGCTGATGGCGTAAAAGGAACATTTCCCGAAAATGAGATTCGAGTTCTGCGAGTAGTGCTTTGTTCTGCCTCTGCCCCTTCTTGCTGGCTTTCTTCCGGTATAACTGGCGTTTTGTCGCTTGCAGGCTGCTTGACTTTGGACTCTTTGTCTTTGGATACCTTCACCTTAGACTCTTTTACCTTAGACACCTTGCTCTTGGACTCTTCGTCTTTCAGCACCTCTACCAAAGACTCTGTCGGTGGAGTGGATACCGCAACAGGTATGAAGTCCTTGATACCTGACGCCAGCCTTTGCGGTTCAACTACTTCCGTTATTTGGTCATAGTTGCCCGGTTCGTATTTGCTGATATCTTTTGCAAGTTCTGCCAATGCCGCATCTTTCGTTTTATCCCCCGTCAACACTCGCTGCAAAATGCCTTCCGCTTCCGTCGACAGAAAGATTGCGGGATCATAAAACATCTCTTTGAGGTGCTTATAAAATTCGTTTGGCACTGCCATGTCATTCAAGAGCACTTCAAACGATTCGCGATCCAGTGGATTCGCCTTATGATAGGCTTCGATCATGCCGCGCATCCAGGTAACATCCCAGACGCCCATATCATCCATCGTACTGGTGATGAGCTTGCGCAAATCCCGAAATGGCAAATCGTACGACACGCCATCCAGGTCGATGACCCAAAGCCCTCCCGGACCATTTTGACCATTTGACCAGCCGTAATCTTGGTGCACCAATCCCCAGTGCGCCTCTCCCATTTTGATCATTTTCGGATAGGAAGAGGTTTTTAGTTTCTCTAAGGCTGCCCATGCTTGCTGTTCATAGTGATCAACGACGGCCAAAATGGATTTACTTGTTGGGGTTTCACTGTAGGCTTTTGCTACTTCCCGCATCCACCCGATTTTTTTGGCAATCTTTTGATAATGATTGGGCCAACGATATAAACGGGAAGAGTTTTTGGCTCCTGCGGGCGGAATATAGCCTTTCGAATGACGATGGAATTCACCAAGACCGTAGCAAAGTTCTTGCGCGCCTACCAAATCTACTTTTGTTGCCGGTTGCAAAGCAATCCAATCCGTAACAATCCAGAGTTTCCCGCCTTTTTCCACAAATAGACTGCCATTTCGGGCAGGAATCAATGCTGGTACCCTTGCCCCCTGTTTGACGACGTATTCTTGGAAAGCCACACTATAGAGACTGCGTTCAGGCGTACGGTGCAGTACCTTTAGACTGCGCGGACCTTTATCTGTTTCGATGCGCCAAATAGCCCCGCCTTTGTCTGGCTTGGAAGTAATGAGCGTACGACTCTTCACCGACATGTCGTACTCTTTGATCACTTGTTCTGCGATCGCATCTACTTCCGGTGGCACTGTCATATCCCAGTTAGCCGGCGTTTCCACATTCCCTTCTCGGGTATCCCATGGCTGAATCACATATTGTTCCATTCCATTCCCCCCACACTACTGTGGTGATGCCTTCGTCCTTCTCCATAAGCTATTCGCTATGTTCTTATCTCGAACCGGACAAATATCATTGGGAGTCTGCCAATTCGTTATTCGCACAGGGATAAAGTCTCGCAAAAAACAGCTTGACCCCTCGCATGGTAGCGACAGTCAAGCTGTTCATGTTAAATCATCAGCAATTCGCGTATTTCTTGCTCGGTTAAAGAAGAGATAGCCTCGTGCCCCGGTGTAATGATTTCCTCGATCAAGTTTTTCTTTTTTTGTTGCAGCTCGTACATCTTCTCTTCGACCGTCCCCTCTGCAACAAGCCTGATCACTTGAACGACGTTCTTTTGTCCGATACGATGGGCACGATCAGCTGCCTGTTGTTCCACAGCGGGATTCCACCACAGATCATACAAGATTACGGTGTCCGCACCCGTCACATTCAATCCTGTTCCCCCAGCTTTCAATGACATGAGAAACAGGTCCCGCTCTCCCTCGTTAAATCGGTTGCACAAATCTAGTCTCTCTGCCACTGGTGTCTGTCCGTCCAGATAGAAAAACGGGACACCGTGATACCCCAGCTCGCGTCCGATTATCCCTAGCATCTCCGTAAATTGAGAAAAGAGCAAAACGCGCTTCCCAGCGTTTTTGCATTCACCGATGATCTCGAATAGCTGTTCGAGCTTGGCTGACCCTCCATCATACTCTTTGACGAACAGCGCTGGATGACAACATATCTGACGCAGTCTCGTCAAGCCTGCGAGAATTTTGATCCGATTTTTTTGAAAGCCTTTATTGTACAGATGCTTCACTGTTTCCTGTTGGAGCTGCGCCAAATAGGCGACATACAGCTTTTTCTGTTCTGGCAACAGCCTTGCGCTTTGCAGTGTTTCAATTTTGGCTGGCAATTCCTTCAGTACCTCAGTCTTAAGCCTGCGTAGTAAAAATGGGCGCGTCCGCTTCGCAATCGTATCTCGCGGCAAGTCGAGGAATTCCTTTCTTGCCGGAAAAAGCTCAGGGAAAACAGCATCGTAGATGGACCACAGCTCCTCTATCCTGTTTTCCACAGGTGTTCCCGTAAGAGCAAAGCGATGCTTAGCTTTCAATCGTTTTACTGTCTGAGCTGTTTGGGTCACATAGTTTTTGAAGGTTTGCGCTTCATCCAAGATCAAGGTGTGGAAGGAATACTCCTCGAACTGGGCATGATCACGACGCAAGAGCGGATACGAAGTAATGAGCACATCGATTTCTGACAGCTCGTTTACGATTTGATTCCGCTCTTCCTTCGTTCCATCCACAATAACGCTACGGATATTTGGCGCAAACTTTTTAATTTCATTGTGCCAATTGTATAAAAGAGAGGCAGGAGCCACGATAATCGCCGGGAGCTTTTGTTCTCGGATTTCGGGTAGGACAGAGAGAAGAAAGGTAATACTTTGCAAGGTCTTCCCCAGTCCCATATCGTCTGCGAGAATTCCCCCAAAGCCGTAGTGTGCCAATGTTCTCATCCATTGATAGCCAAACTTCTGATAAACTCGAAGTGTCGCCTGCAAAGATTCGGGTACTGGAAAGTCCAGATTATCAGGGTTACGCATATTCTCCAAAAACTGGCGCAACGATTTGCCTAGCTGAACAGATTGTCCCTGCATGGGTATATCAAGCAAGCGCAGTCCCCGAAAAGCAGGCAGTTGAAAGCCACTCCCCATTTGCTCAGCATATTGCATGCCCATCTCGTCTAGGAAACGATTGATTTGCTCAAATTCCTTTGTTTCAAGTGGCAGAAGCGCTCCATTCGACAGCCGATGATATCTGCGCTTTTCTTCTACCGATTGGATAACACTTCGGATCTCGGACTCGGGTATCCCATCCATATCAAAGCGAAAATCCAGCCAATTTGTTCGCTCATCGACATCCACTTTTACTTTTGGTGGTAGGTGGAGAGGCTGAATCCTGATTTTTACGGAAGTTGTTGCGTATACCTTTAACAGTTTTTCCAGCTTAGGAACGAGGTGGTAAAGGAAGTCGTACTCAGCTTCCTCGTCATCTAGAAAATACCCGCCTTCCGTGCGGGTAAAGGCACTTTCCTCCATCAGCCCTAAAATCTGCCGCTCCTTCTCCCCATCACGCATCAAAATCAGCTCACTACCACGTTGCCCTCCTCCTTCATTCCCTTCCAGCGGATTGATGACGATATCGCCATATTGAAACTCAAGTCCCGCCAGCAGCCGGTCTCTTACCCTGTCCAAATACAGCTTGGCTTTTAACTGGAATTGCACGACTCGTTCCGAGACGGCCTTTGCAATTTGCACGTTCCCCAGTTTCATCAAGGCCGGGACAACCTGCACCATGAATGGCTCGATTTTTTCCGCGGGAATGTGAATTCGCTCACTGCTATGAGATTCTAACAGGTGCTTCAGCTCAGCCAAACTGTGGCATTGTTCCTTTGGTAGTCTGTGCCATATGCCATCTACGAGCAGCAATCCGTAAGCTTGCAAGACAGTAATTTGCTTGAATCCTTGGACTTCCAGCTGATATTGATCGGTTTTGGTCTGGTCGAATTCGAAGTGGAGTGGCGGCGGCTCATCTATACATGCAAACGTTGGATACATTTGGTCATGATGCTGAATGTGAACAGTCGGTGCGGTAAGTAGCAAAGCAAATAATCGCTCCCAGGTAAAGGGTGGAACAAGAAGAACCCGTTCCCCACCCACATGCTTCTGTTCCTGATAATGGTAGCTTGCTGTCTCTCGATATATTTTTTCCGTGCGGTAAATTTGCAGGAGTTCACGGAGAATGGCTTCATGCTCTGGCAAAAAGCGATGCAAATTCGGATCATAGGCAAATTGGCTAGAGAAACGATACACTTGCTGCTTATCCATCTGGTCTAAAAACGCGCGAATGTCCTTTACGATGTATAACCTCTTTGGCCCTAGCTTCAGCTCTATTCCGATCATGCTCTTGCGAAAGCCGTACGGTATGATTTTACATATGATTTCCAAGGCAAGCGTTGTTCGTGAATCCAGCAACACGCGATTATGGCTTGTCCGAATCGGCCGGTCCACGAACAAGCCGAACAGTCCCTCTGTTAGCTGGGAATCAGGCTGGGTTGTCCTGCCTGCTTGTCTCGTTGTAAAGGAAGTGGAATAACTGCCAGGATGCTCGTCTACTTGCAGATCACGCATGGTTAACAACGAAGCTGCGATATGTTGGCAGTAGTGATCATACGACGCTAAAGTAGGACAACTGCACACTGCTGCCATACCAGACTCGTCCAGTTCAATCGTGACCTGATAATTATTTTTTCCTGCGTTCACTGTGGTTTTGATCCAGGCAGGCTCCTGTTGAAAATGCTCCACAAGCACGTTCCCAGAACGGTAAAACGTCTTTCCTCTTTCATAGGAAAGGCGACCACACCATTCTTTTATCGTTTGATGACTCACTTGAAAGCTCATTTTCTGCTCCATCCTCATCATGAAATATGTTTAATATTACAGAATGCAACAGAAAAAAGATACGCATGTACGCGTATCTTTTTTCAACAAATACAAACGATTAGTCGTCGTCATCTTCGTCGTCATCTTCGTCGTCATCTTCTTCTTCGTCATCGGATTCCTCGTCTTCAGATTCCTCGTCTTCGGATTCCTCGTCTTCGGATTCTTCGTCTTCGGATTCTTCATCTTCGGATTCTTCGTCTTCGGATTCTTCGTCTTCGTCTTCATCTTCTTCATCATTACTGCCGAAGTACAATTTTTTCGTGGTACCATCTTCGTATTCGATTTTTACTTCCAATTCTTCTGCACCTTCACCGATGGCATCACGTAATTGCTCCAACCATTCTTCCATGTTAACCACACCTCCTGGCTATAGATGATTACTTGGTAGCATTTGCCAACAGTTTTCTGTCGACTTTGATACTATATGACGAGTTCCTTTTTCTTGTATGGACAGTTGTCTCCCTATCCAGAGAAGATTTTTACACAACTTGGAATACCACTTCACTTGCCCTTCTACCTAGCCGCTGTTGCAGATGTACGTTTACATATTTGGAAGTAGACTGGACAAACTTTTGATGGAATCGCCTTAAACACATCATGACTTCGCTACAGAAGGGAGAGCTCCTTATTGAAAAGACGATGGATCAAAAGCTTGTTGATCGGGATTAGCTTGTTGCTTACAAGTGCCTTGCCAGTTGACTCGATTATGGCCTCACCAGATCACCCGTACCATTTTGGATTTAAAAAGAGCAAGAATGGTCAGTTACCCTCTATTAACGAGGAAGGCTTTAAAGGCATTGTGGATCGTCACGGTGCGGTTTTTTTAGGGGATACCACGAAAAAAGAGCTTTACTTGACGTTTGATAACGGTTATGAAAACGGCTTTACACCAAAGATTTTAGATACACTTGTCGCGAAAAAAGTCCCTGCCATTTTCTTTGTGACAGGGCACTTTGTGAAGGAACAGCCCGAGTTGTTAAAGCGAATGGCGCAAGAGGGACATCTGATCGGCAACCATTCCTGGAGCCATCCCGATATGACAACCGTATCGAATCAGAAAATCAAAGACGAACTGACGAAAGTAAGCGATGCAGTCCAGCATGTGACCGGACAAGCTAACATGCGTTACTTGCGACCTCCTAGAGGAATTTTCAGCGATCGCACACTTGCTGTAACCAAAGATATGGGCTATACCAATGTTTTTTGGTCGGTCGCCTATAAAGATTGGGATACCAAAGTCCAGCGGGGGGCAAAATATGCCTATGATAGCGTGATGGCTCAATTGCATCCTGGCGCTGTCATTCTGCTCCATTCTGTCTCCAAAGACAATGCAGAGGCACTCGGGATGATGATCGATGAAGCACGCAAGCAAGGCTATGAATTCAAGAGCTTGGAGCAGCTTCCGAAAAAGTAGTGCAAGCCCTTCCTTTTGCAAGCAAAAACTCCCGCTGCTTCGCATGTGCAAAGCGCGGGAGTTTTTTGGTTTAGTCGCGATCCAGCAAGGATGCTCCAGCAATACCTGGATGAGTCATTTCAAATGGATCGAGAATCAGATCCAGCTCCTCTTCTGTCAGTACATTGTGTTGCAAGCACAGCTCACGTACAGACTTTCCTGTCAAAATGGCTTCGCGGGCAATGCGTGCAGCAGTCTCATATCCGAGATGAGGATTCACCGCAGTGATGACGCCTACGCTTTTTTCGACGTATTCTTTCATGCGCTCGCGGTTTGCTTCGATTCCTTCCAAGCAGTGACGCGTAAAGACATCGAATGCATTGTCCATAATGCTGATCGATTGCAGCAAGTTGAAGACAAGCACAGGCTCCATAACGTTCAATTCTAGCTGACCTGCCTCGGAAGCCAAACAAATCGTATGGTCATTTCCGATGACCTGAAACGCTACTTGGTTGATGAGTTCTGCCATGACAGGATTGACTTTTCCTGGCATAATCGAGGAGCCTGGCTGACGTGCTGGCAAGGAGATTTCTCCCAGTCCAGCTCGAGGTCCTGATGCCATCAAACGCAAGTCATTTGCGATTTTAGACATATTCATCATACAAACTTTCAGTGCTGCTGATACTTCTGTGTACGCATCTGTGTTTTGTGTCGCATCCACGAGATGCTCCGCACCTGTCAGCGGGAAGCCTGTGATATCGGCAAGATGCTTGACTACTGTTGTAATGTAACGAGGGTCAGCATTCAAACCCGTTCCTACCGCAGTCGCTCCCATATTCACTTCGTACAAATGCTGACGAGATTGCTTGATACGCTTGATGTCGCGCTCAAGCACTCGACGGTATGCTTCGAATTCTTGGCCCAAGCGAATCGGAACCGCATCCTGCAAATGCGTTCTGCCCATTTTAATGACATCATCGAATTCTTTTGCTTTTTGGCCAAATGCATCATGCATCTTATCCATCGTCACGAGCAGCTTTTCCAACAGAGTAAGTGTTGAAATATGAATCGCTGTCGGGAAAGCATCATTAGTAGACTGAGACATGTTGACATGTGTATTTGGGCTGAGGTGGAAATAATCTCCTTTTTTCTCACCTAGCATCTCAAGACCGCGGTTCGCGATCACTTCGTTGGCATTCATATTGATCGAAGTACCTGCTCCACCCTGGATCGGATCGACGATAAATTGATCATGCCATTTTCCTTGCATGATTTCTTCCGCCGCAGCGACAATTGCATTTCCTAGCCGCGGATTCAATCTGGAAACTTCCATATTTGCCATCGCAGCTGCTTTTTTTACCATTGCCATTGCATTGATGAGGGAAAAATGAAGACGATACCCGGTGATTGGGAAGTTTTCCGTTGCTCGCATCGTTTGCACGCCATAATAAGCATCTACTGGAATTTGCTTCTCGCCAAGAAAGTCTTTTTCCACTCGAAACGTCTGTTGTTCCATTCTTATCAGACCAGCCTTCTAGGAATAATGGTTGCTACTTCCTCTCCATTCTACCACAGTTTGATGCAGGAAGACTCATCCACCTGAAACACTATTATTTGTTTTTACGTCTTACTATTTGTAGGTACCATTTCATACCAGACAGAATCGAGGGATACCATGAAAAAACTGCTTTTGCTGCTGTTGACGATCGGCTTGCTGCAAGGATGCACGAGTGGCACAGATAGCCCTTCCACTCCAACAGAACAACAGAAGCCACCCGTTGCAGCCGAACCCGAGACACCTGCTTCTGAGCCACCCGCAACCACGCAACCACCTACAACGCCTGAGAAGCCACCAACGGAACAACCAACTCAACAAGAGGCTGTCTATGCCAATGACATTTTCCGCAATGTCACTGTGAAGAAAACCGCCCAAGACACGTTTGAAATCAAAGGACAGGCGAGCGTGTTCGAAGCAGTACTCAATTATGTCGTAGAAGATGGGCATAACGAGCTGACACAAGGTTCCGTGCAGGCTACGACCGCTGCTCCTGATTGGGGAGATTTTACCCATACACTGAAAGTGAAAAAAGCGGAGCCGAACAGCACACTGACACTGATCTTGTTTGAAACAAGCATGAAAGACGGTAGCCGAAGAATGGAACTCATCATTCCGCTCCCGGAATAAGGCCTGCAAAAAAATCAGACCCTCTCTATGAAAGAGAGGGCCTGATTGAAAGGGTCTATTATTAGATAGCAGTAGACAGTCAGTTGCCGTATGCCTTGCTGTTACTTTTACTCGCTTTTTTCTTCCTTGAAGCATTCCATGCAGAGCGCACCATTGTTCTCGATTTCATACTCGGTCAAGCGAACCTGGCAAGACTTGCATTGTTTTTCCGTGAGCACTAAGTTCAAGACTATAACTCCTCTCAATGATGTAACGTAGTCTATTTATATTATAACCAAAGATTTATATCAGACAAATAGCTATCTGTTAAAATTTCGTGAATTTTCAAATATAAAAAATAATAAACAAAGAGGAGATCATTATGACCTCACCCTATTTTTCACTTTTTCTGACAGGTGAGCCGTTTCGGCTGTTTTCTACTTCTCACGTTATCACCTTGATTCTAGTACTCTGTCTGGTCGTGTTCACCTATTTATTTCGGCAAAAGCTCCAAGTCCCGACAAATCGACTCGCCACACGTTACGTACTTGCGGGTGTCTTGCTCTTGTCAGAGGTTTGTTATCAGCTTTGGCATGTTTATACCGAGAGCTGGACGGCTGCTTACACATTGCCCTTGCAGCTGTGTAGCGTGACCCTCCTCCTTTCTGCCATGATGCTGATGACGAGAAGTTACGGGCTGTATGAGATTACGTTTTTTGCAGGAATTGGCGGAGCCATGCAGGCACTGCTTACCCCCGAGTTGTTTTATCCATTTCCGCATTTTCGCTTTGTGCATTTTTTTGTAGCCCACGCGGGAATCGTCCTTGCTTGCCTATACATGACGTGGATAGAAGGCTACCGTCCGACTGTCCGTTCGATTGGGAAAACGATGGGCTTTTTAAACCTGCTTTTGCTCGTCGCACTTTTCGTCAACCATTGGACCGGCGGAAATTACTTATTTGTCTCGCGCAAACCGGACAATCCCAGTCTGATCGACTTTTTGGGCCGGTATCCGTGGTACATCGTATCGTTGGAAGGAGTAGCTCTCGTGTTGTTTTTCTTGTTGTACCTGCCCTTTATCCGAAAGCAGCCGTTGGCGAAGGAAGTCAGGAGCGATTTGTCTGTCTGAATTACGCCTGCTGCTCGTTTACCCATTCGGTAACAAATTGCAAGAAGCGTTTGGCAGCCGGTGACTGCTTGGAAAAAGAGGTTGCTGCCACCCCGAGCGAACGGTAATGCTCCCCTTCAAGCGGGATCATCCGGATATTTGCAGGCAAGCGGAACAAAATCATTTCCGGAAGGATACTGATCCCGAGCCCATTTTGCACCATGGCAATAATCGCATGATCATCTCCTACTTCATATTTGATTCGCGGCTCGATCTGATACTGGGCCAGCAAGCGCTGTATATCATTGTCACAGCCCGTCTTCGGCATGATAAATGTCTCTTCGGCCAATCGGCTCACATGCACCCGCTCCTCTTTGTAGAGCGGGTGTTCCTCTGTCACCAATAAATACATCTGATCCTTTTTCAAAGGAATACATTCCAAATCCTCTGTTGTCGGCAAGGAGACGAAGCCGAAATCAATCTCTCCGGTTTGAATCCAGCTCTCAATTCCATCGTAATACCCTTCCATCAGCTTAATCTCGATCGCCGGATATTGATCTTGAAACCGTTTGAGAATACCGGGAAGCCATTGCGTGGATACACTCGTAAACGTTCCAATTCTCACCGTCCCGACCTCCAACCCATTGATGGCAAACACCTCTTGTTTCATCCGCTCATGACAGCGCAAGGTCTCGCGCATGTAGGGAAGCAGTCGCTCCCCATTACTCGTGAGGCTAATACCTGACCGTCCTCTGGTCAAAAGTGAAAACCCAAATTCCCGCTCCAGACTCGCAATCGCATGACTGATCGCTGATTGTGTCAGACCTAGTATTTCTCCAGCTTTGGTTAAGCTCCCCGACTCAATAACGGTGATCACTACCTCAAACTTGTTCAAGCTCACCCTTCTTCGTCCCCTTTACATGAATCCGATTCATGAAAATCATCACAAACATTCATTTTTCTTATTTAAACGATACTCGTATACTGTTTATGGCGCAACACTGATTAGGACCCGCTTTTTCCCGGGCAAGGAGGCTTATCCCAACATGAAACCGCAAGTGAAAGCCGATTTGGCTATGATTTTGGTCACCCTGTTTTGGGGAACCTCGTATGTGTTTATGCAAATGGGATTGAAGGATTTGGAGACTTTCAATCTGATCGGTGTCCGCTTTGGCATTGCTTTTATACTGGCAGCTGCCTTGTTCCATAAACGCTTGCGTAGCACGAATCTAAAAACATTGCTCCATGCATTCGTACTCGGTGCGCTCCTTTTCGGGGTTTTTGCCACCATCACGAACGGAGTGAAATCAACGACAGCTTCCCAGGCAGGCTTTCTCGTTAGCTTGACCGTTATCTTTGTTCCGCTCTTATCTATTCTTTTGAGAAACCGTCCCGAAAAAAGAGTCTTTGTCGGCGCTGGACTGGCCATGATCGGCATCGGCCTGCTCACACTAAGCGCTGAATTTCGCATCAGCCAAGGAGATCTGCTGTGCATCGCTGGTGCTCTCTTTTACGCTACACATATTACCGTAACAGGCCGATGGGCCAATCAATCGGATACGATCCAGTTGGGGATTTATCAGCTTGGTTTTACGGCACTGTTGGGCATTGTTTTTTCTTTTGCGTTGGAGACTCCCACATTGCCGCAGACGACAGAGGCTTGGATCGCCGTGCTCGCCCTTAGCGTATTGTGCAGTGCAATTGGCTTTGTCGTTCAAACGGTGGCCCAAAAATATACGACCCCCACGCACACGGGTGTTATTTTTTCCTTGGAGCCAGTCTTCGCTGCCCTGTTTGCCTTCTTGGTTACAGGCGAAACACTTTCTGTTCGCGGGTACATAGGTGCAGGTCTCGTTTTGATCAGTGTGCTGATTGCGGAAATCGATGTGAAGAGCTTGCTGCGCGGAAAGCAGCTGACAAAAAACCCGACTCACTCATCCTGAGCCGGGTTTTGCGTATGGGTTATGCAAGAGAGCAATCCGAAAGAAATCCAAACCTAATTTATTTGCTATGATTGAAAAAATGAGTGTATCCATGGCGAAGCTACTTAAGTATGGAGGGATGGATATGAACCAAAACAACGAATCAAACAAAATCGCAACGCAAGCAGGCGACTGCGAGATTGTGATCACCCGTGTATTTGATGCTCCACGCGATCTTGTGTTTGATGCTTGGACGAAAGAGGAGAACCTGTCGAAATGGTGGGGGCCTCGAGGTTTTACGACGACTTCTCAGAAGTTTGATTTAAAACCGGGCGGTACATGGCAGTTTGTCATGCACGGTCCTGATGGCGTTGATTTTCCCAACACCAACGTCTTTGTCGAGGTCGTTCAACTCGAGCGAATCGTCTTCAAACATACTGTGTTTCCGCATTTTTTTGCGACAGCCATCTTTGAGGATCTGGATGGCAAGACCAAACTGACTTATCGCACCGTTTTTGAAGAAACTGCCGCTGTATTCGATAAGGTGAAAACATATGCCGTCCCAGGTGCCGAACAGACCATGGATCGTCTTGAAGAGCATCTGTCAAGTATGTCTGCAAAGTAGATCGTTCCATAAAACAGCGGCAATCCAGGACTTTACTTTCTTGTCCAGGGCAGCCGCTGCTCTGATTTTCGGGTTATGTTTTCAAGACGTGTAGCAAACTGTTCCGCCAATGATGGTCATCATGACCTTTGTCGAAAACAGCTCGTCTGGATCGATGGCAAACAGGTCTTTGGAATAGACGGTCATATCCGCGTATTTTCCACGAGACAGCGTACCTTTGACATGATCTTCGTTCGTCACCTGTGCACTGCCCAATGTAAACAGATGAATCGCTTCCTCCATCGTCAGTTTTTCTTGCGGGAAGTACCCATCGTGTGTTTCCCCTGGTGCTTTGCGCGTGACCGCTGCGTGTATCCCCAACAGAGGATCGATTGGCTCTACCGGTGTATCCGAGCCCGCAGCGCAAATGATTCCGTAATCCATCATCGTTTTCCAGATGTACGAGTGTTGAATCCGCTCCTGCCCAACGCGATCCATCACCCAAGGGAAGTCTCCTGCAAGAAAACGCGGTTGGATATCTGCGATCCGATGCGGATGCTTCAAGCGGTCCAGCAGGTCCGGCCGCAAGATTTGTGTGTGTATGAGGCGGTCTCGATAGGCGACTGCCGGGAACTGATCCAAGCTGTCCAGCACCATTTCCAGTGCTTTGTCGCCAATGGTGTGTACGGCAATAGGCATCCCCAGTTCACGTGCTTGGCGAACCAGCTCTGTCAGCTCGTCTTGCTCATGCACAGGATAACCGCTGGTACTCGGATCATCAGCGTACGGAGCTGACAGGTAAGCCGTCCTGCGTCCTAATGCCCCATCTGCAAAAATTTTCACCGCACCGATTTGCACATGAGCGTTTCCATAACCTGCCGTCATGTTTAAGTCGCGCAGCTCATGCATATGCGGATAGAAGACCAGCAGGTTGCTGCGCAGCGCAAGCTCTTCGCCATTGATGAGCTCATCATAGAGCCGATACGTTTGCGCAAGTCCGCCCAATTCACGCAAATCCTCCGTATGTGCCCCTGTCAATCCATGCGCCATTGCATAGCGAATCGAGCTGCGCAGGCTTTGCTTCAACTGATCGTAGTCAGGTCTTGGAATATGCTTCGTAATCAGGTTGGAGGCAGTTTCTAATAGCATACCCGTTGGCTTTCCGCTCACAGGATCATGTACAATGACTCCCCCCGCAGGCACCTCCATGTCTCGATGATAGCCACATAGCTCCAATGCCTTGCTGTTGACCAGATTCGCATGTCCACATATTCGTGCCAGAAGAATCGGGCAATGCGGTGCAGCTTGATCAAGCTCTTCAATGGTAGGAATGCCGCCCCCATCCGCGAACAAATTCTCATCCCAGCCGTAGCCTTGTATCCACGTATTTTCAGATGTGGCTTGCGCTTTTTCTTTTAAGAGAAACAGCATCTCGTCCTTAGAGCGAGCTTTGCTCAAATCCAGCTGCAAAAAGGTGAGACCGAGCCATCCCAAGTGCAGGTGGCTGTCAATCAATCCCGGGGTAGCGGTACATCCTTGCAAATCAACGACCGTTGCATCACTGCCTCCGTATTGAAGAAGCATGTCCGCATCGCTGCCCAAGTCATGGACAATTCCATCCCGAACGACCAGTGCTTGTACGAACAAATGCTTGGAATCTCCTGTGTAAATGCGTCCATTTCTGAAAATGGTTGTCGCCATCTCGTGACCTCTTTTCTGTTCGCTTCTGTATTTTCGTATGCCTATCCTCTCTTAATTTGTTTGCTGCTAGTCGTTTTCCTCCCTGAAATGAAATAACGTTCGAAAAATTGCGATCTTCGCTTTTCATTTGGGAAAACATGGTGCTTACTCACTTTCCTGTTGAAAGCAGCAGCGGTAGGGCACGTTATGTTCATGTCCTATTTTTGCGCGGAGGGAACGTATGCACCAAAAAACAAAAAACCGCCTTCCATCCTTCCTTCAAATACAGGAGTCCACTGGTCTGAAAATGTCGCGCCACGAGCCTTCTCATCAAAAGCCATCAGGTCGGCTGGACAATCAAGCCAAGCTGCTGCTCCTGGTCAACGCTGTATTCATTGCCGCTGGCGCCCTTTCTGGCACGTTTGTAAACGTCTATTTGTGGAAGGTAAAAAGTCAGTTTGCACCGATCGCTTGGTTTACTTTTGCCGCCCACCTCGCGGGTGCTCTTACCTTCTGGCTTGCTGGCTGGTATGTTAAGCATTTGAACAAAATGAATATCCTGCGTGCCGGAATGGCGGTTTCTGCCCTTTTTTATTTGCTCGTTCTTCTGGCGGGTCCAAAAGCTGTCTCTTATGCCGTACCGCTTGGGCTCGTTCAAGGTATGGCGAGTGGCTTTTTCTGGCTTTCTTTTAATGTGGTGTACTTCGAAATCACGAATGCCGATAACCGCGACCTTTTCAACGGTTGGGCAGGGTTGCTTGCTTCCATTGGCGGCATGCTCGCTCCATGGATATCAGGGTTGCTCATTACGCGGCTCCCGGGAAATAGCGGCTACTCCCTTATTTTCGGGATCTCGCTTGCGCTATTTGTCGTCGGCGTGTTCATCAGCTTTTTTTTGAAAAAACGTCAATCGGAAGGGACGTATTCTTGGAGCTTTTCCTTCCGTTGCTTGCGAGAGGAGCCCGAGTGGCGCTGGGCGGCAGGCGCTTTAGCTGGTCAAGGACTGCGTGAAGGTGTATTCGGTTTTGTGATCGGTCTACTCGTCTACATTTCCACGAGAAGCGAGATGACTCTCGGCAACTACTGGTTGACTACATCTGCCGTCGGGCTTGTGAGCTACTTCTTGATCGCCAAATGGTTCGCTCCGCGCTATCGCAAGTGGGGAATGCTCACTGGTACTGTCATCATGTGGGGGATTCTGTTCGTATTTTTTTGGCAGGTGAGCTTTACGACACTGCTTATTTTCGGGATTGCCGTGTCCATCGCTTATCCGCTGTATTCTGTACCCATGCTCTCCACGATTTTTGATCTGATTGGCACGAACGAAGAGAGCGCACGCAATCGGGTCGAGTATGTCGTGCTCCGAGAGTTCGCTCTGGACGTTGGTCGGCTGGTGGGGATTCTGATCTTTCTGCTGGTAACCTCCTTGAGCGTCTCTTCTCTTACGCTGAACTGGTTGATTCTGTGCATCGGAATCGGCCCACTCATCGCATGGGCGTGCATGACCAAGCTATTCCGTCACGTCCCTGCGACTAAAAAAGCAGACAACGAAACGTAAGCGTGCGCCCATGACAAAACCCGCTTCGGCTGACTTGCCTAGCGGGTTTTGTCACCGATTTATGAAGACAGTCTCCAGCCGCCTGTCGTTTGCTGCAGCTTCCATAGCCGCGCATACAAACCGTTTTTCTTCACAAGCTCATCATGCTGTCCCTGTTCGATGACCGTGCCATTTTCCAACACGTAGATGTTGTCAGCATTACGGATGGTTTTCAGGCGATGAGCAATGGCAATAACCGTTCTTCCCTCGATAAGCGTATCGATCGCTTTCTGAATTTGCGCCTCATTTTCGGGGTCGAGTGAGGCTGTTGCTTCATCCAAGAGAATGATCGGCGCATTTTTCAGGATCGCTCGAGCAATGGAAATGCGCTGTTTCTCGCCGCCTGATAGCGTGCTCCCCCCTTCCCCTACGAGCGTATCGTAGCCATTGGGTAGCTGCATGATGAAATCATGGCAGCACGCTTGTTTGGCCGCCTCCTCGACCTCCGCTTGTGTCGCATCCCTTTTTCCGAAGCGAATGTTGTTTGCAATCGTGTCCTGGAATAAATACACGTCCTGGAACACCATTGACACGCGGGAGAGAAGTGCCTCCGGGTCCATGTCGACAAGTGGTTGATTGCCCAGCTGAACACTGCCTTGCGACGGGTCATAAAATCTGGCAATCAGCCGCATCACGGTGCTTTTTCCACTGCCGGATGGCCCGACCAACGCTGTAAACGAACCGACTGGCATATGCATGCTCACGTTGTTCAGGACGTTCTTTTCGATATAGCCAAAAGAGACGCCTGCAAGCTTCACGTCGTTTTCCGAAGGTGGTTGCTGCTTGCCTGTCATGATCGGCTCCGACAGCAACTGGACAATCCGCTCCCCCGCCTGTTCGTGGTAACGGAATTCTGCATAGTTGACGAGTGCAGCTGTCAACGGATCAAAGATACGTGTCCCAACCAGCAGGAACATGACAAACGTGATCAGATCTATGCTACCTGCTACGAGCAAATACACGCCGACCATGACCATGAGTGTGAGGCCCGCCCGAATAAAAGCGATGGCGGCGAGCACAATCGGTCCCAGTAAGCCTTCGATTCGTATGCTCTGCCGCATGAATTCGCGAAAGGATTGCTCCAGCCGTACAAAGCGCTCGCCAGTCAAATTGTACGCCTTGATGACGCGAATGCCGTTCAAATATTCCTGCAAGCGATTGGCGGCGTCAATTTTGGCACGCATATGCCTCGCTCCGAGCCTGCGTTGTAGTCCAGATGTCATCAGCACCAAGAGAATCGCTATGGGAAACGCAGCAAACAAGGCCAGTGCCATGCGCCAATCCGCGAAAGAAAGACCTACGATCGCCATGACAGGCATGATGATCGCCCCCAACATTTGCGGTACGAGATGGGAAATCCCGTGCTCCACCATCGTAAAATCTCCCATCATCATATTGGCCAAATCCCCTGGGTCTCTTTTGTTCAAGTAACCGAGTGACAGCTTGCGAAGGTGCTCTGCGAGCTTGGTTCGCCCTTCAGCAGCCGTGCTGTAGGCACCACGAAACTGTGTACGATACGCTGGAATTTCGCATAGAAACAAAAGGAGCAACGAGACTACCATCCATCCGCATACCCACCAGAGTCGCTCGATGTTCAATGGGGCACCCGGCTGGACAAACGGCTCAAAAATCAATCGGGCACCCTCCACGAGCAAGGCAAACGGCAATATTTGCGCAAGGTTGGCAAGTGTCGTGTACATAACGGGTTTGATCAGCGCCCTTGGTTTACCTGCTGTGATATTGTTCAGCATACTCATCTGCATCCACACTCCCCTTTCCTTCGCCCATTTGCCAGTCCTGCGCATCGGTGTAAGCCTTCCACATCCGGGCGTAGAGCCCATTCGCCTCTATCAATGATTGATGCCTGCCTTGTTCGATCAGTTTCCCTTTTTCCAGCACCAAAATTTGATCTGCATCCCGAATCGTTGACAGGCGATGCGCGATGACAATGACGGTTTTGCCCTTCATCAGCTCTGCCAGCGCCAGTTGCATCTCATACTCATTTTCAGGATCAGCAAAGGCAGTCGCCTCGTCGAGGACAAGAATCGGTGCGTTTTTCAGGATCGCCCGTGCGACCGCCACACGCTGCTCTTCTCCCCCAGACAAGTAGACTCCCCCTTCCCCGATCAGGGTGTCGTAGCCTTGCGGGAGCTTTTGAATAAAATCATGGCATTGGGCTGCCTTCGCCGCTGCATAGACCGCTTCTGGCGTTGCGTCTGGCAATCCAATCGCAATGTTGTTGTAAACCGTGTCGTAAAACAAAAACGTATCCTGAAAGACGAATGCTACGGTGTTCATCAAATCTATGCTCGACAGCTCCCGAACATCTACCTGGCCAATGCGAATCGCTCCCTCCGAAACATCCCAAAATCTCGGAATGAGATTCGCGACCGTAGATTTCCCTGCACCAGATGGTCCGACCAGAGCTGTCACCTGCCCGTGCTTCGCCAAAAAAGAGATGCGAGAAAGTGCCGCTCCTCCTGTTTTCCCCTCTGCTGCATAAGAAAAAGAGACGTTTTCAAATGCGACATCAAAGCTCTGCGGACGCTGGGAGCTAAGCGGTTCGGCAACGGGCTGCTCTGCCAAAATCCGATCCATGCGCTCCACCCCCTCGCCAATGTCACGCAGGGTAGAAGTCAAAAACAAGAGCTTAAACATCGGTGCAGATACACCTGGCGCCATTACGAGGAAAAAGAGCAGAACAGACGCAAACGCAACATTTTGCGGGTCTTTACTCAGCATGAACACCCCTACCGGGAGAATGAAGGCCGCAAATGAACTCAAAATCACCTTGAACACCAAGAATCCGTTTTGAAAATCATCCGTATGCTTGACGCAATAGTCCCGATAGGTGATCATATCCGCATAAAAGCGCCGGAAGGAATGAACCGTCTGCCCAAATACCTTGATCGCCGGCATTCCACGTACATACTGGACGGCAGATCCATTCATCCGTTCTAGCGAATCGTAGTACCTCTTGATATTTTCTTTTGTTTTCGTCCCGGAAAACGTAATGATCTGCACAATCAATCCCAGTATGATCGGCACGACGCAGGCCAGCGCCAGCCAGACGTTCAAGTAAAACATCACGCCAATCATGAGCACCGTTGTCACGACTACATGCACCAAATCCGGAAGCTGATGCGCGACAAACGTCTCGACCTTTTCCACATTTTGCTCCAATGTTTTTTTGACTGCACCGGTAGACGTCCCGTTGAGCCAGCCAAGCGGTAAACGGCCGATATGCGCAGCCAATTTGACTCGCATTCCGTACAAAATGCGAAACGCAGCGATATGAGACACCATCCCGCCTGCATACATCATGACCAGACTTCCCACGAGTCCCAAAAGCGCAATAACTCCCCACCGAATCATGTACGCCCCGTCCGCCATTGTGGGAGACGCTGCATGCGTTAACAGTTCGCGTAAAATAAAGTAGACCGATGCATAAGGCACCAGCATGCATATTGCGCTCAAGGAAGACAATATCGCCGAGACGACGAGCAAGCCGCGCTTCTCATCCGCAATCTCCAGCAAGCGACGCACGCCTTTTTTGGGCTGCATTCCCTCTTTGCTCTCCATTGTCGTCATTCCTGTTCTCCTCTCTCCTGCTTGCTTCTTTTGTCCTATCCCTTATCATAATGTGACCTTCTGCCCTCTACCGCCGATTGCCGGATAGATCTTACCCCTAGCCGGAGCATTCTTTTATTTGGGAACAACAACACGGTCATAACCGTTTTGTTTGACCGCAAGCGGTTGCATCCAGCTTTATGAAAAACGTCGAGATGTTTCGATCCCCCAATGAGAGGGGACGTTTTTCACACAAAAAAACCTTTCCCACTTGGAGGCTAGCTCCCACGGAAAGGTTGCGTTGGTTTTTTCGATTATGGTTGGACTACTTTTTCTTTCGCTTTCGTTACGATGTGGTGACCGAGCGGCAAGCCGCGCTGCTCCAGCTCATCAGCTGTCACAATATGGAGCGTCTCACTTTTACACGGCATGGGCATCAAGCCGCCCAATGGACTCATCACTCTTCCGATCGTGTCTGTCTCAATGAGCACGTACAGGCCTTTTTCCTCCAATTGTTGCATGAATTCTCCCCAACGCTTGGAAGTAATTTGATCGGCGTGCTTGGTGAATATGACACCCATTTCTTGTGCTAGCATGTTAAATCTCCTTTGTTCTATCCGTCAAATATATGCTTCAAAAGATAATCTAACAATACAGGGAAACCTCTCTTCTGGCAAAATCCGTGTAAGCCAAAAAAACACGAAAAACGGTTGTTTTTGACCGCTTTTCGTTTCAGGAATCTCGCATCTTCTTCGCACACACCGTTTCATCGCGGCACGCTGTTTTTTGCAGCTTGCTTTTGAAAAAGAGACCTATTTTTGTCTATTTACTGTGTTATTCTTGTGCACTCCCCATCATGTACCTATTTTCCTTTATTCAGAAATTCGTTGCCAGCTTCACATGCAGCAGTCGGGCAAAAGGAACCCAGTGGACCTCAGAGCCTGCCCGAAGCTTGAGGCGTCGCGCTACTTGGTCAATATGGATGGCCTGGGGGCATTTTTTGCATTCCAATTATTCTCATTGCATCACGAACATACATTCGGTATATAATAAGAATATACGTTCGCATCCATGACGTGTATGGACTTTGCAGTACATCTACGAATCACCAACTTTACAGGAGTGAAATGCCGTGCCTCAAGAGCGAACCATTATGTTAGTTGACGGACAATCATTCTATGCTTCGATTGAAAAAGCGGCCCGGCCAGACTTGAAAGATAAGCCAGTCGCTGTAGCTGATCCCTCTAGAAGATCTGGTATCATTCTGGCTGCTTGCCCCGTCGCCAAATCACGCGGTGTAACAACGGCCGAAAGAGTCGGCGAGGCGCTTGCGAAATGTTCCGATTTGGTCGTAATACGCCCCCGAATGCAAACATATATCACCGTATCCTTGCTTCTTACCGAGATCTTCGAGTCATTTACGGACCAAGTCGAACCTTATTCCATCGATGAACAGTTTCTTGATGTTACAGGTTCTATCAGTTATTTCGGGGCTCCGGAAGAGATTGCTCACCAGATTCAGACACACGTTCTGTTATCAACAGGAGTTTGGACGCGGTGCGGAATTGGACCAACGAAAGTGTTAGCGAAAATGGCTACTGATAATTTTGCTAAAAAAATGCCCGCAGGTATCTTTAAACTTGGTTTCGACAATTTAGAATCTGTATTATGGCCGTTACCGGTACATCAAATGTTTATGGTTGCCTCTCGAATGGCTCGTCATTTTACACGTATGGGTCTTTACACGATTGGCGACATTGCGCGTCTGGAACTGGGTGATTTTAAAAAGCGTATGCGAAAAGAGATGGGCAAGCAAAGTGATATACAGGCGGAATATTATTGGCAAACAGCACGTGGAATAGACCCTAGCCCTGTCGTGGCAAGTATTCGTAATAAATTAAAATCGGTTAGTCACGGCAAGGCGCTCAGAAGCAGCCTTTATCGGAAGATTGAAGATATCGAGGTCATACTGCTGGAATTGGTGGTGGAGGTCTGTCGTCGCAGCAGGAGACTGGGTTACATCGGGCGAGTTGTGTCCGTCGGAGCAACGGAAACAGATGGTCAACATTCGATATTGTCGTTTAATAGACAGGTAACACTTCCACAACCTACATCCCTTTCACATGAAGTCGCAGCAGCAGCTCTCGGAATTTTCCATAAACATTGGAGCGGTATGCCCGTTAACCACCTATCTGTTGCATTGACTGAGTTGACAGACGATAACGTCATTCAGCTTACTTTTTTCGACGACCGGATCAAAGCGTACAGCCTGGAGAGAGCGACTGATGAAATTAAGGATAGATACGGCAGCGCCGCTATTATGAGGGCATCATCATTATTACAGTCCGGAGTAGCCCGTGAGAGGGCAGAACAGATTGGAGGCCATTACAAATGAGCAAACTGGACGGTAATGAACGGTGGAAGTCCAAAATGCTGCTTACTGAGCATCAAGAACAATACGAAAATCGTCACGACACAAAGAACTCCCGTAAACGACCTACAGAAGATGAGTTCAAAATGATCCGAGACTGCATCTTGCTTCCTCACATGTTAAGCATGGTGCAAAAGAGCATCGAAGACATAGAGAACCATTCCAACCTTCTAAAGCAGCTTTATTTGACAGCAGGCCGAGCACTAATGAGCCAAATAAGTGCAGATTTGTACAGTCTGCGCCGCGAATTGTCGAAGCGTAATATTAAAATAATGAGTGATGAACAAGCAGATATGGTAATGTATCACCGTTTTATTTGTAGAGGATACGAGGATCGCTTTGGAATGGTCCGGGATGTTATGCGTTCGGAAATCAGTATTCGCCTGTCAATGTATATCAAAGAATTAGTTAGTCGAATGGGTGCAAACGACTATTAAACCTTGCATATCCGAATTTACCGTCATATAAGTTGGCGATTTTGTTGTTGTTCCCATTTTCATGGTTTTCTTCGTTTTTATCGGAGTGGATTGGGACATCAATGTAACGGCTTTACGTAGTGCTAGAGCGGTCTACCGGAAGCGGACGGTCTTGCCCATTCCCTTGATAAATTTAACAGAAAAAAGCCGACGACTCGGGCCGGCTTAAATGGTTCAAATTAGCTCTGGTCGGCAAACATTACCGTCTTTCGGATGACAGCAGACCTGCCCCCAGAAAGTAACAGGCTCACGCAATCTGAGCAGATGACCAGCCGACAGGTATTGCAGGATCGTCATCTTCTTTCAGGGACATGTGGACAAATACTTCTAAGGTATTGCAGCTGTTGCCAGGCAGCCGCATAGGCTTTGTTTAGCTGTGCTGCCTCCTCCGTCCTACCAGCCTTAATAGCCTCGAGCTGCTTGTTATATAATTCCTTCACTTGCCTGTCGACCTCCGCTACTTTGTCGCAGCCAGTACCGGGGGTCACCAGACCAGGACCCGGGGCTGAGGTCACTGGACCAGGACCGGGGGCTGAGGTCACCGGACCAGGACCGGGGGCTGAGGTCACTGGACCAGGATCGGGGGATGAGGTCACCGGACCGGGACCGGGGGATGAGGTCACTGGACCAGGACCGGGGGATGAGGTCACCGGACCGGGACCGGGCGTCGACGGCGATGCAAACGGCTCGCAGGCGCCCAACGGCAGGAACAGGAGGAGTAGGAACAAGACTAGGTGTTTACGCATCAGGGTTCCCTCCTTAATCGTGGTGTTGCCCTTAGAGTGCCCGAAAAGAGTCCTCAGTAGAGAAAGATTTCTTGGCATTAACGCTTGTCAGATGCTCGTGAGCACAGCAAGCGTAAAATAGCCCCACCTTGTCTTCAAGATGAGGCTAGGGTAATCTTGGTTAGGATTGAACTATGCGGACACGTCAGCGGGATCGACGGCGACGACAATCAGCTTGTTTCGCAGCTCTGGGTTGACCCCTTTCTCGATACTGGCATAAAAGCTCTGCATGTCGATCAAAAACACGATCCGTTATTTAAGCAAACAAACGTTCGCTTTTGTACCTGTCATATGCAAAAAAGTTGGTAATTATTTCTTCCCGGATATGCACACGCTGGTAGGTGTTCCGCAAACGAGAGCGAATGCAATATAGGGTTACTTTTTCACCACAGGAATCCAAATCTCGCTGCGAAAGGTCGGTGATGTTATCTCTTTATTTTCGTTCCACAAAATTTCTGGGCCCTGAGCCGCCTCATATCCAGAGGACACAAACCATTCAGCATAGATGCGACCCCAGATGTCTTGCAGCGTATCAGGGAATGGACCCACTGATTCGAATACGGCCCAGGTAAAAGCAGGAACTTCAAGCACTGCCAGATTGTCTGGACATTCCTTTGTAGTAGCCACCCCGATAAAGTGATCAACCTCACCATATTCCAGCCGACCTTCTGAAAAGTTCGTGGACGCACTGAGCAGTCCAAGTGGTTTGACATCGGATAGAGACTTCAGTTGCTGAATCGTCTCCATATCTAATGAAGCCCACATGGACGCAATCTCTGGATTGACTCCACGATAAATCAGCGGGACTCTTTTTTTCAGACCCACAATGCGAAATGCCTCTTTTTCTTCCATACGGTAGTTCATGGCACTGCCTCCTTTAATGGATAGATGAAAGGTCATTCGCGGATAAGCCTTCAAGGAATGGCCGATGTGTCTGGCTTCTGTCGGAGTGACGCCATGCACATTCTGAAAAGCTCTGGCAAAGGAATCAGCCGATCCGTATCCGTATTTGATCGCAATGTCAATGACCCGCTCGTTGCTGTCCGCAAGCTCAAAAGCTGCAAGCGTAATGCGCCGACGCCGGATGTACTCGGATAACGGAACTCCAGCGAGAAAAGAAAACATCCTTTTGAAGTGATACTCGGAGCAGCAAGCCACACGAGCGATTTCTTTGTAATCAATCTCGCTGGTCAAATTGTCTTCGATGTAGTCCAGAGCCTCATTCAGCTTTGCAAGCAAATCCATGGTAATGACCTCCCTTTCCCCCTCAGAATAGCAGAAGCAAAATCAGGCGATCCGACATTTCGTGCACGATTATGCCGGGTCGACCTTGTGAAAAACACCAATTGAAAGGAGCTCTATCACAATGACTACCACTTCCCCCCTGCTGCCCCAAATCGGAGCCATTTTTGTAGCCGTCAGCGACATCGAACGCGCACGCGACTGGTACTGCCGTCTCTTGGGCATTCCCGCAGACGGTGAGATTATGTTCGGACATATATACTGCATTCCCTTACAGAGCGGACTGACGCTCGTTCTGGACAGCAAAATCTTTCCGAAGCGCATCACAGATGATGCTCCCTTGTTTCATTTCAACACACAGGATATCGAAGCCTCTTATGCATTTCTCAAGGAGAACGGAGTAGAAGTCGTCGTTCCTATCCAGCATGGTCACTGGTTCAACTTCCGCGATCCCGACGGCAATCTGATCATGGTATGCAAATGTTAAGCTGAAAAGGAGATACACGCATGACCATCCACTTACGCCGCACTACACCAGCAGACATTTCATTCGTATGCGAAGTAGAAAATGCGCCAGAGAATACCCCGTTCATTATCCCGTGGAGCGAAGAGCGGCACCACCACGCACTTGGCAACCCGGACATCCTCCATATGATTGCCGAAAAAAAAGAAACAGGCCACCCCGTCGGCTACGTCATCATCGCCGGGCTGACCAATCCTCATCAAAGTATTGAGCTCATGCGTATTACAATCGCAGTGAAGGGCGAAGGCTACGGTCGCAACATCCTGCGTCAGATCAAGCATTGGGCATTCATCGAGCAAAAAGCCCATCGACTCTGGCTGGATGTAAAAGAAACGAACGACCGCGCCCGCACCCTTTACGTATCGGAAGGGTTTCACATAGAGGGCACCTTGCGCGATTGCCTAAAATCAGGCGATACTTACGAATCCTTGATCATTTTATCCATACTGGCATCGGAATATGACGCTAAGGGGCTAGTAGCTCCGGAGTCGTAACATACAGCCATTTGCCGTCGTTGCTAGCTCCCAAAATAGATACATTCGCTGGCAGTCCTTTCACCAGCACAGATTGTTGCTTACGATCAGCATCGAACAGGAAGAGCGACGACACGGACTCCGCTCCTTGTTCAGCTTTTTCCCAATCGATATAAACCAAATGGTGAGTGCCTGGAATCCATATCGCATCTGGTTTCATTTCCTTCAGTTTGACGTCGCCCTTAAACACCCCTGCATTCCAATACATTTGATAGGCGCCATCTGTCGACTGGATATAGCCAGACCAAGCTTCTTTTGGAACAGGTGGATTCCAGCTGATCACCTTGCCTGACTGCCAATCGTAGCGTTGACGAAGCTCCTCAAAGCTTTCTTCCTCTGTTATCATTTCAAACGTCGCGTAGCGTCCATCATCGATAAAACTGACGGGCTGGACTTGCCCATTCATCTCATCTGTTGGAATCCATCCTTTGATTACACCTGGGAGGCGCCGTTCTTTTGCAGTCGCCAGATCGTACACGACCAGATCGAGATCCTTTTTCTGTTCGGTCTTGCCTACTGCCATCAATACATGCTTGCGATCATGGCTAAAGCTGGCTCCATGTACGTATCCATCTACCTTGATACGAGTGGCAAACTCACTTTTCGGTACTTCTGTCCCTTTTGGTGGATGAGCGAAAAAGAAGCCGCGGCGATCTGCCATGAAGTCGCCTGCACCGCTATAGTTGTCAGTCAGCTCCACTGGATAAGCAGTCAGCTCTTTTGTCTGTATGTCATAAATCGAATACAGCATGGGGAAACGTGCATCGCACTCGCAATATTCTGTAAATCGCTCCAACAACACATACCGTTCCTCAGGGTCGATAAATTCCATGGGAGTCCTGACGGCAAAGTCCGTCATTTTTTCTTTCACCTTACCATGGACGGAGACTCGCCAAATCTGAGACGGAGCAAACACCACCGCCGAGAAATCATTCGTATCATCAAACGCGGTTCCCTTTACCGTCTTCGCTCCTGCTACATTTACAACATATTCTGTCCAGCTTCTGTCTTTGGCAAGCGTATCAGGAAGGGTAGCCAGCAATTGCAGTTGACGGTCGTGCACCCAGTGAAACGTAAAAATCGGCTCCACGTAGCCCAAGTCCTCTTTTTTGGTCTCTTCCTGAGCATTTTTGCGGATCGCTGCTTCGACTGTTCCACGGTTCACAGCTTCCTTAAAAAAGAGGGTGTATGCCTGTGGCGCAGGTCCTACGACCGTTCTTCGAGGAGAGCGGAGCTGTGGAGCCTCGTTCAACTGAATAACCACGTCTTCTTTCATCGATACGTAGTCATAAGGCAGTTCCTTTTGCTTCCATTCCTTTGTCGTTTGGCTGGTCGTATGGGAGGGGCCACTCTGAGCAATCCGACTGTCCGTGGAGGTTGCTTGCGCGAAGTCGGATCCTGTCATGATAAGCAATGCAAACACAATGGACATACTCATTCCCCGAATTTTTCGCAAAGACAAAAAACTCGCCTCGCTTCCTAGAAAAATTTACCTTACAGAGGATAGACGTCGATACCCTGCTTAAAGTTTCACTCCACAAAAGAAAAAGCCTCCTCACGCGCTTGAAGTGGGAAGGCTTCCTTTCCTAATCGAAGACGACACCGTCCAGCACGCCCTCATTCTTTAAATAGTCACGCAGCCAATGATACTTTTCGTCGCGCCAGAAAGAGTCCTCTGCTACCAGCTTGACAGTCTCCTGTCTAGCTACCTCCAGCGCTTTGTAATCACTTAATAAATCAGCGACTTTAAACTCCGGCAAGCCGCTCTGCTTTGTCCCGAAAAAATCACCCGGTCCGCGCAATTCTAAATCGCGCTGCGATAGCTCAAATCCATCCGTCGTCTCGCACATGACACGCATCCGCTCTTTTCCAATCTCGGATTTCGGATCGGCGATCAACACACAATACGACTGTTCAGAGCCACGTCCTACCCGCCCACGCAATTGGTGAAGCTGAGCAAGACCAAACCGCTCCGCATCATAAATGACCATATAGGTGGCATTCGGCACATTCACACCGACCTCTACGACCGTTGTACTGACCAGGACAGCATGCTCTGCCGCCAGAAAGGCTTGCATGACTGCATCCTTTTCCTTCGCTGGCAGTCGCCCATGCATCAGACCTACGCCGAATTCTGGGAAAATGTGTGTGAGCTGAGCATGTACATCAATCGCATTTTGCACATCGAGCTTTTCCGACTCCTCAATGAGCGGACAAATCACATACGCTTGTCGTCCTTTGCGCAGTTCATCCCGCATTTGCTCCAACACAGCCGGAAACTGATCGTGCTTTTTCCATGTCGTCTCAATCGGTTTGCGCCCCGCAGGCATTTGATCAATCGTCGAGACGTCCATGTCGCCAAATGCCGTAATTGCTAGTGTTCTCGGAATTGGTGTTGCAGTCATAAACAAGACATCAGGTGACAAGCCTTTATTCCGTAAAATTCGCCGTTGCTCCACGCCGAATCGGTGCTGCTCGTCCGTAATCACGAGACCTAGACGGGAGAAAAAGACATCCTCTTGAATGAGCGCATGGGTACCAACCACGACATCGATTAACCCCATTTGCAGAGAGCCGATGACTTCACGTCTACGTTTCGCCGTCAGCGAGCCAGACAAGAGCGCGACCTGAATGCCATAATCGGACAAAAGCTTCGTCAACGACTGCACATGCTGCTCGGCGAGAATCTCCGTCGGTACCATCAGCGCTCCCTGATAACCTGCTTTCACCGCAGCAATCAGCGCGATAGCAGCTACGACCGTTTTTCCCGAGCCTACGTCCCCTTGCAGCAGCCGATTCATCGCATGAGGTGCCCGCATGTCGTCCAATATTTCTTTTACCACTCTTTTCTGCGCATCCGTCAGCGGGAACGGTAGACCTTTGACAAATTCCCGTACCTCTTCCATCGGAATCGTCAAAGCAACGCCTTCCGTTTGCTGTCGATTAATCTTGCGCAGTGTTTGCATCTTTAGCTGGAATAAGAAAAGCTCCTCGAACATAATCCGTCGCCGCGCTTGACGACCATCTTCCGCATTTTCCGGAAAATGAATCGAATGAAAGGCATGCATCCGCGGCATCAGTCGGTAGCGCTCCACAATATCCGCAGGTAGGATCTCAGGAATCTCCTTGCCGTATTGACGCAACGCCAGTTGAATGGTTTTGCGCAGCAGTGTATGCGTCACATCGCCACCAAGTGGATAGACAGGGGCGAGCTCGCCTCGTTTTGTCGCACGTTCGGAGTCTACTTCTGTCATTTCGCTCACAGTGATTTGTAGCTTGTGCTTGTCCCATTTTCCTGTGACGAGTATTTCCTTGCCGGGCGACAGCCTGCTTTTGACAAACGTCTGATTGAACCAGACAGCCGTCACCACGACACGATCCATGACAACCTTGACCGAAAGTCGTGATTTTCTTTTTCCATAAAAACGAACAGAGGGTTCGCCGTACACCGTACCTGCCAGCGTGACCCTCTCTCCGTCTTTTACTTCTGTCAAATCGCGCACACGGTAATCTTCATAGCGAGACGGGAAATACTCCAGCAAATCACCAATGCTGTTGATTCCCAGTCCTGCAAATGCCTTCGCCCGCTCTTCCCCTACCCCGTGCAAAAGGGAGACGGGCGATTGATATCCACCAGCCATCTTACTTCTCCATCCGTACGCCGAACACTTTGGCTTCGATCATGCGGCCCGTTTGCGTGGCAGCAAGACCACCCTGTGCGGTTTCCTTCAGAGTAGTCGGCATGGCGCAACCGATTCGGTACATGGCATCGATGACTTCATCTGTCGGGATTACGCTCTTGATGCCTGCCATTGCCATATCTGCGGCTACCGTGGCAATCGCTGCTCCCATCGCATTTCGTTTGACACATGGTACTTCAACCAGTCCGGCTACGGGGTCACAGACCAGACCGAGCATATTTTTCAATGCGATCGCCACTGCTTGGGCAGATTCCTCAGGCGTACCGCCAGCCATTTCTACAATCGCCGCAGCAGCCATAGCCGTTGCAGAGCCCACCTCTGCCTGGCAACCACCTGCAGCACCCGAAATGAATGCATTATTGGCAATGCAATACCCGATAGCGCCTGCTGTGAACAAATAATTGACCATATCCTCACGGGTCGGCTGCAGCTTGTCAGATACGGCAAACAACGTCCCTGGTACAATGCCGCATGCTCCTGCTGTCGGTGTTGCGACAATCGTACCCATTGCAGCATTTACTTCGTTAACCGCCACAGACATCGAAACGGCATTCAAAAGTGTGGGTCCAGACAAAAACGTCTTGGTCTCCATATATGTTTGCAGCTTCTTCGCATCGCCGCCCGTCAACCCGCTATGCGAGCGAATATCTTCAGTAAGCCCGCGACGCACTGCTTTTTCCATCACATCGAGGTTGGCGTACATATCTTGCATAATGGCATCCCGACTGCGCTGGGAAACTTCCATTTCTGCTTCAATCATCACCTGGGAGATTTTCTTCCCCTGGGATTCGGCCAACTCAACTAGTTCAGCCACATTACGAAACATCTGGTTGTTCACTCCTCTAATCCTGCTCGTCCTTTTGCTTAGTTCAATGCGAGCAGGGATACGTCAAAGATATGGGGGATTTGACGGATTTCCTCTAGGACTTCCGGGGAGATCGTCGAATCCGTTTCGATTGCCATCAAAGCACGCGAACCGCGTGTGTGTCGAGACACTTCCATGAGCCCCACATTAATGTTGTGCTGGGTCAGCACCTTTGCCACAGCCGCAATCATCCCAAAGCGATCCTCATGCAAGACCAAGAGCGTCGGTGTATCGAAGCCCAACTGAAAGGAAAAGCCGTTCAATTCCAACACTTCGATCTTCCCGCCACCAATGGAAACACCAACGAGTTCAATCTGACGCTCATCATCAGACAGCTTGATCCGCGCCGTGTTCGGGTGCTCTGTCAAAACCTCAGAAGTGGACAACTCCACTTCCATGCCAGCTTTTTCTGCAATCACCAACGAATTTTTCAGACGCAAATCCGACGTGTCAAAGTCAAGAATTCCTGCAACGGTCGCCACATCAGAACCATGTCCTTGATACGTTTTTGCAAATGAGCCGTAAAACACAATTTCTGCTCGCAAAGGCATTCTGCCAAACAGCTTGCGAGCCACACGACCGATACGGGCTGCACCCGCCGTATGGGAGCTAGATGGCCCAACCATAATTGGACCGATAATATCAAATACGCTTTTGTACTTCAACCGGTTCTCCTCCTGAATCACAAGGGGTTCAACAAGATTCCCTCTCATTGTATCCTACAGCCTTTGAAAGCGCTACAGAGGAAACTGTACGTAAAGCAATCATAACCGATTTATGCTGACAACATGCGGTCAAATCAGGCTATATGAAAAAACTCCCTCTGAAAAGAAGGGGGCCATCAAGTATGGTCAAGCCGGTATCTTCTGGGGCCCACAGCCAGCATGTAAGCGTGCAAACTTCATGAATTTCATTTTATTTCTTTGGAAGTGAAATTAGGAATACCTTTACGGGATCTAGTTCTGGATCGAAATCTGCAAATCCATCATGATACGAAAAATGAAGAAACTCGTTAATGATTGGTTCAAGCTCATCAATGATTTCAATCTTTCCTCTAAAGGGGAGTCTTTCATGAATCTGAGATATAAGATTAAATCTCAGTTGCGAAGCCTGCCAATCGAACCAAACATATAACAGCATTCCATGATCACTATTTGATTTTAAAATTTGCTGCTTTCTATTCTCTATTACTTTATGGAAAAAGTTCATAAAATCAGAAACTGTGGATTGACTAGCTAACTGCTTACTTAAAGAAATAGACCACATATTAACAGAAATTTCTTTATTCAAATCATCTTTATGACCGCCAATAAATAGAGAGTCATACACAATATCCTCCAACTCGATAAGGAAATCATCCTTATTCACCAGAACCTCCCCCTTGTTTTTCACGTATAAAAAAGAAGCCCCCTACCTCAGGGAAGCTCCTCTCCATACCATATATGCCTTACTTATCTTTTACCATGACGATCCCAAGTAGACCTGGACCTGTATGCGTACCGATCACGGGACCAATCTGTTCCAACCAAGAGTCCGTTACCGAAAACTCTTGCTTGAGTCGCTCCAAGAGCTCAGCCGCTTGATCTGGAACACTGCTGTGCAGCACAGCGATTTTCACAGGCTCGCCTTTCGCGTACTCTTGCAAAGCTTCAAATACGCGATTCAGAGCTTTCTTCGTCCCTCGTACCTTGTCAAAAGCAGACACGTACCCAGCAGTATCCAGTGTCAAAATCGGCTTGATATTCAAGAGCGAACCGATGACAGCAGATGCTCTGCCAATCCGACCGCCTTTTTGCAGGAACTCCAGTGTATCCACAATAAAGTATACCTGCACCTCATCCAAATAACGATCAATCTGATCCAGAATTTGCTCTTTGTTGTTGCCTGCTTGTGCGGCTTTGGCAGCCTCCACGCAGATCATTCCATGAACAAACGAAGCTTTGCGAGAATCGATCACCGTAATGTCTATATTTTCATCCAACATCGACTTGGCGATCATCGCTGATTGATACGTACCCGATAAGGAACCCGATAAGAGTATGGCAATGATTTGCACGTCCTTGCCATAGTTCTCATAGATCGCTTTGTATGCTTCGGCAAATTCAAGCGGAGACGGCTGCGAGGTCGTCGGCATCACGCTCGATTGCTTCAGCTTATCGAAAAACTCCGAAGACGAGATAGTGACTGCGTCCACATACGTTTCCGCCCCAAACATGATTTTCAACGGGACGGCCACGATCCCCAATGACTGCCTCACAGACGCATCGATATCAGACGCGCTGTCGGTAAGAATCACAATTGGCATTCTCGATCGCTCCTCTCCCTATTCATTCGTGTTCAAAAGGTTGGCTTTTACTCGACAGAAAAAATGAATGGATACAACGGTTGACCGCCTGCCTGGATCTCTACTTCCACATCCGCGTACGCATCAGACAAAGCTTTTTCTAAAGCATGAGCCTGATCTTCTGTCGCATCTTCTCCTAAGAATATCGTAATGATTTCGGAGTCTTCATCCACCATTCCCAAGAGCAGCGTCGTTGCGCAAGCTAGCAAGTCGGGGCCTGCTGTGACGATTTCTTTCTCAGCCATGCCGATAAAATCGCCTTCTTTGATTTGTACCTCACCCATTTGCGTGTCGCGAACCGCGTGCGTCACCATACCTGTTTTCACCTGGGCAATTGCCTTGGTCATCGCTTGCACGTTCGTTTCCGATTCAACATCTGTACGGAAGCTGACCAGTGCTGCTAATCCCTGTGGAATGCTCTTCGTCGGTATGACAGATACAGGAACTTCAGCAAGCTCGGATGCCTGCTGTGCTGCCATGATGATATTGCTGTTGTTTGGCAGGATGATGATGTGCTGGGCATTCAGTCCTGCGATGGCCTTCATGAAGTCCTCTGTGCTCGGGTTCATCGTTTGACCGCCCTCTACTACCACATGCACACCCATGCTGCGCAAAATTGTAGCGATTCCCTCACCAGCAGCTACCGCGATCAATCCGTATGGAAGCAACTCTGTAGCAGGTTTAGCAACTGTTTCTGGCTTCGCCTGTCCTTTGTTCTCTTCCGCTTTTAGAATGTTCGCATGCTGCTCGCGCATGTTTTCTATCTTCAGTCGATGCAGGCTGCCGAATTGCTGAGCGTATTGCAATACGCTGCCCGGATGCTCTGCATGAATATGTACCTTGACGACTTCATCATCAGAGACGACCAGTAGTGAATCGCCCATCGTATCCAGATGGTTGCGGAACAGCGCTTCTGAGAACGACTTTTTGTTCGGCTCGGTGCTATGCGCGACATGAACCATAAACTCCGTACAGTACCCGTACGTGATGTCTTCTGTTTTCATGTGGATTTGTGCATTATGCTGATCAGAAATGAGCTTGTCCAGCTCTTCCTGACCGATTCTAAGTACCGAACGCTCACGATCGGCGGATAGCTCTTCCCCGCGCAATGCTCGCAAAAACCCTTCATAAATAAACAAGAGACCTTGTCCACCAGAGTCGACTACGCCCACTTCTTTTAGAACAGGTAGCATTTCCGGCGTACGCAACAGCGTAGCTTGCGCCTGCTCGTATGTTTTTTCCATGACAGAGATAATATCATCTGACGTGCGCGCTGCACGCACAGCCATCTCCGCCGCTTCACGGGCAACAGTCAAAATCGTGCCTTCTACTGGCTTCATCACTGCCTGATACGCAGAGTCAACACCAGCTTTCAAAGCATCGGCAAACTGACGGGCGTTAACCTCATCTTTTCCATTGACTGATTTGCTGAAGCCGCGGAATAACTGGGACAAAATCACGCCGGAGTTACCGCGCGCGCCCATTAACAGACCTTTTGCCAAAGCAGTTGCCGATTCAGTAATTCGGGGGGATTCTTTTCGAGTCAGCTCCTCCACACCGGAAGAGAAAGTCAAATTCATGTTTGTCCCCGTATCGCCATCCGGCACAGGAAAGACGTTTAATCCATCCACTACTCTGACGTTGTCGGATAAAAGGTTCGCCCCCAGGTAAACCATCCGGCTAAACAGCACGCCATCTAGACGCGTATGTACCAACTGATGTTCCTCCTTACATATCCCTGTCTGTACGAACTCCCTGCACAAAAATATTAACAGCAGTCACATCAATGCCTACTGTTTGCTCCAAGGTATATCGAACACGGCGTTGAACGTTGCCTGCCACCTCAGAAATTTTTACGCCATAGCTGACGATAATGTGCATGTCCAATACTACTTCGCCATTTGTGTTATGAACGACGACACCTTTGCTCAGGTTGTCTCTTCCTAACAGTTCAGCGATTCCATCTTTCAACGCTTTGCGAGAAGCCATGCCCACAAGTCCAAAAACTTCCATGGCCGCGCCGCCAGCGATCCGTGCGATCACGTCTTCTGTAACATCGATCTTTCCTAGCGATGTATTCATTTCCACTGTCATGCAAGGACTCCTCCTCTGTTAAACAGCTTGACCGTCATAGGTAAGCGTAACCATGCTTCCTTACAATTCTACACTAACACAAAAGAGAAATGAAGCGTTTTGTCGATCCTATCAACCCTACGAGAAAGACTAGGTAAATCATGTTGTCAAGTATTGCAATTGACAGCAATGTTGTGCTAATATAGTCGAGTATTTGTATTTCCCACAAAGGAAATCCCGTTTATATGTAACAAGGGAGGTGGATTGTAATGGCACGTCGTTGCTTTGTAACAGGTAAATCTGCTAAAGCTGGAAACGCTCGCTCCCACTCCATGCGCGCAACTCGCCGCACTTGGGGTGTCAACGTACAAAAAGTGCGCATTCTCGTAAATGGAAAACCGAAGCGCGTTTATGTAAGTACTCGAGCACTGAAATCCGGTCTCGTAACTCGCGTATAGTTGATCTCAGCTATGCGAAAAAAAGCACCCTCGAGGTGCTTTTTTGCATTTCTCCCGTTTCTCCACTCTTCTCCCTAAGGAGGCTCGGGGCCGAAAGTTCATTTTTTCTTGTTGAACGCCTCGATGATGCCCCGAATCATGCCACCCAGGAACTTCGGCAACTTGATGGTGTAAAACCGCATGCTACCCCTCCTCACCGAAATTACTACACACGATACAAATACACGCCGGCCCCTATGAGTGCTAATGCCAATAGGCTATACCAAACCCACGGAGGTGCCCAATACAGGAAAATGGTGATTCCCCCGACAGCCAACGCAACCCCGAGAACACGTCGCAAGGCGCCCCCCTGTCGCAGGCGATAGGAGCGCAATCCCATTTCGCGTAAGCACCTCCTTTAGGTGTTCTCAAAAACGTGCATATTACATCATATTCTGCTGTCGGATAAACATGTATCCTGCCACCTGAAAAAAGTATATGTCTAAGAAGTAAAAAATCAGGCAACGGAACTCGCTGCCTGATTACATTATGTGGATAGTTTGTACTTGATACCGATTTTTCCTGTTTCTTATGCGACTCGATCGCGTGCGGGGAACAGCAGCTGCGATGCGCTGCTAAGCACAACTGTCAAGACGACTCCCGCGATAATCATTTCTGGCAGCAGATACGTGATGTTATAAATGAGGGAATATTGCCAGACTGGTACACCTTCTGGCGCGTAGCTGCCAAACCAAATAATACCCGATAGAAAATGGCAGACAAATCGTCCAATCACGCCAATGAACAAGCCGCTCCACAGTACCATGATTCGTTGCTTCGTTCCTTCGTAGCCAGACAGGCGAACAAACCCAGCGAGACCCAGCGCTCCAAAAGCAAGCGGATAATCCAGCAACAGCTGAACTGGATGGACAACTGTACTGCCCAAGAGCAATTGAAGAAATCCGACAACAAGCCCTGTAATGACACCAGCAGCAAGTCCACGGCGAACAGCGATCAATGCGATTGGCACCATCACCAAAGATACAGAGCCGCCCTGTGGCATTTCGAAAACCTTGATCTGACTAAACACAATTGCAAGAGCCGCCATCATCGCCATTTCCAACAAAATGACCAACCGTTGACGATCCAAAATAGTCACTCCTCAAAATAGAATAAACAAAAAATTTTTTACACTGATAATGTTTCTGATTCTAGCCCAAGTCTATGCGCGTGTCAAAGAAAAAAGCCGCTGCCTCATCGGCACTGCGGCTAGTTGTATTACCGAACCTTCTCCAAAAACTGCTGGGCGCGTTCACTTCTTGGCTTTTGGAAAAACTCTTCTGGTGGCGTATCCTCCAAGAGACGACCATCATCGAGGAACAAAATACGATCTGACACCTCTTCGGCAAAGCGCATTTCATGCGTAACGATTGCCATGGTCATTCCGCTATCAGCCAGCCCTTTCATAACCTCCAAAACCTCCTTGACCATTTCTGGGTCGAGGGCAGAGGTCGGCTCGTCAAACAGCATGATTTGTGGCTCCATCACAAGCGAACGGGCAATGGCTACACGCTGCTTCTGACCGCCTGACAAGCGTGATGGAAAGACATCCGCTTTGTCCGCCAGCCCTACACGCGCCAATAGCTCTCTCGCCTTTTTTTCCGCCTCAGCCGCAGACATGCCTTTTACTTTCATCGGAGCATAGGTCAAGTTTTTTAATACCGTCATATGCGGAAACAGGTGAAAATGTTGGAAAACCATCCCGATTTGCTGACGAATACCCATCACGTCAGCTTTTGGAGCCGTGATTTCCTGTCCGTTGATCGTAATTGTCCCCGTCGTTGGTGTCTCCATCAGGTTGATGCAACGCAGTAGTGTTGACTTCCCCGATCCAGATGGACCGATGATGGCGACAACCTCCCCTTTACCGATGTTCGTCGTGATGCCCTTCAATACATTTAGTTGTCCAAATGACTTCGTAATGTTATCGATCTTAATCACTGAGTCTCATCCTCCGTTCCAGTACGCGAGCTACCCAAGTCAGGATCATAACCATGACATAGTACAGGATACCGGCGATCATGTATGGCTCAAAATAGCGGAAGATGGTGCCTTTGACCACATTCGCGTTCTGCATGATGTCTGCAAGACCAATCGTGGAAACGAGTGCAGATTCCTTCAAGAGCGCAATCGTTTCATTGACGAGTGCAGGCAAGATATTTTTGACAGCCTGCGGCAAAATAATATCTAGCATCATCCGGTGATAAGGTACACCGAGCGCTTTGGCCGCTTCCCACTGCCCTTTATCCACCGCCAATATTCCACCGCGAATCGTCTCAGAAATGTATGCACCTGAGTTTAGTGTAAATGTTAGTACTGCTGCTTCCAGTTGCGAAATGTTGTAACCAGTAAGCTGTGGCGTTGCAAAATAAACAAAGGTAAGCTGCAAAATCAAAGGTGTCCCGCGGAAAACAGAAGTATAAACAACCGCGAGCCAGTTTAGCACTTTCACATTCGAAATTTTAATAAGTGCGAGGATGGAGCCCCAGAAAAATCCCAATACAACCGAAATCAAAGTAACAAGTAGCGTGCCCTTTATCCCTTCCAATATGAAAGGAATATAGGGCACGATTTGTGCAAAATCCAAATTCATGCCCATTCTCCCCTCTTGCTGCTTATACAGTTATTCTTCGTTGCCTGGAGAGATTATTGACCGAACCATTTTTGAATCAGCTTGTCCATTTCTCCGTTGTCTTGCATCTTTTTAATGACTTCATTAAATTTCTCTACGTGCGGCGAGCCTTTTGGGAACGCAACAGCGGAGCCATTCTGTTCATTTTCTTCCAATGTGGTGAATTGCAAAGAGTCATTGTTTTCCACGAAGCCTTTCGCTACCGTGTCCTCGATAATAGCAGCATCTACACGGCCCGCTTTTACTTCTTCAACAATCTCAGGCAGCTTGTTCAGTGAAGTGATCTGCAAGCCGGAAACAGTCTTTGCAATCTCCTTTGCTGCCCCTTCCTGAATAGAACCGAGCTGTACCGCTACTTTTTTGCCAGCCAATTGCTCAGGCTTGGTCAGATTGCTGTCTTTCTTTGCTACGATCGTATTTTTCGCATCGTAATAGATGGTGGAGAAATCAGCGTTCTTCTCACGCTCAGGCGTTGCTGTCATGCCAGCCATAACGAAGTCCGCGCGATTCGTTTGCAGTGCCGGAATAAGCCCGTCAAAGTTCATGTCATTGATTTGCAGTTCGTAGCCAAGCTCTTTTGCAATGTATTTCGCGATATCAATGTCAAAGCCGACAATCTCATCTTTTCCGCTGCTCAGATCGTGATATTCATACGGCTTATAGTCAGCCGAAGTAGCCATGACCAATGTTTTCTTATCGCCAGCAGAAGGCGCAGGCGCTTGTCCTGTTGCTGTTTGATTGCCTGTACCGCATCCAGCGATCACGACTGCCGCAAGCATTGAAGTAAGTGCCAGAGAAATAAATGATTTTGTTTTCTTCATGATGAACCCCCATTGTTATGATTTTTACGCATAAAGCAGTCTATTCGTAGCATTAATTTGCATGAAAACTTATATTTATGCATCACAATGATTATTTTACTCATAATCTGAACAATTTCAATCATTTTTTACTTACATTTTAAATGCGGAATATACAGAATTTTATTCACAAATCTTTATTTTAGTGGCAGAAAAGCAAACAAGGCTTTATAGTGCTAGTAAAAGGAATTACAGGAGGCTGACATGGAGAAAAATTGGACGTCCTATTTTCAGCAGCAGCTCCCAGAAATTATCGAGGAACTGCGTACATATGTAGAGATGGAAACACCCACCCATAACAAGCAAGCTGTCGATCAATTAGGCAGCCTGATTGCAGAGCGCTTTCGCCAATTGGGGTGTCGGGTAGAGAGCTTGCCACAAGAGCAATACGGAAATCAGCTGCGAATGGAGTATGGAGATGGCGACGAACAAATCCTCATTCTCGGTCACTTCGATACCGTAAAAGAAATTGGTACATTAGCCGTTGAGCCTTGTCGCGAGGAAAATGGCCGACTCTATGGGCCTGGTACATACGACATGAAAGCGGGGATCGTTTTTAGCTATTTCGCCCTGCGCGCCATGATGGAACACAATCTTTCGCCTAAAAATAAGCTCGTCTTTTTTTGGAACACCGACGAAGAGATTGGCAGTGTTTCCTCCGAAATGCTTATTAGAGAGGAAGCAAAAAGAAGTAAATATGCATTGGTACTGGAGCCTGCCGCTGGAGATGGCTCTTTGAAAACAAGCCGCAAAGGCGGCGGAGACTTCCTTTTAAAAGTCACAGGCCGTGCTGCACATGCAGGCAATGATCACGCCAAGGGGATCAATGCGATCGCTGAACTGGCCCACCACGTCCTCGATATTCAATCGTTTACGAATTATGAGGCGGGCACTACCTTGTCTGTCGGTACCATTACAGGTGGAAGTGCATCGAACGTCGTACCTGACTTTGCCATGACAGAAATTGATGTGCGTATCCAAAGCCGCGAGGAAAGCGAGCGTATTACCCGATTGATGAGTCAACTGACCCCTGTCCATCCGGAAGCCAAGCTGTTCGTGGAAGGCGGAATCACCAAGCCTCCTATGGAACGAACTGCCGGTACCGAGCAACTGTTCTTGCATGCGCAGGAACAAGCGCGTCTGGAAGGTTTTGAATTGACGGAGCAAGGTGTCGGCGGAACAAGCGATGGAAACTTCGCCGCTGATGCAGGCACACCAACGCTTGACGGTTTGGGACCTGTTGGTGATGGAGCCCACGCCTCCCACGAGCATATCGTCATTGACGCCATTCCTGGCAGGATTGCCGTAATGCTTCGGATGTTTTTAACCTTGTCATAATAAATTTACAGGTGTATAATCTTATGGAAAATTAAGGCTCCGTCTCGTTAACGACGGAGCCTTATCTGCACTATTTTCGAATGGGCAGTCATATATATTCCTATTCGAATAACAAGGAGAGGGAAAACATGGAATCAATCACCACATCGCCAAGCAATCCCGTAGGATTTTGGCGCCGGCTCGGTGCCGGACTGCTAGATGCAATCATTATCGGACTACCGCTACTACTGATCACCTATATCATTACAGGCAGTACAGAAGACAATATTGTTACCAATCTCATCTCCTCGCTGTACAGCCTCCTCGTGCCTGTATTTTGGCATGGCTATACGGTGGGCAAACGAATTGCCGGGATTCGCATCGCCCGAATCGATGGAGAGCCTGTAGGAATCGGAACCATGCTGTTACGCAACCTCATCGGAGGAATCGTGTATGTCATTACACTCGGTCTTGGTATAATCGTCAGCGCCATCATGGTTGGTGTTCGTCAGGATAAACGCTCGATCCATGATTTGATCTCCGGTACGTATGTAACATCGAATCAGCCTTAATTTTCCACTCATCCGAAATAGAATAGCAACTCTGCGACGAGCCCTTAGAATCGTCATTGGAAAAACCACCCGGTTTCCCGATGAAATCTAAGGGGGCATTTTTATAAGATTGGCACCCAAAACAGCAAGTCTCGACTAAAAAAAGGCCGGATGATTATATCCGGCCTTTTTCCATTTCTATCTATCAAGCGGTTTATCGGAACAATACCTTATCTGTCGTTGCATCCATAAACACCATTGTTGTGTATGGCGGCAGGCTTGCCCGCACAATGATATAAGGGGTGTGCACCGCTGGCATTGTAATATCTTCTGGAGTAGGATTGGTCAGCTCTACATAAACCGTGAGCATTTCCCATCCTTGCTGAGTTCCAACAACCTTCAAACCATAACCAGAGGTAGGCATTTCACCACGGGAGACCACATACAGGTCGCCTTGACGATGTACACCCTTTTTCGATTTTACTTTTCCTACGAATGCTCGTTCAGCCGCTGACAATCTACCTTCTTTTTCAATAGACAATTTTTTCGTTTGCACGTCTACTTGAGAAGTCGAGATCGGCCCCGAATGCTTTTGTTCAGCATGCACGGCAGTTTGTGAAAATGGCAGAATGGAGAGAATGGTTAGAACCGCTACACTATTTTTCCATAACGATTTCATACATGATCAACTCCTGATTTTTTTAGAGGGCAAGAAACACTTCTTGATACTGGCCAGTATCTCTCAGATAGGAAATTTTTACCACTATCTGGATAATTTGATTTAATCATTATATTTATTAAAAAGCAATATTTTCCAAAATGTTTTATTTTTGTTAATTAACCTTTACCAGTTATCACCTATAATCCTTATAGGAGTAAGAATAATTCGATTTTATTCTATTTGTAGTATGAACTATAATTATACTTTTATTTTTATTATTAATTGATTTATCATGTAATTAGTTACAATATTCAGATGATTACAAACAGCATTAACAAGAGAAAACAAAAAAAAGCTGACGCCGATTGCCTATCGTCGTCAGCTTACAGCTACGTGTTATTCTTACTGTCCACGAATCGCAGCGATCGCTTGACCGCGATCTGCCTGATTGAATACCGCGCTGCCTGCAACGAGGACAGTCGCTCCTGCTTCCTCGCACAAACGCGCTGTTTGTGCATTGACACCACCATCGATTTCGATTTCCACATGCCCCAAGCCACGCTCGTTCAGCATTTGACGCAACTGGGCAACCTTTGGTACAACGCTGTGAATGAATTTTTGTCCACCAAAACCAGGGTTCACCGTCATGAGGAGAACCATATCCAAATCAGCAAGGACTGGCTCGATCGTAGAAATCGGTGTAGCCGGGTTCAATACCACTCCTGCTTTTACACCTTGCTCCTTGATCAAGTGCAGCGTGCGATGCAAATGACGGCATGCTTCCTGATGAACAGTAATCCAGTCTGCTCCACTTTTCGCGAATTGCGGAATGAAGCGATCTGGTTCCTCAATCATCAAGTGCACATCGAGAGGCAGCTTGGTCACTGGGCGAATCGCCTCCACAATCAGAGGGCCGATCGTAATGTTTGGAACGAAGTGTCCATCCATTACATCCACGTGAATCCAGTCCGCTCCTCCCTTCTCGACATCGAGAATTTCTTCACCCAGACGGGCAAAATCAGCAGATAGGATAGAAGGTGCGATTTTTACCATGGTTTGTTCCTCCGTTGGTATTCTTTTAGCTCTTCGCGGAATTGTTTGTAGTGTTCGTAGCGCTGTTTACTGATCTCACCAGCCTCCAGTGCGGCCTGCACGGCACAAGCTGGCTCGCTTACGTGAAGACAGCCACGGAACTTGCATTCCGAGCTGCGATCGGCAAAGTCCCGGAAGGATTCCGCCAGATCGAGCTCGGAGAAATCGATAAATTCCAGTGAACTAAAGCCCGGTGTGTCTGCCACATAGCCGCCGCCCGCAAGTGGAATCAGCTCGACATGACGCGTTGTATGCTTTCCGCGTCCGAGCTTTTGGCTGACATCTCCTGTCTGCAAGCTGACACCCGGAAACAGCATGTTGATCAGGGAGGATTTGCCTACACCTGACTGACCTGCAAAAACCGAAATACGGTCCCGCAAAACCTCAAGCACGTCCTCCACACCGCTTTCATCCGCTGTTGAGGTCGGAATCACGCGATACCCGATCGCTTCATACTTCTCCACGATTTCGGTTACCTCTTCTTCCGACACTTGATCGGCTTTGGATAGCACAATCACAGAATCAATCCCTGCACGCTCCGTGTGCGTTAGGAACTTGTCCAACAGCAACGGACTGAACATCGGCTTGTACATCGAAAAGACGAGTACCGCCTGATCCACATTGGAAACGGGCGGACGAACCAACTCATTCGTCCGTTCGCCCACCTCCATGATATAGCCTTCTTCCTCATTGATCGCATCGTAGACGACCCAATCCCCAACCAGTGGATTTACTTTTGCATCTTTTTTCTTGAAGAGCCCTCGTGCACGGCAACTGTAGATTCGCCCTTCGTCGGCTACATAATAGAAACCGCTGAGCGCTTTCACAATCCGTCCTTCTGGCATTCATGTCCCTCCACTACACTATGGCAAGCTGTTATACGAAACTGGAATTGTCTGGTATTCATTGAAGCCTTGATCAGTCGATCGTTTCACAAAGACCTTGACTACCGAGTCCTTCTGTGGCGCCAAGACAATTGGTACATCGTACTCTTTACTTTCGGTGATCGTTTCCGTGAGCGGAGCTTTTGCCTCTCCACGAGCATCTGTCACTTCAATCTTCACTTCCAGTGTTTCACCAGGCACAACCTCTACATAAACCGGAACGTTTGCCAGCTTGGCGTCCTGCGGATATTGGCCATTGCTGACCTCAAGCGGAACCGCTACATCCTTTTGCACATCCATTCCCGGATCGTAAGGGTGAGTGCTGAGAACAATACCTCGTTTGTCCGTCGTATAAGTAGGCACTTCGGTGATTTTCCCAACAGTCAGTCCTCTCTTGTACAATTCTACTTGTGCAGCTTCTACTGATATATTCCGCACATCCGGCATTTTCACGAAGGCTTTTCCTTTACTGATCGTGACCGTCACATTCGTTTTAGTAGGGAACACTTTTTCATTTGCGGCTGGAGACTGCTTGATAACCGTCCCTACCTCAGCCTTGTCGTCCTCTTCCTCTACGAAAGTGACATTCTCCAGTTTAAAACCATTGCTTTTCAATGCTTCTTCTGCGGTTGCTCGCGGTAGCGTAACCAGATTTGGCATGTTAATCTCTTGTTGTCCTTTGCTTACATACAAGGTTACAACGGAATTTTCCTTTAACCGCATGGGAGGTGCAGGGTCTTGGCGTATCACCATTCCCTTTTCTATCGTATCATTGGCTTCTTCCACGATACGGGCAACCAGTTTGGCATCCTGAATCTTCTTCTCAGCGAGCGTTACTTCGATCCCTTCCACATGAGGTACCTGTGCCTCTGGAACGGACGGGAACAGATTCAACAGTAAGTTAAATCCGAAGAATGCCAGTACGAAAAACAGACCGATACCGCCTACCCACAACAGAGCTTTGACCCACCATTGTTTCTTGGCTGGTTTGGCATCCTCTTCTTCCGTACGCTGCTCATAGCGGCTACGCCCCGCTCCTCCGGTTTTGCCATTGGTATGGCCTTCGAGCATGTCAGGTGTGATGATAGGCACCACACGCGTCATCTCTTCATCCACCGGGAACGTCAGCTTTTCTTCGTTTAATCGCTCTGGGAACAGGCAGGTCTCCAAATCTTCTAGCATTTCACTCGCGGACGCGTATCTGAGAAATGGATCCTTTACCAGCGCCTTCAAAATGACATTTTCTACACTCTGCGGGATAGCCGGATTGACTTGGCGCGGCTCTGGAAGCGGCTCCTGCAAATGCTTGAGCGCCACTGATATAGGCGAATCACCGGAAAACGGCAGTTCACCCGTCACCATTTCGTACAAGACGATCCCCAGCGAGTAAATATCGGATTTTTCCCCGGTAATCCCGCCGCGCGCCTGCTCTGGCGAAAAATAATGGACAGAGCCAAGCATCGCATTCGTATGCGTAATCGTTGCTGAAGTAACGGCTCTCGCAATCCCGAAGTCCGTAACCTTCACCCGACCATTTTTTCCAATCATAATGTTATGCGGCTTGATATCTCGATGAATGATCTGGTTTTGATGCGCATGATCGAGTGCATCGCAAATTTGCTCGGCGATCCGCACTGCCTCTTCTACCGGCAGCGCACCACGTTGAATGATGACCTCTTTCAACGTGTAGCCTTCTATGTACTCCATCACCATGTAATGGGTATCGCCTTCCTGACCGACATCATACACCCCAACCACATTGGGGTGAGATAAGCTCGCCACCGCCTGCGCTTCACGTCGGAAACGATTGACGAAATCTTCGTCCGTACCAAACTGTGAACGCAGCACTTTAACTGCCACTGGACGATTCAATATTAAATCTTTGGCCTTGTATACAATGGCCATACCGCCCCCACCGACGCGGGACTCTATTTGGTATCGTCCTCCCAGTCGTTGACCTTCCATCTCTCTCACCCCTCTTCCTGACCGGCATCAAGCGTATTTCGTACGGCAACCAGCGTTATGTTGTCTTCCCCACCAGCATCCAGTGCTTCTTGCACCAAACCGTCCACCTTCGCTTGTAACGATATCTGTTTCTGCAAATTTTCTTCTAAGGAAGGATGACTGACCTTGTTGCTCAGTCCATCTGAGCAAATCAAGACGATATCACCCTCTGACCATTCAAACTGCCCAAGATCAATGAGCACATCCGGTTCAGTCCCGACCGAACGCATAATGACGTTGCGATGAGGGTGGACAGACGCCTCCTCGGCTGTAATCTGTCCACTTTTCAACAGCTCATTTACAAGGGAATGGTCTTCTGTCTTCATGACCAGACCGTCTTGGTTGTAAAAATACAGACGGCTGTCGCCAATATGCGCAGTAATCACGGAGGATTGGTCGAACAAAGCAGCAACCACGGTTGTACCCATGCCACTGCACTCCGGATGTTCAATCGCATATTCATAGACTTCTTTATTCGCAAGCAGGATGGCGTTCATCAATTGCTCACGCACATCCTCTGCTTCGAGGTCCCCTTCTAGGTGACGCAGTTCTTTTACTATTCGCTCAACAGCAAGGCGACTGGCGATATCACCAGCCTGATGGCCACCCATACCATCTGCTACAATGGCGAGCACGCGTCCGTTTAAATCGGTCACACAGGCATAATAGTCCTCGTTAACCTGACGAACGCGGCCAACATGGGATTTCATCGCGATTTCCATGGCATCACCCCACGGTTTCTTTAGCGTGTTGTGCCCTCAATTGTCCGCATGCAGCAGCAATGTCACTGCCTTGCTCGCGTCTGATGGTCACATTGATTCCTTTTTCCTCTAAAATGCGTTTGAACTGAAAAATCTCATTGCGTGGCGTGCGCACATAATCACGCTCTGGTACGTAGTTCACCGGGATCAGATTCACGTGGCAAAGCATGTCGCCAATGAGTTCGGCCAGCTCCTCTGCATGCTCAGGCTGATCATTTTTCCCGCCGAACAGACCATACTCAAAACTGATACGACGCCCTGTCTTGTTAATGTAATGGTGGCATGCTTCCATCAGCGTAGCAAGCGGGAAGCCGCGGTTGATCGGCATCAGCTGGCTTCTCAACTCCGTGTTTGGAGCGTGCAGGGAAATCGCTAGGTTCACTTGTCCGCCTTGTTCAGCAAACTCGTAAATCTTCGGCACAATTCCACTGGTGGAAACTGTAATGTGACGAGCACCGATATTCAGTCCACGGTTATCGTTGATTACAGACAAGAACGCCATCAAGCTCTCGAAGTTCTCGAAAGGCTCCCCGATCCCCATGACGACAACGTGACTGACACGCTCACCTTCCGCATCCAATCTGCGTTGTGCCGTCAATACTTGAGAGACGATTTCACCTGCATCCAGGTTACGCTTTAGTCCACCTAATGTAGATGCACAAAACGTACATCCGATACGGCAGCCCACCTGTGTCGTAACACAAATGCTGTTTCCGTAGTTATGACGCATAATCACCGTCTCAATCGCATGTCCATCGACAAGCTGGAACAAAAACTTGATCGTTCCATCCTGCGATTCTTGATGCGTGATTTCCTTGAGCGGACCTATGCGGAATGTATCAGCCAGCTTTTCGCGCAGCTCCTTGGACAAATTGCTCATCTCTTCAAAAGAAGTGACACGCTTTACATATAACCAGTCAAAAATTTGTTGCGCACGAAATGCTTTGTCGCCGGCACTAACCAGCCATTCCTTCATTTCGTCTTGCGTCAAACTGTAAATAAGCGGCTTTGCGCCAGTAAATGTAGTTAACGGCATTCTATCTCCACATCCTCAAAATCATTGCTTGCCTAAATCCATTCTATCATTGTACCTCGTGGGGCGTCTCGCTTCAAACGGTTTTGACATCCAGATTCATAAATGCATCGCTTTTCCTAGTGTAAACCAATCTGAGCACTCGCAAACAAAGGCAAAGGAGTGGCATTTTCCACCTGTTGGTGCGCCACCCCTTGTTTGTACGTCCGTTCCCTTATCCTCTTCGTTTCAATCGTGCGATAAAGAATCCATCACTCTCGAAATGGTGAGGCAAAATTTGTACGCAGGCTCCTGTTTCATCGACATGCCCTCTGACAGCCTCAGGCAGGTCTTGTGCCAGTGTATCATCGAATACGAAATCAGGGTGTTCTTCGACAAAGCGGCGAACAATCTCCTGGTTTTCTGCTGGCTCGATCGTACATGTGCTGTAAACCATGACACCACCCTGAGCAAGCATCGGTGCCAACGTCTTGAGCAGTTCGTACTGTAGCTGAGCAATCGCACGGACATCTTCAGGCGTTTTGTTCCATTTCAGATCTGGCTTGCGACGAATCACGCCAAATCCGGTACACGGCGCATCCAGCAGGATTCGATCGAAAGTTCCCAGCGCTTTTTCAGGTAGGTCCAGCGCATCACTAACGATTGGCTCGATGATTGTAATCCCGAGTCTTTTCGCTGCACTCGCAATCAGATCGCGTTTGTGCGGATGCACATCACTTGCAATGATTTGCCCGCTGTTTTCCATCATTTCTGCTATGTGCGTTGTTTTTCCACCAGGAGCCGCGCAAGCATCCAGTACACGCATGCCTGGTTGGGCAGCAAGAGCTGGTGCTACGAGCATGGAGCTCTCATCCTGGATCGTGAAGTAGCCTTCCTTGAACAAGCGAGAACCTGCTGCATGTCCGCCTTCCATCAAAATAGCATGAGGACTGACAGACGATGTTTGGCCTTCCAGCCCTTCTTCCGCCAGCTTGTCCAGCACTTGATCCTTCGTCGTTTTCCATGCATTGACCCGGATAGAGCTATGCGGCGTTCTGTTGTTTGCTTCGCAAATCGCAATCGTCGTCTCTTCTCCATAGACAGTAAGCCACTGACGTACAAGCCATTCTGGATGAGAATAGGCTACGGCGATTTGCAAAGCACGGTCGCCTTTTGGCTGACGCTCCCACACATCCGGCTGGCGCAATACATTGCGCAAAACACCGTTGACCATCGAAGCAATCCCTTGGTGACCGCGTTTCTTGGCGATTTCAACCGCCTGGTGTACGGCAGCGCGCTCAGGAATACGGTCCAAAAAGTGAATTTGATATAAGCTGAGACGCAACAAATTACGAACCCAGGTCTGTACCTTTTTATTCCCGACAAAATGGGACAGGACATGATCCAGCGTCATCTTGCGCTGAATGGTACCGTACACAAGCTCCGTCACCAGCCCTGCATCTGCTGCACTGAGATTTTCACGATCTAAGACATTGCGCAGCTCAAGATTACTGTAGGACTTATGTTCTTCTACCCTGTTCAAAACATCGAGGGCGATATCGCGAGCTCCCTTTTTTGCCACGGACTATTCTCCTACCTTTGTGCCGATTTCAATGTTGCTGCCCGCTCCACGCAAAAAGTCGAGTGCACTCATACGTTTTTTGCCTTCTGGCTGCAATTCGGTTATTTTCACTGCACCGCTACCGCAAGCGACCACGATACCGTCTTCCTCACGGGCGATGATCGTTCCCGGCTCTTTGCCTTCGCCCGACGCAAGCATTTTTTCTACCCACCACAACTTCCAAATCTTGCCTTCACATGTAGTAAATGCGACCGGCCACGGATTCAAGCCGCGGACTTGGTTGTAAATCTGTTCCGCAGAACGGCTCCAGTCAATTTTTTCGTCAGTACGCTTAATATTCGGGGCAAAAGTCGCTGCCGAATGATCCTGTTGCTCTGCTACGAGCTCACCAGCCAACAGGCGTGGAACGGTAGCTAGCAACAGTTCAGAGCCTGCCGCAGCCAATTTGTCAAACATGGTCCCCACGGTATCGCGCTCCTCAATCGGAACGACTACCTTGGACAGCATATCTCCTGCATCGAGAGCTTCCACCATATACATGATAGTCACGCCTGTTTCCGCTTCTCCCTCGACAATTGATTTATGAATCGGGGCACCCCCACGATATTTCGGCAAAAGAGAAGCGTGCACATTGATGCAGCCATATTTCGGTGCATCGAGCAATTTCTTCGGCAAAATCTGTCCATACGCCGCGGTGATGATCAGATCAGGCTCGAGCGCTAACACTTCATCCAAGGCTTCTTCTGCCTTGATTTTCTCCGGTTGCAATACCAAAAGTCCATGACGCAAAGCCGCCTCCTTCACGGGGGGCGGCGTCAATACTTGCTTGCGTCCAACGGGACGATCGGATTTTGTTACCACTCCAACCACGTTGTAGCCTGCTTCGAGTACAGCCGTAAGACTCGATACAGCAAAGTCAGGCGTTCCCATAAACAGGATGCGAGCATCTTTCAAATGGTTATTCCCCTTCCTGGTTCGGGTTTACTTTGTACACCTTGTCAGCCACATCAATAAAGAGGACACCGTTCAAATGATCGATCTCGTGTTGAGCGCAACGGGACAACAGGTCGTCTGCCTCGAGCTCAACCACATTCCCGTTACGATCATGACCGCGCAGCTTGATCCACTTGTGACGACGAACGTCTCCTTGCAGGCCAGGAATGCTCAGGCAGCCTTCTGGATAATCGTATTGCTCTCCTTCATGCTCAACGATTTCTGGATTGATCATTTCAATCAGTCCATCACCGCAATCCATTACGATGACACGCTTGGAGATGCCCACTTGTGGAGCAGCCAAACCTACACCGTCTGCATCGTACATCGTATCTGCCATATCATCAAGCAGCTTGTGCAAGTTGGAATTAAATTTGGTTACGACCATTGCCTTTTCACGCAAAATCGGATCTGGATGTTTTACAATTGTGCGAATCGCCATGTGTTTCATATCCTCCCTAAAGCAGTACGTAAGGATCGACGTCAATCGTCATCAATACTTTCTGCTGTTTGTTCCATTCTTCAAACGCAGCCGTCGCCTGAGCGAGCAAGTCCGACAGTTGCGGTTCATCACGATATTTTAGCATGATCTGAAAACGAAATCTATCCTTCACCCTCGCAATGGGCGAAGCAACTGGGCCCAAGAGGACCGTTGTCTGTGCCAAACGCTGCCGTAAATAGTCAGCCATTGTATGCGCACCGCGGATAACAACAGGTACATCCTCGTGGCTGAACGTAATTAATACGAGCCGGAAATACGGAGGGTAGCCTGTTCGTCTGCGCTGCAACATTTCATCCTGATAAAATGCGGGATAATCATGCTTGGTCGCATGGACAATGCTGTAGTGTTCTGGCGTATACGTCTGAATCAAGACTTCTCCGTCCAGTTCATGCCGTCCTGCCCGTCCACCTACCTGCGTCAAGAGCTGAAATGTCTTTTCCGCTGCACGGAAGTCAGGCAGATGCAAGGAAGTATCCGCTGCAATGATTCCCGCTAGCGTCACTCGTGGAAAATCAAGGCCCTTGGCAATCATCTGCGTACCGAGCAAAACGTCGCCTTGACCCGTGCGGAATTTGTTTAGCAGCTCTTCGTGAGAGCCTTTACGCGAGGTCGTATCCACATCCATTCGGATGACCCGGATTCCAGGGAAAAGTTTAGCCAGCTCCGCTTCCACCTTTTGTGTTCCGGTACCAAAAAAGCGTATATGCTCACTCTGACACTCCGGACAATGCTTAGGCTGTGCGATGGTATATCCACAGTAATGGCAACGCGCCGTATGATTCGTTTTGTGATAAGTAAGCGAGATGTCGCAATGAATGCAGCGCATCGTATAGCCACAGGAGCGGCACATGACAAAGGTAGAGAAGCCCCTTCGGTTAAGGAAAATGACCATCTGCTCTTCTTTTGCCAATCGATCTGCAATCATCTCATGTAGCTTCCGGCTGAACATCGAACGATTCTGGGACTGAAGCTCCTCTCGCATATCCACGACATGTACCTGCGGCATCGGACGGTTCCCGACACGCTCTGGCATGCGCAACAGCTCGTAGCGGCCTCGGGTAGCCAGTGCATACGTCTCCAAGGCAGGAGTGGCGCTTCCCATGACGAGTACACCCTGATTCTCTTTCGCTCGCCACAGGGCTACTTCCCGTGCATGATAGCGAGGGGTCTCTTCTTGCTTATACGAGCTCTCATGCTCTTCATCAATCACAATCAAACCAACATTCCGAAACGGAGCAAAGATGGCAGATCGTGCACCTACCACTACTTTGACCTGTTTACGAATGATCTTGCGCCACTCGTCATAGCGCTCTCCTTGTGACAACGCACTGTGCAAAACAGCTACGTCTGCACCAAAACGGGCCTTGAAGCGCTCCACCATTTGCGGAGTCAGTGAAATTTCCGGAACGAGAAAGATCGCCTCGCGCCCTTTTTCCAACGTACGTTCGATCGCTTCGAGATACACTTCTGTCTTCCCGCTTCCGGTAACACCGTGCAGTAAGTAAGAAGCATACGTCCCCGAATCAATCGATTGCAAGATAGGTGTCAGTGCCGCTTCCTGTACCGAGGTAAAGACAGGCTTTTGCTTTTCCTGGAAACGTCGATTGGCGTACGGGTCCCGGTAAACCTCTACTTGCTCGATCGCGATCCAGCCTTTTGATTCCAGGCTTTTTAGCGGAGAACGCGTTATTCCGTATTCATCCCGCAGCATTTGTACAGATAAGGACTGCTCCTTGTGCATGAGCATCAGTTGAAGGACACGGCGCATCTGCTCCGCCCGCGCTGGCAACGAACTTATCGCTTCCTCCAGCTTACCCTCATCCAATAAACTCCGGACAAATGATTGCTGCTTGCGGGTAATTTTGTCCCTTACTTGATATTCGGTAGCAAGCAGACCACTCTGTATCCAACCCGGAACGAGCAAATACTCCTCCGCAAATTGTTTCTCTACTTCTGCTAGCGGTAGTTGCCGTTTGCGGAACAATTCCCACAGAAGCCCCGATCTCCCGCATGCCTCTTCGTCCAATGCGTCTGTCGCCGTCAGCCACTTCTCCGACTTCCCTTTGAGCACAGCCGGAAGCATCGCCTGTACAGCCGTTACCCACGGACACAAGTATTGCTTGGACATCCATTCGCTCATCTTTAGCAGCTCTGGCGTAAGAGGAGGAGTGTCGTCTTGTACCTGCACGACATCTTTTAGTCGCGAACGATCTGGTATGGCTTCGCCGTCCTCGACGATCCCGATGACATAGCCTTGCAGTTGACGGGGACCAAATGGGACAACCACACGGCTGCCAATGCGAATCAGTGGACGCAACCAAGGCGGAACATGGTAATCAAAAGGTCGATTCGTCCGATTGACCGGAACGTCCACGATAATTTGAGCAATCATGACAGGTCTCGGAGCGGCTTATGTTCTTGTACTGCAAGGACAGCATCAAACAGCCTGTCTGCCACAGCCCGCTTGCTCAACTTATCCAATGCCAGTTGCTCTCCGCCACGGGTTAGCAAGGTGACGATATTCGTATCGCTCCCCATACCTGCTCCCTCGAGCAATACGTTATTGGCTACGATCATATCGAGATTTTTTCGCTCCAGCTTGGACTGGGCATGCTGCAACACATTTTGGGTTTCTGCTGCAAAGCCCACGACGAATTGCTTCGTTTTCCGATCACCAATGGTCTTTAAAATATCGGGTGCTTTCTCCAGCTCCAGTTCGAGTGGACCATCACCCTTTTTCATCTTATGTTCAGATACATGCTTCGGTCGATAATCGGACACTGCTGCTGATTTGACGACGATGTCACAGTGAGGCAACTGCTCCATGACGGCATCAAACATTTCTTGTACCGATTCCACCGCAATGAATTCCACTCCATCAGGACGTGCCAAGGAAGTAGGCCCACTGATCAGTGTGACCTTCGCCCCTCTGTCTCGTGCCGCTTCCGCGATAGCGTAGCCCATTTTTCCTGAAGCATGATTGGTTATGTAACGAACTGGATCAATTTTTTCACGGGTCGGTCCAGCTGTGATCAGTACATGCTTGTCCTGCAAATCTTTTTCTCGGATCATTTGTCTAGTCTCATCGGAAGCAAACCATTGACGAACAGCTTCGACGATTTCCTCTGGCTCCGCCAAACGTCCTTTGCCAATCCATCCACATGCCAAGAGCCCGACACCCGGTTCAACAAACCGATAACCATAGGCCGTAAGCTTATCCATATTTGCAATAACTGCAGGGTGATTGTACATATTGACGTTCATGGCAGGCGCGACCATGACAGGCGCTTTCGTAGCCAGTACAGTCGTCGTCAGCATATCATCCGCTATGCCATTCGCCATTTTGCCAATCACGTTTGCCGTTGCTGGCGCGATCAATACGAGATCAGCTCGATCAGCCAGTTCAATATGGCTAATCACATGCGGGTCTGGCTCTGTAAATGTATCCGTATAAACAGGCAGGTGAGACAAGGCTTGAAACGTCAAAGGCTGAATAAACTGTAAGGCACCCTCTGTTAAAATGACATGCACCAATGCACCTGCCTGTGTCAGCTTGCTGGTCAATGCAGCAGCCTTGTAAGCAGCGATGCCGCCCGATACCCCAAGAACAATTCGTTTTCCTGCAAGCGAATGCATCTGCACTCTCTCCCTTCTCCCCTATCCGAAATCCGAAAAAAACAACCTCGTGAGGTTGTTTTTAAAGGTGACTGCTTATTTGCGACCGTCCAAAAACTCGTGAACGAGCTCGTCGGAGATGAACTCTTCCAGTGCCAAACCTACAAACTTTTTGGATTTTGGTCTCACCACTTGAATTTCGCTGTTTTCGCGAAGCTGACGCGCACGCTTGGATGCTACTGTCACCAGGATGTACTTGCTCTCTGCTTTTTCGGTCAATTCGTCAATAGATGGATACAACATAATTCTATTCAACCTCCTGTAACCATTTGCGATATTTGTGAACCTGACGATCTTTTTTCAGATGCTCCGCTGTAATAATCGCTTGAATTCGATCGCAAGCCGATTCGATGACGTCATTGACGACTACATAATCGTAGTGGTCCATGAGCTCGATTTCAGCACGCGCCACTTCCATGCGCTTGCGAATAATCTCTTGTGATTCTGTCCCGCGTCCCACGATCCGGTTTTCCAGTTCGTTTAAATCAGGAGGAGCCAGGAACAGGAATGTACCTTGCGGGAAGCTCTCTTTCACTTGAAGCGCACCCTGAACTTCGATCTCAAGAATAACATCGCGCCCCTCATTCAGCATATCGTCCACGAACTGACGAGGTGTTCCGTAGTAATTTCCTACGTATTCTGCCCATTCCAGAAGAGCATCTTCTTCAATCATCCGCTTGAACTCTTCCTGGCTTTTAAAAAAGTAATTAACTCCTTCTACCTCTCCAGGACGCGGCTGGCGTGTGGTAGCGGAAACAGAATACACCAGATCAGGCATCACTTCACGAAGTGCCTTGCATACTGTTCCTTTTCCCACACCAGCTGGTCCGGAAAGAACCAAAAGGAGACCACGATCAACCATACTCATTGTTTACACTCCTACTTTATTCGTCCGATTCGTCATCCTTCGTAGTCAAGCGCTGTGCCACTGTTTCTGGCTGTACCGCTGACAAAATCACGTGATCGCTGTCTGTAATAATGACCGCACGTGTACGTCTCCCATAAGTAGCGTCCACAAGCATGTTGCGATCGCGCGCTTCCTGGATGATCCGTTTGATAGGAGCGGACTCCGGACTTACAATTGAAATAATGCGGTTGGCATTGACAATGTTGCCAAAACCGATATTGATTAGCTTGATTGCCATGACGGCCCAGCCCATCCTTTCATGCTACTCAACATTCTGTATTTGCTCCCGCATCTTCTCCAGTTCTGTCTTGATCTCGACAGCCAGATGCTGAATGCGCAAATGATTCGCTTTGGAAGCAATCGTATTGGCTTCCCGATTCATTTCTTGGAGCAGAAAATCCAGTTTTCGACCAATTGCTTCTTCTTTGCCTAATTGAATGGCAAACTGTTGGCAATGACTATCTAAACGGGTCAACTCTTCACTAATATCACTTTTATCAGCGAAAAAGGCAACCTCTTGCGCTACACGAGCAGGGTCCAATTCAAAAGGTGTCAAACCGGCCCACTCACTTACGCGCTGCTCAAGTCGGCCCTTGTAATCTTCCCTACATAGAGGGGCCAACTGGGAGATCTCCCGCGTCCATGTGTTGACGGCAGTCAGGCGACTGGCTAGATCAGCGTGCAGCAGATTACCCTCGGTCTCTTTCATCGAAACGAGATCCATTGCCGCGCCCCTGACCAGGTCTTGGAGCCACTCTGTCAGCTCCTCCACATTGTCCTCTGACTCTTTGGTATGTATCACGCCAGGAAAGTGTAGCAGATCCTTGACGGTTAAAGGCGTCTCTAGCGAAAAACGCTGAGTCATCTCGCGGGAAATGGAGACTAGCTGTTCAGCCACATCCCAGTCAATGTCCATGACCGTAGCAGAAGAATTTTTCCCTTCCACTGAGACAGTGACATCGACACGCCCTCTTCTGACAAACTGCGCGACCAGCTTACGAATCGAATCCTCAAGCATATTCCATGCTTTGGGCAGGCGCACGACAATCTCAGAAAAGCGGTGATTCACTGCACGAATCTCGACTGTTGCTCGAATGGAGCCTTTGCTATCTTCTTTTCTACCGTAACCAGTCATGCTTCGAATCATAAGTTTTCACTTCCATAGACGCAAAATCGTTAATTTATTATAGGAGACAACTCTTGGCAGTGTCAACCGAAGCAACCCCACCACGATGAGATTCCTCCTTGCCCTGACTTATGCTACACTGTGACTGGCAGCTCTCTATCTATTATTCTAGCCATTTTTTTGATCTGAGGTGACTTTTGTGGCATTTGATGGCGTAGTAACCCGCTCCGTTACGCGGGAATTACATAAACTGGTAGGAGGACGCATCTCGAAGATCCACCAGCCCCACCATAGCGATATTGTTATGCAAGTACGGACACAAGGAGAAACGGTAAAGTTCCTCCTGTCTGCAAACCCGACTTATCCGAGACTTCATATCACGACAGAAGAATTCACGAATCCGCTGGAAGCTCCGATGTTTTGCATGCTATTGCGCAAGCATTGTGAGGGCGGCGTAATTGAATCTGTCCAGCAAATCGGGATGGAGCGAATCATTCACATCGACGTACGCACGCGGGACGAGCTGGGTGACACGGCTGTCCGCCGAATTATTGTCGAGATCATGGGCAAGCACAGTAACATCATCCTCATCGATCCTGCAACCGGAATGATTTTGGATAGCGCCATGCATGTGACGCTCGCCATTAGCCGGTATAGACAAGTTACGCCTGGCAGACCTTATGTTTCTCCTCCGAGCCAAGATAAGCGCGACCCTCTTACTGTAACCGAGCAAGCGTTTATTTCTTCCCTCGACTGGAACGGCGGTCGTTTGGACAAGCAAATCGTAGAAGGCTATACCGGGATCAGTCCGTTATTGGCAAAAGAAATTTTGCACAGAGCCGGCCTTGCGAATCGTGAAACACTGTGGGCTGCCTTTTCACAGGTGATGAAGGCAATCAACGCTCATGAGTATGTTCCATCCATTGTAGAGGCAAACGGCAAAGCGTATTTTCACGTCGTCGAGCTAACTCATCTCTCAAACGGGGTTACCACCCCCTATCCTTCCATTCAAGAATGCTTTCAGGCATTTTACGAAGGAAAGGCGCTCCGTGACACTGTCAAGCAGCGTGCGCACGATTTAATTCGTTTTGTCACTTCTGAGCGCAATAAAAATGAAAAGAAAATCGAGAAGCTCGAACAAACATTGCAAGATGCGCATGAAGCAGATCAGTTCCGCCTGTACGGTGAATTGATCACCGCCAATATGCACCAAATGAAGCGAGGGGATCGCGAGCTCGTCACAGTCAACTGGTATGATGAAGCGGGAGGTACCATCACGATTCCGCTCGATCCGTTGAAGACCCCTTCGGAAAATTTACAGTCGTATTACAAGCGGTATAACAAGGCCAAAAACAGCCTTTCCATCGTGAGTGAGCAGATTGAGCAAGCGCATGCTGAACTCTTGTATTTGGACGGCGTATTGGTTCAACTGGAACATGCCACCTTAAAAGATGCAGAAGAAATTCGCGAGGAGCTCGTTGAGCAAAGCTACATGCGAGATCGTAAAAAACGCGGTCCGCGCAAGAAAAAAGAGACCAGACCAGAGCTGGATACGTACCTTTCTTCGGACGGTATTGAAATTTTGGTCGGTAAAAACAATAAACAAAATGAATACTTGACCAACAAGCTCGCATCGTCGCAAGAAACATGGCTACACACCAAGGATATCCCTGGCTCCCATGTCGTCATTCGCGCTCGGGAATTTTCAGATGAAACGTTGCTTGAGGCAGCGAATCTGGCGGCTTATTTCAGTCGTGCCAAAGAAGGAAGTCAAATTCCCGTAGACTACACGCTCATCAAACACGTAAAAAAACCGAGCGGGGCCAAGCCTGGCTATGTGATCTACGAGCAGCAACGAACGCTGTATGTGACACCAGATGAAGCACTGATCCGCCGTTTGAAATCAAACACCTCTTCTACGAATAGTGCGACTACCTAAGTTCATACTAAGGGTATGAAAGGTGGTGTTCGCTCGTTGAACATCGTTCTCAAGCTCTTGTTTAACGGAATCATTGCCATTCCAGGGCTTTGGTGGTCGGGGACGTCCCTTATGTTTGCAGTGCTCGCAAGCGTGATTGTCAGTTTACTGGGGTATGTACTTGATTTGACAATCCTCCCGCGTACGAACAATACGTTTGCGAGCTCCGCTGATTTCTTGTTCGTGTTTGCCTCCTTGTGGCTTGGCTGTTACTTGTTTGGTCAGACCATATCCTTATCTGGTTTATTGTTGACGGCATTTGCCATTACGGTGGTCGAATACTTTTTCCATGGATACCTGCAACGGCACGGTGTCCATCATTCCAAACATCCGGGCTGAGGCATCATTTCTATTTTGGGAGGAGGATCAGGATGAACGTCATTGGTATCATCCAGACCGATCTTAACGAATTCAACGTGCTGTTTGAGCAGCAAGGCGGAAACGGACAAGGACAAGGACAGCAATCGCAAAACAGCGGACAAAACAACCAACAAGACCAAGACAGCGACTCGATGTTTCTCAGCTTTCTTGATGAGCAGCCGAGTTCCAATGAAAACAGCGGTCAAGGGAACAGCCAAGGTGGGCAACAGCAAAATGGCGGCGGCCCGCAAGAACTAACCGTTCGCATTAAAGGAATTCCTGAGGGACAAAAAGCAAACTTCCTGCAAATGTATCAAATTCTTCAAGACGCCCAAGACTCCCAAACACTTGAAAAGGACCTGACCATTGTCGATCATGGGGATCAAGACCAAGGCTCCCAAAAACAAGGGCAGGGCCAGGGCCACGGCTCGGGCAAACAAAACAAAACCACCCATTAATCAACGTATAGAAAAACAAAAACCACCTGGAAGCAGATTCCAAGTGGTTTTTTGTGCTATCGGCAATTCATTGCATTCATAAACGGCCAAGTCCCCGCTCTGCCGTTGACCTCATGTTTCTATAACCTGCGCTCACACAGGTGGGCGACCCTTCTGCACTTCAGCCTTCCCATGCATCCCAGAAGGAGGTGGGCCTGACATCCATCACAGTTTCCGTCTCCCAAAAAACACGTATAAGGTTAGAAACATTTACGGCCTATCGAACATCGCAGGATCTTGATGTCCCTACTTTATCACAGAATGGCCCTTTGCTCAACGGATAAAGTTCCCTTTGGACTTTTATCTCATCCATTTTCACGGAGTTGTCATACAATCCCGAGAATAGTTCTATTCCAATTTCGCCAACCTAGAGAGGAAGACGAATGAAAGGAAGGAAAAACATGCAATTTCGAACAAATATGCTTACAACCTGCTTACTCGCCATGAGCCTGACTGCTGTATCATTCCCCAGCTTCATTCCGCCCACAGCAGCTAGCACACATTCTCATCCTGTTGGCGAAGACAAGGGGCAATACGAGAATGAATCGTTTCGGAATATTACGATCACCAAAACAGGCGAAGGACAATATGCGATTAAGGGTGAAGCACGCGTGAACGAAGCCAACGTACGATTCGTCGTGACAGACGGAGACAAGACATTGGCCAATAGCTTTGTGACAGCAAGCACGGGTGCCCCCGAGTGGGGGAGCTTTTCTATCGATCTCAAGCTGGACCCGAGCGCAAAATCACCTGCGCTCTCTTTGTTCGAGGAAAGTGCAGCGACAGGACAGCGCATTCATGAACTAAACATCCCACTGCCAAAATAAATCAGCGCTACGTCCGCTTCAGCTTCGCTTGTACGAGCATCTGAAATTCAGGACGTGCGATCAGGGACGGCTGCTGTTGCTTTTCCCAGGCCAGTGCATATTCTAGGCCGTTTGCCTGGCAGCGTCCCAACCCTTCTTTTGTGACGGCATACGCTTGCTTCGGCAGGCGCCGTACCGCAGCAACCAATTTTTCAACCTCACTTTCGACTTGATTGGCTTCTACCGCTCGATAGATCAAGCCGATTTCCTCCGCTTTTTTCCCTGTAATCTTTTCTCCCAGCAGTGCGAGACGCTTCGCCCACGCCGTACCAACAAGCCTTGGCATAAGGTATGTCCCGCCAAAATCCGTTGTCAGACCAATCTGGACAAAAGGCTCCTGCAACAGGGCGTCTTCCGTCGCAATGACAAAATCAGCATGCAACGCGAGATTGAGTCCCGCTCCGACGGCTACTCCCTCGATGACTGCAATCACAGGCTTTGGCATTTGATGCAAGTTGGTGATGAAATCATTAATGATCGTCAATGATTGATCAGCGTCACTCTTATCCGTCAGCGCAGTCAACACGCCCAAATCAGCACCGGAGCAAAAGTTCCCCCCCGCTCCCCGCAAAATAAGCACATCGACCTCCTCATCTGCTGAAGCTTTTGAGATCGCGTCCTGCAAAAGGGAAAACATTTCAAGCGTCATCGCATTGAGGACGTGTGGCCTGTTGAGCGTAATCGTGCAGATTCCATCAACTTTTGTTACGATCAGTTGCGTATGATGATCCTGTTCCATCATTTTTCTCACCCTTTCCTATAAAGAAGCGGCAGGAATAATCCCCTGCCTTTGCAGCCTGCTCAAATCCTCCGCTGTGAGGTTCAGCTTGCGTTTGAGCAGCTCGTACGTGTAATCGGTGTGCCACGGGGGTGACAACCGCTCCGCCCTGTAACGATGCGCGAGACTCTCCTCATGATCGGGCGACTTTTTTTCAAAATAAGGCAGCGTATACGCTATCTCCCTGTTCGCAACGTATGAATTATCTACCCAGTTTTCCCAATCTTCAACGGCGGTCAGACAGCAATCCACTTCACTGCCCAGTTCACTCCACTCGGCTTGGGTTCTGGACAGAAACAGTGCTTTCATATCGTCAAACACCTCTGGATGCAGAGAAACGCTAGCTCGGTGGCATAGCTCCCAGTCTGCTCTTCCTACCGCGCGGCAAAAATTGAGCCAGAACTTTTCTTCCAACGCAGCAAGTGCGACATACTGGCCGTCTGCTGTCTCATACACCTGATACGCCAGCAAACTCCCTCTCCCGGTCTCCCGTCCAATCGAGGAGTTGTATGACATAAACAGTGCATGAAGGCCTGTCCAAGAACTAAACAAGTCAGCCGACGAAACATCCAAATATGCTCCTCGTCCTGTCCGCGCACGTTGAACAAGCGCCGCGCATATTTGCTCACTGGCATACAACCCGAGCGCATAATCAGAAAGCGGAATATCTGCAACGACTGGCTTGCCTTCCAGATCGCGAACCAGTGAGAGAAATCCGCTTACTGCCTGGACATTCAAGTCATGCCCCCCTATTTGGTATAGCTCGCCGCTTTGGCCATAGCCCGTCACGGAACAATAAATGACAGCAGGGTGCATCTCGAACAGGCGATCGTAATCCAGTCCCAAATGACGCATCACACCTGGTCGATAGCTCTCCACCACGACATCAGCCTGTCTGGCCAGAGCAAACGCGAGCGCTTTTCCCTCATTCGTCCGCAAATTCAATGAAATACTTTTATGATTGCGATGTGAACGCAGGTAAAACGCTCCCGTCTCTCTAGCTTCAGGATGAGAAGGCCTGATTAACGGTGAGTGAGTTTTGACGTGAAACGGTTCCACCTCGATGACCTCTGCCCCCAAATCAGCCAGGCGCATTGTACAAATCGGACCTGGAAGATGGCGAGAAAAATCAACTATCGTCACTCCCGTCAACATGATTTGACTCCCCCTTCACCGACTACACTCTTTTGTAATTCGAGATGAACGACTGTTCACCCTCTTTTTAAATAGAAAATTCAAACAAATATAAAAAGCCGTCCCAAGTGGAACGACTTTTCTAAGAATGGTTATTTAATAAACCGGAGAGTCAGCGGGTAACGGAATTCTTTTCCCTCATTCGCTTTCACCGCAGCGATAATAACGAAAATCGCCCAAAAAATAAAGAGGGCTCCTAATAATAGTGCGCCGATAAAAATGATGATCAACAAGCTTGAAATGGCCGCATAAATCGTTACCGAGATGCTAAAATTCAGGGCCTCTTTTCCATGCTGATAAAAAAAGGCTCCCTCTTCACGCTTGATCAACCATACGATTAAAGGTCCTAGTACATTGCCGAACGGAACGATAAAACCAAGGAAGGCAGATAGATGCACGATCATCGCCCACATTCGTTCTTCTTTCCCATTCAGGAATTGCATATCCATACCTCCATTAATCCTTTTCCTCTATTGTACGACAAATTGCGCAAAACTTGCGAAAAAACGAAAAAAGCGCCACCACGGCGCCTTTCTCTATTAATACTTGCTCTCGTGACTTCCACCGTACCCGCCACCGTAACCGCCGCCGTACCCGCCACCATGAGAGGAGCCGTAACCATCATAGCCGCCGCCAAAGTGGCCCCAACCACCAAAGTGGCCTCCACCTCCACAATGTCCGTGTCCCCAACTACGACCGTATGGTTTACAATGGGTTTTGTAGTGTGGCTTGTAGAAGCAATGCTTTCTGTACACTTTCTTTTCGCAGCATTTAAAGCATCTGCGACGAGATCTTCTGCATCCGCAACTCATTAACCTCACCCCTTCCTGTTCGTTACATCTACAAGGTATGTAGGTGAAGGCATATCGGCATGGACATCAGTCTATACACTAGTCAAAATCAGCGGATGTCTCGTAGGCTATTCAGTAGTAGGAGTGGTCAATGGGTAACGAGTTTGCGCAGTTCATTAATACCGTGGTGGTCAGGAATTTCTTGAAATTCCTTTACTTTTGGCAGCGTAAGCAAATGTGGTTTCACCATATAGCCAGGCTTGGAAATATACACGACGTCACAGGATGCAATCAAATCAAACACTTCTGCATGGTTCGCTTCTATCGTCCGAATATCCAAGTGCGTAATGCCTGCATTGTAGAGATCATTGATCATACCCGCACCACCTCGTATGGTCGCACAGATCAATCCGATTTTCGTATTTCGTGGGTAGGCCTCCATGGCAGGGATCACCGTCGTCGGGTCCGGGATAAAATCAAGGCTAACGATCGGAGGCGCATCCTTCGGGAGTTTCAGGTTAACGGAAGGTGGGATAACGATGGCTTTGTATTGCTGCAAAAAATTTGCATCGCATTCTACCTGCTGGGAAAAATCCTCGACGGTTCTCCCTTCAACCATCACACTCGGAAGATGGTACTGTACCAAACGCATATATTCAGTGACCTCCAGCTCTGTGAACCGCAAAAAAAGAACCGGAAACTGATTGATTTCTTGCAAAACAGAGGACAGAACGCGCGAGAATTCATCCATGGTATAGCCCATTGCTTTTACTTTATGAATGGTTTCTTTGGCGAGTAAAGCAAGATGGATCGGGTTACGTGACAAGAGCGTGTCACTTGCACTATTGGTTACAATCGTCCCCCTCCCTTGCCGACAATCAACCATCCCTTCTTGCTGGAGACGCAAATACACGCTGCGAACGGTGTTGTAATTGACTTTCAACTGTGCCGCCAACTCCCTTACCGTTGGCAGCTGCTCTTGGGAAGGAAGCTCACCGCTTCGAATCGAGGATGAAAATTGTTGATATAATTGCTCGTGATAAGATATATTGGATTCCTTTTTCAAGGTCAAAGGTAGCATGTATTCACCTCTCCAAAAGTAATTGAAATGATCGTAAAGGAATTCAAAATCTATCGTCAATAGAAGGGAAAGCATGAAGCCAGTGTACCGGGTCATACTAATTCAGATGACAATTCCTTAGGAAGAAGGTGCCTTCGTGGGAGAACACAGCCGTTTTCGTGAAGGAGAAAAGTCTCCGAAAAATGCCGTATACATGGAGATTGGTGAGTCTGGTGCAAGTGTGCAGAACCCGATGATCATCGAGCTTTCCAGAGGGGAAAAGTTCCCCGCTACACGAAATAAAAATCGCGTATGGACGCAAAAGTAAGGAATACAAAAACCAACCTGGCACCATGCACAAGGTTGGTTCTCTTTTTTACTACTTTTCGTCGTCTTCGTCGTCTTCTTCCTCTTCGTCTTCTTCATCGCCACTCAAGTAAATAATGGTGACACCCAGGCTCTCCAATAACGAAAGGACTTCTTTGTTCAACTCCTGATCCATGAGCAATCCCAGGCTTTCCACGAGCTCGAGCTCTTCCAGTTCTCCCTGTTCAGCATCCTCGATCAGTTCTATGATTTCGGTCATTCGCTTTTTTTCCAATACGGCTACGAGTTCATCTCTTGTCATAAATGGTTTTACACCTCATTTTCTACTCTCTATGCTTTATAATAGTACATAAACGATCCCTTGAAAACCAAGCAGTGAGGTGAAGATCACCATGTATCCGCAACCGTATCTGGATTATTTGATCCAATTTCATGTAGAACGCGATTATTTTGAGTGTCATGAGATTCTCGAGGAGTATTGGAAAAGCGCTCCTCCACATGAGCGACAGCCAGTGTGGGTTGGTTTGATTCAAATCTCCGTCGCTCTGTATCACCAGAGACGCGGGAATCAGTCAGGTGCAATCAAAATGCTCACAAGCGCCATATCCCTTGTCAAAAAGCATCAGCTTGACATCCAAAAGCTTGGGTTGGATAGTGACAGTCTGGCTAACCTGCTTGAAGAGCGCCTGACGGAAATCCAAAATGGTCAGCCCTATCGAAGCCTGTCCCTGCCCATGTCCGATGCTTTGAAACAGGCGTATCAGGAGGCTTGTACGATGCAAAATCACCCTGAACATCGGGATAGCGATATGCAAGACGCCTACTTGCTGAATAAGCATACCTTGAGGGATCGAAGCGATGTTTTGGCAGAACGCAAGCACCAGCTGCAAATGCGCGAAGCACGTCGAAACAACGAGTCAAACTAGTCTGCGTACAGCTGCAAATAACTGGCCGGGACAGCATCGCTCAAACAATAGCGCTCACCCACTCGGTAAAAGCAAATGCCGGCTTCATGGGCCCCCTTTGCATTCACAGTGACGAGGCGCAATGTGTCTGTCGGTTCTCCAATATGCTCCGGTCTTTCCGCAAGCTGCACATACTCACTGGCAATCGGCAACAGGCCGCCAGTGAGTGCTTGTTTCAATAACTTTCGATGTGTCCCGTAATAAAGAACGTCAGGTGGTACCATCTCGATGAGCTTGCTTTTTGCAATCGTGGGCAAAAATCCGTAAGTAGCTCGAATGAGTGCTCCACCGTCCCATTCGATACTCCGCTCCGGATCGAATTCCACGACTTGATGAAGATCTTGCCTAGCTATGTATGAGCACCCTTTCAGCGTATGAAGATAGTCCAGCAACGGCTCAATCGGGGTATAACCATACGTGTCATAGTAGAGTTGAAATGCTTCACTGTTTTGCCGAAGTATACTGAGCAATCGCTTGCGCAGTCTCGTTTCTTCATGAATCGCCAGCATCCGTTTCGCCCTCCTATCCGGTCAATAAATCCAGAGAACCACAGCTAGTGCGAGACCCAAATCCGCGAACAAATGACTAATCCAGTTTGGGTAAATCGAAGGAAACATTCCTTTCATCCATCCCCAAATCAGCCCTGCTCCAAAAACCATCGACGTAATGAACAAGCCGTTTCGAAAACCAAAGAGGATCGAAGAGATAATCAGGTGATATAAGGAATAAAAAAAGCTGGAAAGAAAAATGGACATCAAGCGGGATAAGGATGCGCGCAACCGCTGCAATACGAAGCCTCGCCAGAACAACTCTTCCAGCAGCGAGTTAATGAAAACGAGGTAGAACGAAAAACCCCAAATCCAGCGGCGTTCAATCCCCCATGTCTCCATACCTGTTCGAACGGCTTCAGGTCTTCCCGGTTCCTGCAGGAGCAACCAAAGCCCAGCCAGCACTCCTGTCAACATAAGAGCGCCAAATGCCAGTCCGTATAAAGTACCCTGCCATTCAAAACTTCCCCACGCTAAACGCCAGTGCCTTCGCAAATCTCCTTCCCACCATCCGTGAATGACGGGGATACAGATGCAAACGAGCACATGAAAAGAAAAGAACGTGACAATGACGCTATGCTTTTCCACCAATCCGTAAAAGATCGTGAGTGTCGCAGCAAATCCATACACGATCAACAGTAGCAACGTTCGTTTTCGCGCCATTTACGAATAGCTCCTTTTGGGCGTAATGGCCGCAGTATTGTGTTAGTTTGTCCGTTATGAATACGAAGAATACCCACAAAGACAATAAATATACAAGCGTTTGCATGAATGCTATACTTGAGAAATCGCTTTTTATCAAATGAATGGATCGGTTCAAATTTTTACCTATCTAACAAATGTTTGGAGTGGCTCTCATGTTATGGCGTAATCGTACCTTTCTGCTTTTAATGAGCGGAGAGATCGTCGCGGGAGCGGGCATGTGGATTTCGATTATTGCCAATCTTGCGTTCATGCAGAAACTCGTTCCTTCTGATACGGTGAAGGGCTTGATTCTGATGTGTGGGTTGGTGGTAAGCATCCTCCTCGCCCCTAAAGCGGGTGTGGTAATTGACATGTACGACAAAGGCAAGATCATGCTGTTTGCCAGCCTGGTCCGAACACTCAGCCCCGTCTTCATGTTCCCGGCTCTTGCAAACGATTCTCTTCTGTGGATGATCGTATCTTTGATCGTGATGCAATGCTCTGCTGCATTTTATTTTCCGACCGTGCAGGCTTCCTTGCCAGCCATCCTTTCCCAGGACGAGTTACTCAAGGCGAACAGCGCATATCTGAATATCTCTACCCTCTCGCGCATTGGAGGAACAGCAATCGGCGGTATACTCGTTGCCTCCATGGACCTGTCCATGCTGTATGTGTGCTCCATCATCGCGTACGCTGTACTCGCTGTCATCACACTCTTTCTCCGCATTCCGCAAGTGACTTCTCGGAAAATTCAGGAAAAAGTAGAGTTTCGCGAAGTACTGACGATCTCGCGACAGGACCCGGCCTTGTTTGTCGGCTTGATTAATAACGGGTTGATCACCTTGTTCCTTGGCGGTCTGAACCTGATGATCTTGAACTTTAGCGAGCTACAACAGGAACCTCAGCTCATGGGATGGATCTATGCAGCAGAAGGAATCAGCATTTTGATTGGGGGACTCTTGGCAAAACGTTGGATTGGCAGCAGAAACCTCGTGGCAGCGTCCACCATCATGCTCTTTTTCTTCGCGCTGTCCCAGTTTGGCATGTCATTCGCCGATAACAAATTCATGGTGCTCGCTTCTTTCTCCATGTTCGGCTTTGTCGTTGCTTTCTTCTTCCCGGTCACCGCAACGATTTTCCAGAAGCGTCTACCTCCACACCAGCAAGGGCGATTCTTTTCTTTTAAAAGCATGCTGGATCGTGGATTCTTCTTGTTGGCTCTCGCGATTACAGGAGTTGGGCTGGACCTTCTCGGCATTAGCGGCTACCTCCTCTTCATCGGCTCGGTGACAGTGCTCTTTGGCTTATTGACTTTCTTCTACAGTAAAAAGCATAAGCTGGATGTACGCTCCCACGATGAAGCAGCTGCCTAGAATCGGAATGTAACGGACATGACAAACGCTTTCCCACTGACCATGCTTTGGTGTACACTAGTGAAAGTATGTTGAACCTTATGGAGGCGTTTTTCCATGCAGATACTTTCCTCTCCCGTTTTGGGAATCCTGCTGCCTCTCGTGATGGCTATTGCAGTGATCTTTGTGAGAATGCGTCGGCAAAAAAAGCCGGCTTCTGCAAAAAGCATTATTTTGCCACCTTTCTTTATGGCGACAGGGTTTGCAATGTTTTTGTTCCCGGAGGCGCAATTACCGCCCAAGTTTGATATTGCAGCCTTTGTGGTTGGGCTTATCTTTTCGATTCCGTTGATTATGACGTCACGCTTCGAAATCATTGGGCAAGATGTGTATTTGAAACGGTCCCGTGCGTTTTTCTTCATTTTGTCTGGACTGTTGGTCATCCGACTGATTATTAAACTGATGATCAATGATAGCTTTACACCGATTCAGACGGGTGGGCTGTTCTTCTTGCTCGCATTCGGTATGCTCGTACCTTGGCGTATCGCGATGCTGGTGATGTACCGGAAATTAACTAAAAAGACGTTTGGCACCTAGTAAAAAAACCACCTCCAGTGCGAGGTGGTTTTTTTCTCAAAACGCTACATAAAACGGATGCTCTTCTTCTCGTAAACACAACTCAATCCGTTTGCAGAGGCTCTCTTCTAAACGACTATTCCAGCGCTGCTAGAAAGTAAGATCCTCCATCAATCTTATACTCGCTATTCTTGCTTGCTCCTTCCAGCCTCGCAAAAAACGGTCGTTGCCCGCGATTTTTCCATGCAGTCTGCGCCAATCCCTCTTCGGTCGGTTGGCAAAGCACTACATTTCCACCCGGAAGTTCAAATGCTTGGCAGATTGCCCCCAGTTCTTTATCGTGAAATTTTTCGCTCTTCTTCCATCCAAACCAGCTTTGCCAACGTGCTGTTGCTTCATCCAGATCGTTTACTGCATAGCCTACTGACTGGAGATGCGCTGCACCGTTCGGATGTGCGCCAATGATGCCACGATTTGTCAAATCTTCTATTCTCTCCTCATCCGTTTGCGACCATTCAATGAGAAATGGCGGTAGAAGAGCACTATCTGCATCTTCGAGGAACAGCATCCGCCACCGAAGCGTCGTGCCATCATCACGCGTACGACTTCCCGCAACTGGTCCAGTAACCTGCAAACCTTGGCCTCGCAGGCGCTCTGCCCACGCATCCATCTCGTTGGTCCGAAGCGCAATTTGACCAAATCCTTCTCCCTTCGCTTCATCCTCGATACATTGACGTACGAGCGGATTATCTGATTGTCGAGCAAGCTCCTTGTGTTCAACCGCCAAAAATTCAACATAAGAAAGCCCGAAATAACTAAGGCTATTCCATGTCCCCCAAGACGCGTGACGCCCTCCAGCTACCGCATGAAAACCCGCTTGGCAAAATTGTTCCGATGCTTCCTGTGGAGTTCGCTGTACAAAATGAACCAAATGATCAAAAGTTAATCGCACCTTTTTTCGCCTCTTTTCGTAATACTTATAGGATATCAAAATTCATTTATGTAAGGATAGAAGGACAAGGGGGAAAAATGAACGAGACCAGATCAAGCCGGGTAAAAGCTCGGCGCAAGAAATCACGTAAAACATGGGTACGTGTTGGAAAGAACACGCTCCTATTTAGCGTATTGGCCATCTTCGTCGTCGGAACCTACTACTTATTCCAAACTGCCATGGATGGAAAACATGCCAACCCGAACGAGCAGCCTGCTCCTGACAATACTGTGAACCAAAAGACCTCTGTGCAGCTCACCTTTGTCGGTGACATCATGATGTCAGGGAATGTAGAGAAAACCTTACTCGCAAACAGCTATGACTACCCATTCAAGCATGTAAGCTCACTCTTTTTGCAAGATGATATCACGATTGCCAATTTGGAGACGCCGATCACCGCCACAGGTGTTGCCGCACAGAACAAGGCGTATGTCTACAAGTCGTCGCCACTTGCTGTTCCTGCCATGAAAAACGCAGGGATTGATGTGGTGAATCTCGCCAATAATCACTCCATGGATCAAGGAGTTCCGGGATTGCTCGATACTTTTGACGCTTTGGACAAGAACCAGATTGAATACGTCGGCGCCGGAAAGGATGCCAAACGTGCCTATTCCCCTGTATTCATAGAAAAGAACGGCATCAAGATCGCGATTCTCGGCTTCAGCAGGGTCATTCCCGAAACAAGCTGGTTTGCAGGGGATTCCCAGCCAGGTATGGCCGCTTCCTATGATCCTACGCTAGCAGTGAAAGCGATCCAAGATGCGAACAACCAAGCGGATCTCGTCGTGGTGATTGCACACTGGGGCAAGGAACGCTCCGATTATCCTGTCGATCATCAAGAAGAGTTGTCTCGTGCCTACATCGATGCTGGTGCAGATTTGATTGTCGGCGGTCATCCACACGTACTTCAAGGCTTTGAACGATACAACGACAAATGGATTGCGTATAGTCTAGGCAATTTCATTTTCACACGATCAAGCGAACCCAAGACTTGGGAAACGATGGTTCTGCAAGCAAACTGTACGAAAAGCGGTGATTGTGAGCTGACGATGCTTCCGTTTCACGCAGAATTGGGACAAGCTGTACCCATGAATGAAAGCAACGGCGCTGCCCTGCTAAAACGTATTGAATCCATTTCTGAGAGTGTCGACATACAAAGTGACGGGCGTGTACAGCCGCGCGCAAAAGTGGTGGAGACTGCCCCCTGACAAAAGAAGCCGTGTTTCCAGGTAACTAGAAATACGGCTTTTCTTCTTATTTTTCCTCTTACTTACGCAGACTCGATAATGGGGAAGCAGCGCACTTCTAAGCCAAAATCATTTTTCAATAGGGACTCGTGCTCTTTACTGATTCCTGTCACGATCAGACCTGCACGCAATACGCCCCCCAAGTCGAATTGGACTTTTAGTTTATGCACGTTGACTCCTGCCTGCTGAAGGAAATGCAAGACACGATCTGGCGTAGCAGTATGACATGAGCCCTCTAGATAACACAGGACGCGTTCCTCCGAGTCCACCGTGACTCCTGCTTTGTCAGCCGTTTTTTCTTTCCAAGTAGGATGCGGTGTGAATGGCTGTGTCAATAAATAGGCCAAATCCTCTACGACTGCACTTGCTGTAGGGAGCTCTCCTGCCCCTCTTCCTGTAAACAACAAATCTCCCACGATGTTGCCCGATAGCTGCACAGCATTAAACGCGTCGTGGATTTGCGCCAACGGATGACTCAGCGGAAGCATGGTTGGTTCAACAGATAGGCGAATTCCTTGTTCAGCTTGATAGGCCTGCGCGATGAGCTTGATCCGGTACCCCAGCTCACTCGCAATCCGAATGTGACCCGCTGATAAATCTGAAATCCCTTTACGAACAACATCTGCTAGCGGCAGCGATTCTCCATAAACAAGCTGTGCCAGGATGTACAACTTGTACATAGCGTCAAAGCCTTCTACATCCGAACGAGGGTCTGCTTCCGCATAGCCCAACTCATGCGCTTGCTTGAGCACCTCCTGATAAGAGAGTTGTTCTGCCTCCATCTTCGTCAAAATGAAGTTCGTTGTTCCGTTGAGAATACCGCGAACACCTTGGATATCGTTCGTGCGAAGGAACTGCCGGAGCACGCTCAAGATCGGGATGCCCCCTGCCACACTCGCTTCATAGGCCAGATGAACTTGATGCTGATTTGCCAAATCGACTAGCTCCGTTCCTTTTTTCGCCAGTAGCTCTTTGTTGGCAGTTACTACATGGCAGCCCTTTTCGATCAAAGCACGGACGTAGTCATAGGTAGGTTCTACACCGCCCATGACCTCCACTACGATATCCACATCGCTTCTCAATACATCCTCAAAGTCAGTTGTCAGTAAAGCCGGGTCGACGTGAACCGCCCGCTCTTTTTCCGAGTCACGCACCAAGGCCTTGACGATCTCAATTCGTTTTCCCAGACGAGAAGCCAGCTTCTCCTGTTGCGAACGGATCGTTTTGATTACGCCTCCACCGACTGTTCCCAATCCCAATAATCCCACGCGTACCACTTCTGCACTCATCCTGACCACCCCATACCCCGAATTTTAGATAAAAAGAAAAGCCATCTTCGATAAGAAGAAGGCTTGTTAGCAGCTAATGCTCCCCCTCCTTATCTCCCAGGACGTATATGTCCTGCAGGAATTGGCACCTTGTCACAAAATATACGTGACGGTTGCCGGGCTTCATCGGGCCAGTCCCTCCACCTCTCTGGATAAAGAAAATATGAAATTAAAAAAACCTTCTTCGCTAAGAAGAAGGTTCATCTACTAATAGAGTAACCCGCTTCTTATCTTTCGAGACGAAACGTCTCGCAGGAATTGGCACCTTGTCGCAATATGCAACGGTTGCCGGGCTTCATAGGGCCAGACCCTCCACCTCTCTGGATAAGAACCATTTATGCTGTTGAGCTTTATTCTAAGAAATTCCAAGGCAAGCGTCAACAAAATTCTTTCTTTTCTGATTGTAAGCTGATTTGGCAAGGCTTTCAGTTGGGAGTGAACAGGCTCTCTACCTCTTCCATACTGCAGCAAGTGCAATGAAACACACCCTCCTGGCCTTCCTCAGGTAGCTCTTTTTCCTCGACATATCCGCACCATTGGCAAATGAAAAGTTGAATCATCGCACGCCCTCCTCTTCTTTTATCCTGCCCAAAATAAAAAGAACATTTTCCGCTCGACCGTGACGATCGTTAGAAAATGCCAGAAAAAGAGGGACGCACTTGTCCACGCGCTGTTTTTCGCAAGCCATCTCTAACACCTCCCTATCTCCCGTAGGTCTATCAGTGTTGTCGAAACAGGCAGGTCTCCTGACTATGGGTTCATCGTCTAGCGTCGCCTTCCCCGTCTATTTTGATAGACCAGTGGCTTGTTGGACGCTGACTCCCCTCTTACAGTGGCGGGACCGTGTCGGATTTGCACCGAGCTTCCCTATTATCCTTGTGGCGAATTGTTACGCCCGAAGGAACCTGTTTCCACCTATGAAATTGTCTTTTCTCACTACTCTCCTCAAATTTTACCTTATTCTTCCTTGTTTTGCGAACATTGTTCGTGGGTCAGTAGCCATTCCTTTCGCCACAAGCCACCCGAATAGCCTGTTAGACTCCCGTTTGATCCAATAATTCTATGGCATGGCACAATGATGTTCAGCCGATTTTTTCCGTTGGCATTCCCGACAGCCCTCACCGCATTTTCCTTCCCAATCAACGCGGCTAGCTCCGTATACGTAATCTTGTGCGCATAGGGAATAGTGGTCAATGTGTGCCAGACTGATTTCTGAAAGTCTGTCCCTTTCATCCACAGGGGAACAGAAAAGGACTGTCTCTTGCCGGAAAAATATTCGTCCAGCTGTTGCTGGCAAACGAGGAGAGGCTCGTGGCAATTGTCTTCTTGTTCAAGCAAAATGGGTTCGTCCCGATCTGTGAATAGGATAGAACATACCCCGTCTTCTGTCCCACTGATTTCCAAGACGCCGAGTGGCGATGCATAATCGATTGTCTGTATCCTTTCCATACGAGACCTACCCTAAATACCGCTCTCTCAAAATGGTACTGTGGTGAGCTTCATGTCCTGCAATCACATAAGCCAACGTCCTTGCAGATAGCTTGTTTCCGTTGGCAATTCCTGTACGCAACCACGCTTCTGGAGAGATTCCTCGGACTTGCGCGATGGTCGAAGCACGTACAGCCTTATACTCTTCCAATAAATCAGAGAGGTTTCTTAGCCGAAAACACCCGTGTTCGACAAAAGTATTCTCATCAAAACCGATGAGGGGTGTCTGGTCTCCTCTCGCGATTCTCAGTAAGCGATAGCTCATGATGCGTTCTGTATCGACGAGATGACCCAAAACCTCTTTTACCGTCCATTTGCCTGGTGCATACCGATAATCAATTTGCTCAGGCGCAAGTGACGAAAATAGCGCGACTTGCCTCTCTCCTTGTTGCGTAAGGATCGTTAGCGGCTCCCCCTCCGGTACAAGCCCAATATAATAGTCAAAATAAGCGGCGTATTCATCGCGCTCTGGTCGTCTGAGCATGTATTTCCCTCCCCTTCATTTTGGATAGACAAATGATGTCTCCATTATTCGTTATGTAATCCTTCAAACAATAGGACCCTTGCCGGGGCTGCATCCGTGCCGATCAGCTTGAGTGGTGCAGCTACCAAAAAATAATCGCCTGGGGGGACCTCCGCTAGCCGCAAGCCTTCCACGACAATGACGCCCGCTGCAAACAGTTTTTTATGGGTGGGGTGCCCTTCCTGACTGCGTTCGATTCCAAGTGCATCGGTACCAATGCCCCGTACCCCCAGCTCACTTACATATTCTGCACCTTCCTCTGACAGAAAGATGAATTCAAAAGAGAACGCCTCTTCAAAAGAGTTTTTCGTTTTAAATAGGACAAAATCTCCTCGCTCAAGATCGAAGCTCTCCAAGTCGGAGCGAGTGATCCTGTCCTCTACCGCTGTGAGATCGAGAACCTTGCAACTGCCCACTAGCTTCTCCAATGAAATACTCTCAAATGTATCGCCAGCATTCACCATGTGCAGGGGAGCATCTACATGGGTACCAGAATGAAGATCCATATCGATTCTCGATTCTGTTACATAGCCATTGGTAGCGGTACGTATTTTCGGCTGCTTTTCCTGCTTGTTTTTATACACCGTCATTCCTTCGTACACGTTGGCGGTTACATCATACATTTTCATCCCAAATGCCCTCCCCTTTACTTACCGTTTTTTATGATCCGCAGGAAAAACGATTCCCATCTGTCTTCTTACTTCATCCATGACCTGCATGGTCGTTTTGGAGACATCATGCGAATTCGTTGCAGATTGTCTTGCCCCTATCCTTGCCAAGTGTAGGAACTCCCTAATTTCATAATGCATGGTCTTCGGGGTCTGCGGCCTTGTCACTTGCTCGATTCGTCCGTCTCTATAACGAATGTCCACTTCTTTGAGATGGTTGATTCGATCGATCACCATCGTGGCGTCCTCCCCTTGGATTTCTGCTGGCTGATAGGAGGTCGTAATTTTCGAAAAGCTAATGATTGCATCCATCTCTCGATACTTCAAAAGAATGCTGCCTTCCCCGTCCACTCCAGAATCAAGCACAATTCCTTCTGCCTTGATGTCGTCTGGTCTGCCAAAAAGGATGAGTAACGGATAAAGACAATAGATTCCGATGTCCATCAAGGCTCCGTTTGAAAAAGCAGGATCAAAAGCACGTAAAACCTTCCCTTCGCGATAGGCGTCATAGCGCGAAGAATATTGGCAATTGCTAGCAATATAGCGTCGTACTTTTCCCAGCTTGTGCAGGTTGTCTTGTATCGCAAAAAAATTGGGCAACAGCGTAGATTTGACAGCCTCCATGAGCAGCACGTCATTTCTTTTCGCTGCTTCGATCATTTCTTCTACCTCAATCGCATTGGAAGCCAGTGGCTTTTCACACAATACGTGTAGCCCCGCGTCCATGCACTGGATCGCTTGTTCCGCGTGGCAGGAGTTGGGGCTCGCGATATAGACCGCGTCCATATTTTTGCTTGCAGCCATTTCTTCTAGGCTGTTATAGGCGAATGGTGCACGGTACTTGTCAGCGAATTCCTTGGCGCGTTCGATGGTACGTGAATAAACAGCCTGAAGAGAAAATCCTTCTACTTCTTGACCAGCCTGGATAAATTCCTCGGTGATCCAGTTCGTTCCGATTACGCCAAATCGCATCTCATCCGCTCCCTTTTCTTTTGGTCTATCTCGTTGCAGTGACCGGCACTCGTTCTTCGACCTTATCCAGCCACCACACGAATCCGTCCGCAGCCAGCAATTGCTCTGCGGCCTTCGGTCCGAATGAGCCAGCTTCGTACGTAAAGAGCGGCACCAAATTCTCAGCGAAGGCTTCCAAAATCGGTGTCACCCACTCCCACGACAGCCGGACCTCATCCCAATGCGCAAAGTAGGTGGAATCCCCTCGGAGTGCATCGAACAAGAGCAGCTCGTACGCTTCCGGCACGTCTTTTGTCCCTGCACTGAAATCTACCGTCACCGGCTCAATCTTACCGCTATTTGTCGGATTCTTACTATTTACCTGCAAGGCAATACCTTCGTTCGGATTCACGCTAATGATCAACAAATTTGGCGATGTCGTTTCATTTTGTTCCTGATATAGCTTTTCATGCGGATTTTTGAACTCAATGACGATCCTGGTTGATTTCTCTTGCAGTCTTTTTCCCGTACGAATATAAAAAGGTACCCCTTGCCAAAACGGGTCATCAATCCAGACACGACTGGCAATATACGTTTCTGTCATCGAAACTGGATCGACACCAGGCTCGTCCCTGTAGCCAGCCACAGGTGTTCCTTGAATATGTCCTGCGCTATACTGACCGCGAATCACGTGGGTGCGGACTTCTTCTTTCTTCATCGGACGCACGGCGGCCATCACCTTGCGCTTTTCTTCGCGGATATGGGCGGAAGTGATTCGCTTCGGAAGCTGCATGGCGATAATCATGAGCATTTGCAGCATGTGATTTTGGAGCATGTCACGCAGTGCTCCGGCTGGCTCGTAATATCCAGCCCGATCCTCGACGCCGACCGTTTCATTCGCCGTAATTTGCACGTTGGCGATGTACTGGTTGTTCCAAAGAGCCTGGAAGACCGGATTCGCAAATTCGAGAGCCTCAAGGTTTTGAACCATCGGTTTTCCCAAGTAATGGTCAATGCGATATATTTCTTCTTCCAAAAATGCTTTCCCCAGCTTTTCATTCAATTCTTCGGCAGATTGCAAATCATGTCCAAACGGTTTTTCAATGATCAGACGCTTCCAGCCTGTCGTTGAACCCAGTCCACTGGCCTTAACATTGGTTGCAATTCCCTCGAAATATTGCGGGGCTACTGACAAGTAAAACATCCGGTTTTGCGGAATCTGCAGCTCTTGCTCTCTTTGGAGGACCAGATCATGTAACGTTTCATAAGCACGCGGTTCCATGACATCTACTTCCGCATAGCGACAAGCAGACAAGAAAGCGTCTAGTTCGTGGGAAGCAATCTGAGCTCGACGGGAAAACTCATGGACAGACTGGCGAACAGATTCCTGAAATTCGTCACCAGACCAGGCCCTTCTCCCTACACCGATAATCGAAAAGGCAGCAGGCAACTTTTGATCTACATATAAGTTAAAGAGCGCAGGGAAAATTTTGCGTTTTGCTAAATCTCCTGTTGCGCCAAAAAGGACAAAGGTCATCGCTTCCATCTACTTTTTCATTCCCTTCATACGTACGCCGTGATGATGGTTTTTGTAGTTACCCTATTATTATTCGAGAAAATCACTGCTTTATCAATATGCAGCCTCACGAACGACGCAAGATTGCACGTACCGGACTCCCATCTGCTTCCATCAAAAGCAGCGGCAGTGCGATCAGTTCATAATCACCCGGTTCGACATGATCGAGCAGAAGCCCCTCCAAAATATGAATGTCATGCTGATGAAGCCCATGATGAGCAGCCAGTTCCTTGCTGTCCAATGGATCGACAGACGGGACATCTACTCCAATCAGCCGAATGCCTTTTTGGGCGAGGAACGCTGGTAAGTCCGCTCGCAGATGACAGATGGTTGACGGAAACTGATTGGGGTCGCTCCATGATAAGGTTTTGAGCAGCAAGCGTTCCACCCCGTCCAGATCTACCTGGGCAAAATCTTCTGGGCCAATGCTGGAACGTCCCGTAAGCTCTACCACTCTTGCCTCTCCAATATACAAGTCCAAAGGCAATTCAGCTATTTTTCGGCCATCGTCATCGAAATGGAACGGAGCATCCACATGGGTACCTGTGTGAATACTCATGGTTACTTTGCCGACATTGACTGAGCCACTCTCCGCTTTGGGCCAGTTTACGACATAGTGAAAGGGAGTGTCCCCTGGCCAGGTTGGCATACCTGCCATAAGCGGACGGGATATCTCTATTATTTTCATCGCGTATCCTCCACCTTCCAGCAACTGTTCGTGCCTATACTCAGCGTACAAAAAAGACTATATTGAGTCAATATTCTAACATTTATATCATGAAAAAAGACCGCAGCTTGATAGCGAGCCGACGGTCTTTTCGTTGATGTTAGATTCTGCTGTGAAGAGACAGGTAGTCCCACACCTCATCATAGATTCCGTTGTAATCCACTTGTTTCAAATGTTCTTTCAAAGTCCGCAACCACTCAATGGTTGTTGGATAGGTAGCTGCAATGGCCTCCCGTAGATCGCTCATTTGAATCGGGCGATCGACCCCTTTTGTTACGATATCATGCCAGACCTGCTCCGTTGCGAGCTCCACTACATACTCGATGTCTGCCCCCGAATAAAACTCTGTCCATCCTGCTAATTGCTCATAATCGAGCATCTCAGAAGGACGGCCCTCCAGCTTTAAGCGAAAAATATCCTCCCGTGCTTGCCGATCTGGCGGTCCGACAAAAATCCAGTGATCAAAACCAGCTGCTCGGAGCATGGAAGGCTCCAATTCCCATGGAACGTTGGTTGAACCCATCAGGACGAATCGTTCGTCGTATTCGCCTGCCTCCGCTATCTGCTGAAGCCATTTGGAATCGATCCCCTGTCTAGGATAGGAGTTCGGATGCTCTTCGTAATGGCTGGAAGCGTCTAGTTCATCTAAAAAGAACAGAAACGGTTTATTGGCAGGGACTGTTGCCAGTAAGTCCTGGATGTTGAACTGCCTGTTCGACGGCGCATACATACTTCGACCGCCTGTGATCGCCATGGAGAAAAAATGAGCCTGACATTCTTCTGCGGTTGCTTTTGCTAGCAAAGATTTTCCGCACCCCGATGGTCCGTAGAGTAAAATGGTACTTTTCTTTTGAGGCAACCGTTGCGAAATAGGATGTAGGAGTCTTTGAAAAATTGCCTCTTTTACTCGTCCAAGCCCGCCGACCATTCCAAAACCCGCCGTTTTCTCAACGAGTTGAACCGATTTCGCGGTGGTCTTCCCTTTGCCCCCTTCGATGACGCGTATCTTAGGTGGAAACATCGTATATGTAGAGGAATCCTTCTGATTGATCCCTTTTAACGTCCGCGAATATGGGGATTCCTTTTGTAGCTTGTTGAGTTCGATCACAATTTTTTCCTTCATCGCTTCATTTCCATAGGCAAGGGCCTGCGTAAACGCTTGTAAAGCCTCCGTACGATCCCCGTGCTCAGCATGCTCTAACCCTAATAACAGCCATACTGGGGCATTGCGTTGATCGCTCGTCAACATGCTTTTCAGTATTTCTATCTTCGTCATCTGCTTCATCCTCTGCGATCGTTCTGCTTCAAGCGATCGTTTAATATCACGGACATATCCATTATAATGCATACGTCTCGCAAGAAGAATACGAAAAGTAGGAAAAGATGGAAGAAGGGCTGTGACCGTCATCGTCATTCGAAAAAGACGCCTTCAGCTACACAGCTTCGGGCGTCCAAGATACAGTTCCTATTCTCTCGGTGGAAAAACTCCACCTTCCACACAAATGATGAACGAGAGTCCAAGATAAGGCTGCATATTATTATGAGGTTGAGTACCGCCTGTGGTGCCGATTGTTTGCGGGCTAAGCTGTGTCCCATCACTCGTTTTGGAGTAAGGAATGACACTTCCCCGACCAACAGTCGATGACCATTTCGCGCCTGTTGGTGTATCGACTGTTGGCGTTGAGCACACATTCGGAACATGAGTATGCGCCGGAATATCATTTTCCAGCAGAGTGATTTTGGCATCGCCACCTGTCTCTCCCACCGAACGCGGTGTCAAGCCAGGTCCTGCCCCCTGGTTCATCGGGGCTGTACCTCTTAAATTAGGAAGCGCAAATGTGGTCTTGCCATCTCCACCATACTTCGTGCCCAATATCGAATACAAGACAGGATTGGAAGAGATCGGGATCAATTGTCCATCACAAAAAGCCCAGTCCCTCGGTGCGAAATTGCCACCGAAGATACGAATTTCTCCAATATACGGATCCATATGATAGTGCCTCCTCTAGTTTCTTGACGGGTAAACCCCTTGAATTGCGATGCAAAAATTCCCGACCAAATACGGCTGCATATTAATATGAGGTGCACTATTCCCTACCATTTGCAACGCACTCTCGCTCATCGTCGTATCCGGGGTTGTCCCATAGGTTGTGGTGGAAGCTTGTGCCCAGTAGTTCCCCGCGCAGACTTTTTCATTGGCAGCTGCATTTGAGCCGGTTGCCGTATGGGTATGGGCGGGTATCTCGTTTGTCGTTAATACATGTGTTTCTTCGCCAGCTGACATACCAAGCGGTACGATTGGACGATCCTGTAGATTGTTTTTATGAACGGGGACACGCCCTCTTAAATCGGGTAAAGCAAACGTGGTTTTCCCGTTCCCCCCATAAGTAGTTCCTAACAAGGAATACAGTGCCTGGTTTACGTTGATAGGCAGCACGGCGCCATTACACAAAGCCCAACCCTTTGGCGCAAATGGAAATGGAAAAAATCGAATTTCTCCAAGAAATGGTTCCATGTAAAATCCTCCTGTTCGATTTGGCTGTTAATTTTGTGAAGGATAGATTCCGTACAGGGCGATGATGAAATTAATAACCGTAAACGGCATCAGGTTACTGTGTGGTTGATTCCCACCCACACTGCTCAAGCTGGACGGGTTCATTAATCCATCAGGTACATTCGCTGAATATTGCTGCGCATTTTTTGCCCATACAGCATTGGCAGGGCTGTTCTGCGTTCCTGGCTGCGATGATGCATGGACCGTATGCGTATGCGCGGGCAATTGTGAGACGGTTAAGGTGACTGATTCTACCCCGTTTTTTTCCCCTATCACGTAGGTAGTTCCTGTACTCGGATTTTTCCCTTGATTAAGCGGGATACGCCCCCGTAAATCAGGCAACGCAAAAGTCGTTTGTCCATCCCCGCCATATGTGGTTCCAATCAAACTAAACAGCGTGTCGTTTTCAGAAATAGATAAGATCTGTCCATTGCATAATGCCCATCCTTGTGGTGCATAATCTCCTCCAAACATCCTGATTTCTCCAAGAAATGGCTCTGCCATGTTGCTTCCTCCTTATGTAAAGTGGTTATTTCCGTTGTCGAACGAACAGATTGGTCATTTTTGCAAAAGGGACTGCCATTCCATTTGGATATACAGCCCCGTTGAGTCAGTTACGATGAAATGAAGTCGTTCATATAATCGAAAGGCGGGATTCCCTTGTACAACATGTAAACGGATTGGTAATTGGAAAGCTTGAGCCTCTTTTTGCAGATCGCCAATCATACCAGAACCAACACCCTGTCCCCGATAAGCAGGCAGCAAAGAAATATCTACGAGGTGCAGTGCATCTCCGCTCGCATCCGTGATCATCCGTCCGATAGGCTGCTCGGATCGAAGAATGATTTGATGCTTCTGAGCGGGAAACTGCATTTGGTAAGATTTCTGCTGCATGATAAACTGCGACTGTAAAAAAGCAAGCTTGTCCGCCTCACTCCAACCCCAAAGAGCCATTTCTTCGGTTCTCGTAGAACAGTACAATTCCCAAATAAATGCTTCGTCTTGCTCATATTCAAAAGGTCTGGTATGTACCATAATCCTCCTTGCATGCAATCGTTGTACTTTTCTGTCATTTGATCAGTTACCTGCTTGCATTCTTTCAGGCTGGATACGCTGACTTGTCTTTCCTATGTGTATCGCTCTTCCTCCTTCGAACTTTTTCTGATATCCCGGCTGATTAAATAGCAATCATCAATCATGATATCATTAGCTAAATTCCTTCTAACACTAACTAAAGTTAGCTCTTTTACATGAAAAACGCTTCGTCCCCATAAAAGAGGCGAAGCGTTTTATCTCCTGTGTACAGTTAGTCTTTTCCAGTACCTTCGTTATCCTCATTGTTCTTACCGTTGCCGCCTCCATTGCCATTGCTGCCACCGTTGCCGTTACCACCACCGTTGCCGTTACCACCACCGTTGCCATTGCTGCCACCGTTGCCGTTACCACCACCGTTGCCGTTGCCGCCTCCATTGCCTTTTCCACCACCGTTGCCGGTTCCGCCGCCGTTGCCTTTTCCACCACCGTTGCCGGTTCCGCCGCCGTTGCCGGTTCCACCGCCGTAGCCTTTACCTTGGCCTTCACCCGTTCCACCGCCGTAGCCTTTGCCTTGGCCCTCACCTGTTCCGCCACCGTAGCCTTTACCTTGGCCTTTACCTTGGCCTTCACCTGTTCCACCGCCGTAGCCTTTACCTTGGCCTTCACCTGTTCCACCGCCGTAGCCTTTACCTTGGCCTTCACCTGTTCCACCGCCGTAACCTTTGCCTTGACCTGCTCCGCCGCCCATTCCGCCACCTTGACCTGCTCCGCCGCCCATTCCGCCGCCCATGCCTCCGCCTTGACCTGCTCCGCCGCCCATGCCGCCACCTTGGCCTGCTCCGCCGCCCATTCCGCCGCCCATGCCTCCGCCTTGACCTGCTCCGCCGCCCATGCCGCCGCCTTGGCCTGCTCCACCACCGTGACCTTTGCCGCCACCTTGGCCTGCTCCGCCGCCCATTCCGCCACCTTGACCTGCTCCGCCGCCCATGCCGCCACCTTGGCCTGCTCCACCACCGTGACCTTTGCCGCCACCTTGACCGCGTTTTCCAGATTTGACACTATCATAGGAATAAACAATGCTTTGGAACGTACGATTATCTACATTTCCTGTAACCGGCAACCCGTGTTTTTTCTGATAATGCTTCACACCTCGTACGGTAACATCATCGTAGTATCCATTGATTTGACCCGAGTAACTACCTAATGATTTCAACATCCCCTGAATCACATAAATATCTGGCCCATGAGCACCTTTGCCCACAGCCTGTCCCGTATGAGGAAGGGAAAACATGAGTGTGGCAGACAAAAAAGCTGCACCGAGGATTTTCTTAACCTTCCCTGTTTTCATAAGAGAGCCCAAGCTCCCCGTTCCTTTTTTCATACGCAAGCACCTACCTTTACTTTTTTTGTAACCTCCCTTACTATTCCCTACTTTTCTTTCCTATTGCATCTGGCCAATCTCGCTTCCTCTTATTTTTTTGCTGATTGATCAACGTTTTTATGACTTGCAAAAATAAGGAAGAACCCATATACTTTGGTTTAAATGATTAAGTTTATTAACGGAGTGTGCAATGACGAATCCAACCTGCAATGAAAAAGCGGTTCAAATATTTATGGAGTTAAGTCCATACTTCCAAGGCTTGGGTGATCCGATTCGGCAGCAAATCGTAGCTCTTCTCATCGACAAGGAAAGCATGAACGTCACACAAATCGCCGAGCATATTCCCATGTCTAGACCTACGGTGTCTCATCACTTGAAAATATTAAAACAAGCGGGCCTAGTAAATGTTCAAAAGAAGGGAACAGAGATGTTTTATCGGCTTGAAATTACAGAAGCGATCAGGCTTTTTAAGCAATTGGTGACTTTCGTCGAAGAAGAGTGCAACTGAATTTGAACCGTCACGAAAAGGGACAGTGTGTCCCTGTTTTTCAAAACCATCCGTTAATAAACTTAAACGAATAAACATTTAATCAAAGGGGAAATCTAAATGAATATCACCAAAGTTTTAATTGTCGGCGGCTACGGAACGGTCGGGAGCCAAATTGCCAAGATCCTGCACGATCGCCACCCTACTCTCGAATTATTGCTGGGTGGAAGGTCTACGGGAAAGTCATTGCCTTTTACATCCGGTAGGCTAAAGCCTTTCCTCCTAGACATCTCCGAATCCGATCCTCTCGCCCATGCTCCTGATGATTTGACTTTGATTATTAGTGCAGTAAATGATCCTGATGACACTCTGCTTCTTGCCGCTGTTCGCCGACAGATTCCTCTGATTGACGTCACACGTTGGACAGAACGATTTACACGATCGATCGAACGCTTGAAGAATGAGAACATTGGCTCTCCAGTCATTCTCGCTTCAGGGTGGATGGGGGGAACTGTAGCACTTCTTGCAAGCATACATACAGCTTCCCTGCAAGATGTCCAGATACATCTTCACGCCCTTTATTCCCTTCAAGACAAAGCAGGTCCAGATTCCACCGACTATATGAATCGTATGACGATTCCTTTTGCCGTCACCACACCGACTGGCGTAAAAGAAGTGACACCCTTGTCAGATCCGTTACCCGTCACCTTTCCGAATGGGTACCATGCGAAATGCTATCGTCTTGACACACCCGATCACATGACGCTCGTGAAAGCCCAAAACGTAACTGCAGCTGATTTTCGTATCGCCTTCGACAATAAACTGTCTACTTTTGCCCTCGTTTCATTGGTGAAAAGCCGGATATGGAACCTGCTCAGCAAAAGCACACGTCAAAAAATACTGTACAATCCAGGTGCAGGGTCACCTCACCATGTTGTCATCCAATTAAATGGGCGCAATCAGCATGGCATGAACGTGAAACGCCAAATCGAGATCACTGATCCGAAAGGGCAGACTCACCTAACTGCTTTGGGAGCTGCCATTTTTGCACAACCAATCATTCGGCAAAACGAAAACTCAACTGTTACGCCCGGTATTCTTTTTCCAGAGGATTTCGGCCATTTCGAAATGACTGCCGATGATATACTCCAGTTCTATCGATCCGAAGGGGTCCAGATTGTGATCCACGACGAAACAAAAAAGAGTAGGACGGTTTGATCGCCGCCCTACTCTTCATCATGTATCCCTTCCTTATTCAAAAAAAGTACGCGGGGATTTCCGCCATTCGCCCAGTACTTTTTCCTGTTCACTTGTAATAACCCCTTGCTCTGAAGCTACTTCCAAAAGTGCTGTGTAATTCGATATGGTGGAGCAAGGAATGCCTGCATCCTCAAACAAGGCTTGGGCATCTGGGAATTGGTAGCTGAAAATGGCTACGACCCCCAGAACCTCTCCACCCTCAGCCTGCACAGCTTGCGCTGCTTTCAAGGAGCTGCCTCCTGTGGAAATCAGGTCTTCAATCACGACGACCTTTTGACCAGCCGCCAATGCGCCTTCAATCTGATTTTGGCGACCGTGGCCTTTTGCCTTGTCCCGTACGTAAATCATAGGCAGATCAAGCAGCTCTGCTACCCATGCAGCATGTGGAATACCCGCAGTTGCTGTTCCAGCAACAACTTGCGCATCTGGGTACTGCTCCTTGATCAAATCGGCAAATGCTCTCGCAATGGCACGGCGCACATCCGGATAGGACATCGTGATCCGGTTGTCGCAGTAGATCGGGGATTTGATCCCGGACGTCCATGTAAATGGTTGTTCCGGTCGCAAATGAACTGCCCCGATTTCGAGAAGGTTCGCTGCAATATGTTTAGCGGTTGTCATTGTCGTCATTTCACTTATTCCCTCCAGCTGGCTACTTTACGAACGATCTTTGTCCACTGCTGCGACGATACTTTTCCAGACACCTACCGGATCTTTTGCACCCGTAATCGCGCGTCCGATCACGAGGTAATCACTGCCCAAGCGAAATGCCTGTTCCGGCGTCGTGATGCGCGTCTGATCGCCTTGATCTGCTCCCAGTGGACGAATTCCTGGTGTTACGGTTACAAATGTGTCTCCAGCAGCTTTTTTGATCATCGGTACCTCTAGTGGAGAAGCAACTACCCCATCCAAACCAGCTTGCTTGGTCATCAGCGCATAGTGCACCACAACATCTTCTACATCACCTGGAATCGCCAATTCTTGATTCATCGTTTGCAAACCAGTAGATGTCAGCATCGTCACACCGATCAGGAGGGGACGAGCAGCACCTGCCGCTGTCCCTTGCTCCAAACCTTCTCTCGCTGCCGCCATCATGGCTACGCCGCCTGCCGCATGAACGTTTACCATGTCTGCTCCCAGACGCGCCAGGCTTCTCATCGCGCCTTTAGCTGTATTGGGAATATCGTGAACCTTCAAGTCGAGGAACACTTTGAGTCCTTTTTCCTTCAAGAAGGAAACGATCGCTGGACCTTCTGCGTAAGCGAGCTCCATCCCCACTTTTACATAGCGGATATGCCCCTGTAGCGGCTCGATGCACTTTTTGACTTCATCCAGTGTGGAAAAGTCGAGCGCAACAATCATGCGTTCGCGAATATCGGTTAGTTGTTGTTGCACGCTGCTCTCCCCTTTTTATACGGTTACTGCCACTTTGGCACCAGCACGCTGGGCTGGCATTGCTTCTGTAGAGAATGTGATCGTCTCCAGTACGTGCAGGAGAGCGGAAGCTGTATCGAGTGAAGTCAAGCATACGGCGCCGTTCTCTACTGCTTCCCGACGAATGCGGAAGCCGTCGCGTTGTGGCGTTTTGCCTTTTGTCAGTGTATTGAGTACGATGTTTGCTTCTCCTGTATGGATGACATCCAACAGGTTTGGCGTGCCCTCAGACAATTTGCTTACGCGTGTTACTTGCAGTCCCGCTTGCTCCAAATAATCGGCTGTGCCTGCGGTCGCCATCAGCTTGAAGCCGAGGTGGCGGAAGCGTTTCACGATGTCTAGCGCTTCTTCCTTGTCTTTATCAGCAACTGTCACGAGCAATGTGCCTTGTGTCGGGATATTCATGCCCGCTGCGACCAAGCCTTTGTACAATGCTTTTGCCAGTGTGCTCTCGCGTCCCATGACTTCTCCAGTCGATTTCATTTCAGGACCGAGCGTAATATCGACGCGACGCAGCTTTGCGAAGGAGAAGACTGGTACTTTGACAGAAACCATCGACTCCTCTGGATGGTAGCCTGGTGTAAAGCCTTGTTCGATGATCGAGTGACCAAGGATCGCTTTCGTTGCGATGTTTGCCATTGGAATCCCCGTTACTTTGGAGAGGAATGGCACCGTACGGGACGAACGCGGATTGACCTCGATTACGTATGGGCGGTCTTTATAGATGACGAACTGGATGTTGAGCAAGCCTTTGATTTGCAGGGCGCGCGCCAGCTTTGTCGTCATGTCAATCAGCTCTTCCTTGATCGCTTGGGACAAGGATTGCGGAGGATATACAGCGATAGAGTCACCGGAGTGCACCCCTGCGCGTTCGATATGCTCCATGATGCCTGGGATCAAAACATTTTCGCCGTCGCAGATCGCATCGACTTCCGCTTCTACCCCGACCATGTAACGGTCTACCAGTACAGGATGATCAGGATTTACCTTCACCGCTTTTTCCATGTACTCCAACAGTTCGGACTGGTTGTAGACGATTTCCATTGCACGCCCGCCAAGTACGTAGGATGGGCGAACCAGGACTGGGAAGCCAAGACCTTCAGCTGCCACTACTGCCTGCTCGACTGACGTAACCGTTTTGCCTGGTGGTTGGGCGATTTCCAGCTCGCGCAGCAGCGCTTCGAACTTCTCGCGGTTTTCCGCTGCGTCGATGTTTTCGAGACTCGTACCCAAGATTTTGATTCCACGTGCAGCCAGCTTGTCAGCCAGATTGATCGCGGTTTGTCCGCCGAATTGTACGATGACACCCTCTGGTTTTTCTACATCGAGAATGTTCATGACGTCTTCGATGTACAGCGGCTCGAAGTACAGGCGATCAGAAGTGTTGAAGTCTGTAGAAACGGTCTCCGGGTTGTTGTTGATGATCACTGCCTCATAGCCCGCTTCTCTCAGTGCCCAGACAGCGTGGACAGTCGCGTAGTCAAACTCGATTCCTTGACCGATGCGGATTGGTCCAGAACCCAGCACAACTACGCGCTTCTTGCCAGTCTCGATGCGCTCGTCTTCTACTTCATACGCGGAGTAGTAGTACGGTGTTTGCGCTTCGAATTCTGCCGCGCAAGTATCTACCATTTTATATACAGGTACAAAGCCTTTTTCTTTGCGCATCGCGTGTACCGCTTCTTCTGTCTCACCGCACAGCTCGGCAATTTTGCGGTCTGTGAAGCCCATGCGTTTTGCTTCGTACAGCTTCTCACTCGTCAAGCCTTTTGCCAGTTCCGCTTCAAAAGCAATCATTTTATGGAACTTATGCAGGAAGAACAAATCGATCTTGGTCAGGTTGTGCAGTTGTTCGATCGTCCAGCCACGACGCAGTGCTTCTGCCAGCAGGAAGAGGCGTTCGTCATCCGCGTGCACCAGTCGAGCTTTCAAATCTTCCTCGCTGATTTCGCCTGCTCCCTCGATCTCGATGTGATAGCTGCCGATTTCCAAGGAACGGATGGCTTTCATGATCGATTCTTCAAAAGTCCGACCGATCGCCATGACTTCTCCAGTCGCTTTCATTTGCGTACCGAGCTTGCGGTTTGCGGATTGGAACTTGTCGAATGGCCAGCGTGGGATTTTGCTGACGATGTAGTCCAGTGTTGGCTCGAAGCATGCGTATGTTTGGCCTGTCACCGGGTTTTTCAGTTCATCCAACGTGTAGCCGATTGCGATTTTGGCTGCCATCTTTGCGATTGGGTAGCCTGTTGCCTTGGAAGCCAGTGCAGAAGAGCGGCTCACACGCGGGTTCACTTCGATCACGTAGTATTGGAAGCTGTGCGGGTCGAGTGCGTATTGTACGTTGCAGCCACCCTCGATACCTAGTGCCCGGATGATGTTCAGTGCGGATGAGCGCAGCATTTGATATTCGCGATCAGCCAGTGTTTGGCTAGGTGCTACTACGATGGAGTCACCTGTATGCACGCCGACTGGGTCGATGTTTTCCATGTTGCAGACTACGATGCAGTTGTCGTTGGCATCGCGCATCACTTCGTACTCGATTTCTTTCATGCCGGCAATGCTTTTCTCGATCAAGCATTGCGTAATCGGGGAGTATTTCAATCCGCTTGCGACGATCTCGCGGAGGGTTTCTTCATCTTCACAAATTCCACCGCCTGTACCACCCAAGGTGTAGGCAGGACGAACGATGATGGGATAACCGATTTCGTTTGCAAAATCGACAGCTTCTACGACCGTGCTCACGATGACGGATTCAGGTACCGGCTCACCCAGTTCATTCATGAGAGAACGGAACAGGTCGCGGTCTTCTGCTTGTTTGATCGATTCCAGCTTGGTTCCGAGCAGCCTTACATTTTCTTGCTCGAGAACGCCTGCTTCTGAGAGGGCAACAGCCATGTTCAAGCCTGTTTGACCACCAAGTGTAGGCAACAGTCCATCCGGCTTCTCTTGACGAATGACGCGCGCTACGAATTCAGGTGTGATTGGCTCTATATATACTTTGTCCGCCATGTTTGTATCAGTCATGATGGTCGCCGGGTTGGAGTTGATCAGAACTACCTCCATGCCCTCTTCTTTTAACGCTTCGCATGCTTGCGTGCCCGCATAGTCAAACTCTGCAGCCTGCCCGATGACGATAGGTCCAGAGCCAATTACGAGGATTTTTTTCAGATTATCTTGTTTTGGCATGAGTTTTTTCCTCCTTAGCGGTTTCCATCATCGCAAGAAACTGGTCGAACAGGTAGCCGGAATCATACGGACCTGGAGCTGCTTCTGGATGGTACTGTACTGAGAATGCATTCTTCGCTGCATGACGTACGCCTTCGACGGTGCCATCATTGAGTGCGATATGTGTAACTTCCAGTTCCGTGCCTGCCAGTGAATCTTCTTTGACTGCATAGCTGTGGTTCTGGGATGTGATATATGTGCGTCCGGTTGGCAGCTCTTTTACTGGATGGTTGCCGCCACGGTGTCCGAATTTCATTTTCGTCGTGTCAGCGCCAGACGCTAGTGCGAACAGCTGGTGACCGAGGCAAATTCCGAACAGAGGATATTCACCCAAGATTTCGCGAATCATCTCTACAGCTTGCGGTACATCCTTCGGGTCCCCAGGGCCGTTGGACAAGAGAATCCCGTCTGGTTGAATGCGGCGAATCTCTTCTGCTGTCACATTGTAAGGCACGACTACTACGTCGCAATTGCGTTTGGTCAGCTCGCGCAAAATTCCGTGCTTCGCGCCGAAGTCTACCAGTGCTACCCGATGACCTGTACCTGGGCAGCTGAAGACGCTTTTCGTAGAAACACGTGATACTTGGTCTGTCATCAATGTCGTGCCGTTCAGGGCAGCAACCAATTCAGCCAACGGTGCTTCACTGGTTGTAATCATGCCCTTCATCGTGCCGTGGTAACGAATTTTTCTCGTCAGCATCCGGGTGTCGACTCCAGCAATACCTGGGATGTCGTATGTTTTCAGCAGTTCATCGAGTGTGTTCGTATTGCGCCAGTTGCTAGGCGCCTCGCAATGCTCGCGAACAACGAAGCCGTGAATGTATGGACGAACAGCTTCAAAGTCGTCTCGATTGATCCCGTAATTTCCGATTAGCGGGTATGTCATGGTGACGATCTGTCCGCAGTAGGATGGGTCGGACAAAACCTCCTGATAGCCAGTCAGCCCTGTATTGAAAACCACTTCCCCGTAGGACTCCTTTGTCGCTCCAAATGCTGTCCCGATAAATTCTGTTCCGTCTTCCAAGATCAATCTTGCACGCATCTATGCTCCTCCTCCATTGTCGTGTAAAAACTTGTGTCTCGTCTGTAAGTCGTTTTTACACGTTTTGATATACGATCTTCCCATCTACCAGCGTTAGGGTCGGCCAGCCTTTGCATGCCCAACCAGCAAATGGTGTGTTGATTCCTTTACTTGCGAATGTGCTTGGGTCGATTGTTTTTTCCGTTTCCAGATCAATCACAGTCAGGTCTGCTGGTGCGCCCACTTCCAGACGTCCGTATGGCAGTTTGAATGCTTCTGCTGGCTTCACGGTCAACAGCTCAACCAGCTTCTTCAAGGTCAGTTCTCCGTTTTGCACGAGATTTGTGTACAGGAGCGGGAATGCTGTCTCCAGTCCGACGATTCCGAATGGGGCTCGATTAATCCCGTTTGCTTTTTCCTCTTGGGTGTGTGGTGCATGGTCTGTGGCGATCATATCAATGGTGCCGTCTTTCAATCCCGCAATCAGTGCAGCACGATCCTCACGAGAGCGCAGCGGCGGGTTCATTTTCCAATTCGTATCCAGATTGTCCGGGATATCCTCATCGCACAGCAAGAGGTGATGCGGACTGACTTCACACGTTACATTTACGCCAGCTCGTTTCCCATCGCGTACCAGACGCACCGACTCTTTCGCGCTGATGTGGCATACGTGGTAGTGCACACCTGTCTGTTCTGCCAGCAAAATATCGCGACCAACGTGGATGGACTCTGACTCAGAAGGAATTCCAGGGAGTCCGTGGCGAGCTGCTACCACCCCGTCATGCAAGGCTGCTCCCGGGATCAACAGGTCTTCGTCCTCGCAGTGAGCGACGATTGCGATACCGAGCTCTGCTGCTTTTTGCATGGCCTTTTTCATCATCGCTGTTGATTGCACACCCACACCGTCATCCGTCAGCGCAAAGATCCCCGCTTCTTTTAACCCAGCGAAATCCGTCAGCTCTTTTCCCAATTGGCGAACGGTAATCGCACCATACGGGATCACGCGCGCCATACCAGCCTCGCTCGCTTTGTCCAAAATGTAGGTCACGGTCTCGACACTGTCGATGGATGGTCGTGTGTTCGGCATGCATGCTACTGTTGTAAATCCGCCTTGTACGGCTGCTTTTGCCCCTGTTTCGATCGTTTCTTTATGTTCGAAGCCTGGCTCACGCAGATGTACGTGCACATCGATGAGACCGGCGCTAATCATACCGCCGTGGCAATCGATCCATTCATGCCCCTCGCGATCGAGCGTTTCCCCCATCGCTGTGATTCTTCCCTTTTCCACCAATATTTCCATCGGGGTGAGTTCCCCCGCCTGATTTAGTACGTTGCCGTTGCCAAGGATGATTCCCATGTCATTTCGCTCCCTTTCAAAAGAGTTTCTAGAACTGCCATTCTTGCTGCGACTCCGTTGGTCACTTGGGTTTGAATCAAGGACGTTTCGCATTCTACCAAATCGGTATGAATCTCAACCCCGCGATTGACGGGTGCCGGATGCATGATAACTGCGCCGGACTTCATCATTTTGGCTCTTTCCAGAGTGAGCCCATGTGCCTTGTGATACTCTTCTTTCGATAGATAGAGGGATTCCGCATGGCGCTCCAGCTGAACGCGCAGCATCATGACCACATCTGCGGTTTGAACCGCTTCTTCCATTTCCACGATTTTGACACCTTGCGGGATATGCGCTGGCATCATCGTAGCAGGACCCGAGAGTAGCAGATTCACGCCGAGCTTCGGCAGCGCATGCAGGTGAGAACCGAGCACGCGGCTGTGGCGCAGGTCTCCCATGATCGCTACCGTGAGACCAGATAGCTTGCCAAACTGTCTTTTCATGGTCAAAAGATCGAGCAGGCATTGGGTCGGGTGCTCATTCGTTCCATCTCCCGCGTTGATCAGCTTCAGGTCTACGCTTTCTGCTAACTCTTGCAGCAGGCCTTCTTTCTTGGTGCGGATAACGGCTGCTTCCACGCCCATTGCTTCCAAGGTGCGGATCGTGTCATAGACCGTCTCGCCTTTTACGGTGGAGGAGGTTTCCGGAATGAAGTTCAAAACATGTGCGCCCAGTCGCTTTTGTGCTACTTCAAAAGAGAAGCGGGTTCTGGTACTGGCCTCGAAGAACAGATTCGCGACAAACCGTCCGTGCAGGATATCCGCTTGCTCAGTCGGTCTAGCAGCCCAATACTCTGCTCGCTCGAGGAGCTGGATGATCTGTTCTTTCGATAAGTCTTTGAGGCCAATCAGGTGCGCTACATTTTTCATCATGAATCCCTCCGGTTCATTTTGGTCAAAAGAAAAGCTTCTTTGCATCGCTTTGCATCTGGAGGCAAGCGAGACAAGAAGCTGGTTGGGTGCCTTTTTCGGGCAGCCTTAACAGCGTTCTATGCCTTGCCAGCCTCTCTGGACTGGATTTAAAGGATTGGGAACGTTTAGGCTATTTGTTTTTGTTCTTCCTGGTGCGCTTCGCCCATCGCGGACTCTTTTCCTGGAAGGATCAGGTGCAGAATAATTCCCAGGAAGGTAGAGAGAGCGATATTATCGATGGTCAGATCGTTCAGGAAAGCGATACCTGTACCTGCAAAACTGATTTTGTATCCGCCGATTCCCGTGACGAGGATGACCGCTGCGAGAATCATGTTGCGTTTGTCTGCAAAATTCACTTTGTGCTCGACGTACATCCGCAAGCCTTGTGCCGCGATGATACCGAACAGGATGATGGAGACACCACCAAGTACCGGCGTTGGAATCGTCATTAAAATGGCGCTAATCTTACCAGCGAAGGCGAACATGATTGCCAGTACAGCAGCCAGACCGATGACCACTCGGCTGTATACCTTAGTCATTGCAAGGACACCAATATTTTCTCCATACGTCGTTGCTGGCGGACCTCCCATGATGGCTGCCAGTGAGGTTGCCACCCCGTCTCCGAGCAAGCTGCGGTGCAGACCCGGATTTTTCATCAGATCGCGATCCATGACCTTGCTCGTTACCAGCAAGTGACCCAAATGCTCTGCCAGCGTGACAAAAGCGACTGGCGCGATGACCAGTGCTGCGATCCATGCAGAGCCGTCACCGATCACACTCATGACTTCGGTAAATTTGAAGTGCTCCGTAAACATTTTTTGTGGCGTGATGAACCAGTCTGCTTCTACTACTTTTTGAAAGTTAATCAGATCAGGGTGACGCAGCAGCGTGTATACATAACCAGAAACCATTCCGATCAAGATGGGGATAAGACCAAGGAAACCGCGTAGCATGACCGCTGCTAGAACTGTTATGACCACGGTAACGAGCGAGATTTCAATCGAAGTCAGTGACATTTGCGATTGACCGTCTACAGTGACTTTCGTCGCCATGTCTACTGCTACGCCAGCCAGGCTCAGACCGATCACAACGATGACGGATGCGATGACAACTGGTGGCAGTACCCGATCAAGCCATTTGACTCCTGCCTTCTTCACAATTCCGGCGACGATGATGTACACAATCCCGGAGAGGAAGCAGCCTAAGAGTGCCGTCCCTACACCATGCGATTGACTCACGACGATAATCGGACCGATGAAGGCGAAGGAAGAACCGAGATAGTTCGGAAGCTTTCCTTTGGTGATCCACAGAAACAGAAGTGTCCCGATCCCGCTCGCCAAGAGGGCCGTTGCAACATCCAGACCCGTCAAGATCGGTACGAGTACAGTCGAGCCGAACATCGCGAACAAGTGTTGAATACTAAGTGGCAGCAATCGCGAAATATGTGGTGTTTCGTCTACATCGATGTAATTTTTTTGGCTCATGCCTGTATGCCCCCTGTTTTGTCTTTCATTCAAAAAGCTTTTTTTATACAAAAAACCTCTTTGTGCGGACACAAAGAGGCTAGCTTCACCATGCTCATGGGAAGTTTCTTGCCTCTTGCCGACCTCACGGGATCGTTTTTAAAGAGGAGTTCTTTTATTTTTACAGTAGCTGTCGGATGGACACAATGTCCATAACGTCCACTTCTGCCAATTGTACATCGACAATTTCCGTTCGAGCAGTTGGGAGGTTTTTTCCGACGAAATCAGGGCGAATTGGTAGCTCGCGATGACCGCGATCAACCAGAACAGCCAGTTGAATCATCCGAGGGCGACCGTTGTCAATCAGTGCATCCAATGCGGCACGCACTGTTCTTCCCGTGTAGAGAACATCATCCACCAGAATCACAGTCTTGCCCGTGATTTGATCTGGGAGCTTGGAGCCTTGCAAAATGGCATCTTCGGACTTGTGTTGCAGATCGTCACGATAGAACGTAATGTCCAGCTCACCGACTGGGACTTTCACATTTTCAATCATTTCGATTCTTTCCACAAGACGCTGCGCGAGGTAGATCCCTCTGGTCTTGATGCCCACGATAATGAGATCTTCGACACCTTTGTTTCGCTCGATAATTTCATGTGCGATTCGAGTGAGCGCGCGGCGGATTGCGGCTTCATCCATAATGACGCTTTTGTTGATCATCTCAATATCCCCCTTCTCGACGGGAACAGTGGACCTTACGAAAAAAGGCTCCTTGTCAGGAGACAAGAAGCCCTCGGACAAACTGACCGGACTGTAAGAGTCCCGCCTGCTTGTCATTCCGTGCCCTTGCCAGCCTCACTGGACTGGATTAAAAGGTTCCATTCGTCATGTAGAATTATGTCACGATTCTGGACGGGTGTCAATGCAGCCCGGAAAAGTCTAACTATTCCCAATAGACGCTGACCCACGGTGGCAAATAGTTCGCATAATAACCAATGTCCCCTGTAATGTCTTTGATCAGCTCGACTTGTTTGTCCGCATCCTCACCTATTCCTTGGATAAACAGGGAGCCATGCTCCGCTCGATCCAAACGCAAGAAAAGGAGCTGTTTCCCATCTGGAGATGGCGCAGGATAGTAGTCGGCTGTATTCGCTGACCCTTTTGTCACCTGCTGCTCTGCTCCATCTGCGGATCGCCGCCAGATGCCTTGTTCCGGTACCATGACCTTCTTTGGATCGTATGAATACGCTGTAGCCAAGCCTCTGGTGAAAAGCAGTGTGTATGGAGCTTTTGGAATCCATACTGGATAAGTGTCTACCACCACTGGACCAGGGCTGACTGTTTTGACCTTTCCTGCTCGATCCGCCAGCTTCAACTGCTTGTTAGTCGTGGTGATCCGGTCAGTGCCATCGACAAAAGCGAGCTGGTCGCTATTTGGTGTCCAAGCAAGCCAATCATGATAAGCCAATCCTGTACCGAGTTCTATTGGCTTTTTGGCAGGCTGTGTCAAATCAAACCATTGAATAGGTACGCCATCAGCAGACAAGGACCCGGAGTTATACCTGACAAAGTAGGCAACAGCCTTCCCATCTGGGGATACTTTTAGGCCTGTCGCCGCCCATGGGTAGATACCTTCCTCCACTTTTGGCGGTTCCTCAATCGGGTAGGCAGCCAACGGTTTACCTGCAAGCGTGCGCAAGGCCAGCGTCATCGGCTTATTTTTTTCAGCGGGTAGCGAGACAAGCATGTTTTCCCCATCCGGCATCCAGGCAAAATCTGCGAAGTCAGCCTTCGTTGAACTTTGCAAGGCTACTTCTCCTTGATCATGAATTTCTTTTACAATCAGCAAAGGGCTTGGCGCTTCATTGCTGCCGATATTCACGGTGTATGCTAGCTTGTTCGCTTTCGGGGACCACTTTGGCATTTCAAAGACTGCTCGTTCGTCTACCTGCACTGTTTTGCTGCCATCCGCTCTGACGATCCACACGTAGCCTGGTGTCGAGTAATTGTCGTTGCCTTTGTATTTCACGAACAGGAGCCACTTGCCATCTGGCGACCAGCCTACGATCTGTGCATAGCCGTCCTTGGTGATTTGCTTTATTTTTCCTGATGCATCCCGTCCATCTACCAAAAACAAATGCTGGTTGCTCGTAAATGCAATTTTTGCCGGAACGCTTATTTCCTTGTTCACACGCTCTGGCTGTTGGTTTTGGGCTGACACCTTTACTTCACCGTTTGCCGTGACAAGTACAACCAAAAGGACAAAAAGACTGATCAGCTTCCCCCATTTTCCGATCACAAGCATTCACTCCTTACACGCTCTATTGAATGATGAAAAAAACGCCAGAAGAAAGTAATAAGCTCTCTACTAGCGTTTTCCAATCCAACTGCCATTATGTAAGTGTCATAGGAAGACTGGCTGCAACAACAAAAAACGATTGCCATACAGATCCTCGAAAATAACCTCAATGCCATACATCACTTCGTTTGGTTCACTCACAAAATTCACGCCGCGTTGGCGCAGTGTTTCGTATGTGGACCCAAAATCATCCGTCTCCCAAACCCACATTGGATTTTTGCCGACCTGACGAAGCATTTCCTGCGCAACTTCTTCCCGATGCCAATGGGTAGGGTCATGCAATACGATCTCTATCTCCTGCCCAGGAAGGCCGACGGTGAGCCAACGAGAACCATCATCCATCCGAGAATCCATGCGTTTTTCGAAACCGAGTTTTTCCGTGTAAAACCGCAATGCCTCTTCACAATCGTGAACGTACAGCGTCACATGCGCTAATCTTTTTAGCACGGCTATTCCTCCTGTTCGCTTACGCTTGTCTGAGAACCTCGATGGCGTCAAGCATTTCCTTCGGCATTGGCGCTTCGAATTCGAGCTGCTCTCCTGTACGGGGATGGATAAAGCCGAGTGTTTTCGCATGCAGAGCTTGTCCATCGAGCTCCAATGTATTTTTCGGACCGTATTTTGGATCGCCCGCCAGTGGATAGCCAATATACTTCATGTGTACGCGAATTTGATGGGTACGTCCTGTTTCGAGTTTCAATTCCACCAACGTGTACTCTTTGAAGCGCTCCAGCACGATAAAATGCGTCACAGCCGGCTTGCTGTTTTCAAAAACAACCGCCATTTGCTGGCGATTTTTCGGATCGCGCCCGATTGGTGCTTCAATCGTTCCCATTTCATGCGGGATGACACCATGAACAATCGCGACATACTTCCGATTGACCGTATGTGCTTTTAATTGTTCAGCCAAACCCATGTGTGCCTTGTCGTTTTTGGCTACCATCAACAGGCCGGATGTATCCTTGTCAATGCGATGAACAATTCCTGGACGCAAAACACCATTGATTCCGGACAAATCCTTGCAATGTGCCAAAAGCCCATTGACGAGTGTCCCACTGTAATGACCAGGAGCAGGATGCACGACGAGGCCACGTGGTTTAGTCACGACCACGACATCGCTATCCTCGTATACAATATCCAAGGACATTTCCTCTGGCTGGATTGCCATTTCCTTTGGCGGCGGAACACGGAGGGTTACTTCGTCCTCTGCCTGCAGCTTGTAGTTGTTTTTGATCGGTTCACCATTTACAGTGACACGGCCTTCCTTCACCCAAGCCTGCACCTGTGATCGGGACCAATCTTCATTTTGCAGCGTGATAAACTTGTCGATGCGCTCGCTCGTATCCGCTGGCTCTACCGTCCAATCGTAACGTTCAAACAATTGCGTGTCATTCATGTAATTTTCTCCACCTATCCGAGCTTTCCCACTATTATTCTCATAACTATCTGTTTTTCTTCCCATCCAGAAAAACATCGAGAAGCAAAATCCCCACACCAATCGTGATCGCCATATCAGCCACGTTAAAGATCGGGAAGTTAATCAACGTAAAATCGAGAAAATCTACAACTTGACCAGTCGTCGCACGATCAATGAAATTCCCGACGGCTCCACCCAAGACCAATGACAGCGCCAACGATGCACGAGGTTGGTTTTTTCTCAAGCGAATCAAGGAAATGACAATCCCAATCACAACGACAACGGTAATGACAATAAAAAACCAACGTCGATTTTGCAGGATGCCAAACGCCGCTCCCATGTTTCGATGGGAAGTGAGATGAAATACGTCCGCGATCAAAGGAATGGATTCTCCCAGTTCCATATACTTCACGACTAAATACTTTGTAAACTGATCAAGCGCAATAATTACTGCCGCAATGAGATAGTACAACAATGGAATGTCCTCCTTATTCTGCTTCGACCAGCAACTGAACAAACACAATATCAAATGATCATTTTACCAGAGACCGTCTACGTGAACAAGCGCTTTCCTTTTTTGTACAGTCGATAGCCTTTGCGTACAACTTCCAGCATCCACAATGGAATTTTCCATCCACGATCCTTGATAAATGGCAGGTACACCTTGTAATACGCCTTGCGTAAATCACGCCATTTTGTGTCTGTATCATTGACATAGTAATCGGATACGTCAATCAGATAACCTCGTCCCTGATCCATTAGTACGTTTTTCCCATGGACATCATGTGGAAACAAACCCTTCCTGCGCGCCTCTTCGAGTGCTTCCTCCACGTCTTCAATCACCTGCGGAGGAATCGGAATACCAAAGCGAACACAGTCAAACAGGGGTATGCCGTTCATCCGCGAAATGACCAAGTATCCTTCCCCATAATCATAACAGATAGGGAAAGAACGAGTCTCCCCAAGCTTGCGATAGACTTCGATTTCCTGTTCGGCTCCTGGTCTTCCAGGTGCGTACAGCTTGATCACTACCTTTGGATAGTCCGGGTGGGCAAATACGGCAGCATAATTGCCGGTACCGACCAACTCCCACGGGTACGGCGTGTGGTGTACGACGACTGGATCATCCGGCGACAGACTCTCCACTTGAACTTCCTGTAAAAATGCTAGCAATATATGCTGATCGATCCGCATCGTTTCTCATCATCTCTCATCAGTTACCGACTTCGAACTACGTTAAAACAAAATTAATGAAGGTCCATCTACTACGATCATTCAGACACTTCCTATTTAAGGGGCAAAAAATCCTTTACACTGGTGAGGCCAGGAAGTCCTGTCCGATTCCAATGAAAGGATTGCATATGGACAAGAATACCTCATTTTTTCGATTTGGTAAATGGGTAGTAGATATCCAGCAATAGCATCTGTTTTTTATGTAGTGTATAACGATTTTGTACGTTGCTGTCGTGGGGGGAGGAAACAGGAGAAAACGCTCAGATTCTAGGGCCACCCCCTGCGGGATTGACTGCACGTCTCCATGCAAAAAGCGAAACCGCGTCCAAAGTGGTCCTTTCAAGATGTGTTTCAGAGGTGGACGCTTAAGAGCGTGTTTCGCTTTTTGCATTGCGTCTCGGTCGGTGTCCCTAAGATCTTCGCTTTTTTCTCCTGTTTCCTCTACGAGCTTTCTGTATTAGACAAGTTTAAATGCCTTAAAAGATTGAAGAATCACATCTGTCACGCCAGAGAAGAATATTTCCACACGTAGCGACTTGTGGAGTCCTACCGAGCGGAGAAGGGATGAGCGGGCAAAAGAAACGCAACGTGCTCGCGCTACGTAGCGGCTACCACTTTTGCGTTTCCCCGCGAATCCCTTCGGAGCGGACAGTCTCAACCCCCAGCAGGACGGAGCCTAGAGCTAGACTGGAAATATTCTTCTCTTCCCCGCAGCCACATAACAGGAGCTTTCCGTGTTTCCCCCGCTATTTAAAGCTTTGAAAGAAGGAAGAAATGCCATCCGTTTCGCCAGAGAAGAATATTTCCAGACGTAGCGACTTGTGGAGTCCTACCCAGCGGAGAAGGAATGAGCGGGCAAAAGAAACGCAACGTGCCCACGCGACGAAGCGGCTACCACTTTTGCGTTTCCCCGCGAATCCCTTCGGAGCGGACAGTCTCAACCCCCAGCAGGACGGAGCCTAGAGCTAGACTGGAAATATTCTTCTCCCCACCGCAGCCACATAACAGGAGCTTTCCGTGTTTCCCCCGCTATTTAAAGCTTTGAAAGAAGGAAGAAATGCCATCCGTTTCGCCAGAGAAGAATATTTCCACACGTAGCGACTTGTGGAGTCCTACCCAGCGGAGAAGGAATGAGCGGGCAAAAGAAACGCAACGTGCCCACGCGACGAAGCGGCTACCACTTTTGCGTTTCCCCGCGAATCCCTTCGGAGCGGACAGTCTCAACCCCCAGCAGGACGGAGCCTGGAGCCTAGACTGGAAATATTCTTCTCTTCCCCGCAGCCACATAACAGAAGCCTTACGTTGTCGTCAAAAAAAGAAGAACCTAGCACATCCATGCAGGCTCTCCCCTTCAGCATTTACACATTAATCTCCAAAAACCATTCGCGAATCGCATCTTGCAACTTCTGCAAAGCCGTCGCATTCGTTGCTTCACAATAGATGCGTACCAACGGTTCTGTGCCAGACGGACGGATCAAGACCCAATGTCCTTCCTCGAGCAACAGCTTGACCCCATCCACTCGTTGAATCTCCAAAACCTGATAAGGACCAATTAGTGCAGGTGGATTGGCGATCATTTGCTGTATCCATTGATCTTTTTCCGGCAATTTCATATCAAGTCGCGTATGGAACAGCTCTCCGAACTGCTCGTATACGTCTCGCAGGATTTGATCAATTCCTTTGTTTTCGTACGCGCACATCTCAGCGAGCAACAAATTGATGAGTACGCCGTCTTTCTCCGGGATGTGACCGAGAATACTGGCCCCGCCACTTTCTTCTCCACCAATGAGCACGTCACCTTTGCGCATTTCCTCACCTACATACTTGAAGCCAACTGGCGTCTCTACCAGTTCAAGACCATAATGCTTAGCCATCCGATCCAATAGATGCGTAGTCGCTACTGTCCTGACAATCCGTCCGCTCAAGCCACGATTTTTTCGCAAATGATAGGTCAGCAGGACGAGTGCTTCATTTGGCGTGATGTACTGTCCGAAGCGGTCGACGACTCCGAAGCGATCCGCATCGCCGTCATTAGCAAGACCAAGAGATGCTTGGCGTTCTACTACTTCTTTTTTTAGCAAATGCAAATGCTTATCGTTTGGCTCAGGCAAATCTCCGCCAAAAGCCGCATCCGGGACTTCTCGGATTCCGACGTTTTTCACCCCCGCCTCAGACAAAAAGCCGCTCACGTAGCCCATACCCGCACCATGCATGGCATCGACAACAACGGACAAGGAAGAGTTTTTCAATACATCCATATTCACCATCCGTCTAAGATGCGCCTCGTAATGAGGACGCAGCACAATGACTTGCAGCAGCTTACAGGCCTTTGCTTCCGCGAGGGAAATCGTACGCACCGATTTCGCCTGGCAGGTTTCGCTGATCCACTCTTCCAATCTTTGCGTGATCACAGGCGTTGCAGGTCCGGCGTACTCCGGAATGTATTTGATGCCGTTATATTCGGGTGGATTGTGACTGGCCGTGATCATGATCGCGCCACTCGCTGCAAAATGCTTCACTCCAAAGGCTACGGCAGGCGTTGGCGCTGCTTCGTTCACCAAATAGGTTCGAATGTCATTCGCGGTCAGGACAGCTGCAACCTCCTCGGCGAAGCGTCTCCCCAAGAACCGTGTGTCGTGCCCGACCAGAACAGGCTGCTCCTGTTGTCCGATTTCTTTGGTATAGCTGGCGATAGCTTGTGCGACAATGCGGACATTCTCGACAGTAAAGCCATCTGCGATTATGTCGCGCCAACCGTCCGTACCGAAACGGATCGTTGTCATCCCCTCATCTCTCCCCTCGTTACCGCAACAACTCATTCACCTTCTCCAAATAACGCAAAACAGTGGCAACATAAGTAGCATGCGACCACGTCAACGGTGCAACGGATACGGGAGCACCTGTATACGGATCGAGCTGTTCGGATAGCACGCCGCTTTGTAGAGCATGACGTACGACCCAAGCCAATCTGTTCTTTGGCTCTTGGAGTTCATCGAGAGATTTCGCCTTGGCAATTTCCCAATCAGCGACCCATAAGGTGCAAATAATCCATGGATTGCCCGGTACCTTCGCCGTATCATGTGATTTTTTGAAATAGTAATCCCCTTGGTAGCGGGCAATTCCACCGATCGCTGTGTCTACCCGCAAACTCTTTTTGACAGCTTCCATCGTCCGCTCAACTCTCGGATCGTCTACGGAAAACACATCAAGCGCAAACAAGGCGAACAAGCTGCTCTCCACCGTGAAATCTTTTTCGACACTCCCATCTGCTCTTACATATATCCCACGCAAAAAACGCCCGATTTCAGAGTCGTAGAGATGTTTTTCCATTGCCCCACGAATGCGCTCTGCCCCTTCTGTGTAGCGTTTGTAGCGCCGATCATCCCCGAACAGCTGGGCAAAACGAGCCGCAGCCATTAAGCCTGCGAAAACAGTAGCACTGGTAAACGTAAAAATTCCCCGTCGCTCTTCCCATAAGTCGTAGCTTTGTTTTGGGAGTTGCAGCTCTGGATGGACATACTCCAACAAAAAGCGGGCCGCCGGACGAACCAGCGTGGGGTAGAGCGCTTGGCAGTCTTCAATTTGCTTGCCGCTCTTGTATTGCTCCCAGAGCGCATACAGCACGAGTGCCGTCTCATCTTCCTGAATCGGGAGCTGAATTTCTCCGTCAACCATATACGGATGCCAACTAGAGCCGACAGACCCATCTGGATTGTACTTGTGCAGCAAATATCCGTCCTTATTCAATGCGTCCGCGCAAAATCGGAAAAATGGTGCGACCACTCCCGTATAACCCGCTTTCGCCATCGCACTCGCAATCAACGCTCCGTCTCTGGGCCACATGTAGCTGTAATGGTCGCGATTGAATTGGAGAATATCCGAGTCATTCGCAGCGAGAATCGCTCCGTTCTGATCAATTTGCGTGCGCACGAGTAGCAAGCTGGTCTTGTACAGATTGACAACCTCTGCAGAAAGATCAGCAAAGTCCCGCTCTTCCTTATTGACCCAACGTTGCCAATACACCGCGACCCGACTGAGCAAATGTTCCGGATCGCTTTCGAGTACATACTGGTTCAATACTTTAACATCCTCATACGATTCACCAATGCACATCCAGTAAAAGAGCGCCTTCTCTTCTTGCGGTTGCAGTATGAGTGAAAAAGAAATCGTACTATCTACGGAGCCTTGTGCAATTGGATTGCCGGACAAAAGACCATCCTCAGCGTCCCTCCAGGTCCCCTCCGCATAGTTGAACCGCTTGATCCCGACACTATATTGATCGATCCCACCCGTATCCGTTTTTCCATTCGCCATGATGTACACATTGCGCTTGTAATGGTAAATGGTGCGCAGGATAGGATCAAAAACAGCGGTATCCCCTACCTCCGTCTCATTCAAGCTGAAATCGTGATTGAAAAACAGCCTGACCTCTCGCACTTCACTCGTCAAATTCTGAACGCACACCTTTTTCAAATAAATCGGGTCACGCTGATGCACCCCATCTGCAATTTGCAGGGCGATGCCCAGATGTTCATGATGCGCATGAACATCTGTCACCAAAGACTCCTGTCCGTATCCGAGCTTCCGCGTCCAGCCGTCTTCATCCAGCCAGGAAAAGTGACCTTGCACCCAAATACCCAGCTTGCTAAAGTGTCCCCCGACATGATTCAGTTGGCCGACATACGGAAAATAGAGATCTCGCATGTGCAGCTTGTCATCAAAATTAATCAGCAGTTTTCCGTTCCCGACGACGAGCGGTCTCGGCATGCCTTCACGTCCTTTTCGTTATAGGCTGTCGATCTCTCTCTTTTCGTGAAACTGATATTCGGCAATTCGCCTCGCGTAGGAAGAAGCAAGCGTAGCCGCGGTCTCTGCCGTCGCTCCTTGCGAAATCACTTTTACGTGCGAATCCTCTGAATCGGGTAAAATCAGCACCCAGCCGTTCGAATCGTATACTTTGATTCCATCGACGAGCTCCAGCAGCTTGCCTTTGTTTTCTTCCATCACTCTGCGCATGACCTTCCCTTTTGCTGTCCATGGGCAAAAGACAGTCTTTTTCTCCATATGGCACGCTGGCAACAGCTCCAGCAGAATGCTGAGCGGTTTTTCTTCGGAAGCGAGGTACGAAAGAATTCTCATGAGACTGTACACGGCGTCAAACATCGGATGAAAGCGCTGTTCGCTCGATACCTCCATCATGGAGCGCGGTGAGACCTTGGTGCGTACAACCTCCATTTGCAACAGCTGGGCCATATGCTCCAATTCGATCGGTGCACTCACAGGAAGCCCGATGCGCCGATGTTGACCACTGCAAGCCAGCAGTTGCAGAGCCGTGATCTGCTCGTTCGAGAGCTTCTCTCCATGCTCGGTAAACAAGGTAAATTGTTCGCCATTTTTATCGAGACGAACGCCTAAATCCGCTCCCTTTTTACGAATACCTTCTTGTATGGAGCTGTAATGTGCAGTGACTCCCAGTGCATGCAAGAGTGGCGCAAGAAAAGTCGGAAAAAATCGCTGTTCACAATCGATCAGCAGGTGGAAGCGCTGACGCTGGATGGACGATACATTCAACTGTTGGACCAAAGCGTGAAGATAAGCTTCTTGTACTTGATGCTCGACTTGCAATGCTCCCAATCGATGCAGGTTGCGAACATACGTCTCTTGCCAGTAAGCATTCTCAATTTTACGTTCCATATCACGAGAAATCGGCAACCCAGCATGATCGATGAATTGGATGACAATCTCTTTATCATCGACTGGCTCTGCCATATAAACATGAATGCCACCCTTGCAAGCCAGGGAGCGCACGCCGTATCGGATCAAGGGTGAATTGCCAATCCCGAGATCGACCGTATCAATTCCGGAAGAGCACAAGCTCGTCATGATGCTATGCTTCAATAACTGAGCAAATGGGTGTGAGCATGCCGAGAGCGCAATTTTATCCCCCGCTTGTAGTAAGTACGCGTAGGCAGCAGCAAGTCTAGTGACGAATTCGGGCGTGATGTCGACATTGCCAATGCCCTTGATTCCATGCGTCCCAAACAAATTTTTGGTTTGCTTGGCACCATAGATGAGCGAGGTGGTGACAGTCGCATTTTCACCGACTTCCTTGTCCGGCCAAATTTTGATGCCTGCCTTTACCACCGACTTCGCCCCAATGAAGCACTGGTCTCCAATGACCGCCCCTTCCCCGAGTTGTACGCAATCGCTAATTCGTGTGTTGCGGCAGAGCGTCGTTCCTGTGATCTCAGTTTTTTTCCCAATGACATTATTTTCCCAAACGATCGTCCTGGACAGCTTCGTACCGGAAGAAATCACCGTATTTTTCCCCAGAATGGAATAAGCACCAACGGCAACTCCAGCCTGCAAGTGTACATTTTCACCGATATAGACAGGGCCTTCCAAACGGACCGATGAATCGATGCGAACATCATTTTCCAAGAAAATGCGCGGCGCGATTTCCTGTGCTTTTATTTCGAGATGCACGCGTCCATCCAGCAAATCAAACTGGGCTTTCTGATAAACCTCCAAAGAACCAATATCAGACCAATAACCGCTTGCTTCATATCCGTATAGAGGCTTTGCTGCTTGTAAAAAAGATGGGAAAATTTCCTTACTGAAATCCACTTCCCGCTCTTCTTCTATATAAGACAAGACCTCTGGCTCGCAGACGTATATCCCCGTATTCACCGTATCGCTAAAAACCTCCGCCCAGCTCGGCTTTTCTAAAAAGCGTGTAATACGTCCGCCCTCATCTGTCATGACAACTCCGAATTCCAGCGGTGTTTCTACACGAGTCAAAACCAACGTAGCCAGTGCGTTATTTTGCTCATGGAAACGTATGGCTGCCGACAAATCGATGTCTGTCAACGTATCTCCACTGATCACGACAAAGCGCTCATCGAGAAAATCGGCGCAGTTTTTCACGCTGCCTGCCGTGCCCAAAGGAATCGTTTCTTCAAAATAGACGAGCGAAACACCGTAGCGAGATCCATCGCCAAACGTATCGCGGATGACATCAGGCAGATACTGGAGTGTCACTGCTATCTCTGTAATCCCATGCTTTTTCAATAGATCAATCGTGTACTCCATGCAAGGCCGGTTTAAGAGTGGCACCATTGGTTTTGGCGTGTGGCATGTTAACGGACGTAGTCGTGTACCTTTTCCCCCAGCCATGATTACTGCCTTCATCTTCTTTTCTTCCTCCTTCATCGTTGCAATCTATGTTGTCATGCCGCTTTCCGCGGATACGCCAAGTGAACGGTATAGATCGATGGTTTGAGTAGCGAGAATGGTCCAGTTATAAAACTGTTTCACATCTTGCATGGCCGTCTGGGCTAGTTGATGCCGCTGATCGGGGTCGCGCAGTAGCCAGCGGAGTTGATTCGTCAAGGATTCAGGGTCGCCTGTGAACATCATGGCGCCGTTTTCGCCATGGCGAACGATCTCTCGAAGCCCTCCCGTATCCGCAACAAGAACTGGCGTACCTAGCGCCATCGCTTCCAGTGCAACAATTCCAAAAGGTTCATACAAGCTCGGGAATACCGCCACATCAGCCAAGGCTAACAACTCATTTCGCCTAACATCTTCTACGAAGCCCAAGAAGCGGACTTGCTCAGAAAGTCCCATCTGATGAACCAACTGCTTCCACTCGTCTTGCATCGGCCCTCTGCCAGCTATAAGCAACTTCGCCCGCGGAAATTCAGCGCGCAGCCTTGCCATGGCTTCCAACAATAGGTGAACACCTTTTTCCTGGACCAAGCGCCCTACAAAAAAGAGGACAGGTCCATCGCCTATCGCCAACTCCTGCCGAAGCTGTTCACGATTGACATCCGGTAGAGGAATGAGATCGACACCGTTGTGAATGACACGTAATTGGGATGAAGGTGTTCCGAACAGGCGCATGACTTCCGACTCCATATACTTGCTGCAAACGATCATCGAGTCAGAGCTTTGTGTTAGTGTACGTTCACACTCATGAATCCTTTGCTGCAACGGTGTATGAATGCCTTGATGCCGTCCATGCTCCAAAGCGTGAATCGTGCTGACGAGCGGAAGAGAGTACCTCTGTTTCAGTTCGATCGCTGCCCAGCTGACAAGCCAATCATGAGCATGGATGACATCTGGTCGCACCCCGAGTGACCATAGCTTGAAGGTAGCATCGACCATCGCCAAATTCAGTTGAAACACCCATGCCAGAAAGTCAGCTTGTTCAGAAGGAAGGTACGTAGGCAAACGGTGTACGTGAACGCCTTCCATCGTCTCATCTATGGAGCATGAATCTGCCGAACCTGTCAGCACATGCACCACAATTCCTTGCTGGACAAGATGTCTGGCGAGATCGTAGACAGCCCGACCAAGCCCCCCTACCACATGAGGGGGAAATTCCCATGCAAGCATCAAAACTGTTTTTGTCGAAGACTGATCTTGCGTAGCCGCTACCAATTGACGCGATACGTTCACTCTATGCATTTGTTTAGGCAAATAGAACGTGATATCCAAGTCAGGAAAGATCGGAAAGTCAGCTTCTGCTTGCGTAATTGCCTCTTCATCCAGTTGATGCTCTCGATACATCGCCAAGAGAGCCCGCATGCGAACCAAATGATCATGAACGCGTTGCACCGCATACGGGGTGACCGTTTGACCGTCTAAAATAAACGCCCAATCACTGCTTTGGGCTAGCATCAATTCGCGTGCTGCCTGCTTGAGGCACCGTAAGGCAAGCGGATCTCCTTTCTTTTCAGAAAAGGTAGTAATCGCTCCAATCAGTTCCCGCTCTGCTTGATGCAAATGCCTGTATATCCAGCCATTGTTCTCGTTCAGCCAGACTTCTCCGTAGCCATTTCTCCCCCACGTAGACATAGGCAAGTGACCGCGATCCTGCTCTGGATACTCCTCCAAATATTCAGATGGTGTCATTAATTTCACGGCTTTTGAATCACAAACCGTTTTTCGCATGAGGTCATCTAGAAACTGTGGACCCTCGAACCACCAATGACCAAACAATTCCGCATCATAAGTGGCGACGACCAACGGCTTGCGATCCATCCAGTGACTGGCTTCCTCCACTTGACGCTCTCGGTGATACAGGAAATGTCCCGCATGAGACGCTGCTTTTTCCCGCGCCCAGCTTGGCTCATACCAGTCTTTATCCCCTGCTTTTCCGGTGATCCGATAGTATTTCAAACCGGTATGCACGCGAATGCCGTCAGGATGGATGTACGGTTCGATGTAGCTCATCTCCCTGTCAAATCCGATATCCCGGTAATATTCACGATAATCATAGTCCCCTGGATAACCATCGATTGAGCTCCATACCTGGCGGGAAGCCACTTCATCACGGGCAAAGGCAGCCACTTCATGCGGCGTGAACAAGGGAGCCAACACCCCTCTGCGAGGTAAAGGCGTCGCATGCTCTATCGTGTGACTGTCTACAAAGAAATACCGAAGCCCTGCCTCTTTCAGCAAACGATCCAATCCAGGTGTATACCCGCACTCTGGCAGCCAAATTCCCTTCGGACGTCTTCCCAGAATCCGCTCATGTGTATCGATGCCCACCTGAAGCTGAGCCCGAATCGCCTCTTCTGTTTCCACATAGGGCAAGAAGGAGTGCGTGGCTGCGCAAGTGATGAGTTCGAGGCATCCGCTATCCTCGATATGCCTAAAGGCCTTGATTAGTTGAAAATCCCACTTGCGGCAATAGGCAATGATGCTTCGAAAACGCTCCACGTACATTTTGGCGATACGGTGTTCTTCGGGTTGACCTGCGGTACGTTTGACTTCCTTCCCAGCCAATTCAACGGTCTTCGCTAGATGTGTGCGAAAGCGTGTCACGATCAGATCATCTTCTAGCATGGAAAGTAATGTCGGAGAAATAGCAAGGGTCATGCGAAAAGCGATGCCGTCTGAGAGGAGCCTGTCGAAAACCATGAGCAAGGGAAGATAGCATTCCAGCATGGCTTCATACACCCAGCGCTCTTCCAGGCGATCGTCCCGATCCCCGTGTCGGACATAAGGCAGATGGGCATGCAACACGAGGGAGAGATAACCTTTGTGCACAAATGACACCTCACTTATTTTGATGTTTTGGTATACAACGAGTAGGAGGAAAAGTTCTCAAACCAGGAAGGTGTAGCTGAATCGTGGACGGGCTCAACGAACGATTCCCCCCAGCTAGCTTTTGAGTTACGCGGGGTAATTGCCGTTTCCGAGCGTAAAATCGGACAAAACCGATTGTGTTCATATAAACCAAAATCAACAATGTATGTACGTCCTGGCTCTACATCATTCACGTACCAGGAATGAGCCTCTTCATGTACGAGCACATCTCGGACGGAATGTGCATTTTTTCCATCAAATAAGCGTTCCGTGACATCATACAGACGCAAGCCCTTCTGGATGTGACGATAATCGGCTTGCAGGTAGGATGCGACCATTCTCATGCGGGGCCAAGTGATTTCCCAATAGAAGAATAGCACAGTCGGTCCTTGTACCATGACTTTGACAATGTCCCGACCATAAAACGCAGGCAATTGCCATTCCAATTCCGTTCTAGCGGGAGGTGGTGTCACTGGCTTCGCACGGTCTTTTTGCAGGCGATACTTAACTTGACCAATCGTTAAGCCGCACTCTTTGGCAATTTGTGCAATGGGCATGGATCGTGAACGCAGTTCGAGAATTTTTTCCAGCATCTTCTAGCACTCCCCTCCGCCAACTTCACCTATCTGTGCTTTCCCAATGTCAATCATAGCCAATGCTGCTAACAAAGACTGTCGAATGCTGGATGCACATCCTTTCTTCTTTTGTCGATCAACAATCATGTTTTCGTCATAGGCAAACAAAAGTCGCTCTCCTTCCATTCTTACAAAGCTACTTCTCTAGACATTCTTTTCTTTTTACCAAATAGGAAGAAAGAGCTATATTCCGTCATCTTTTGTTTTATTTGTAAGGATTTTCATGTTGGATACCGATACTATAAAATATTCACTTCTACTTCCAAAAAGAATGAAAAAGGAGTCAACGAAAGAAATGAATCATTCATGGATTAGCATGGTAACAGCAGGATCAATTGCAATTTCAACGGTAGCGGCAGGCTTGCCACTAGCAGCTCAAGCCAAAAGCACGCCGCCAAGCCCATCCCAAGAGCGCAATGATTCGCAGATTGGTCATACACCCGTTCAAGAAAACATGTCGAAGAGTCAGTTACGCCAAGCAGCCAAACAGGAGAAGTACAGCATCTCCCACCTAAATACATTGGACAATTTAGAGCTTGTTGAATTGTTGAAGGAAATCAGTTGGACGCAAATCCCTGAGCTGTTTACTTACAACGACGACACCCAGGAATTTTATGAAGATCGGGAGCGGGTTCAAGCCATCATCGATGCCTTGCAAGAGAGTGGCAAGAACTTCACCAAGGATGACGAGCAAGGCATACATACATTTGTAGAAGTTTTGCGTTCGGGGTATTACTTGGGGTATTACAACGACGGCTTAAAGTATTTGATGGAGCCAAAGTATAAGCAAAAAATTATTCCAGCACTTCAAGCAATTACCTCCAATCAAAATTTCACCTTAGGTACAAAGACTCAAAATGAAATCATCAGTTCTACGGGAAAATTAATTAGCAACACGACTGTTGATTCTGAGACAATCGGTCTTCTGTCAAAAGTAATGGCGGACTTTAACGAGGATCGGGATAAATGGTCAGATGATCGCGAAGCAAGCGAGGCTTTTTACAGCGTCCTTCAAGGTGTTGGCTATGTTCTGATTTGGGGAGTAGATGATTCAGAAAGAGATGAGCTGGAAGGCAGCATCGATGCATTTCTCGACCCCATTTTTGACATGGCGGAAAATGGTGACACCTCCGCTGATCATGTATGGCTGACGAACAATGCCTTGTATTACACAGGGAAATTAGGTAGCTACTACAGTGATCCAGACAAAGCCAATGACATATTGACGAAAGCGATGAGAACTTATAAAAAGTGGAGCGAGCCATACTTCACAGCCGCGCAACAAATCGCGGAAACATATGGCGAGGATGCCAATGGAAAAAAAATCGACCTCGAGGAAATGAAAAAAGAAGGGAAAAAGCATTATCTTCCGCAGCAATTTACTTTTGATGACGGAGCGGTTGTGTTCAAAACGGGAGATAAACTAACAGAAGAACAGGTTGAGCGCTTGTATTGGGCATCCAAGGAAGTGAAGGCACAATTTCATCGTGTCATCGGCAATGACAAGGAGCTCGAGAGCGGTAATCCGGATGATGTACTGACCATTGTCATCTACAATACGCCTGATGAATATAAAATGAATCGCTTCCTGTACGGATACGACACAGATAATGGTGGTATCTACATTGAGGGTACTGGTACTTTCTTCACCTACGATCGGACAAAAGAACAAAGCATCTACAGTCTAGAAGAGCTGTTCCGTCATGAATTCGTCCACTATTTGCAAGGTAGATATGAAGTGCCGGGCATGTGGGGAAAGGGAGAAATTTATGAAAACAGCCGCTTGCCTTGGTATGAAGAAGGCGGAGCCGAGTTTTTCGCAGGTGCTACCCGAACGGAAGGAATCAAGCCTCGCCAATCCGTTGTAGGCAATATCCGAAATGCAGCGCCTTATCTCGATTACACTGCGGCAGATATGATGCGTGCCAAATACGGAACCATGGCATTCTACGACTACTCATTCGCGCTTCAGTACCATATGTTCAAGAATGATTTTGCTCGTCTGGATAAAATCAATGATACGATCCGTTCCAATGATGTATCTGCTTATGATGACTTAATCGAAGAATTCAGCCGTGATCGCGCTCTTGAACGTGGCTATCAAGAAACGTTAGAAGAATTGATCGACCAGTATGAAGAGTTGGATGTTCCTCTCGTTTCAGATGATTACTTACAAAAAGTGGACGTGACCAGCAAAGAAGTGGTTTATCGTCAAATCGCAGAAGCTGCCTCTCTGACTGATGTAAAAACAGATGAAAAAGACTCTGGAGATTTCCGCAGCTTCACGTTGCGTGGGGTTTATACGGGTGGAGCTTCCCAAGGAGAATTTCAGGATTGGCAAGAAATGAACCGCCTCACAGATGGATTCCTCAAGGAGTTATCGGATCTTTCCTGGAATGGCTATGACACGGTTACGAGCTACTTCACCAATTATCGTACGACAAAAGATGGACGCTTTGCCTATGATGTCGTGTTCCACGGGAAGCTGGCTCATGAAGATGGCACCGAGACAGAGAATCCAACGCCTAACCCTGACGAAACGTCTATTTCATTGGGTAAGCAGATTACAGGTATCGTCAATCTTCAAAAACCGAGCCAGGAGTTCCGTCTCGATGTGAAATCAGCCCAACAGCTTCAAGTAGAGATGGAAACAAAGCATGGGGATGGAGTGGCGTGGCTAGTATTCCACGAGTCTGATAAGCAGAACTACATCGCCTATCCCAACAAGCGCGAAGGCAACAAGCTGATCGGATCATTCGATGCGAAACCTGGGACTTACTATGTGACTGCTTATACGTATGGTACAGGGCAAGAGGACCAAACGTTTACCTTAGTGGTTAAGGGTGAAGATAGCCCACAAGAGCAACTCTATCAAGAAAGCGAGAGCAATGATTCTATCGAGCAAGCAAATGGTCCATTGCCGATAGGTACGACTGTTTCAGGCGACATGAAAGGAAACGACTGGCAAGATATTTTTGCCTTCCAAGTAGATAAACCAGAAGAAATACGTATTTCTCTGAACCCCGAGCAGGGACAAGGTGTGACTTGGATGCTATTCCACGAAGGAAATCCAGATCAGCCTGTATCGTACCCGCAAGAGGTGGAAGGAAATCTGCAAAGTGCCCATTATCAAGTAAAGCCAGGCCGCTACTACTTGTATGTGTACAAATATCAAAATGAAGATGTTGTGTATACGGTAGAGACCAAGCAGCGCTAATCCGAAGAACAAAAACACCCCCAAACGAGCTACAAGAATCGTTTGGGGGTGTTCGTTTCTGTCCTATTTTTTACAGTTATCGACGCTTTGTAATTCGCCCCGAGCCCCCTACCTTCGTTCGTGGGGGCGATTTACTTTTCGGCGGAGAAAAGCTCGAGCGCTTGGATGAGACAGAATCACTCGACTTCGACGAACTGCTGGAAGAACGAATAATTTTACCTGAACTACCGCTAGACGACTCCCCCTGCTTCTTGAAAAGGCTGCCGTCAGAACCTACCGTACCATCCGTGTTCTTCGCATTACCCCGTTTGAAAATACTTCCCGTACCCTCTTTGGTAATCGGCGGCGCTACTTTTTTGTCCTCGGTTGTAGGCACGCGATACGTTCCGGAAGGCTTGTATATATCCTTGCTATTGTAGCCACGATAACTGCCCTTTGTACTTTTCTTAAGCCCATCGAACAAATCATCCAGTACGCTGGCTACAATGTATCCCTGCAAAAACGAAGAATCGTAGTTTTGCCGGACGTACTCTTTGCTGTCGACCTCGATCAACGTATCCGTCGGCTTGGCAGCGTCTTGCTGCAAATGGTATACCTCATCCGAATAAATGAGGAACATATGCTGCGGATCTTCTTTGGAGATTTCATCTGGCGTATTCTGCTCCGCCAGCTCCAAGGCCACTTCCGGTACAGTCTTGTCTTCCGCACGATAGATGCGTGACGACTGTCCATTGTCTTTGGTAGAGACAGATTCAAGCGGATACGTCTCGCCAACCGCAGGACTGCCACAACCCGCTAGCGTAAGGAGGAACAAGGCCGGAATCAGCAGGAGCTTGATTGATTTCATCCATGGATTTGGCATGTACTTGTCCCTCCTCTCTATGCTCCGCGCAGTACCTGCACGTCCGCTGGCAGAACACTTTCTCCCTCATAGAGCATGAAACGGCCATCCTGCCACTCGATTCGCAGCAACTGGCGTTGATCCGATTGGAATTGCCAGATGTACTGCTCCCCTGACGTATGAAAAGGGGCTTTCCCCGCAACCTGAACGGAGCCATTATATTGCTCCTCCAAATGGTAGGTGACATCGTCCATCTCGATTGTGGTCGGCACTTCGTCTATTGAATCAAGTCGTCCATCAATCACGCTATACAGCTGATAGACAATCTTTTCCCGTTCCTCGATGTACAGGTAGCGAATAGTCGTTCCATCCTGTAACGTAAGCATCGTAGCTTTGCGACTCGCATTGCTCGCCTTCCCTATTACTTGATAGGTAACGAGCGATACATCGACTACATCCCCCGGTCCCACCGTCAGGATGCTCTTCTCCGGTGCAGGAGGCTCATGCTTGGCAAAAATATTTTGGATTCGCTTCATCAAACTCATGCTGTACTCCCTTCCCTTTCACGTCTTACAAACATGCAGCTATAATCAGTGCACCCACGAGATGGAATGAACCAGCCATCATGGCATATGCCACTTTTCCTTCCTGCGTCCCTTTTTCCAGGTCCAGTCCGGCCACTTGCTTTAACAGCCATTCCACGATTCTCTCCAAAAGGAACAGAATGATAAATGAGAGCACAGAAACGAGTAGTGCTGTCCACAATAAATTGGAGGTAATAATGGATTGCGATAAGATATATCCTTGCGCAAACAGCTTCATGACAAAACGAGTCGTGACCGCGATGTTTCCATTTTTGATTTCCGTGATGTCCTTGTATTTCGTAAACAACGAATCGATCCACATCAAAACAAAAAGTAAAATGCCACCGGCTCCTGTCCAAACCAGCATCCCTAGTATTTCTGTCCACGTCAAAGCGAATCACTCCACTTTCGTCAAGGTGTTTAAGGTCTGAAAAAAAGGGAAACCGCCTGAAGCGGTTTACCCCTCATATTTTTTCATCAGAGCAGCCAGTTCGTCCTCAACGGCCTGATCCTTATTCAGCTTTGCAATTTCATCATCTAAAGAGCTCTGTTTTTTGTAAATCTCGCCGCTGGCTTCTGCTTCTGCTTCCATTTGCAGTGCTTTTTCTTCCATGCGTTTCAAGCCAGACATAGCCGAGTTCGTGTCGAAGCCACCCATCGCCTGGTTGATCGTCTTTTGCGCTTTGGCTGCATTGACACGGGCAACTAATGTTTCGCGCCTGTTTTTCAGCTCGGTAATCTGTTTTTTCATTTCAGCCAGCTTCTCGCGCAATCCGTCAGCTGCCAGCTTGTTTTTCTCGTAGCTGTCCTTGTATTCGTTCATTTTTTGCTCGGCGGCTTTCTTTTCCTCCAAAGCTCGTCGAGCCAGATCAATGTTCTGCGCTTGTGCTGCGATGTGAGCTTGTTCTTCACGCTTTTTCACCAAGGCTTCCTGTTCTTCATACAGCACCTTGAATTTCTTTTCCAAAGCAATTTGGGCGGCAACCGCTTTCTCTGCTTCGTTCAAGTCTTCTTGCATATCACGCAAATACTGGTCTGTCATTTTAATTGGATCTTCTGCTTTCTCAATCAAAGCGTACAAATTGGACATGGTCAAATCACGGAGTCTTTTAAAAATGGACATGGATTTATTCCTCCTTGAGTACGTACCAGGTTGTTCGGCCTATGTTGCCGTCCCCGTTATACATGTATTTACGATAATTACGCAAGTAAGTTTCAACAATTTATTTTTTTATTGTTTTTCGTAGTGCGCGGCGATTTCGTCGTTACTCGAAAGTAAGTTCGCCCGATTCTACACTTTTCAAAATAAGTTTTGCTTGAAATTGTGTCCCATCCTGACGTTCCAGCTTCATTTTACCCGTTTTGCCTTTTTCAATGAGCGCTTTAATCTGTGTATCCGTCAGCATACGTCCATAGTTCTCTTTCCATATGACGAATTTACAGCCCACGTTGTAATTCGAACAACCGTAACCTTTGCGTCCCATGAAAATAGAGCCTCCGCAACTCGGTCGTGGACATTTGGTGATGATACTCGACGCTGTACTAGTGGTCTTTGCTACCGTTCGAGATGAGGATCTGCCTGTACTTCGCCCACCAGCTCGTCCTCTTGTTTTCGATGATCCTTTCTGAGTGGTTCTCTCACTCTCAAACAAGGTCTTCTCAGCACGAGATTGTACGCGAACCTTTTCTACGATCATCGTAGCGAATTTCTTCACATTCTCCATGAACTGCTTGTCGGAGGCGGTCCCTCGGGAAATCTCATTCAAGCGGCGCTCCCAATGCCCCGTCATTTCAGGAGAGGTTAATAGTTCGATCCCTGCTCCCCTAATCAATTCGATAACGGTACGGCCTTTTAGCGTAAGTTGAACCCTTTTCCCCTGCATTTCAACGTATCCGACCTTTTTCAGTCGTTCGATGGTAGCGGCACGAGTTGCTGGGGTTCCCAGACCAGATTCTTTCATCGCATCACGCAGTTCCTCGTCCTCGATTTGCTTGCCTGCGCTTTCCATGGCCTTGAGAAGCGTTCCTTCCGTAAAATGCTTGGGCGGCTGTGTTTCTTTCTCCTTTACCATAGCATCCGAGCATACTACGCTGGCATCAGGTTGAATGACAAAAGGCTCATTAACTTCAATCTCTTCTTTATCCTCTTCTTCTTTGGCCGCACCTTTCCCATTCTTGGGCTTTTCCTTCTGCTGATCAGCATAAATAATCTTCCAACCGAGACTTTTCCGTTCTTTCACCGACGTTTTGAATAATTCTTTTTCCACTTCGGTTATGACCGTATGCATCTTATATTCAGCTGGTGGATAAAACTGTGACAGAAAGCGGCGAACGATCAAATCGTATAACTTTTGCTCATCTGGCGTAAGCCCTGTAGCCTTACGATTTGTCGGCAGGATCGCATGGTGGTCGTCTACTTTTGCTGGATTACATATAAATTTGTTGCCTTTATGAACCAAACTACGGTTTGCACCCTTTACCAAATTGTCATATGCAGTGCCTTGCAAGGACGACAAGGTGTTGTGCATTTCAGGAATATTTTGCTCTGTCACATAGTTGGAATTCGTCCGCGGATATGAGATCACCTTGTGTTTTTCATAGAGTGCCTGTGCTAAATCCAAGGTTTTCTTGGCGGAAAAACCGTACTTGCCATTGGCCTCACGTTGCAGCAATGTCAGGTCATACAACTTGAATGGATACTCCTTGGTATCCTTTACTTCGTAGGATGTGATCCGCCCTTGTTTTCCTTTCACTTTACGAGCCAACATTTCTGCTTTAGATGGATCGGTTAAGCGATCACCTTGCCAAATACCCTTATACGCCCTTTCACCCTGCGAAAAATGCCCTTCCACTTGAAAAAACGTAACCGATGAGAAAGCCTCAATCTGTTTCTGTCGATCATAAATGAGAGCAAGGACAGGTGTCTGTACTCGTCCGACAGAAAGGAGCGCGTTATGTTTGGTCGTAAATGCACGTGAGCCATTCATGCCGATGAGCCAATCTGCTTCACTACGGGCTTTTGCTGCCCTCGTTAAGTTTTCATAGGCTGCGGCATCTTTCATCTCCGCAAATCCTTTCCTGATCGTTTCAGGGGTCAAGTCCGAGATCCAAAGCCTTTTAACGGGTTGACTCAATTTTAGATGTCGCTGGATGAGTGAAAATATGTGTTGACCTTCCCGCCCGGCATCGCATGCATTAATCAGCAGATTGCTTCGTTTGGCCAACTGCCCGATCATTTTTAGCTGATCGAATGTTTTCCGATTGGGCACTAGCTTAAATGGATCGGGAATAATAGGAAGATCATTGATGTTCCACTTTTTATATTTTTGGTCGTACGCCTCCGGTTCCGCTAGTTCAATTAAGTGCCCGATTGCCCACGTAATGATGTATTTTTCACCTTCTAAATAGGTGCGGTTATTTTTCGCTTTAGGATCTATTGCGGCGGCAATATTTCGTCCCATGTCAGGTTTCTCCGCAATAATTAGTGTCTTCAAATGATAATCGCTCCTTCTAAAACGCTCTAAGCAACCCGTCGAGGTTCAGTCTTACGTTCTGGATTCCTCTCTATTTTACTACAAGTTAGCCAAGTATTCTCGTTCTGGCTGCGACAGCCCACTCGATTTTTGCTAACGCCTGGCAATACGCCTCACTCATCTCTCCTGCATTTGTTGTCTCCTGTGTTCGAATCAGCAAACGCCATACGTCGCTCTTGTTTTGGTACCAATCTAACTCTTTTGGTGGCTCATGGTGGATAGGTCTCCAAACTTGACGCAGCGCTGGGGAAAACAGCCGCTTTGCCCCTGATCGCAGCTGACAGTTCATTAGTTTTACCTGATAAGGCTTGCCAGGAGCTATATCATTCACATCGTGAAAAAGACGGGGCCAATAATCTTTTCGCGAACCTGTGTGTGGCTGTTCCAATGCCCAAGCGTACGCTGCCTCCTGCCTATTTGTATCTCCAAACAGCAGACTGTACAGCCTTTTTCCCAAGCTGATTCTCTCTGGTAAGGAGGCAAAATGAAACACTCGCTCACCAGCGAGCTGCAAGGAGCTGCCCTGCTCATCAGCCACTTTCCGATGGGGAAGCAAGATCATATTCAGTTGCAAAAGCTCCTGCAGGGCAAACGGAATTGTGCGGACAACTGAATTTTGATAACCCGCCTCTTTCATGACCTGTTCTTCCAAGTAGTTTTGTTCATTGATAATCAAGCCAATGGTGAGCAGCTCTTTGTCAGTTGTCTTCCAATAATGATTCCAGATCGCCTGCATGAAAGTAGAGACGCCCAGATGAGGCAGTATATGAAAAAGGTTGGTCTGTCGCCTGACACTCTCTTCATACAGTAACAATTGAGGGTACGCATCGTGAAAAATCAGCCAGTTTCCCCGCTCCAAAAACAAAAAATAATCCTGCTGCTCTTTTATTCGAAGCAAGCGAGGCAATAATTCTCCCCGCAAATCGGTCATACACCATCCCGCATTGCGCGATACGAGATGTGCCAATAGCACCCAATGAATTTGTGGATGCTTTTGATAAAACGACAAATAGGCGCGCGTTCTGTCTATGTTGTCACGGTTGTGGGCGAGCGTCTCCTGTCTAATCCTCTCTACCGTCTTTTGATCTTGCGCTGGCAATGGTGCTGTCGCCGTACGGACTCTCCCCAAATTCATGGCAAGCGGCAGACGCGATGCATATTGGTACCACGACAAACCCATCGATGCTCTTCCCCCTCTCTTCCTTAGGCGATGTATTTTATCGGGAGGTGAATGAGTTGCGCGAAGTCCAGCAAGAAATTAATCGCATTCAAGCCTTTTTGTTACAGCGCCAACAAGCGGATGGCACTTGGCGCTTTTGTTTGGAAAGCTCACCGATGACAGATTCTCACATGATCATCCTATTGCGCACGCTAGGTATTCATGATGAGCGTTTGATGGAGAAGCTCACTGCTCACATCACGTCTCTCCAACACGATAATGGGGCATGGAAGCTGTACCCTGACGAGCATGAAGGCAATCTGTCTACCACCATTGATTCGTATTACGCCCTTCTGCTATCTGGCAAATACACGAAGGACGAACCGAGAATGGCTCTGGCTCGCTCGTTTATTTTGGAAAAGGGTGGGCTGACACACGCGAACATGCTGACCAAATTCTCTACAGCCTTGACAGGCCAATACCAGTGGCCCTCGCACTTTCTCGTTCCCGTCGAGATTGCTCTATTTCCCCCGAGCTTCCCTGTCAGCTTTTACGATTTTGTCGGGTACGCACGTGTCCATCTTGCCCCCATGATGATTGTGGCTGATCGCAAATATGTAAAAAAGCCTGACAATGCGCCAGACTTGTCCGATCTATACGCAGATACACCTATCTCTCGCGGTCTATATCCGCATCGATTCCTAGAGAATTTCCTCAAAGAGGGGCAATCGATCCTCGCCACTATCCATGATTCCTTGCAGCGTCTCCCCTTTTTACCCAGTCAACTACACAAGCTCGCCCTACGGCGCCTAGAACAATACATCCTGGCGCGAATCGAGCCGGACGGTACTCTGTACAATTATTCGACCTCTACCTTTTTCATGATTTTTGCGCTGCTCGCTCGAGGGTTTTCTCCGAAAGATCCACTCATCCAACAAGCGATGCAGGGGCTTACAGATAGTGTCTACGTTTATGAAAACGGCGCACACTTGCAGCTGGCTACCTCAGCCGTCTGGGACACCGCGCTCTTGACTTCTTCTCTGCAAAAAAGCGGACTTTCTACCACACACCCCGCCATTCAAAAAGCAAACCGTTACCTTCTCCAAAAGCAGCAGCATACGTACGGTGACTGGAAAATTCGCAATCCAAAAGGAAAGCCTGGCGGTTGGGGCTTTTCTGACTACAACACCATGAACCCCGATATTGATGATACGACGGCAGCTCTGCGCTCTCTGCGCCTGCTCTCCCGTACGGATATAACAACAGCAGCCGCTTGGAAGCGCGGTCTCGAATGGCTCTTGTCCATGCAAAACGACGATGGGGGCTGGCCTGCTTTTGAACGAAACACAGACGCTGATTTCATTCGCCAGCTGCCGATCGAAGGAGCCGATACCGTCAGTACAGATCCGTCCTCTGCCGATTTGACAGGGAGAACCTTAGAATTCCTCGGAAACTATGCCGGGCGTACACTGACTGACCCCCATGTAGAAAAAGGAGTCCGCTGGCTTCTCAACCATCAAGAAGCAAACGGCTCCTGGTATGGACGTTGGGGAATTGCTTACCTATACGGTACATGGGCTGCAATTACCGGGTTGATGGCGGTTGGCTTTTCCCCTACTGATCCCGCCATCCAAAAAGCGGTTGCGTGGCTGGTTGCCAACCAGAATCCCGACGGCGGCTGGGGTGAATCTTGCCAAAGCGACCAGAAAAAAACGTACGTCCCCCTCGGAGCAAGTACTCCCTCGCAGACGGCATGGGCAACCGATGCACTGATAGCCGTGTCGTCAAAGCCGACAGCAGAGCTACAACGCGGGATTCGCCATTTGCTCACTCACAATCAAGCAAGTGACTGGACGACTCGCTACCCGACTGGCGGGGGACGTCCTGGCGGTACTTACTTTGCTTATCACAGCTATCGTTGGATTTGGCCGTTGCTGGCTCTCAGCCACTACCAGACGAAATACGCGAACACGTAAAAAACACTACTACCCTCTTCGCAAACCAAGGTCTAACGGCTGGAGAGGAACCTGGGGTGATAAAATTACGGCATGTGGAGGCGTATCAAAAATGGAGTAGCAGGAAAGGACATCGGTGTCCCCAATCAGCACAATCGACGACTTAGTTACTCCACCAAAACTGAAATCACCGACGTCTATTTTTTTATTTGTCACCTTCATATTCATGGAATTTTTTCTCCTTTTCCTAAACTCGCGCCTATCCAAATATCGTATGCTGCTCGCACTGGTTCGGTCGCAAAAACAGGTATGAACACCCACTGGCCTACGACATACAATACAGAGAGGATCTCTCCCAAAAGGATGTGCCGAACATGCCAGCATTCGTTGGAGTCATTAATGTAAACAACGTGGGCGGCGTTTTCAATGTCGGAGACGTCCGTAAAATCGCACCTACCACTTACGCCAAAACCTTCGCGGGTGGAGGATCATTCAATTCTGGTACCAATCTGTCCTTTAAAATTCCACGTAGCGTCGTCTACGTCAATGAACAATCCGATAATGATATCCCGCTTTTTGTAGAAGAAACGAACGATTTCAGGGCAAAGGGACGCGATTTCGCATGAATTTTTTTGTGACGCAACATATCGTAATCAATTCGCTCAAAATCGAAGGCATTAGCAACTCTTCGGTGTGCCAAATAGGAAGCGCCGGGATTATTAAGCCCGTATCCAAGCTGTACAACACCGGCGGATTCACAGAGCCAGCTCCACAGGTGGGGCCGCTACCCACAACCGGTTCGGAAGAATTCGTGCCCCTCATTCCATTGGTTCAGCCTTCGCTCATACGCCCTGGTATTCTTTCAAGACTTGGCTAATTCGTTGTATGCTAGATGAAGAAGGATGGTCGTCATGTACATGGATCCCGAAATGATGAAGTATTTGCAACAGTTACATGACTATATACAATTGCAAAGCAATAAGATCGAGAAATTGAAGGAAATGATTGAACAGCTGCAGCAAGATGTAAATGATCTCAAGGAAAAACAGATTCCTTCCGTCATCAAAAACGAGTACAAATTCGATCTGCTTAAGGTTGAGCGACTGGAAGGGACTCTCAATATCGGCTTAAACCCGAAAGGAAATGATGCAGGAATCGGTGATTTTTCCATCAATCAATCGATGGATGTCCCTAATCCGCACCAAAGCAATGCCCCACTTTTTGACCGTGTCCAGAAAGAAATTTATCAATATTTGGAGACAGATGCCTACCTCGTTCTTGAAAGAATCGAAACAGAGTGCAACTATCCACTGGATAACAATTATCGAGCCTTTATCTTGGATGACATTAAAAAGCAGATCGATCAACGGATTAAGTATTACCTGAGCGAGCTCCCTACCGATGAACTAGAACCAGAACAGCTCGATGTTTTCGTGCAAAATACCGTCCAAAAAGTGAAACGGGATATCGACAAGACCTGCGAAACATTCCTGAAAAATTTGCCTCGTGAGGTGAACGAACCATGATGAGGTATCAAGTGATAAACGAAGCCATTTGTGTAAAGAAGGTCTCCGTCAGTGCCCTCACTTCTGCCGCTTCCTTGTTTATTGGGGACACACAGACAGTAGACCTCAGAGCGATTTATGAAACGCCACCCGAAAAAATGATTCTCGGAGCCACGATCCCGATTGATACTGCTATACCTGCTTCATAAGGAGGTTTGTCACCATGTACCGAAGGACCAGTCATGTCCGTAAGCTGGATGTTCTCTCGGTCGATACCTCATCTGTTCTGCAAATAGGTGATTCCCGGCAGATTGATGCTGTCGCGAACATATTAGCCGTCCAACGTGAACAGGCCATCTTCTATGAAAATGAATTTATGTTCGAGAATTACTCAGCCTTTTCCGTTCCGTTAACTCCTCCTATTCTCTCCGATCCGATTTGCATCGATACGTTCCACGACTGTCCGTACATTTTCATTCGAAAAGTGGAAGTCCCTTTCTTAGCAGGATCGTCCGTCGTCCATGTTGGTTCGAACGAATCCATTACACTCGAAACGCGAGTCGTAAATATTCGTCACATTTTCCAAGACGAGCAAAAAACTAGAGGGAGGGGGTAGGCTGTGCCTTCTGTCATTGGAGCTGTCAATATCAATAGTAATTCGGGTACCGTTAACTTCGGAGATACGCTCAACATATCACCCAAAACAGCCGCCAAGACATTCTCCGGTTCAGGGGGCGGCAACACAGGTAACGTCGTCAATACGCTCAATGGTGTCAACGCAACGAATACACTGGACCCCAATGTCGTCGATCAACCGATGTTTGGGAACATCTAATCCCCGCAGTGTTAATGTCTTCTCATTGACACTGTTTTTATTTTGGCTGAAAAACGAAACAAAAAAAGGAGGCACGAGGCCCCCTTACTACAATATTTCAATATACCCTTCTGTTCCATGCACGCGAATACGTTGCCCGTCTTTTATCAGCGTGGTAGCATTTTCCACGCCGACAACTGCTGGTAAGCCATATTCACGCGCAATAACTGCTCCATGAGTCATCAGTCCACCCACCTCAGTGACAAGACCTTTTATGGATACAAACAACGGTGTCCAGCCAGGGTCAGTATAGGAGGTGACTAATATATCTCCGTCTTCTAGATCAGCATCTTCCATGTTTAAGATGACACGCGCTCGCCCCTCTATAATCCCGGAAGAAACAGGAAGACCTACGATCGCATTGGCGGGCAGATTTTCTCGTTTGTACTCACCTGCAATGATTTCACCATCAGACGTGATGACACGTGGAGGAGTCAGTTTTTCAAAAAACTTGTAATCTTCTTTTCGTTTGCTGATGATCTCATCATCCAATTTGTGTGTGCATACGGCCTCTTGAAGCTCTTCAAAAGTGAGATAGTAGATATCTTCTTTTTCATGAATAACGCGAGCTTGTATAAGTTGCTCGGCTTCTTTTACTAAAGCCTGCTTATAAACGAAGTAGCGATTAACCATACCGTATTTTGGATATTCCCTAAACCCACTGAAATTCCGGATGAGGTCGATCATTTGTTTGGTTTCTTTTGCTTTTTGTTCACCATCCGGTAATTGCTTCAATCGCGCTAATAGCTCTTGCTCTTTTTCCAAAGCTTCCTGTCGCCCTTGTTCGAATTTCCGCTTGCCAGCATTCGGCTCAAAGTTTTTGATGTTACCTAGAATCATGGGGACAAGCGTCATTGGTTTTTCACTCCAACGCGTTTTCGTAATATCGATTTCTCCGGCACATCTCATTCCGTATTTCGTGAGATAAGCATAGATGGCGTCTTTCGTTTCCTGTCCACCTTCAAACTGAACCAGTTCATCCAAAAAGTTATCTTCTTTTACATGCTGTAAAAATTCAATGACTTCTGGATAAGGACGAACCACATCTGCAACATCCATTAGCGCCAGTCCCATTTCCGAAGTAATATTATTTGGCACAGACTGAGAAAGCGTGTCTGCTACGTTTTTTTCCCCCAACCACTCGTTCATTTTTTCATTGATCCATTTTGAAGCATTCATAGCAGCCGTAATCACACCGATGGTTTGTGGATCAAATAACATCTTCTTTAATTGCTGGATGTCTTCTCGAATAAATTCAAACAAATCTGGTCCTGATTTCTTTTGGATGTTGTGCTTTAACTCTTCGATCGATGTTTGACTACGCTTTATCAAATCAGAAACAATGCTCGGATCGTTTTCGAATTGTTCTTGAAAACCCAAAGACGACATACCTTTATTGCTTTTACCCGGACTCCGCTCTTTTTTACTTACTGGTAACGATTGTATAAAATCTCCTCGCTCGATTACGGTCATAAGCGCATCTTTTATAAGCGGATCGGATTGTCCCAGGGTATCTACTATGATTTGTCTGCTGTCAGGTGAAGCTAGCATATTTGTCACATCAACAAACAACCTTCCACCCGCTTTGCGCATAGGTGCAGGAGTCGTTAACAGGAAAAAAGACAGTCCCAATGGTTTCATGGAGTCGGTCATCATTTGTTGATGACCAACAGATACATAGACATGATTTTCTTGATCATTTGCTTCAGGAATGGGATATAAAGTCGTGATTGGACGACTCTGGACGATAGAAAAAGTATGATCAACCAAACACCATTCGATATCTTGTGGACAACCAAAATAAGCTTCGATCTGTCTTCCAATGCGCGCCAGTTGTAAAATTTGTTGTTCCGTAAGTGTTTGGGTCTTTTGCTGATCAGGATCAATCTGCTGTGTCTTCGTTCCTCCTTCTTTTCGTCCATAGATAGCCAATTTTTTGGTCGCTATCCTCTTATCGACAATTTCCCCTTCCTGCACTTTATAACAATCAGCAGATACCAAACCAGAGACCAGTGCTTCTCCAAGTCCATAGCTGGCATCGATGGATAGCAACTTCCGGTTGGATGTAATTGGATCAGCGGTAAATAAAATTCCGGAAGCCTGTGGGAAAACCATTCTTTGAACGATAACGGATAAATAAACGTGACTGTGGTCAAATCCATTTTGCATACGGTAAATTACCGCGCGATCCGTAAATAGGGAAGCCCAACATTTGCTGATATGCTGCAAGATTGCTTCTTTGCCGATGATATTTAAATAGGTGTCCTGTTGACCTGCAAAAGAGGCATGTGGTAAATCTTCAGCAGTCGCACTAGAACGCACTGCATAAGCATGTTCCTCTCCGAATTGGGAGAGATAGTGAGTAACGGCTTTCACAACATCGGAAGGAATTTCTACTTCCATAATGATTTGGCGAATCTTCCTGCTGATTTCACCAATTTGATCTCGATCTTGTACTTTTAACATGGTTAGTCGAGCCAACAAAGCATGATACGTTTCGTTTTGTTCGATGGCCTTTTGATACCCTACTGTTGTCACACAAAATCCTTCTGGTACTTGTATTCCTTGAATTTTTGATAATTCCCCTAAATGTAACCCTTTTCCGCCAACGAGCAAAAGCTGTGTTTTTTCCATTTCCTGAAAACCGAGAACCAAAGAACTCATTCAATATCTCTCCTAACCATTAAATTGAGAAAAAGCATTTGACAAGAGTTCACCAGCATGGTACGATTAAAGTGTAAGATGCAATAATTATGTATACATAAACAAAACAGTCGTGAACTGATTATATCATCGCGTCTGTTTTTGTGCAATAAAAAAGAACCCGGAAGAAATATCCAGGTTCTTTTTTGATTTTCCATGAATGCAACTGTCCTGCAGATCCAATTTTTACAAGCTCGCTTTAAATGTTGTTTTTCGTTCGTTCGCAGCTCCATCACGCATCAAATAGATTTCTAACACCCCATCCTGATACTGGGCCCTCATCCCTTTTGAACTAACGAAAACCGGTAGAGCCAGCTTGCGATAAAAGGGGCCGTAGCTTCTTTCCCCTTGTGTACGAAGCCCCTGATGCTCACTTTCTTTGATGATCCCCCTGACCTCCAGCAACCGTTGGTCGGAGAGGGTAATCTCCAGACTATCGCGATCGAAGCCCGGGAGTTCACAGGAAACAATGACCATTTGCTCTGATTGGAAGATATCCGAGACGGGGGAAAAATGCGAATCGTCTACCTGCCCGAAACGCATCGATTTTTCCTTTGTCTTTTTTTTTCCCTTTTTCACGGGTGGTACATTTGGCGCGGCGGCGGTGGCCGTCTTTTGTGCTGCTTGCTTATTGAGCGTCGCGATATTCTCCCAAAAGTTCGTGTCCAGCATCTGTCCCATCTGGCTCAATGCTTTCCATGGATGATCTGGGTCAAAGCCGAGCTTGGACAAACTTTCGGATGCTTTTTGCAACTGCTTCATGGTCTCTTGCAGGTTTTTCATAACTTCCGCACTCCCTTCCCAGCACAGGCAAGACTGTCTATGTACGATAGAATATGTGCTTTTGCCTGGGGGGTGTGCTCAAGATCAACCAGTTTGCCCGATGTCAGCACTATCTGTCGCCGGTGCAGGCGGGGCCAAAATATCGGGTGGTGGCATATTACTATCCGTCGGCTCAGGATTGCGTTCGCCGCCATTTCCATCTGGTGTTACAGGCTCCTGTGTTGGTTCTGGAGCCGTATTTGGTGGTGGTGTTGCTGGTTTTTGTGTTTTGGGCTGCTCTTTTGTACCTGTCGTGGGCTTGGGGTTCGGAGCTGGTGTTCTCTTCTCCGCTTTCATTTCGACCTTGGCTACTTCCGCTACCGCTGCATCACTGAGCTGTTCGCCAGATCCAGCTGCTCCCACTTCTGTTTGCAGGGCAGTACGAACAGCTTGCATGTTCTCCCTCGGCCATAAGGAATACGGAGAGCTCCAGATCGCCCCATTATCCAAAGTAACCATGTTGCTTGACGAAAAGCTGGCAAAATCGAGTGCCAAACCTTTTATTTGGTCTTTCGACAGATCGGTTTTGATATGCTGACCAACGGTATCTAGTACGGCTGTCAAACTCGATAATCCATCCATAGACATGCTCTTTTCTGCTACAGCACGAATCACCTGCTGCTGTCTGCGATTGCGATCGAAGTCGCTCGAGTTGTAAGCGTCTCCACGTCTGTCGATGCGATGACGGACGAAGCCAAGTGCCTGCTCTCCGTTCAATACTTGTTTCCCTTTTTTCAAACTACGGTATACACCTTGCTTCGGCAATTCGTATACGAGATCGCGATCTACGTCAACCGTAATCCCGCCCAGCTTGTCAATGACCGCTGTGAAGCCCTCAAAGTCAAGCTGCACGTAATGCTCAACCGAGATCCCCAGCATATGATTCAATGTTTTTTTGAGCATGGTCATGCCATTTTCTGTAACAGGCTTCCCTTTGATTTCCGAATCTTTCCTGATATTTTCCCCTAATGCAAATACTTCATTAACCTTGTGATAGCCTGGATATCCTGGGATTTGAACGCGGGTATCACGGGGCAACGATACCATGCTCAGCTTTTGCGTAACAGGATTGGCGACTGCGACGACCAGAACATCCGTGTTTAACATACCGATGTTTTTGCGCGTGTCCACCCCGACGATGGCGAAGGCGATTGATTTCTTTTGTTCGTACGGCTTTTCCACCACGGGTTGATCCGGTAGCTTGTACGGGTCTACCGTTACAACGTCTAGTGTCTTGTCTAACTGGTTGAGGGCGAAGCCTGCTCCTACGGCCAACAAACAGAGGAATAAGCAACCCGCCAAGAGCAGATACATCCGCTTGCTTCGCTGACCACGCTTGATCCGTTTACGCGGCTGTTTTGCAGGAGCTTGAGGCTTGTCATTCTTGGCTTGCACGTTCGGTTCACTCCTTTTTAAAATCACGGGGTCCATAGTGCTTTGGGCTTTTCATTTTTCAATATATTCTGGAAAACTTTCGTCCCATTTTACCACAATTTGCTGTCAAAATGTAGAATTCTGCCGATTCAACTCGATCGGTTTTCCCTGAGAGTTCTTGCACTTGCGAATCGAAACAGGTAGTCTAAAACTGAGGAAAATCGGATAGATGAATAAGGGAATCGGAGGGACTTGAGAGTGGAACACATACAGGTGCTGATCGCAGGTGGCGGCATCGCAGGGTTGTCCGCAGCAATATGGTGCCACCGATTAGGTCTTTCTTGTCTTCTTATCGAAAAAACGGATAGACTCGGCGGCCAATTGCATCACATTTACAACGAGATTACCGACTTTCCGCCCCTTGTATATGACCAGGGAGCTGCCCTTGTAAAGGTACTGATCGCACATCCTTTCATCCAGCAGCCAAACATACGATTGAACGAAGCCATTCTTTCCATTGATCGGGAAACGAAACAGGTAATTACTTCGAAATCCGTTTATCGTGTCGACTATCTACTCATCGCCACAGGAGTTGGCTGGAACGAAATACCAGCTCTAGCTGATTGTCCGAGCGTCCTGTCGCCTTGGTTTTCTACAACTGCCCAAGCGCACACCATCGCCGGGCAAGATATCGCCGTCATTGGCGGAGGAGATCGTGCATTAGAGAGTGCAGCAAATTTGAGCTTCCATGCCCGACAAGTTTATCTGTTGGTTCGGAGCAATGAGTGGCGTGCTCGTCCCGAATGGCAAAAGAAAATCACTGGCCTCCCCAACATCCAAGTCCTGTGGGAAACACAAGTAAGTGATTATCAGCACGAAGAGGCACGGACGGTTCTGACACTCACCTCTACACGCACAGGCAATCCAGAGACGATCGTAGTCGATTGGATTCTGCCACGAATTGGTGTTCATGGAAACACAGCTGGTTTCGATGGCTTGGACATGTTTGGCGATGACTATTTGCAAACAGATTCGTCTCAACGAGTCAACTCTCCATGGATATACGCAGTCGGAGACGTGAACAACGGAGCCGCTTATGCGAGTTTATCACTGGCAGTTGGTCAAGCGATGAAGGCGGTCAAGCATATTTCCTTGCAAATTCAAAACAACAGATCAATGAGCCTGTAGAAGGAGAGCTTTGCATGTACGCTTTTTACGACGATTTCGGCTTACCTGTCAAGCTAACCTTTTCCCCCGAAGAGTATCGTAACCACCAAGCAGGTCACGTGCTGATCTTCGCTTTTTATCAAGGAAAGCTGTTATTTACTCGCCATCGTACACGGGGTGTGGAGCTACCAGGGGGAAAAGTAGAAGCAGGTGAAAACAGCCTGGCAGCAGCAGTTCGTGAAGTCTATGAAGAAACCGGTGCCATTCTGGAAGGGATTGAGCGCATCGGACAGTACACCATCGACGACTCGATGCGAAAAGACATTTATATCGCAAAGGTAGCGCATTATACAAACCAGCCAAGCGGCTCAGACGTGCTTGCCACCATTGTGTTTGCGGATATTCCGCGAGATGTAAAAGGCAATCAGGAGTTTAGTCGCATTCTGCAAGATGATGTGTATCCACTCACACTCGATCGAGCCCTACTTCATCCCTTCGCGGAGTCCTAGCCATCATAAACAGGCTCGTCCCTGTCGCTCCTCGGCATTGTATCCGGTGAGAATGACCGACAGAGACAGCCTGTTTATTGTTTTTCCTTTTCCTTCTTTCCCGACAACACACGCTTGACGAGCTCATTTGGATCAAAGCCATACTTTTCGATAGCTCTCTCACGTTGTACCTCGTGTACCGTTTCAGGTTCAATTCCCAATACCTCTGATATTTGCCGCCACCCTTTCGTCTCGCTGTCTTTTGTCCCTTGTCCTTGCTGCTCGACCTGCTTGGGCTTCAAGAAAAAGATCGCAAGCACAGCGAAAACGAGCGATAAACCTGCGATTGATAGAAACATGACCGTCCGAGAAATCCCGAGCAACCAAGTAAAAATAGGTGGGCCGATCGCAACACCGATAAAACGGACTCCGCTATACAAAGAAGTAATCATGCCCCGCTCTGTTTTTTGCACGGCCCCAACGATCATGGAGTTCAAGCAAGGTAAAATCATCCCCGTCCCCATGCTGCCGATGACCAAAATACCAATCAGGACATAAGCCCCTTTGACAAAGCTAGCCAGAATGTAAGACGTGGCCAGCAAAAACATGCCGATAATCACAAACAGACGCATCAGCTTCAGCTTCTTTTTGATGATGATTCCTGTTACATACGCCGCTATACTCATCACGAGCAAGGGAATCGCCAAAAAGAAGCCTTTGATGACACCATCAATCTTGTATTTTTCTTCCAATAAATCAGACAGGTAAAACAGTACACCAAACAACGTGAACAAGCAGATACTCCCAATAAAAAATGCAGGGACAAGCCATTTTCCATGCTGTTTAAACACTTGCGCGATCGAATGCATGTACTGCTTGACGGGGAGCGGCTTCTTATCCTGTTTCTTTTCCTTGGTCAGAAATAAAAACATCAGGAGAACGACACCGCAAATAATCGGAAAAGCTAAAAAGACCATGTACCAAGAAATGAGAGCAAGCAAGGAGCCAAAAATCGGACTTAATACTTTTCCCATCCCGTTTGATGTCTCCAAAAGCCCCAATGCCCTACTCTCCGAAGCGCCATCGAACAGATCCCCTACCAATGCCATCGCGATGGGGGCTGTCCCGGCTGCCCCGATCCCCTGCAAGACACGCCCTCCCATGATAGCCATATAGGGTTGATCCAGCCACAGCGCAGCAAGCCCTGCGACCAAACCACCCAGACCGTACAGGGCAAGGGAGATGATAATGACAATTTTTCTCCCAAATCGATCTGACAAATAGCCGGCAAAAGGGATAACCATACCTGCTGCAATCGAAAAAGCAGTGATTAACAAGCTCGTCTGTAAGGCCGTGAGCTTCATTTCCGTCTTCATTGTAGGTAGTACAGGAATCAGCATCGAGTTGCCCAGCACCATCACTAATGGAACCCCGACAAGCCCAATCAGGTTTTTCGCATTTTGTGCCATACGAAACTCCTTGTCTTACGCATAAGCGCTACCGTCCCAGCGCAACGCGTTAATAATCTCCCACTCAGGCTCGACGCCAATTCCAACGCCAGCTGGTAGCGTCACTTCGCCATTTATGGGTCGTAGCGGAAACAATTGTGTAAACGGGTTCTCCATGACATCCCATTCGACAGGCTCAATCGGATGGCTATCCATCTTGGTCCATGCCAGCAAGCAAGCTTGTGCAAATAACGTATACACTCGTGCCAGCGAACCGTCAAAGGAATGTGGAGACACGCGATAGCCAAACTGACGGGCCATTTGTAGATGCGTTCGATAATCGTCAATGCCCCCTGTATGCATCAAGTCAGGCTGAGCAATATCGATGGCGCCACCCTCATACAAGGGCAAAAACTGTGCGCAACGAATCAAGTTTTCTCCACCAGCAAGTGGAATGGATATTGACGAACGAAGCTTAACATACTCGTTTGTACGATCCATGGGCATCGGCTCCTCCAGCCAAAGCCAATTGCCATAACGGGAAAAAAGCCCTTCCCACTTCCTTGCAGTCGCACAGTCGTAGCTCTGATTGGCATCTACCGCTACTTGAACTTGTTCAGGAAGCAAATTCATCAGTTTTTCGATGTGCGTTTGATCCTCTTGAACAGAGCGCCCGCCAATCTTTACTTTCACCATCTTGAAGCCATCGTCGACTTGCTGGATGGCTTGCTTCCATGACTGTTGCTTCCAGTCTTCTGTTTCACGGTAGGATTGGAGGGAGGCATATACCGGGATGCCCGAATGTATCTGGCCTCCCCATAGTTGACACACAGATAGCCCCGCCGCTTTCGCCAAAATTTCCGTAAGTGCCATACTGACACCTGAAGCCGAACGCTGATGCCACTTTCCTACGACATCGACAATGGCTACTCTGTTATCCACCTGCTTACCCAGCAAGTACGGAATGATGCGCTCACAAAAGCCCTTATGAAGCGTCGGCAGCCAATCGATAATTTCTCCCCAGCCATCTATACCAGCCCGTGTGATAATCCGAATGAGATAACTGCTTCGATAACGCTTATACCCATTCGCATCACCGTAAGCTTGCGATAGACGATGAAGTAGTGGATACGTTTCCACGCGCTCAATTTGTAGGTCCAAGACCGCTACCTGCTCATGAGTAGTCATCCATGCCCTCTCGTTCTGCTTGCTCTCCCTCGTAATCATCATAGGAGAGGAAGTTTCCTTTCCCTTCTCCTTTTCTCATGTACTCCTCATACGTCCCGCTTCTCATAAAATGCACACTGTCCGGTCCGTGATAGCCTTCAATATCGGTATAACCGATTTCCTCTACGGCTTCTACAAAGCCATCCGGCTCATTGCTCTCGATATACATTTCATCATAATCCGTTTTGTCGGGTTCCTGGTACGAGAAAGGCGTGCTGGATGTCCCCCAAGACTCGACAATTTGCCAAGCATCCTCACCGTCAAATCCGTTCTGTCCTTCTTTTTCATCCAAAGATGTACGTCCGAACGGCGGCTGCAAAAACTGTTCCTCAATCGGACGTGACTCGTTGACTGAGGGCGCTGGTGCATGCTCCTTGCACGTTTGTGCCTGAGGCAGTGCTTCCAGTCGCTCCACAGGTATTTGCTCTCCACAGACCGTACACAGTCCGTAGGTGCCTTCCTCCATACGCAGTAGCGCCTGATCAATCTCTTTCAATGTCTCACGATCGAGACTATCTAGGGCCAAATCTTTTTCCCGTTCAAACATCTCACTGCCGATATCTGCCGGATGATTATCGTACATGGCAAACTCCTGCAAAGAGGTTGTCATCGGTTCTCTCATGCCATAATGGTCCTGTACGCGGTCTTCCAGTTCCTTTTTCTGTTCCAGCAGCTTTTCCCGGAAGCTGGCCACCATCTTTTGGTCCACGCTGTACACCACCTTTGTTTGGTTTCCTCAACAGGTAGTATGTCTTGGTCGCGAAGGAAATATGACCAACAAAACGGCCATGACCGTTTTGTTGGTCCGCATGCGCTCATATCCACCTTTATGAAAAATATCGAGATGTTTTTCACAGCAAAAAACCTGCCATCCCCAAAGGGAATGACAGGTTGATCGACCGATTTTTATTCTGCTACATGTGCGTAGTGTTGTTCTACGATATCCGCGCAACGTACGCAGAGTGACGCGTGCGACTCGCGAGTACCAACATCAGGTTTCACTACGCGGCAACGCTCGCATTTTCCACCGTCTGCTGCTGAGACCACAGCAGCAATGCCTTCGAGTTGTACTGCTTCTGCTGGAGCAGACCCGCTGTGTACATCCACGTGAGCCACGATGAACAGGTCAGCCAGATCGTCCATTGCTGCCAATGTTTTCGCAACTTCTTCCGTTTGTGGGTACAGAGCTAGCTTCGCATCAACGGAATTACCGAACACCTTGTTGCGGCGCGCTTCTTCCATGGCTTTGAGTACCTCGTCTCGGATCGCCAGGAACGCATCCCACTTGCTCTCTGCTTCTGCTGCAAAGCTGAGATGTTGTTCGTCGCCTTCTGGCATATCCGTCAACTGCACACTCTTCTCTTCCACGCCTGGAATGAACGCCCACACCTCATCAGCTGTATGCGGCAACAGTGGAGCAACCAGCTTCACCAGACTGAGCAAGCAATCGTACATCACTGTCTGTGCAGCGCGTCGTTTCAAACTATCTGGCGCTTCTACATACAAACGATCCTTGCAAATGTCCAGATAGAACGCGGACAAGTCAATGACGCAGAAGTTGTGCACCGCATGGAAAACGGTATGGAACTGATATTCATCATACGCTTTGCGCGTACGCTTCGCGACTTTTGCTGCTTTCGCCAGAACATAACGATCCAGCTCGCCCAGCTCTTCATATGCTACGCGGTCTGTTGCAGGATTGAATCCATCCAGGTTGCCCAACAGGAAGCGGAACGTATTGCGGATTTTGCGATATACCTCAGCGATCTGATTCAGAATCGCATCGGAAATGCGCACATCTGCCTGATAGTCAACAGAAGCTACCCACAGACGCAAGATATCTGCGCCCATCTTGTCAATAACTTGTTGAGGCACAATGACGTTACCGAGGGATTTGGACATTTTGCGTCCTTCTCCATCCAATGCAAAGCCGTGGCTCAAGACGGATTTGTAAGGAGCTGTGCCATACACGGCAACACCCGTCGAGAGAGAAGAGTTGAACCAGCCACGATACTGGTCAGAGCCTTCCAGATACATGTCAGCCGGCCAAGCAATGCCTCTTTCGCGCAAAACAGCCTGGTGGCTGGAACCGGAGTCGAACCAAACGTCCATAATATCCGTTTCTTTGCGGAATTCCTTGCAATCGCACTTGGTGCAAGAAAGCCCTTCTGGAACCAGCTCATTTGCTTCACGGGAGAACCATACTTTCGATCCTTCTTTGCGGAACAGATCAGCAACATGGGTGATCGTCGTGTCGTTAATGATCGGTTCGTTACACGATTTGCAATAGAAGATTGGAATCGGTACACCCCATACACGCTGACGGGAAATGCACCAGTCGCCACGATCCGCGATCATGTTTGCCAGACGAGTTTCTCCCCAATGAGGAATCCATTTTACATTTTTAATCGCTTCGAGCATTTGCTCACGGAATCCGTCGATAGACGCGAACCATTGCTCTGTCGCCCGATAGATAACCGGTTTTTTCGTACGCCAGTCATGTGGGTAGGAGTGCGTGAAGAAATTGAGCTTCAAGAGTGCTCCGGTTTCTTTCAGCTTTTCTGTAATCACTTTGTTGGCATCTTCGTAGAACAGACCTTCAAAGCCTGGAGCCTCATTGGTCATTTTACCTTCGTGATCCACTGGGCAAAGGACGCCCAAATTGTATTTTTGACCAATGTTAAAGTCATCTTCCCCGTGTCCTGGAGCAGTATGAACGCAACCAGTACCTGCATCTAAGGTTACATGCTCACCCAGGATGAGTGGAGACTTGCGATCGTAGAATGGATGCTGAGTTTCTACGCCTTCCAGTTCTTGACCTTTAAAGGTCGCGAGAATCTCTACGCCTTCCCAGCCAATTTCTTTGCTCGCGGCTTCAATCAGACCGTTGGCTACCAGGAATTTGCGGCCATCTACCTTCACTACGTTGTACTCGAGTTCAGGATGCAGGCTGATTGCAAGGTTTGCTGGCAATGTCCACGGAGTCGTTGTCCAGATAACAACGCCTGTTTCTGTGTCCAACTTGCCTTTTCCATCTGCTACCTGGAAGCTGACGTAAATAGAAGGAGAGCGCTTATCTTTGTATTCGATTTCTGCGTCAGCCAGAGCCGTCTCAGAAGACGGAGACCAGTACACGCAGCGCAGTCCTTTGTAAATATACCCCTTTTTCGCCATTTCGCCGAATACGCGAATTTGGTTGGCTTCATACTCAGGCAGGAGTGTCACATATGGGTTTTCCCAATCTCCGCGAACACCCAGACGCTTGAATTGGTCGCGTTGCTTGTCGATATAGGACCACGCATACTCTTCACAGCGCTGACGGAAATCGTTCACTTCGATGCTACGACGATCCAACCCTTGTGCATTGATGATCGCTTGCTCAATCGGCAAACCATGTGTATCCCAACCTGGGATGTACGGCGCATAAAATCCTGCCATGGATTTGTAGCGAACGATGAAGTCCTTGAGGATTTTGTTCAGTGCGTGACCGATATGGATATCTCCATTCGCATACGGAGGGCCATCATGCAAGACAAAAGACGGGCGGTCTTTTGTACGATCTAGCACTTGTTGATAAATATTTTGCTCTTCCCATACCGCTTGCATCTGTGGCTCGCGGCTTGGTAAATTTCCGCGCATGGGGAAATCTGTTTTTGGTAGCGCTAAGGTTTTGCTGTAATCCATGGCCTGATTCACTCCTTAAATAAATAAAAGCTTTCACTCATCCCCAAAAAGGGACGAGAGAAAGCTCCCGTGGTACCACCCTGATTGAACAAACCCGTACGACAAAAAAACCTGCATCGGATTCGTTCCACTTCACTCATTCGTAACGGGAATGACGCGCTCACTTACTCACCTGTTTAACCATCAAGGTTTTCTGGGCTTTCGGATATTGAACTCCCGGGTGATTTTCTGTGAAAGCAACTGGCCGGGTTTTCACCTTTTCCCGACTCTCTAGGCAGTGCTGGCTCACGTACTCTTCCCGTTCATCGTCTATGATTTGTATAAGCCTGTTCAACTACTATAAGTGCTTTATTTCGAAAAAGTTGTCTTTCATTATAATACCATCATTGCTCGAACGTCAATGATTTATTCAACTGTTACAGGAGAATCAACTTGTGGCTGTTCAATGTTATCCCAATCGCCATTCTCCAGCATTTCCAACTGTGCTTCCAAAAGCGTCCGAAAGCGCATTCGGTAAACCGAAGCACGTTTTTTTAATTCTTCGATTTCGATTGCGATTTTGCGCGACTTCGCCAATGCTTCATTGACGATTCGGTCTGCATTTTTCTCGGATTCCTTTAAGATGAGCTGCGCTTCCTTGCGGGCATTCGACTTCACGTCTTCCGCTGTCTCCTGCGCGACCAGAATCGACTTGCTCAAATTTTCTTCCAAGCTCTTATAGTAATCTACGCGCTCATTCAAAATGGCTACGCGCTCTTCCTGTTCTTTTTTCTCTTTTATCAAGAGCTCAAAATCTTTGATCACCTGATCGAGAAACTCGTTCACTTCGTCAATGTTATACCCACGAAAGCCTGTGCTGAATTCCTTATTGTGTATATCCAACGGCGTTAATGGCACATGAACCCCCCACTTTTCCCGATAATTCGTCTTCAATCATTTCGACAGGATTAGCTGTGTTTCCTGCCGTATTTTACAATTTTTTGCGCCTTGGTCCATCTTATGTAACCAGTCCGACAATCATGCGAAGTCTTCCGCTGCGTGTTGGACCTGCTACCTCAAGAACTTTGAACCGACCATAACCTGCAAGAGATACCATATCACCCATCTCGAGTTGATAAGATGGGTCTTCGATTACTTTCCAGTTGATTTTTACTTTTCCTGCTCGAATTGGCACCAGTGCTTTTGCGCGAGACATATTGTGTACTTCTCCGATGATCGCGTCAATTCGCGGTGATGGCACGGTGATCGTTTTCTCTACAAACTTGGGTGCTGGTGGTGTAAACGCCTCCCATGCTACCCGCTCAAATTGAACAGATGTCCGATGAATTTGCGTCACCTGCCCACAGACAAAATCAGCGACTTCCTCTGCTACAATCGCGTAGCTGCCAGCTGAATCTGTCAGCATATCTCCGAATTTCTCCCGCTTCATCCCGACGCCCAGCATCGCCCCCATCACATCTCGATGCTCCAGCACATGAAAGCGCTGATCAACCTTGATTGCCAATAAGGTAAGGCGATAATCCTCAAGCTCGACTGGGAGGTACTCCGGATGGATGATGATACGTACACGCTCGGCACCCTCGTAGCCTCCATAAGGAGAAACCTTTACATCGCTTACTTGTGAAGATAGACTCTGAAAAATCATCAACTGCCTAGGGTCTACAAAATCAGTAAGGCGCATGGCCTGCTTCCGCTCTACTTGCGTCAGCATTTCCAGCGCCCGTTCAACAAAGGGACGTTCTTCTTTTGAAAAATGGTCAAATATGCTCATCGTTTCACTCGCCTACAGAATTTGTCGCAAAATGGCGTATAGGCCAGATTGGGCAAAGTGCAGTGCCATCAATGCGACAATCGGGGAGATATCGATGAACCCGAGCGGTGGAATAAACCGGCGAAATGGTGCCAAATAAGGCTCAACCAGTCTTTCCAGTAACTGACCGATGCCTGTACCTCTCATTTGAGGAACCCAAGACATCAAAATGTAAGCAATAATCATGTATTGATATACCGTAAAGGCAAAATCTAAAATATCCACGACAACTTTCATTAGCTCACCCTTTTATATTCGTCTTAATTGGCTACTCTTCCAACACACTGGAAATCGTACCCTGAATATCTACATGGTCAGGCGTGCACACGAAGATCGTGTCTCCGACCTTTTGGATATCGCCGTTTAATGCGTAGACCGTCCCGCTCAAAAAGTCGATAATTCTCTTGGCTTGGTCTTTTTCCACGCGATGGAGGTTGACCACAACGGGTCTACGATGACGCAGGTTGTCTGCGATATCCTGTGCGTCACTGTAATGACGGGGTTCACAGAGAATCAAACGGATTCCCTCCTTTTCCCGTGCTTGAAACGGTACCACGTTATTAGCTCGACCCGTCGGCTGGCGTTTGTGCGAGGATTCTTGCTCTTCTCTTTCCTCTTCCACCGTTGTTGTCTCTTCGATGTATTCCTCGTTTTCTAACCCCAGAAACCCCATCAATTTATTCATAACACCCATACTCTTCCTCCTCTCTTACTCCGTGGTTTGGTCTGTTTTCCTTTACTCCGGCTTGACCAATACCGACCCCAACCGAATATATGTAGCTCCTTCTTCAATGGCCACTTCAAAATCACTAGACATGCCCATAGACAGCTCTTCCACCTGTGCGTGCGGGAACGCCATTTCGTTAATCCGTTGCTTCCACTCATAGAGGCCACGAAACACCTGTCTGGCTTCTTCTTGGGTTTCGACAACAGGCGCCATCGTCATTAATCCGACGATACTTATATGTTTCATATTACTGGTTTCGCGCAAAAAAGCCAATACGTCATTGGGACTAAGCCCAAATTTTGTCTCTTCGCCGGATATATTGATCTGCAAAAAGCATTTTACGACATGATCCAACGCTTCACCGCGTCGATTCAGCTCTTGTGCCAAAGAAAACCGATCCAGAGAATGGATGTACGGGAATCGTCCTACGACTTCTTTTGCCTTGTTTGTCTGGAGGTGCCCAATAAAATGCCAGATCCCTTTATCGCCGTGTAGCTGGTGCTTGGGCAAGGCATCCTGCACGCGATTTTCCCCGATATTCTCTACGCCTACAGCGAGCAAGTCCCCAATGGCATCTGCGTCGACATACTTGGTCACAGCAATAATTTTTACTTCCTCACGTTTGCGGTTCGCCCGATCGCAAGCAGCCTGAATTCTTGCTTCAATGGATTGCAGTCGTTCTTTTAACAGTTCTTGTTCCTTGGTCATAACGAACCCTTCCCTTTCTTCTACAGGTTTTCCTTCCAGCCGATATAGGAAGCCATGCGTCCGGTAGTTCCTTGTATCCCAGCTTCCTTGCGATGTGAGAAAAACAAGTCTGTTCTGCAGCTTGTACACCAATCCGTGGATAAAATATTCCCTGAAGAAATTCCTGCTTCGAGCAATATCTCTGTGTTCAGCTGACGAAGGTCCAGCATATACCGCTCTCCTGTCGAGGAGATTACTGCTTTTTCCCAATCGGCTGCACAAGTGCGTACTTGCGTCATGATTCGCTCATCAACTTCATAGCAACAGCCGCCAATGGATGGGCCAATTGCGACGCGGATACCCTCTGGCTTTGCTTGATAGTGCTTCGTCATTGCCTTCACCATTTCCTCGGCAATACGGCCCACTGTCCCCTTCCAGCCTGCGTGCGCAAGTCCGATTGCTCCCAATTGGGGATCTAGAAAATAGAGAGGAACGCAATCTGCATAAAACGAGGTCAGCATGACTCCTTTTTCAAGGGTAAACAATCCATCCGTTGCAGATATGACGTCCTCCAGACTTTCTTTTCCCGCACCGCCTGCTGTGACCTGGCATACCCGATTCCCGTGCACTTGGTCGGCGCATGTCCACGCTGTAAAAGACATCCCGACTTGTTCTGCTAGCTTGCGTCTATTGGCTACTACGTTCGCAGATTCATCACCCACATGCAACCCCATATTAAAAGACCCGTACGGTAGTTCACTTTCCCCGCCTGAGCGAATAGTAAACCCCGCCACTAAGCCAGGAAATTGTTGCTCCCACTCTGTTACCGATAAGATTGACTTATCCTCTACCCTGACAAATGGTTCTCTCATGTTGTCACCTTCCTCATATGGCTAATCATACCATAGCCGAAAAGAAAAGAAAGGCTATCCGTGCCTTTCTCCCTTTACGCATTAGTATTCTTCTCCACCTGAAGTTTTCACTTCAACTTTAAGTGCTTCTTCCATCCGAACAAGCACCACATCTTTCCCGATCTTCACAATATTGCGCCAGGGTATGACATAATCGTTCCCGGCAGAAAAGAAGCCGAGAAACTTGCCTGGTCCCGGTACGACGATAGCCTCTACACGACCGTGACGCAGATCGATCTCCAAATCTGAAATTTGCCCAAGCCGTTTCCCATCGAGAATATTTACCACTTCTTTGGTCTGGAAGTCAGAGATTTTTACCATTCTTCCTCACCTTCTTTTCTCCGTTACTTTCAGTATATGAGTCCACCGAGGAATATGTCCGCTTCTTTGCCAAAAAGTAAGGCGATTGAAAACTAACTTTTCCGCTCGTACAAAAAACCCGAACGGTACAAGACCGCCGGGTCACCTATTTGGTTTCTCCTTACGATTGAACGTGCTTTTGCATATGGGCAATTGCCGCTTTTTCTAATCGAGAGACCTGTGCCTGTGAGATACCGATTTCCTCTGCTACTTCCATTTGCGTTTTTCCTTCGTAAAAGCGCATGGATAATATCATTTTTTCTCGGTCACCTAGCCGCTGCATTCCCTCACGAAGCGCAATTTCTTCGACCCACGTGACATCTTTGTTCTTCTCGTCGCTAATCTGATCCATGACGTAAATCGGATCGCCGCCATCCTGATAAATCGGTTCAAACAAAGAAACCGGATCTTGGATCGCATCGAGTGCAAACACGACGTCTTCTTTGGCTACGTTCAATTCCTGAGAAATCTCGATAATGGTAGGCTCTCTCGAATGTTTGTTGGTCAGATTATCACGCACCTGCAAGGCCTTGTACGCGATGTCTCGCAAAGAACGGGAAACGCGAATCGGATTGTTGTCCCGTAAATAGCGTCGAATTTCTCCAATGATCATCGGTACGGCATACGTGGAAAACTTCACATTTTGTCCGAGATCAAAGTTGTCGATCGCTTTCATCAATCCGATGCAGCCCACTTGAAACAAGTCATCCACGAATTCTCCGCGATTGTTGAACCGTTGAATTACGCTAAGCACCAGTCGCAAATTGCCGTTGACCAGCTTCTCGCGGGCAGCCAGCTCCCCACTTTGCAGGCGCTCAAACAATTCCCGCATCTCTTTGTTTGTCAACACCGGAAGCTTGGAGGTATCTACCCCGCATATCTCTACCTTATTGCGCGTCACGTCTTTCCCTCCTCGAAGCAAGAAAAAAGTCCCTAACCCGGTTGTCTTGAAAGGCCGCGTAACTGACGCGTAGCCGACCAAGAAGGTGGCAAAAACCACCATCTGTTTCGGTTTAGGAACAGTATCCCCCCAAGCTGGGAAAATATGCGTTAGACCATCTTGTTGAATTCTTTTCGCAACCGTTTTATAATTCGCTTTTCCAAACGCGAAATATACGACTGTGAGATTCCTAACAAATCCGCTACATCCTTTTGTGTCTTTTCCTCTTCTCCTGCTAAGCCGAAGCGCAGCTCCATGATAATTCTCTCGCGGTCAGACAGCTTATCCAGTGCTTTTTTCAGAAGCTTTCGATCCACTTGGTCCTCGATGTTTTTATAGATCGTGTCATTCTCCGTACCCAAAACATCTGAGAGCAACAGCTCATTGCCATCCCAATCAATGTTAAGCGGTTCATCAAAAGATACCTCTGAACGAATTTTATTATTGCGGCGAAGATACATGAGGATTTCATTTTCGATACAACGAGAAGCATACGTTGCCAGCTTGATGTTCTTGTCTGGATCAAAGGTGTTCACAGCCTTGATCAAGCCGATAGTGCCAATGCTGACCAAGTCCTCAATATTAATTCCCGTATTCTCAAACTTGCGGGCGATGTATACGACCAGACGAAGATTGCGTTCAATGAGCATACCGCGAACAGCCGGATCACCAGACGGCAGTCGTCCGAGCAGCAGCTCCTCTTCTTCTCTGGTCAACGGTGGAGGCAATGCTTCACTCCCGCCAATATAATAGACTTCTTCGGCGCGTACACCAAGCCAGAGCAAGATTCGGTACCAGGTCAATTGGAGTTGTAGGCGAAGTTTTACATACATGATTAGCCCTCCTGTTTGAGAATAAAGGTTGTTTCTTCGTGATCAAAAGATGACTTTTTGAACATCCGCTTCATAGGTTTCCATCATGGCTGGGTGCACGATGGCCTGATACTTGCCGTCAGCGGCCAATGGGATCGGGTTAAGCCCGATTAACACCCGTTCTGTTTCAAAACGAATCCCGTCTTGCACGACCATGACATGGTCTGGTTTGATTGCGAGTAAAAAATCCATACCTCTTGACACGCTGCGATACGGGATCAAGCGTACCCGAGACTGCCATTCCAGCGGCAGATGGTCCCAAGATCCGTCCAGCTTCTCCCACACTCCACCGTTTTCATCGGCTTGTCGGAGAAGCGACGGCGGAAGCAAATGTGCGAACATGCGATTCTCTATAATCATGACGGGTATGCGTGTAATTGGCTCGTGGAGCTGGTTTCCAGTATCCACAAGTCCACGGCAAATGACTTTTTCCCCTGCCACCGTAACGACGACATCGACAAGAAAGGTTTCGATTCTTCGCGGCTCCTGAATCGCGCGGTAGCTCTTTTTCCCGAGAAAAAAGATCAGGATAAAACCGATCAGAACAATCCCCAAGGTTGGCTTGAAACCTACGCCAAACCCATCATTATGCGTGACAACCAGTCCATTTACAATTTCACTCTGCGGTGCCAAAAAATACTGTAGCCCAAGCACTCCCCCTCCGAACACAAATGCGACAAAGTAAAAAATGATTAAGTTTTGCGCAAAGGACAACAACCTCCTGTTCCCAAAAGCAATCCACAGCATGATGACAGAAAAGAGCAGTTTGACCCACCATTGATACATCGGAGAAAATACAGGAAAAAAGAAAAAGATCAGATACACGGAGCCAAACAGGGACGCAAGTATCATTCTCCACCACACCATGCGCTCTTTGCGAAAATAAGCAGTAAACCAGAGTAACAAGGTATCAATAGCCACATTCAGGAGTAGAATGATATCAAGATACACAACCACTTGCTTTCCTCCTCATCTTTTGACCGACTTGGCAGCAAGCATGTGTCCTAGCAAAAATGGTAAATAGTAGGACGACTTCTATCAGTAAAAGCAGTATATATCAATGTGTATGTAAAGTCTGTCAATTCTTGACGGTGTTTTTTTGGTTTTTTTGTCTAACATTTTTTCATCCAATCAACGAAAAAAAGCCTTGTCCCCACTGACGGGAACAAGGCTTTTGACAGTCGTTTATCGCTTTAGTTTTTGTTGCGGCGGCGATTGCGCAGGAATGCTGGAATATCCAGATTATCCAGGTTGCCCATGGAGAAGAAGGACTTGTCTTCCTCTTCTTCCTTCGCACGGCTGTTATTCGTATTGGAAACTGGTGTCGGACGATTGCCAGGCGTGTTGATCGGCTGTTGTTGACGACGTGGAGCTTCCGCCGCGCGTTGACTATGCTCGAAGCCTGTTGCAATTACGGTCACTACCAATTCATTTTTCAAATCCTCGTTAATTACCGCACCGAAAATCATGTTAACATCTGGGTCCGATGCAGAAGATACGATATCAGCTGCTTCGTTTACTTCGTACAAGCTCAGGTTCGTACCACCTGTGATGTTCATGAGAACACCGCGTGCACCATCAATCGCAGTTTCGAGCAGTGGGCTGGAAATAGCGCGACGAGCTGCTTCAGCCGCACGATTTTCGCCGCTACTTACACCGATACCCATGAGAGCAGAACCACGCTCAGTCATGATCGTCTTCACGTCAGCGAAGTCCAAGTTGATCAGTCCAGGTACCGCAATCAGGTCGGAAATACCTTGAACCCCTTGTCGCAGTACGTTGTCAACTTCGCGGAACGCTTCGAGCATTGGTGTATTTTTGTCAACGATTTCCAAAAGTCGGTCATTAGGAATCACGATCAGTGTGTCTACTTTTTCTTTCAGAGCAGCAATACCGATCTCACCGTGCTGGGAGCGTCTGCGACCCTCGAAGGAGAACGGACGGGTTACTACACCAACGGTAAGAGCACCCATTTCCTTAGCGATCTCTGCAACAACAGGTGCTGCACCTGTACCCGTACCACCACCCATACCGGCAGTTACGAATACCATGTCAGCTCCACGCAGAGCGTTTTCAATCAAATCACGGCTTTCTTCCGCTGCTTTTTTACCGATCTCAGGATTTGCACCCGCTCCAAGTCCACGTGTCAGCTTTTCCCCGATTTGCAGCTTGATATCTGCACTAGAGAGCTGAAGTGCTTGCGCGTCGGTGTTCAAGGTGATGAATTCTACACCCTTTACTCCACCTGCGATCATGCGGTTTACTGCGTTGCTACCTCCGCCCCCGCAACCAATGACTTTAATTCGTGCAAAAGATTCCAAGTCCATATCAAATTCCAGCATATTGCTAGTCCTCCCCAATTCAACATAAGAAAAACTCGTGGCTACAGAAGCCTGTCAACTAAACACAATGGAACGAAACGATCCCCGACTTCGTCATTGTAGTTAAGCTCGGTAAAGCGAACTCCCTTAAATAAATTCGCTAAACCAGTTTTTTACTTTTTCCATCAAACCGCCGCCTTCTTTTGGCTTAGACGAGACGGTTTGCTTCTGAGTGCCCTTGAATGAGGGGGTGACGCGAATGCTGCGGCGCTCCATCAACTGCAAGGCATATTGAATCAAACCTACCCCGGTGGTGTAGGCAGGATCTCGCACTCCGATGTAATCAGGAATCGCAATTCGAACAGGTGCGTCCAATTCTTCTTTTGCCAATTCCAACATGCCCGGCATGGCTACGGTACCACCCGTAAGAACATAGCCCCCTGCAATTTCGTCGCGGTAGCCCAATTTGTATACAGCATCCTCGACTAATTGGAATATTTCCGCAGCGCGCGGCTCGATAATATTGGCCAAATCCACTTGCGTAAATTGTTTTTCGACTTCGCTACCAATCCGGTTCACCTTGAACTTCACATCTTCAGATGCTTCGTCAATAAGGGCACAGCCGTTTTTGGTTTTCACACGATCTGCCACATCTGTATGCGTGCGTAGTCCCAGTGAAATATCGCTAGTAATGTGGTCGCCACCGATGCCGATCACGGTGGTCGCTGCCAGTTTCCCTTGTTCGAATACACCGATCGTGGTAGAACCCGCACCGATGTCGACAAGAACGACACCCATATTTTTGTCATCTTTGGATAGAGCAACAGTGCTAGCCGCAAGCGGTTGCAAGAATATTCCAGCTACACGCAGATTGGTTCGTTGAGCACAGCGAACGATGTTATGTACGACCGTTTTCAACCCGGTCACAATAGTCCCTTCCATTTCCAGTCGGACACCAATCATCCCACGAGGGTCCTTAATGCTCCCTTGTCCATCAACGATGTACTCCTTTGGGACTACCTCGATGATTTCACGGTCTGGAGGAATAGCCACAACCTTCGCTGCCTGAATTACGCGTTGAATATCTTCTTCTCGTATCTCACGGTCTTCGCTGGATACAGCGACAACCCCTTGGGTTTCATGCAGATCGATATGGTTTCCAGTGATCCCCACATACACTTCTTCGATTGAAACGCCAACCATGCGCTCCGCATGATCAACCGCTTCTCGGATGGCATGCACGGTTTGGTCGATGTCTACAATCACGCCCTTCTTGATGCCTTCTGAGTGTGATTGTCCGACGCCGATGATGTTGATGGAACCATTGTTGATCTCGCCGATCATGACGCGTACTTTGGATGTTCCAATGTCTAGGCTGACTATGAGTTCATTGCTTACCAAACCTGTGACACCTCCCCTGCTACGTCTTTTTTCTTGCTAAAATGAGAACACCTGCATAAATTATTCCACACAGGACAACCATTCCCTTTTTTTCTTATTGATTTTTTGTAAAAAAATGACCATCTTCCCATTTTCCTTCGCGTTATTCTTGCTGATTGATCCATTTGGATAGAACAATTCTCCTAATGACAGCGAGATTGTTGAACAAGCGGACGCCGAAAGCCACGATCGCAGCCAAATATAGATCAATCCCCAAGAACCCTCCGATGAAGGCCAAGCCTGCTGCAAAAAGTGTGTTGAAAAAGAATCCAGACATGAAAATACGAACGTTAAAAGTACGTTCTAAAAACGAACGAATCCCCCCAAAGATCGTATCCAATCCCGCCAGGAGGGCTATTGATAGATAGCTGCTATACTCCTGGGGCACACGCCAATCCAGCAGGAAGCCGACAACAAGACCGACAATCAGTCCGATAAGCGGGAGCCACATGGTTACGAATCTCCTTTTTCTTTCACAGGTTTCATAAATTGAATGACACGTGTTTCGTTATTCGCTGAAATCATCAGCTTGTCCCGTTTTTCTGCCAGCACCTTTTTATTCGCCAGTTGAAAGTTCTCCTCTACGCCCTCCAGCTTCAATGCGGACAACAATACTTCAGGTTCCCCCAATGCTTTTATCTCATACGGAGCCCTAATCGTCCTGGTATCGATTTGGATGACGTCTCCCACATTGCGGATTGCAGTGGTAGCAATCAGTCGATGGCCATTAATGGATACAGCTTGTGCTCCGTTTGCAAACAGGATATTTACCAACCAGCGCAAATCTTCATCGTCAATCGTATAGTCTCCTACAACAGGCACAGTCATATGTTCATCCATAGCTGGTTGTTCAGGCGTATGGGCATCGACAACATCAATAACGATGCCTTCTCCCTCCATCCCTACCATACCAGCCATTCGGCGAGTCCGTGCCAACTCCTCTTTCATAACGGAGATACTTTCATCTTCACTGAGTGAGGTTTCGTATTGGTAGTACAGCTGATTATACTTTGAAATGTCTGCGAGCAGGTTTTTGTGTTTCTCCAGTTCTTTTTGCAACGTGGTCCGAAGTTCCGCGATGCTGCGAGACTCTTTATGAACAGGATGAAGACTGCTTCGTAATTGCACAGTCAACATCACACCTATGATAGCACTAATAATGGCAAGAATAAATGTGATTTTACGGCTTTTTTGTAACATAGGTAAACGCATCCTTTTATTTAGGAGTGTTTCGTTTTCGCGTCACCAACAAAGGCAGGCAGCTCGACCCGCTCTTTTTTGGCTACGCTTATTTGGACAAAATCTTGCAAGGAGTGCAAAACACCACCCGGCAAGTTCAAAGCACTGTCTAGTGTATCGGGATTTCCAATCGCTGTTACGACAAACGGAGCGGCCGACTTGATGCCGTTTACGATAATCGTTGGTCCAATACAACGGATCTCGGAATTGCTCACCACTCGCTGTCCGTTAATGCTGATGGCCTCTGCTCCTGCTGCACGCAGTTCATTGACGACCAGGCGCACATCCTGCTCATGCACGATGTAGTTCGCGATGTCTGCGCTGTTCGCTGCATTCTGGCTATCCTGCATCGTTATGACAATACCCGGCCCTGCAACAGCGACTACCCCTGCCAGCATCCGCGCTGCATCCAGTTGACTGAGTGTCTCTGCAGCCTCCGATTTACGCTCTGCCATCGCTTCTTCCACTTTTCCCACCTGACGCTGCAAATCGAGCAGTTGATTTTCCAGATGCCGATTTTGCTCCTTCTCAGCCAAAATTCGGTCATTCAATTGCGTTTCCTGTTGGAACAGCTGATCATTCATCCGTTCTTTGCGCGTAAGCTTGTTCGTTTCGAAGGAAGTGGCCACTAGAAAGCCGGTAGATAACGTCACGATGGTTAAATACAAATGAAATTTGCGACGACGACTCATTGTCTACTTTCCCCTTTTTCATTTACTGCTGTGGTTGCTCTTGCCCTTCCTGTATAGGAATAGCCCCTTGAGCACCGTACGGAATAAACCACGGCTGCTCAAACAAAGAGAGCACCCCTTTTGTATTTGACGGCAATTCTTTCACGATCGTCGGGTACCAGTTCATCATCTTGTCGAGCTTGTAGATGACACTTCTTACTTCATTCCCGTCTCGCATGTACAGCGTGACGCGTTGCTTGTCGTAAACCGTTGGCGTCAGCGTAATATCCGAAATTTCCGCGAGTACATCTGGCGATAATTTCGATAGCGACTTCGCAAGATGGGGAAGGAGCTCAGGTGAAGCCCACGAGCTAATCAATGGCCTGTCCACTACGCGCTTGGCGAAATTAACCTGTTTGAGCACATAGCCATTGTCCAGTAAGGCATAACGGCTTCCGTCCTGCCCACTCCAAAAAGCGACGCGCTTTTGTTCGGTTATATGTAGCGTGATCAATCCAGGGAAAGAGCGGCTCACCGTCACATCTTTAATGGCCTCTAATGGTTTCATGTTAGTTCGTACACTGTTCTCCCATACGTTTAGAAACTGCATGTCCTTTTTTAAGCCAGATTGTGTAATGATTTGCTCCGTCGTATAAATATCATTACCAATCACTCGAATCTCTTGCACCTTACTGTAAGGGGAACGGATAAAAACGATGATGAGAATGGTAAGAAAAAATAGTACCAGTAGAATGACCAGCTTGCGGTTGCCCCTTCTTCTGGGGCGTTGTTGCTTAACTTGCGGAATGCGTTCCTCATATACCGCCATGGCCGTACCCTTCCTCATGTTTTTTAGGCTCATTGCCCAGAGCAAAGTAAATTACTGGATGTCTTTCGAATATATGTCATTAAACAAAACAGGGAAAGCGGCATAACATTATGCCGCCCACTCTCCCTCGGTTAAATCGATACGCGTGATATATCGGCTCCTAATTGAAGCAACTGCTCTTCCAGCCGATCGTATCCGCGATCGATATGATGGATCTGGTTCACCGTGGTAATACCTTCTGCAGCAAGCCCTGCGAGGACTAAGGCAGCACCTGCTCGAAGATCGGTAGCTTCGACATTCGTAGCGGTCAATTTGTTGACACCCCGAATGATTGCGGAGCCAAGATCTACGTATATAGAGGCGCCCATTCGCGCCAATTCATTCACATGTTTGAATCTTCCTTCAAAAATGGTCTCTTTGATGACACTCGTTCCCCTAGCCTGTGACAGAAACACCATCAGCTGCGCCTGCAAATCGGTTGGAAACCCTGGATATGGCGAGGTGATGATCCGGTCGTAGGCACGTGGACGGGAGGTGCTTTTGATTTCCATTATATCATGGCGGGTCTTGATTTCAACACCGCAGCTACGGGCGACCTCAATCAATGCCATCAATTGCTCAGGCAGTGTATTGGTCAATTCGATATGTCCCTGTGAAATACCGACAGCCAGCAGATAGGTTCCTGTCACAATCCTGTCCGGTATGATCCGGTAACTGACGGAACGCAAGCGAGGTACACCACTGATCTCAATCGTATCGGTGCCTGCCCCTCTGATCCGCGCCCCCATTGCATTCAGGAAATTTTGGAGGTCGATGATTTCCGGTTCTCGTGCTGCATTACAAATTCGGGTCGTGCCTTTTGCCAGCACAGCCGCCATCATGATATTTTCCGTCGCGCCCACACTAGGGAAGGAAAGAAAGATATTGGACCCACGCAATTGTTTGGCCCGAAATGTAATGTAGCCTTCCGATTCTTCGATCTTGGCTCCTAGCGCAGTCAATCCAGCCAAGTGTAAGTCAATCCTGCGCTCTCCAATGTCACATCCACCTGGCCTAGAAATCGTGACCTCACCCAGACGTGCCAGGAGTGGTCCCGCCAAAAAAATCGAAGATCGCATTTGGCTCATTAAATCATCCGGCACCTGCGGGACACAGACAGATGTTGTATCCAGATCGACACATCCGTCCTCATGCTTCGTATTCGCCCCAAGCAGCGTCAAGATTTCGAGCATGACTTTAATGTCTTTTAGATGGGGGACGTCATAGATATAGAATTGCCCTTCCGCGAGCACAGCAGCGGCAAGAATGGGAAGAGCAGCGTTCTTAGCACCTTGGATCCGAAGCGAACCGGACAGAGGTCTTCCGCCTTCGATCGCAAAAGTCTCCAAACTTTCACCTCCGTGTTACCCCTCGCCCACCACCAGGACTTCCGGATGCAGGTCAATCCCATTTTTCTCGAGAATGGTGCTCCGCACGTGATCAATCAAGGTGAGGACGTCGGCAGCCGTTGCACCTCCGCAATTCACGATGAAGTTGGAGTGTTTTTCTGAAACCTGAGCTCCTCCGACCCGATAGCCCTTCAGCCCAGCCGCCTCAATCAGGCGACCTGCGTGGTCATTTGGCGGATTTCGGAACACGCTGCCGGCACACGGCATCTGCAGTGGCTGCGTATTGCGCCGTCGTTCCTTATTGGCAGCGAGCGTGGCCGCAATCTCCTTGCGGTCGCCCTTCCTCAATTGAAAACGGGCTTCTAACACGATCCCTTTTTGCTTTTGCAAAAGAGACGTCCGATAACTAAAGCTCAGTTCCTCGTTACTCAACACTTTACTTTCGCCGTTGTCGAAAAGGATCTCGGCATCAATAAGAATACGTGAAAGATCAGATCCGTGTGCCCCCGCATTCATATAGACGGCGCCGCCTACCGTACCAGGAATCCCTCCTGCAAACTCCATACCTGTTAATCCCATCTTGCCTGTCTCCACCGCCAGGCGGATCATGGAATATCCGGCACCCACACACACCTCTTCGCCCCTGAACTCACAGTGGCTTAAACCCTCGGCCACTTTAAGCACGGCTCCACGTATCCCTCTGTCCCTCACCAGAAGGTTTGAGCCGCGCCCGATTACACTCCAAGGAATTTCATGACGATGGATGATCTGCAAGGCTTTTTGCAAGGATGCTTTATCCTTTGGTTGGATTAACAAATCAGCAGGACCCCCGATCCGCCACGTTGTATGATTAGCAAGGGGTTCATCGGTCCACACTTTTTCGATTCCTGCTTGCATGAGTTCATCTGCGATCTTTTTCATTTGTGAACCTCCTGATACGTTTGCTAGGTCGGACCTAGTCTTCTCACGTGTTTGCTCCATACTATGCGTTCGCCCAGATCGGCGTGACAATCGCCCATCCGATCATTTTTTTCATGTAATCGCCTCTAATTGACGGACAATCTCCGTCGCTGCTTGCGGCATCCCCAAGGAAAGAGCACTGTTTTTCATTTCTTCCCATTTCGCTGGATTGGCAAGGATATTTTCCAAGGAAAGTAGCAAGCTCTCTCCGGTAAGCTCCCGCTCTACGATAACATGAGCTGCCCCTGCGCGCTCCAATCCTCTTGCATTTTTCTCTTGATGGTTGTTCGTGACATACGGGGACGGAATCAAGATCGAAGGCACACCTAGTGCCGTTATTTCAGCCAAGGTAGATGCCCCTGCACGACCAACCAATACATGCGTCGCCGCCAAAACATCCGGCATATTATGGACGAAAGGAAGCACAGAAATGTTACTTGGAAGTGTTCCCAGTTCACGAAGCTGTGCCGAAATCGTTTCAAAATGAACGTCGCCTGTCACATATACAAAATGGGTATCGGCATATTTGCCCAACTGCGTAACAACTGAAAGCACCGCCTCATTTATTGCGCGCGCTCCCCTGCTACCGCCAAAGATCAGCACGATTTTTTTGTTGTTGTCCACGCCCAAAAAGCTACGACCCGCCTCTGCATTACCGTGCATAACTTCCGTTGCACGCGGATTTCCGGTCAGTACCGTTTTGGACGGGGGAAAATGGGCAAGCGATTCTTTGAACGAAACGGCCACCCGAGTTGCTGAACGAGAAAGAAACTTGTTGGTCAAGCCTGGCACTACGTTTTGCTCATGGATGAGAGTCGGAATCCCCAATCGCGAAGCTGCATATACGACTGGACCACATACGTAGCCACCCGTCCCAATTACGACATCCGGTTTGAATTCGCGCAACATTTTCTTCGCATCCCCAACTGCCCGGACGAATTTCCACAAGGTCTTCAGGTTGTCCAACGACAGCTTGCGTTTCAACCCGCTAATTTCCACGGATTGGAAAGGTATATTTGATCTCGGAACCAAACCTGCTTCCAAGCCTTTTTTACTACCAATATACAAAAAGGCAGCCTGCGGATTTTGGCGGGAAACTTCCCTCGCCACCGCAAGCGCCGGATAAATATGTCCACCTGTGCCACCGCCTGTTAAGACGACACGCATACGATCACACCCTTTTTTGAGAAGGAGTAGCAATAGACTGATTACTTGCTGATTGCGTACTCCCCGTTGAGGTTTCTATTATCGAGAAAAACGAGAGATGTTCAATAAGACACCTACACCAGTGAGCATCAGTGTCAATGATGAACCACCGTAGCTTAAGAACGGCAACGTGATCCCTGTCACCGGAAACATCCCTGTCACAACACCAATATTGATGACCACCTGGATGGCAATCATGCCAATGATCCCTAGTGCAAGCAAGCTTCCGAACAAATCTGGAGCCGTAATCGCCGTTCGCATTCCCCTCCACAACAAGAGGAGGAAAAGCAGGAGAATGAGCGTGCCTCCGATAAAGCCAAGCTCCTCCGCGACAATCGAGAAAATAAAATCATTGTAAGGCTCAGGTAAGTACAAATGCTTCTGTCTGCTTTGCCCTAGACCAAGACCCAACAAACCGCCGGGACCGATCGCGTAAAGGGATTGGATGATTTGATAGCCGGTATTGAGCGGGTCAGACCACGGATCGAGGAAGGACGTAATCCTTTTGATTCGGTAAGGGGCTGACAAAACTAAGCCGATGAAGCCAACAACTCCGATCATTCCCAGTCCGACAAAATGACTGATCCGCGCACCTGAAGCAAAAATCATGACAACTGCTGTTCCCATCAAAACCGTCCCTGTGCCCAAATCCGGTTGCAGCATGATCAAGCCAAAACACAGAACCGGGATTCCCAAGGCAGGCATAAGACCTTTTCGGAACAACACAATTTGCTTCTGATTATCGGAGAGCCATCTAGCCAGGAACGCAACGACGCCCAGCTTCGCAAATTCACCTGGTTGAATTCCAAAGGCTCCAAAACCAAGCCAGCTTTTCGAACCATTTACTTCAATCCCGATGATCAGAACCAAAATCAGCAAACCGATGCTCACCAAATACCCTGGCTTGGCCCATTGCTTCCACACCCAGTAGTCGATATTCATCGTAATGTACATGGATGTAATCCCTAACAGAGCGAAGATCAGTTGCCGCTTGGCGAAAAAATACGGATCAGAAAACGGCGGCTTTTGCGCCACGATCGCGCTGGCGCTGTACACCATCACGATGCCAATTCCCAATAAAAAAAGTGTTGCAAAAATAATTACGAAGTCGGGGGCAGAGCGTACCTTGCTCATTGTGCCAGGTCATCCTTTCTCATGCCGTCCCGCTTTTGTCATATTCTTGATGGTACAGTGGGACGTTATGCTAGGCTTGTTTTAAGTCTATGCACGCCGTCCTTAAACATGCTCCCCCTTGTCTCAAACGAAGGAAACATGTCCCAACTCGCACAAGCAGGGCTCAGTAAAACCACATCACCTGATTCGGCCAACTGGGAAGCAGCAAGAACGGCTTTTTCCACAGTATCGACATGGATACGCTCATTAATCCCTGCTTCCTGAGCACGTTCCAATAAAATCGGAGCCGTTTGCCCGAGAGCGATAACTGCTTTTACCCGACCTTGGATCACAGGCAGCAGTTCCCGAAAATCAACACCACGATCCAGCCCGCCGCAAATCCATACGACCGGCTCCTTACATGCTTGCAAGGCACGCGATGCCGCTTCCGGGTTGGTTGCTTTTGAATCATTGAAGTATTTGACACCGCGAATCGAATCCACGAACTCCATCCGGTGCTCTACCCCTGGGAAGGTAGTAAGAACTTGTATAATCGATTGCTTGTCCGCGCCTGCGAGCTTCGCAACAAGAATTGCTGCCAGAGCGTTGTCCAGATGAGGAACGGTAATGTCCGCTATCGAAACGATTGGCTCTGTATTCCCATTCCCATCCGCAAACAGGATCAAACCATCCTTGACAAAAGCTCCCTTTGGCACCTCTTGACTCTTGCTAAAGTAGTAGATGGTTGCAGGGAGGTCTTTGCATTTTTCTACGATCTCTGGTTGGTCATATGGCAAAATAGCTGCGTCATCTGCCGTTTGGTTGGCAAACATTTTTAGTTTGGCTGCCAAATACTCTTCCATGTTGTGATGGTAATCGAGATGTGCAGGATACAGATTGAGCAAAACACCGATATGCGGGCGGAATTCCCTCGTCCCCATCAGTTGGAAGCTACTCAATTCGGCAACGAGCCATTCGTCAGGACCAGCTTCCTCCGCCAGGCCGCACAACACGGTACCAATGTTGCCTCCTACCTTCGCATCCAGACCCGCTTCTTTGAAAATCAGTCCGACGAGCGTAGTGGTAGTGGTCTTGCCATTGGAGCCTGTAATGCCGATAATCGGTGCCTTGGCAATCTGGGAGGCCAGCTCCACCTCCGTCACAACAGGAATGCCTAGTGCCTGCGCCTGCTTGACAGGTGCTGCTTCATACGGAATCCCCGGATTTTTGACCACAAGGGATACACCTTCATGAATCAGATCATCTGGGTGATAGCCGCAAATGACCGGAATCCCCAACGATTCCAGCTCTTCTATCCCCACCGCTTCTTCACGTGGCTTTTTATCATTTACGACGACATGAGCACCAAAGCGGTGTAGCAGTTTTGCCACTGCCACACCGCTCTTTGCCATACCAATAACGACGACATGCTTATCTTGAAAACGCATCATCTGATTGTCACCACCTCAAGGTATACACCCAATCCAGCAAAGAACATACCGACGAGCCAGAACGTGACAACCACGCGCCACTCTGACCAGCCTGTTAATTCAAAATGATGATGCAGGGGACTCATACGGAAAATACGCTTTCCACGTGTCTTAAAGGAGACTACCTGCATAATAACAGAGAGCGTCTCGACAACAAATACCCCACCGATAATAGCCAAGAGCAATTCCGTCTTGGTCATGATTGCAATTCCCGCAAGTGCTCCACCCAGTCCGAGTGAACCGGTATCACCCATGAACACACGTGCCGGATGTGCATTGAAAACGAGGAAGCCAAGTACCGCACCTACAACAGCCGCACTAAAAATAGCGGTGTCATAATCTTGACCAAACCATGCGATGATCGCATAAGCACCAAAAGCAATTGCTCCCGTCCCTGCCAATAGTCCATCCAATCCATCTGTGATGTTAACGGCATTCGTTGTACCTACCAACAGGAACAACAGGAATGGGAAGTAAAAATAGCCAAGCTCGAGCTTCCACGGTGTACCTGGCAGATGGATTGACGTGTCATGCCCCATCATGAGCAGCAAAATATAAGCGCCGATTGCCAAGACAATCTGACCAGCAAACTTCTGTTTGGCGGTCAACCCGAGGTTGCGTTTTTTCTTGATTTTGATGAAATCATCCAGAAACCCGATTAAACCGTATCCGAGAGTCACCAATAACAGGAAGTAAATTTCCATTTTCGCATTGGCAAACTTCAACACGGTAAATATGAGTGCCAAAAGAATGATGGTGCCTCCCATCGTGGGAGTTCCAGCCTTCTTAAAATGGGATTGCGGTCCTTCCTCACGAATTGCCTGCCCAAATTTCAGGCGGCGAAGGAAGGGAATAAACAATGGGCCAATGAGTACAGCGATGAGAAACGCAGCGACGATCGTGACGATTAGGACGTTGTCAACGAACATGCCCGAGCCCCCTTTCTTTCGATGCAGTGTGTGGCATCTGTTCTATTCTTGGTTGTACCGGGCAATCGCTTCGCGCGCAACTTCACGGTCATCGAAGGGCAACACCTGGTCTTTAATAATTTGATACGTTTCGTGTCCTTTTCCGGCGATCAAGATCACATCGTCCGGCTTTGCAAGCGAAACGGCATGCGCAATTGCTTCGCGTCGGTCTGTCAGCGCCGTATAACGATCAGCTGCCACTTCCGACAAGCCAGCCAGCATGTCATCGAGAATCGCTTGCGGCTCCTCTGAACGCGGATTATCTGATGTTAAGACGGTCAGATCAGCATATTTCGTTGCAATTTGCGCCATGATTGGGCGTTTGGTTCGATCTCTGTCGCCTCCGCAACCAACAATGCAAAATACGTTGCCACGGGCAAATTCCTTGACGGTCATTAATGCATTTTCCAAGCTGTCTGGCGTGTGGGAGTAGTCGACGAGCACCGCAAACGGCTGACCAGCATCTACTGCTTCAAATCGCCCATTTACGCCCGCTACCTCTTCCAGGCTCGCTTTGATTTCCTCTAGTGGAATCCCTTCTGCGAGTGTAACCGCGATGGCTGCCAAAGCGTTATACACATTGAACTTTCCCATCAGCTTCAAGTTCAGACGCGCACTACCAGCGAAGCTTTCGACTGTAAAAGAAGTTCCTTTACTGGTGATTTCGATTTGTTTTGCCCTTACATCTGCTGGTTGATCAATGCCGTATGTAATGACTCGCGCCGGTGTAACGGCAGCATATAATTCGGACGCCTCGTCATCCGCATTCAGTACAGCCGTTTTTAGACGGTCTGTGTCATAGCTGTTGCCCAGCTGGGAAAACAACAATGATTTGGCGTAGCGATAGTTTTCCATCGTTTTATGATAGTCGAGGTGATCCTGCGTCAGGTTGGTGAAAACCGCTGTATGAATTTCACAACCGCGGACTCTTCCCAGCTCCAGTGCATGAGAGGAAACCTCAATAATCGCATAGTCTGTGTTTACATCGCACATACGGCGAAAGCTTCTTTGTAAATCTATGGCATCCGGAGTCGTATTCTTGACTTCTTCCGTTACGTCTCCAATTCTCATATGGATCGTTCCGATTAAGCCTGTTTGCTTGCTTTGATCGCATAATATTTTGTCGATCAGATGTGTAGTGGTCGTCTTGCCATTTGTCCCCGTTACGCCAATGACTTTTACTTCTTTCGTAGGAGATCCGAAAATACGATCAGCCAGCATAGCCATTGCCCGCCGGGTATCCGGTACTTTGACAATAGTCGCTGGCACGTCCAGATCTTGTTCGGATAACACGGCAACGGCACCATCCTTCACCGCCTGGGCCGCGAACGTATGTCCATCCACGGTATATCCAGTCAGACAGACAAACAAGTAGCCGGGCTTTACCTGGCGCGAGTCTGCTGTCAAACCCGTAATCTCCATGCTGTCATACCCCGAAACCGTTACTGGCAACAAAGGCATGAGCAGATCCCGTAGAAACATGAAACAGGCACCCCATTCTCCAACTAGTATAGACAGAAATTTGAACATTTGTACTTGGCTACGCCGTTCATTTAGGCGCAGTCTTGACGAACAAAGGCAGAGCGAACGTAGACAAGCCTACTCCCCTCCGCCTTCGAAATCTCATTTTATAGCTAATTGGTCGATTTGTCACCAAGGTATATGCGAATTTTTCCGCCCTCATCAATTTTTACTCCAGGTGCAGGGGACTGCTGGATGACGTACTGTCCTTTACCTGAAACGACTAGCGGCAGAGTATCATACGTTGTCACTACGTCTCTCATGGACTGTCCGACCATGTTTGGCACTTCAATTGGCGCCCTTTCTCCAAGTGCTTTGTTAATTTCCTTGGGGATGCCATCTTTTCGTTTGGGTACATTCAAATGTTGAAGGGAGGATTCCATGATACTTTTTACACTCGGGGCGGCAATCAATCCACCAAACGCCAGTGCTTTCGGATTGTCCACGGCGAAATATACGACAATCTGTGGATCATCCGCCGGCGCAAAGCCGATAAACGACACGATGTATTCCCCATCTACGTAACGGCCATTTTTTACTTTTTGCGCGGTTCCCGTCTTTCCTCCTACCCGATATCCTTCAATATATGCCTTATTACCCGTTCCTTGAGCGACCACACTTTCCAACGCATGCCGAACTTTGGCTGAGGTCTCCGCAGTAATCACCTGTCGAACTTCCGTCGGCAAGGTCCTTGCTACGACATCGTGTGTCACACTATCCCGCCATTCTTTGGCAACAAACGGCTTCATAAGTTTGCCACCATTGATAGCAGCTGAGACTGCCGCCATTTGTTGAATCGGTGTTACCGATACCCCTTGACCGAAAGAAGTCGTACCCAGCTCTACCGGTCCCACTTTATTCAAGTTGAATAACAGCCCGTTTTCTTCGCCGATCAAATCGATCCCTGTCTTTTGTCCGAAGCCAAATTTTTTGATGTAGTCAAAAAGTCGTTCTTTTTGCAGCCGCTGGCCCATCGTAACAAAGCCAGGGTTACAAGAATTCTCTACCACTTCCAGCATCGTTTCCTGTCCATGCCCCTGCCGCTTCCAGCATCGCAATCGCTTACCTGCCACATTAATGAAACCCGGATCGTAAAATCCCTCGTTCAAATTGATGACACCTTCATTCAAAGCCGCTGCAAGGGTCACGATCTTGAAAGTGGAACCAGGCTCGTATGTTTTCCAGATAGGGAGATTTCTATTGTACACCTCTGAAGGATAGTCCCTGTACGCATCCGGTTGAAAAGTCGGGCGACTTCCCATCCCCAATATTTCTCCTGTCTTTGGATTCATGGCGATCGCCAGCACATCATCAGGCTGATAAGCGACCACCGCCTGATCCAGCTCGCGTTCGATAAACGATTGGATGGTATTGTCGAGTGTTAAATACATGTCCATGCCATTTACGGGTGCTACGTAGTCTTCTGTTCCACCTGGCAGTACACGCCCTTTGGCATCAGACGGAAATGAAATATGCCCCTCGGTCCCCATCAAGAAGGGATCGTAAATTTTTTCAAGCCCTGTCAACCCTTGATTGTCAATGCCTGTGAAACCAAGAATATGGGCTGCCATATTTCCGTTCGGGTAAAAACGCTTCGTATCTCCTGCCAAGTATATACCTGGCAAATTCAATTCTTGTATTTTTCTCGCCTTTTCAATAGACAGTTTTCTTCCACCTGGAATCTGGTTGTTACTCATTTCTTTTTTCGTAATGGCACGAAATACATCTTCTTCTTTTTGCTCCAAAATGACGGCGAGCTGTCTCGCTGTTTCTTTAGGGTCTTTGATTTGCGCCCCTACCGATACCAGTGTAGGGACGGTCATATTCGTCACGAGCTCATTGCCGCTTCTGTCTAGAATGCGACCGCGATTGGGTTGAAATTTAATTTCCCGCTTGAGCAGTTCATCTGACATTTGCGAGAGTTTCGGTCCTTCTATCAATTGAACATACCCCAAACGGGTGACAAGTGCCGAATACAAAACGACTCCTACAATCAAGATGATAAAAATGCGTCGGCGTACAGTAGCATTGGATACCCGCAAAGCGAGTCCCCCCTCAAATAGGTTGTCTCTTCTTAACCTTATTCGCAGGGGGGACTAGTTAGAACTATGGAGTTGTCGGTGTTTGCGTCGTTTGGTCTCCTGGTTTGTCAGGAGGAGGTGCCTGTCCAGATGCTGGCGGCTGTGCTTCACCACCTTGCCCAGTTTGCTGACCGGAAGATGGCGGAGCCGGATTATTTCCACCTGTTGGATTTGTAGTAGGATTCGACCCTTGATTGTTTGGAGTCGTTGTAGCAGGCACTGTGCCGCCCTCCTGACCTGGAGGTGGTGTAGTCGGTGCAGGTGGTTCGGACACGGATTGCAGCGTCACCTGAAGCAGCTCTGTACCCTGGAGCACCGTTCCCGGAGGAATACTTTGTTGGGTGACGAATCCAGTTCCAGTCGATTTCATTTCGAGATTGATCAAAGAGCTGAACTCCATGACGTCACGCAATGATTTTCCTTTGAAATCAGGCATCTTTGTTCCTTTGACCCTATCTGTTACGAGGATGATCTGTTCACCCGGAACGACCTGTTCATAGGCTTCCGGATACTGTTTGACGATTTTCGTACCTGTCCCGGCTACCGTGACAGTCAAACTGTCCTGCTTTGCCCGCAATTGCGCGGCTGTCGTGGACATCCCTTCAAACTTAGGCAATGTCTTCAATGTCGCAGGTGAAGATGCAAGTGCTGCCTGCGCTTCTTTTTTCGTCGTCGGCTTTTCAGTCTGTTTATCCTTGACTACCGACAGATCAGGCTGCTGCTGCAAATATTGCAGGCTGCGTTCCATAATGGATGTAAACATTGGAGCGAGCATCATTTTACCCCACAATGCATACCAAGCATCTGTTTGCGGATCATCAATAACGACATAGACCAACAGCTTTGGATTGTCTTTTGGCGCAAAACCGATGAATGATACTACATAACGTCCATCCATAATTTTTCCTGTGTTGGGATCATATTTTTGTGCAGTTCCCGTTTTTCCCGCCACTTGGTACCCTTCGATCTGATATTGCAAACCGGTCCCGGGCTTCTCTGAGACAACCTTACCCAAAATGTCTCGTGTCTGTTTCGCAGTCGCTTCACTTACAACCCTCTCCACAGCTTCACGTTGCGTCCGACTGACGACTGCTCCCGTGTGAGGATCGCGCATTTCTTTTACAATATGAGGTTTTAGAAGCTCTCCTCCATTCGCGATCGCCCCTACAGCGGCAACCTGCTGGATCGCCGTAACCGTCGCTGCTTGTCCATACGTTGTTGCAGCCCAGTCACGTGGTGACCGAGGTTTTTCCAGGTTGATCAGACTTCCTTTTTTCTCGTAGGGAAGCTCAATTCCGGTTACTTCACCCATCCCGAATTTTTTGAAGTATTTCTTCAAACCCTCCAGCTTCAACCGTTCATACCCCAACTTCGCAAACAATACGTTACTGGATCGCTGAACCCCTTCCAAAAAGGTGATAGTTCCCCAACCGGCACCATTGTTGTGGTCACGGATCGGAATCTGCCCCTTGATGGTATAAGCACCTGATTGATAGGTTTCATTCTGATTAAACATTTTTTCTTCAATCGCTGCCGCAAGAGTAATAATCTTAAACGTAGAGCCCGGCTCAAACATTGTGGTGACAGCATGGTTATTGTAATTCTCAATCCCGTTGTAGTACGTATTCGGATTGAACTGTGAGCGGTTGCCCATGGCCAGAACCTCACCGCTTTGTGGGTCGGCTACAATCACCGTCATGCCCTGTGGCTTGTACTGCTGCTCCACCTTGTCAAGCGCTTGTTCTACATAATTCTGGATTTGCCGGTCAATTGTCAGGTAAACATCTAAACCATCCTTTGCCGGAATGTACTCCCCTTCTCCGTCTGGCAGCTGGTAGCCTGCGCGATCCTTTTGGTAGGCAATATTTCCCTTTTTTCCAGCCAATTCTTCGTTCAATTTCAGCTCAATCCCCATTTTCGGTTCATCATACAAATCAAGATAACCGATCACATGGGAAGCGAAGGCGTTATTCGGATAAACCCGGCGAGTCGTTTCAGTCAAATAGATTCCTGGGAGCTGATTCTTTTTGAGCTTCTCACCGCTTGGCAGTGTCGGATATTGCAAATTCAGAATGCGGTTTCTCTGCTCTTCACTGATCTTTAGCCCGTAGCGTCCCAATTCCACTACTTTACTTGATTTGGTCAAATTCTTCACCAATTCTGGAACAGGCGCATTCAAAATAGGAGCCAGCATATTCGCTGTGTAGTAAGGGTCTTTCACCACATCTTCGTCTCTCGCATCAAGTGGCTTCAGCCTTGCATTTACTGTATAGGCCTTCCCATCATACGCCAAAATCTCTCCGTTTCGATCATAGATCGCTCCACGCTTTGGCTTCAAGACATGCGCCCTATCCCACTGTTTCTGTGCAGTCTGCATGATTGTGGCGGAGTTTGCTGTTTGGATCCAATAAATTCGAAAGCTCAACGTCGAAAAGGTCAAGATCAGGCATAAGGCTACCACGAGAATCCGCCAATTTACTTTTCGTTTCCATTCCATCTCCATTCAACTCCGTCGCATCAAAGATCGCCCGCCTCCCAACAAAGGCAGATGGGGGAGACGAACGCAACCTAGCCGAGTCAGGAGCAGACTCGGGCCCAGCTAAGAAAAAATGTTACCGCACGTGAGAGCAGTAACATTTAAGGTTTTTTGGGTTGTGTTTGCGGCAGAGAACTCGCCTGTACTTCTGGTTTCCCAATCGTATGTACAGCTGCTGGATTGTATACCATCCCCTGCTTCTCTGCTTCTTTTTGCAGGCGATCCCGGTTGGTCATTTGCTCAATTTGCAATTTCACTGTTGCATTTTTTTCTGTCGTCACACGGTTTTCATGTTTGGTGCTTTGAATTTCGTAATTCAACTGGGAAATTTGCGAGTAGCGGACACCCACTAGACCCAAACCGACGACGGTTAACGAGATAAATAAGAGATACAGCAATTTTTCTCCGGTCGGAATCGTTGGCTTGATTCGAACCGTGCGCTTTGTTGTTTTCGTTACAGAGCGGGATTGTTGTTCCAACTCCATAGCTAGATTTCCTCGGTAGTAATAACTCATCGCTTCTCCCTCCCCTTTCTCGTCGATCCCGGTCTATAGCTTCTCCGCTACCCGTAGTTTAGCTGATCGTGCACGTTTGTTTGCTTCCAATTCTTCTTCTGATGGCAAAATCGGCTTCTTTGTAATGACTTTTACAACCGCTTTATTTCCGCATGTGCAAATCGGAAAGGCTGGCGGGCACGTGCACCCTTTTGAAAAGTCTTGATAAATTTGCTTGCAAATTCTGTCCTCTAAGGAATGAAACGTGATGACGCTTACGCGACCTTCTGGATTCAAGACAGTAATAGCATCGACGACGGCCTCTTTGAATGCATCCAATTCATCATTGACTGCGATCCGAATTGCCTGAAAGGTACGCTTCGCCGGATGGGGTCCGGTACGGCGCGCAGCGGCAGGAATTCCTTCCTTAATCAACTCAACGAGTTCACCTGTTGTTTGGATCGGCTGCTTCTTCCTTTGTTGAACGATTTGCCGGGCAATTCTCCGGGAAAATTTCTCTTCTCCGTACAGCCAAATGATCTTAGCAATCTCTTCTTCATCCCACTCATTGATAATGTCATAGGCGGACAGTGGCGCTTGTTGGTCCATTCTCATATCCAAGGGTGCATCGGCATTGTAACTGAAGCCGCGCTCTCCCTCGTCCAATTGCGGAGAGGATACCCCGAGGTCAAACAACACCCCGTCTACGCCATCCAAACCTAAATCTCTCACAATGTCTTTGATATGGCGAAAGTTGCTCTTTACCAGCGTGACTCTGTCCATATAGGAAGCGAGTCTTTCGCGGGCATTATCCAGTGCCCAGTCGTCCTGATCGATGGCGATAAGGCGACCGCCCTCCGTCAGCTTGGAAGCAATCAAGCTGCTATGCCCAGCTCCACCAAGTGTACAGTCTACATAAATGCCTCCAGGACGAATGTTTAGCCCTGCGACAGCCTCATCCATCAAAACGGTTACGTGATGAAACGACAATGTCGTCACTCCTGTTCTTCTCGCTGCTACAAATTAAAATCAACCAGTTTTTCGGCAATTTCTCCAAAAGAGCCTTCTGACTGAGCAAAATAATCTTCCCAGCGTTCCTTGCTCCATACCTCTACACGGTTTGACACCCCAATGATCACACATTCTTTTTGCATGCCTGCATGCTCACGTAAATTGGGTGGTATGTTTACCCTTCCCTGCTTGTCCCACTCGCATTCGGTGGCACCTGAAAAGAAAAATCGTGTAAATGCGCGAGCATCTGCTTTTGTAAATGGGAGAGACTTGAGTCTTTCCTCTAGTTGTTTCCACTCATCTTGCGGATAAGCAAACAAACATTGGTCCAGCCCGCGGGTAATAACAAAGGAAGCGCCTAGCCCTTCACGGAATTTGGCTGGGATCGTCAGGCGGCCTTTTTCGTCGATGCTGTGCTGATATTCCCCCATGAACACGCCCTGGTCCCCCACTTTCCTGTCGGTTGGCTCCACTTTCCCCCACTTTTCCCCACCTGGTACCTATTTGTTATTATAAAAAAAAATCCTGCGTTTGTATGCAGGATTTTTTCGCATATTTTTTTGCCGGGAAAAGACGGGATTCGAGTGACTATTCGACCCAGCTTTCCAGGTAGGATTTTTGCTCATTTGTCAATTTGTCGATTCCGATGTTCAGAGCTTCCAACTTGTACTGTGCCACCATTTGATCCAATTCGAATGGTACGTTCAGCACTTTTTTGCCAATGTTTTGGTACTGTTCATTGACATAAGCCAAGGATACTGCTTGCAGTGCAAAGGTCATATCCATGATTTCAGCCGGATGTCCGTCGCCAGCAGCCAAGTTCACGAGGCGGCCTTCTGCGAGCAGATACACTTTTCGACCATCAGCCAAGACAAATTCTTCAATATCTTTACGCACAATACGGGAAGAAGTCGACATTGCATTCAGATCGACCTTGTTTACTTCGACATCGAAGTGACCCGCGTTGGACAAGATTGCGCCATCTTTCATCACAGCAAAATGCTCTTTGCTGATGATATCGCGGTTACCTGTCACTGTTACGAAGTAGTCACCATGCTTCGCAGCTTCAAGCATTGGCATTACTTCAAATCCATCCATGTAAGCTTCTACCGCTTTGATTGGGTCGATTTCGGTTACGATTACTTTTGCGCCCAAACCTTTTGCGCGCATCGCTACACCTTTACCGCACCAGCCATAGCCTGCTACAACAACAGTTTTACCCGCAACTACAAGGTTCGTTGTACGGTTGATCCCATCCCATACGGATTGACCAGTACCATAGCGGTTGTCGAACAAGTATTTGCAGAATGCATCGTTTACGGCAACCATTGGGAATTCGAGCTTGCCTTCTTTTTCTAGCGCTTTCAGACGCAGAATACCTGTTGTGGTTTCTTCTGCACCACCACGTACTTGAGACAGCAGATCACGGCGCTCGCTGTGCAAAATGGTGATCAGGTCGCCACCGTCATCAATGATCAAGTCAGGACGAGTTTCCAGTGTTTTGATCAGGTGCTCTTTGTACTCAGCAGGATCTGGATTGTATTTCGCAAATACGCGAATGCCGTCTTCCACCAACGCTGCGCAAATGTCATCTTGCGTAGACAGCGGGTTGGAACCGGTAATGGTTACTTCAGCGCCACCAGCTTGAACTACTTTTGCCAGATAAGCTGTTTTCGCTTCCAAGTGCAAGGAGATCGCAACTTTCAGTCCTGCAAACGGCTTCTCTTTTTCAAAGCGCTCGCGAATGCGGTTCAGGACAGGCATGTGTTCTTTTACCCAATCAATCTTCAGATGGCCGTTGTGCGCCAACGCCATATCTTTTACGATGCTTTCAGATACTGTGTTCATGTACGGATGGACCTCCTTTTATCTCATAAAGCAACCTTGTCTATCATATCATACGCAAGTTCAACCATCATCAGTTTTTCCAATTACCTTCCTATTATCGGCACTTTACACTCTGCAGTTTCTACCGTAAGTAACTCCAAAAAGCGTAACAAAGCCTGTGGCATCCATTTCTTTTTATGGTAGACCAACTGTCGGAAAACACGGATATCCGGATGGGAAAACGAGAGTATTACAAGTGTACCATTTTTTACTTCTTCTTGTACGACAATTTTCGGAAGTAACGCAATTCCTAAATCATATGCGACACATTGTTTTATCGCTTCCAGACTGCCAAATTCAAAAGAAGATTCCACGGTGGCTCCTGCTTCACGCAACACCGATTCCATCATCCCTCGGTAACTGCATCCCTTTTCTGTAAAAATCCAGGTTTCCCCGCTAAAATCGTGCGTTTCTACCTGCTCTTTTTTCACAAGCGGGTGTGTAGGCGCAGCCACAACAACTAGTTTTTCCTCACCTAAAACGACATTTGTCAGCTCAGATTGATCGTGGAGCCAATCGAGCACAAAGGCGAAATCGAACTTCCCTTCCTTTACCCCTTGCCTCAAGTCTTGACAGATGCCCGGTGCAAGCATGATTCGCATACGTGGCTGCTCCAAGCGAAATTTTTGCAAATAGGGTGGTAAATAAAAGGCTGCTAGTGACTCCACCGTTCCGATACTCAACGTTCCCGCCAGATGTGCTTGCTCTGACAGATTCGCTTTTGCTTCATCTAATACAGCTTGCAGCTGTTCGCTGTAGCCGAGAAGCACTTCGCCTGCATGAGTAAGCCTGATTTTTTTGCCCCAACGCTCGAATAGACTGACACCGAACTCCGATTCCAGATTTTGAATTTGGGTCGTTACACTCGACTGCGCGTATCCTAAAATTTCTGCTGCACGAGTAAAACTTTGGCATTTTGCTACTTCACGGAATGTTTGCAAATAACGAGTATCCAGATTTCTCCCTCTTTTCATCGAAAAAATCGATTTGAATTATCTAATATTATAGATAACTCCGATGATTAAGTCTATGCTACACTTCAGTTACCAACGACAAGGTAAGTAAAAAAAGTGAGGGATCTACCTATGGGGAAATCATCGACGCAAGCCCCCAGTCTAGCCAAAACACTGCGACTTCCGCAGATCGTCGCCTTATACATCGGAGCTGTGATCGGTTCCGGCGTCCTGCTCATCCCCGGACTCGCAGCGCAGAAGGCTGGTCCTGCTTCCATTTTAGCTTGGCTCGTCATGTCTATTCTCGTCCTGCCCATGGCCATTACGATGGGGCTGTTATCTGCTCGTTATCCGAGCTCAGGTGGAGTCTCTACATTTGTACGGACAGCGTACGGAGATCGATTCGGAAACATGGTAGGCTGGTTCTTTCTCTTGTCTGTCCCGATTGGCGCACCGATTCTAAGTGTTACAGGGGCCAACTACATTGCGATCCTGCTGAACTGGAGTGAGTCGCAAGTTTATGCGGCTGCTGCTCTGCTTCTTCTCGCTGTCCTTATGATGAATGTTATAGGCTTACATGTAGCTGCACGTGTCCAAACGATTGTTGTCTCGCTGATTATTACGATTTTGATTTTAGCCATTGTCGCAAGCATTCCGCATGCATCAGTCACGCACTTTACCCCTTTTATGCCAAACGGTTGGTTGAGTGTCGTGCAAGCAGCAGGTCTGATGTTCTGGTGCTTCATTGGGTGGGAAGCCGTGACGCATCTCTCAGAGGAATTCGTCGATCCTGCGAAAAACGCGATTCGCGGTGTTTTGTGGAGCGCGGGAATCGTCGCTCTCTTGTATTTTGCCGTGGCCTTTATGACTGTGGCTACGCATAGCTACGGGGTCGGCATCTCCGCTGCCTCACTCAGTGTCATGGTTCAACTCTCCCTGGGTCCGATCGGCGGATGGATCGTAGCCGTAACCGCACTGTTCATTTGTATCGCAACAGCCAACGCTTACATTGGTGCTGCTTCACGCATCGCCTATTCGCTGGCGCAAGAAAAGATCGCTCCTCGCTGGTTTGGCACCCTCCATGCCAAGTACCGGACACCAACCGGCGGACTTCTGTTTCTCTCTCTTTGTTTTGTCCTCGTTCTCGGTGTACTCTATTTCGACGTGATCGACTTGTCCAGACTCATCGAGCTGCCTAATGCAACCTTTTTTGCGACTTACATCGGCGGGTGTCTGGCTGGTGTCCGACTCTTGCATAATAGTCGCGTAGGCCGAATCGCTTCCTGGACTTCTCTCGTCTGTACAGTGGGACTCTATCCTTTTTTGGGATGGTCCGCCCTCTATCCCCTCGTGATTGCATTCGTCCTTTTTATCTGGCAAAAACGGCATCCCTGACACGAAAAAAGGCTGGGGTCATATCCCAGCCTTCTTTTCTTATTCATCTTTTCCAATCAGTCGAAACGTTTTGCCATCGCTCGAGGAAAGGTAAAACGTGCGATCGACACTTCCACCCAAATCCCCTGCGTAATATTGAACCGTCATTCTGTATTTATTCATTCCGATTTTTGCAAAGTACATCAGCTCATTAAATTGCGGAAACCGGACATAATCATACACTTCATACTGCATAAACGAAAAATGCTCACGTAAAAACGATTCGCTGACAGGCAGATTGTTTTTCTTTACATACGCGGACAAGTCATCAAAGCGACGAATCTTTTGCTTATCCATCACGTCTCCCACAAATGACGAGACGGCTTGTGTCATTGCCTTTTTCTCGCTCTCTGCTACATTGCCAGGATACAGCTCGTCGATTTTTGTTTCCAAACGATTTAACAGGACGACTGCCTGTGCTCTGTTGATTTTGTCATCAGGACGAAAGCTTCCATCTGGAAAGCCAGCCAAAATCCCCATTTTGTAGGCAGGGTAGACCGTCATCACCTGTGTTTCATTTTCGACTGAAAGATCCGTGAAAAATTTCGCTGTCGTTCCCCGATATTTTTCCCCTTCTGATTGATGCCCGATGGCTGCCAGCAAGGTTCTTGCCGCTTCCAACCGTGTCATGCTATGCGTCGGCTTCCCGGATGGCATGATACCCGCTGAAGCCAAATGGTGATAGGTTTTTTCCGACCAGCGTCCCGCAGCAGCCTGCAAGTAGGTCTCTTTGATAAAGCTGTCAGGCTCATGACCTGTAAAGGAAGGAATAACGCGTTCAATTAGGGATAAAAACTGTTCTTGCGTCACTGTTTGTTCTGGCTTAAAGGTCCCGTCGGGAAATCCTTTAATCAATCCTTTTTTGGTAGCGATCCCTATTTCTTTTGCTGCCCAATGTCCATTTGTGTCGATAAATGCAGGTGAATTGGCCACGTATTCTTCCCGTGCGTCGGCCTTTTTCAATCCTGCGGTTGCAATACCCGTCAATAAAACCGACAAGCTAACAACTAGTAGAGTGGCTTTTTTCCCGATTTGTTGTAATGTAATCTGCATCCCGAGTACCACCTTTCCCCAAAAACAATCCATTACTACTAATACGCAGAATTTGTCGGAAAAGTTTCAGCATAATTAGAAGAAAAGTTTTCCATCAACTTAAACAACAAAAAATAGCCGGGTCCACTTCTAGGACGATCCGACTATTTTGCACTGCCTTTTACAGGTAATAAAGTTGATGAGTACCATCATGCGCGAATGGCGCATCTACTAAACGGTCAACCAAGCCAAGACCATACTTATTTGCAAATGGGAAAAACGAATGCTTTCTTTCTTGCAGAGCACCTTCGGGCAACAAAGCGGTCTCAATTCGTTGGACGCGCACATGCTCCACGTCATCTTTTTGCTGTAGCGAACGAATCAGACGCTCTTCCAAAAAGGATACTTGCTCTAATAGCAGCTTACTATTTTTCTCAGCCAGACCACGCAATCCGCCATCCAAAGAAACGACCTCTTCTACCAGCGGACGATAGATCGACATGATCAACTCCCTTGCCGATGCGAATTGCTGCTCCAACGGATGCGGTACCTGGTTTTTGGACCACTCGGTTTTCCAAGCGGTGAAATCAGTCAAGACTTGTTCAATAGAAAGCCCCAAGCTATCCAGCAGTCTCTGTTGAGTACCTTCCACAAGGGTAATAGACATACGAGGCAATACGATCGGCATCTGCATCCCGAACAGCTCGAATACCTCCCGATAAAACGCCCAATAAGCAATCTCGCCAGGACCTCCAATGAAGGCAAGCGTAGGAAACAGATGCTCCTGCATCAACCCACGAGTAACGACATTTGTGCTAAAACGCTCCGGGGAATCTGCAACCTGCTTGAGCAATTCATCGCGACTGTAAGAGCGTCTCCGATTGATAAAGCGCTCCCCGTGACGTTCTAGCAGCAATCGATCATTGCCCTCATAGACGAACAAATTAGCTTGATGCTCTTCCACTTGCAATTGAAGCGGATAGCCAGCTGTTGAAATCCGATCCGCCGCCCGTAGCATCACCTTCGTCAATTGCTCATTGTTCTCAATGATCTGTGAAAAAATGGGTTGCTGCAGTTCACGAACAAATGGCAACGAGGATTCAACCAGAACTAGACCGTGCTTGCCAAACAGTTTTGCCATCAAGCGGGCAAACCACTCTGCGACTGTACGCGAATCTGCCGCAGTCTGCGTCAGCAACTCACGAATCTTCTTGGTTTCGGCAGTCTCTGTTTGTCCCTGGAAAAACTTTTCCAGGAACTGTGTACACAGTTCAGGGTCCAAGGGTAGCGTACTTGCAGATTGGCGGCCCTTTTTGTTCAGAGGCAGCCGCTCTTTATGCAGGCGCTTTCCATCGTCCGCTCCCCAGTACACATGATCGATCTCATCGATGTCATGGTCTTCCCCAGCAATCCAAAACACCGGAATGACGTTCGCCTGAAGCTCGGCAGACAGCCTTTTCGCTGCCTGGATCAGGTGAACAGCTTTGTTGACTGTATAGAGTGGTCCACCCAGAACTCCTGCTTGCTGACCGCCGATGACCACATATGTGTCTGGCTGTTTGAGCAACTCGATATTTTTCAGTACTTCAGGGTGAGTACCCATCTCTTTATTAAAACGATATAAACCTTCCACGAGCTGGTTCCGGTGAGGATAGGATTGACTTTGAAGCCATTCCACGCGTTCTCGGTAGGACTGTTCTCGGTAGGGATTATGCGCAAAAAACTGTAATGCAGAGGCATTTTGCTGCTGGTACTCCTGTGCCAGCGGATTCGCCAATGGAAGCGCGAGACATTCAACATTCATGCTAGCTCACCTTTCTTAGGGCCATGGTCAATCAAAATTATAACATGCTCCACAGCCACAAAAAACAAGACAACCCACTTTAATGGGTTGTCAAAGTGTAATACAGGCTCGTTCGCGCTTGTATTAAAATTGTGGAGGTGTGACGGACCAAATTAACAAAGCTTCCGTTTCTCCTGTATTTTCGATTGAGTGTGTTTTGCTACTGTCAAATGAAATACTGTCTCCTGCTTCCAATACATGCTCTTCATCGTTGAAGCGCGCTGTCACACTACCAGTAATGACCGTGAAGCACTCTTCTCCCTCAGACTGTACGAATTTGTCGACAGCCATTTCTCCAGGCATCAGTCGCACTTCCAGCATCCCCAGCTTGGCACTGCCTCCCATCGAGAGCAGCGAATAAGTGCCCGTCGATTCAGGAAAGACTAGTTGTCTGCGTTTTTGCAAGCGAGTCACATGCACCTGCTTCTGATCAATATCCTCGAAAAAATGAATGATGGGTGACTCCAGAGCTTTGGTGATTTTCCACAGCGAATCAAGCGACGGCTGCGAAATTCCACGCTCTACTTGGCTCAGCAAACCTTTGCTTAACCCTGTCTTGCCTGCCATAATTTCCAAGGTAAAGCCGCGTTCTTTCCGAATCATTCGAATCTTGTGACCGATGGTCTCGATGGGAAGTCGCATAGTTCCAACCTTCTTTCTTATCGGAATAAATACGATATGTATCAACAGTGCTTTACACGACACCCATCGTTTTGATAATTCCGGTCGTAAACAGCACTATGTAGACGATTCCAAACCAGAGAAACGACAAACGCCAGGCCGAAAATCCTACCTTTTTGAGGGAGAGCCGCCCCTTCCACTTCATCTGTACCCACCCAAGTAGCACGGTTACCACTAGGTAAAAGCAGAATACCCACCACCAAGCGGACAAAGCCTCGGGCCAAATCAGTTCGTAAGCGGAAACGGCAGAACGAATCACCAAAAGATTCGTGATATTTATCGCGAAGCGGCCTGCCAATTTCTTATTCCGCGTCGTCACATACAAGATGAAATAAACGAGCGGAAATCCGAGAAACGGCACAACCGTCAGCGTACCCCACAAATAGGCCCAGACATTCGCCAAAAAGGTCATCTACTGTCGCCTCCCTCCTTCCGTATTCCCATGTCTGACTTCAGAAGGATAACGCGAAGCAAGGTTTCGTGCAGCGGAGTCGGAATCCCGGCCTTTTGTCCTACTTGGACGAGATAGCCATTGATAGACTGCACTTCCGTCGGTCTGCGCTTCTTTATATCCTGCAACATGGAGGAAAGGTTACGGGAAGTATTTCGGCAAATGGAGACAATTTCCTGCAAGTCTGCATCCTCGATTTTTTGTCCGGCATAGGCAGCCACTGCAGCTGCTTCCACAAATAAAGCACGCATGAGCTGTTGCGTATGTGAATTTTCGAGGAGAGCACCATTTGGGATTTCAAAAAGCGCGGTTAACGGATTGATCAGTGCATTTGCGATGAGCTTGCGCCAAGCGAAGGGCTGTATTGCCTTTTCATAGACAGCCTCCATGCCTGTTGATATTGCCCACTCAACAAATGTGCGAATCAGTGGATCATTGCAATCAGAAGTCTCCCAAGAACCTACGCGCAAAGTACCTGTACCGGTATGCACGACTTCTGTAGGCGACAATCTCCTTGCTCCTTCCGTATTAATCGCAAAGAAACACTGTGTCTCCGTTAAAATGGTTCGAAGCAATTCGTAATGCCCCATGCCATTTTGCAAAGCGATCACTCTTGCCTCAAGGTCTACCCCTTTTAAGGCTGGAAGCACGCTGTGCAAATCTGGCTGCTTTACTGTTAACAGATACAGATTCCCTTCAGGCAATCCTTCTTCAATGGGGCTGGCGGTGACAGGAATAGTGACTGTTTCGCCATTTAGCTTTTGAAAGCTGAGCCCGCGTTCATTTAGCTGATTCGCCTGGAGTGAACTGCGTGTAACAATCGTAACAGGTTGTCCAGCGAGTGCGAGCCTTGCTGCATACAGCAGCCCGACAGACCCTCCACCTATGACTACCACCTGACACGCCCTTGATTTTAGCAGCATTTGTTCACCCACATTAATCAATGCTTATTTTTCAAGAATAACAGAGTTTTCGGGATTGTTCAATTGATTGACACAAAAAAAGATCGAAATTATCGAAATATTCCTAGGTTGTCACACATTTTCTGTAAAAAAAATCAGGCCATCGCCTTTTGACGACAGCCTGAACCCTGAATTATACGGGATAAACCGCATGCTTTCTGTCCGAAAAAACGTGACGCTTTTCCTTGTAAACCTCGTAGCGCTGGATTAATTCTCGTCTTAGTTCGCTTGGAGGCACAACAGCATCTACAATCAAGTTGGATGCCAGTAAGTACAGATCGATGTCCTCCTGATACTCTCTGCGTTTTTCATGAATAAACGCTTGACGCTCTGCCGGGTCCTCAATCGCCTGAATTTTGTTACTGTAGACGGCATTGACCGCTGCTTCTGGACCCATTACGGCGATTTGGGCACCAGGCAGTGCGAGGCAAGCATCTGGCTCAAATGCAGAGCTGGCCATTGCATACAAGCCAGCACCATATGCTTTGCGTACAATGACGGAGATTTTCGGTACGGTAGCTTCCGCCATGGCGGAGATCATTTTGGCCCCGTGTCTGATAATGCCTGCCCGCTCTACTGCTGTCCCGATCATAAAGCCAGGAACATCCGCCAAGAACAGGAGTGGGATCGAAAACGCATCGCACAACGTGATGAATCGAGCCGCCTTGTCAGCCGAATCTACAAACAAGACTCCTCCCTTCACACGCGGCTGGTTGGCAATGATACCGACAGGCTTGCCATCCAAACGTGCCAATCCGGTAATCAGCTCTTGGGCAAATAATTTTTTGATTTCAAAGAACGAATCCTCGTCGACCAATGCTGTAATGACATCATGCATATTGAAAGCTGCATTTTGGTTCTCCGGTACGATGCTCGTGATTTCCTTCGCTGTAGACACAGGGGCCTTCGCCAGTACAGTCGGTGGCGTCAACGTATAGTTCGCCGGGAAGAAACGGAGATAGCTGCGCGCTGCTTGAATCGCTTCTTCTTCATTGGCAGCCAGTACGTCGCCGCATCCGCTGACGGAGCAATGCATCCGTGCGCCGCCCAACTCTTCCAAGCTCACTTTTTCTCCAATCACCATTTCCGCCATACGCGGAGAGCCCAAGTACATGCTCGCGTTTTTGTCGACCATGATGACAATGTCACAAAAAGCTGGGATATAAGCGCCACCAGCAGCAGAAGGTCCAAACAAAATGCACACTTGTGGAATTTTGCCGGAAAGCTTCACTTGGTTGTAAAAAATTCGCCCAGCACCCCGTCGGCCTGGGAACATCTCCAATTGGTCAGTGATACGCGCTCCTGCTGAGTCCACTAGATAGAGAAGAGGAACACGCATTTTTTCAGCGGTCTCTTGAATGCGAATAATTTTTTCGACGGTCCGCGATCCCCAAGACCCGGCTTTCACTGTCGAATCATTAGCCATCACGCAGACAGTTTGACCATTTACCTTGCCGATTGCGGTCACAACTCCATCCGCCGGCAGATCGCCTGCGATGACATTCGCGAACAGCCCATCCTCGACCATGAACTCGTCATCGAACAATAGCTTGAGACGATCTCGGACGAACAGCTTGTTTTGCTCCTTGAGCTTGTCATGATACTTGGCATCGCCCCCTTGCACTACTTGGGCGATTTTTTCGTGCAATGTGTCTTCCAAATGTTTGGTCATCAGCGTAATCCCCCTCGTCACTCTCCGCGGTATATCGGTTTTCGTTTTTCTTGAAAGGCTGCGAGTCCTTCTAGGCGGTCTTTCGTCGGGACGAGCAGCTTATACGCATTGCTCTCAATCTGAAGTCCGCTAGCTAGCTCGACTTCCACTCCACAATCGATAGCAAACTTGGCTTGGGCTAGGGCAAGTGGAGCATTCGCTGATATTTGCTCAGCCACAGCAATCGCTGTAGCCATAAGTTGATCAGCGGAAACAATCCGATTGATCAACCCAATGGACAGTGCCTCCTCCGGATATACTCGCCTTGCCGTAAAAATCAGTTCCTTGGCGACGCCTTTTCCAACCAGCCGAGGCAAACGCTGTGTTCCGCCAGCACCCGGGATGATCCCGAGCGATGTCTCCGTTAAACCCATCTGGGCATGCTCACTCATGATCCGCAGATCGCACGCCAACGCCAATTCTGTACCGCCCCCCAGCGCCAGCCCGTTAATCGCCGCGATGACTGGTTTCGGTAGCTTTTCCAGCTCTGTGAACGTATCTCGAATCGTTTGGATATAGACATCGACCTGTTGTGGTGACATGGAGCGCCGCTCTCTTAAATCCGCACCAGAGCAAAACGCCTTGTCGCCAGCACCTGTCACAATGACCGTTCGGATGTCACGATCATGGCTGATTTCACTGATCAAGCCGCGCAATGTCACGAGCGTTTCAAGATTGAGGCAGTTAAAAACTTCTGGCCGTTGCAGCGTTAGTACGCCGATTGCGCCCTCTCTTTGCAGGGAAACCGTCATATTCTATCCCCTCTTTGCGAATGTGTAGAACATACAGATCATCCAGCTGGTTTGCTTGCGAGCGATGCCCGCAGCACTTTTGAGGGGAGCTCTTTGTCCAATTGCTGCCCAATATACGCACCAGCCTCAATCAACTTCTGGAGATCGACGCCCGTTTCATAGTCCATTCCATGCAGCATGTAAACCAAATCTTCAGTCGAAATGTTGCCGGCAGCTCCTGGGGCATACGGGCATCCACCGAGTCCGCCGATTGAGCTGTCAAAGATCCGGATTCCTTCCGCTAACGCTGCTGCTACGTTCGCCAATCCAGTTCCTCTTGTATCGTGGAAATGGGCGGCTAAGCGCTCGTTCGTAACATCTTTCACAAGTTCTCCAAAAACCTCATGAACCTGCTTCGGTGTGGCAACCCCTATCGTATCCCCTAGAGAAATCTCGTACACTCCCATTTCCAAAAGAGCCTCTGTCACCCTGCGGCTATTGGCCAGTGGAACATTTCCCTCGTACGGACAACCGAACACCGTTGAGATATATCCGCGAACTTTCATCCCGAGAGCTAGCGCTTCCTGGGCAACCTCCCGCAGGATCGGAAACGTGTCTTCTATCCGTTTATTGATGTTTTTTTGATTATGCGTTTCAGAGGCAGACATGAACAGGGCAATCTCTGTCAGTCCACATTGGCGCGCCCGCTCCAGACCGCGAATATTTGGAACCAATGCACTAAGCGTTACCTCTTGGCTGCGATTGATTCCCTGCAAGACCTCATCTGCATCCGCCAATTGCGGTATCCATTTTGGATTCACAAACGAACTTGCTTCGATCCGCTTCAAGCCTGCTTCCATCAGCTTATGAATCAGCGTGATTTTTGCTGCCGCCGGAACGATCGCGCTCTCATTTTGCAGCCCGTCACGAGGGCCGACCTCCACGATTTGCACACGCACTATAAGCCCACCTCCTCGCCTAGCGGTCGCTCAGTTTAGGAGTATTCTAATCCTATTCCAAAACGACAATGATATCGCCATCGTTGACAAAATCGCCAATGTTCGCTTTTACTTCCACAACCTTGCCTGAGGCTTGAGCCTGTACAGGAACTTCCATTTTCATCGATTCCAGTACAAGGACGTCTTGTCCTTCATTGATCTCGTCACCTGGCTGAACCAGGACATTAATAACAGTTCCTGCCATATTGGCTGCTACTTGTTTCATGGATGGTCCTCTCCCTTACCTATCATTTTTATTAGCTTAGCGTTTTTCCTTGCTTGATGCCGCTCCACGCTCAGTAACGAACCATGTCGTATAGTTACCTGCTCGGAATTGGTCGTCCTGTAATACTTCTTGCAAAAACGGAATGTTCGTTTTAATGCCAGTAATCAGAAAATGATCCATGGCCTTCTGCGCCTGTTGCACAGCCTCTTGTCTTGTCGCCCCAGATACAATGACCTTTGCAATCATCGGGTCGTAAAAAGGAGTCACCTGTGTACCTGTCTCTACCCCATCATCAATTCGTACATGTTCAAATGCAGGTGGCTGGTATAACGTAATCGTCCCTGGCGATGGAAGGAAGGTGACAGGGTCTTCCGCATAGACACGCAGCTCAATCGCGTGGCGCAGAGCCTTGACGTCCTCTTGCTCGATCGACAACGGGTGACCATCGGCAATGTCCAGTTGGAGCGATACGAGGTCAATGCCCGTCATTTCTTCCGTCACGGGATGCTCCACTTGCAAGCGTGTATTCATTTCCAAGAAGTAAAAGTTTTTCTGTTCATCTACGATAAATTCAACTGTTCCAACACCCGAATAGCTCACTGCTTTCGCGGCTGTAACCGCTGCATCGCACAGAAGCTCTCTCGTTGCTATGTCCAAAAAGGGCGAAGGGCTTTCTTCGAGTACCTTTTGATGTCTGCGCTGTATAGAGCATTCCCGTTCTAATAAGTGGATGACGTTTCCATGCTGATCGGCAACGACCTGCACTTCGATGTGGCGCGGACGTTCCACGTACTTCTCCATGTACATCGCATCGTTACCAAAATACGCTTTTGCACGACCTTTCGCCGATTGGTAGGCTTGACGCAGCTCAGCCTCGTCTCGACAAATGTGCATCCCGATTCCTCCGCCGCCAGCACTGGCCTTTAGCATCACAGGATATCCGATGGACATCGCGATGACAGCTGCTTCATCTGGTGAATCGATAGCCTGTTCGCACCCTGGAACGACTGGTACTCCCGCAGTCTCCATAATATGACGAGCAGTCAGCTTGTCACCCATTTGACCGATGACCTCCGGGGTTGGACCAATGAAAAGAAGACCTTCCTCCAGAACACGGCGGGCAAAAGCTTCGTTTTCTGACAAAAGACCGTATCCCGGATGAATGGCATCGGCACCGGTGCTTTTCGCTGCTGCAAGAATGGCCTCTACGTTCAGGTAGCTGTGTGGAACAGGCGGTGGACCAATATGGACTGACTCATCTGCTTCACGAACAAACGGCAGATCCTTGTCTGCATCCGAATAGACAGCAACCGTAGCCACTCCTCTTGCCTTGCATGTACGGATAATTCGTCTGGCAATCTCACCACGGTTTGCGATTAATACCTTGCGCATGGCAACGCTCCCCTCTTTGACAAACCGACTACAACCGTAAGCGCTTCCAAATTGTTTGCCTGGTTTGTATCATGTGATGCTACTTTCTATTTTGCCACGAGAATGATCATAGTTCTAGGATGAAATTTTAAATTTTTCCAAGGAAGCGAAATCATTTCCTGACAATCCCTCCAATAAAAAAAGAAAAACACTTCGGAAAAGCCCATCATCGTGTATAATAAAGGGGCGGGGCCAAAAGGTGGCCAAGGCAAAGAGCTGTGAGAGGAGTGGCTAACCATGTTTGAAGTAAGACGTTTGCAAATCAACTATAAGACACTGGAGGAATTCCAGAAGTTTCGCGAATTTGGCCTGGAGGAGCTTTCTATGAAGGAAGACCTGGAGGCGAACATCGTGGAAAACGATTCGGAATCTCCATTTTACGGTATTTATGACAACGATCTTATGGTAGCACGTATGAGCCTCTACAAAATTGACGGGAAATACGACCGTTACTTCCAACCTGCGCAAGACTATTATGAGCTGTGGAAGCTCGAAGTCCTGCCTGACTACCGTCACAAAGACTACGGAACTGCTTTGGTCAACCACGCGAAGAGCTTTGGAGCTCCTATTAAAACCAACTCACGCTGTCGCGCAGACGATTTTTGGTTGAAAATGGGCTTCACGCCTGTGAAATACAACCTCATGCGTGATCGTGGTGAAAACCCATACGTATGGTTGCCAGAGAGCGTAGAGCTGCAAGACTAGCTCTTCCTTTTCCAACATGAATGACAAATGAATGCGCAAACAAAAAGAAGCGGATCAATGCCCGCTTCTTTTTTCATCCCTAATTTCTACGCTTATTTTTCTACGCGCTCCAAATTTCCGTTTTCATCCATTTTGAAGATCGCTTTGTTGGAATCCTCTTCCTGTAAAAAAGCAAGCTTGCGTGCACGTTCCATGATCTGTACCAACGCACGGTAGTCATCATTGACCCCCTGAACCTGATCCAGTTCTTTTCTAGCGCGTTCGTGGGCTTCTTTCAATTCTTTTAACTCCAACTCTTTTCCTTCCAACTCTTGTTCCAATTGTCGCAAACGACGAGTCATTTCTTTTTGATTGACGAGCATGCGAATGACTGCTTCAATCTGCTGCTCCTCTACATCCGCGTACTTTTGTACCTCTGCTACTGGTGTTTCAGATCGTTTTGTGTGCAACGCGACGACCTCGACCTCAGCCACCACAGGGGACGGTACTTGAATCCTCCCGAGCTTTTTCAGCTGCTGTCTTTGGCTTTTCGCAATCGAAATAGCCGCATCGTACCGTTTGCGCACGCAACTGTTCCAGCGGAAGCCGCACGCAGCTGCTGTCCTTCCTAACCTTTGACCCACTTCTTCAAATGCAGCAAGCTGTGTGCCGCCTTCGCGTATGTGGCGCAAGGTGACTTCCGCCAGCACTAGATCGTCATCTTCGGTCCATGCGTCTTGTCTGGAAGCTACCATATGAGTCCCTCCCGTTACCTTTAAAAAGGATGATGTAATTCATCCTATGCTTTTCCCTACTCTTGTAGAATCGCTTTCTACTAGAAAAAGTATGTCCAAGCAAATAAATGTTTAAACGAAATGGACTACATCGATCAGGACGTTGGGCGCTTAGTCAGGAAGCTTTCCACTACGGCGACGTGTTCAGGGCTACCCCAAAGATGCGCACATTGACTCACTTCGCGCCGGATTCGTTCTTCTTGCGGAATGCCCATACGCTTCCACTGCAAAATCTTCATGTACGCCTCAATGCCAGCTAGCGGCTGGGCAGCGATTTTTCGAGCGAAACGATATACTTCCTCATGCAGCTTCTCTTCTGTGTATACCTCGTCAACAAAACCATAGGACTTAGCTTCCTCTGCACGCAATCTGTCACCAGTCAACAGAAGAGCGAGTGCTTTTGACTCTGGCAACAAGTCCAACAGCCGACTTCCTCCACCCCAGCCTGTCGTAATATGCATGCTGATTTGTACAAACCCGAAGGTCGCCCGGTCACTGGCAAAACGAAAATGACACGCGCCCGCAAACTCACAGCCACCTCCGACCGCTGCACCGTTAATCATGGCAATCACCGGTTTGGAATTCTGATCAATGGCGGACAAAAGCCCTGTCACTTTACTGAGCAAAGGATGCGCCTGTTCATAGCCGCGCGCTGCAATAAACTGATTCAAATCGCCTCCGGAAACAAAGCTTCTGCCTGTCCCCGTCACAATCAGAACCTTTACCTCTGGATCGGCTTGGCAGTCTCGCAAGACCTGATGCAGTTCATCAACCAACTCCACGCTAATGGCATTATGTACATGCGGTCGATTTAATGTGATTGTGGCGATACCGTCCTGTTTTTGCAAAAGCAAGGTCTCCATAAGAACTCCCACCTTTTATCAGCTTGTGGCTTTATTTTACCTTTCGATGGACAAACAAAAAAGAGGAGGTCTTTACCCCCTCTTTATTAGGACAACAGATTTTTCATGGCGGATGAATTGAATCCGACGATCAGGTTTTCACCGTCAGTCAGGATCGGACGCTTCAAAAGCTGAGGCTCTTCACTAAGCATTTCGAGCAGTTCCTTCACTGACATATCATTAATATCGACATCCAGGTTTTTAAAACGCTGACTTCTCGTCGACAAGATTTCATCCAAGCCATTTGAAGTCATTTTAATAATATCAAGCAGTTCTTCTGCTGTCGGTGGATTTTTGAACAAGTGACGCTCTTCGTAATTCACTCCGTTTTCTGCCAGCCATGCCTTCGCTTTGCGACAGGATGTGCAGCTAGGATAAGTGAAAAACGTTAATTTTTGTGTTTGTGTACGTTCAGCAACGGCCATTGGTTACCCCTCCATCTCATCTATCACGTATGATTTCATCTATAAAAGTCTTACGATTTGCAGTTCGTGATGTTTGGTTCAAGCTCTTACAAAAAGTTAGCCAATAAAATTTCTTTCCTTACTTTGGATTTTAATGCTTGATTAACACTATGTCAATAGTAGTTAATCTAAAAACTAGACGAAAATTTATGCGATATGCTGTTGTAGCACACTGCTACCTTAACAAGTAACACAAAATGGGATACACTTATGAAGATTGTTCAAAAAGTCGTCTTTTGATCACGAAGGAGTCCTGAAAGCTTGGACAACATCGAAAGAGGCGTTCACCTTCAAAGTCCGGTGCTCATGTAGGTCCCCTACACTCCGCTCCTCCTTTTTCAGGTTCTCACCACTTTCTCGGTGCTGAAAAGACGACTTTTTGAATTTGATCTTATGGAGATTGTTTTGAGAAAGGGGTATCGGCATGGACCACGATGCGCAAAAGTTAACCAGTGCTTTAGCTGACCCCACCCGTTTTTCCATTTACCAATTTGTCGCCTACAGTAAAGATCCCATCACGGTTCAGGATATAGCTGATCACTTCTCTATCCACCCTAATGTGGCACGCTTGCACTTGACGAAGTTGGAGGACGTGAATTTACTCACTGCTGTTACAGACAAAAGTGGTAAGGGAGGACGTCCCAGTCGGTTGTACTCACTGTCTGAACAGGTTGTGAGTCTGCAATTCCCTCCTCGTGACTATCAGCTGTTAGCCGATATCGCGATTGAAAGCCTGCTCTCGCTCGGCGAAGCTGGCGAAGCCGCTCTAATTAAAATGGGACATCGCATTGGAACTGAGATGGCAAAACGGGCGGTTGTCCAAAGCGGAATCAATTTAGAAATAGCCTCTATGGAAGAAAAATTGGACCTGATCCATCGGATTGTCGTGGCTCAGGGATTGAAACCAGACATCGAAGCAATGGATGAAGGAAAGCTGCGTTTTCGCGTAAATAATTGCACCTTCTCTGACAGCGCAAAAAAATATCCGAATGCCGTATGCCAGATGCACAACGCTCTGTTGATGGGAATATTCGAAACGTACTTGGGGAACATTGAATTACGTGAGGATGATTCCAAAATTCGCGGATGCCAATCCTGCAACTATACGCTGATTCAGTATTAGCACCGCAAGTCCAGTCTTTCCTCCCCGGGTGACAACAATCCGTCATACCTTTATCGTTTACACGTGTTCACCTGTCCTATATAATGGGGGAGGAATCTTGTAAATCTTACCGATCGAGGCAAAAAGGGGGGACAAAAATGGATCGTATGTATCGCGTTCTTGGTTTCTGGACCATCGTGATCGCGTTGATGGCGTTTTGGGCAGAGTTGTACCCGATGGCGCTCATCTTCTTCAGTTTGACTGCATTCTTCGTAGCGTTGAGCTACATGAATCTGACTGAACGAGTATACCTAAACATTTTCTTCGGCTTCATGTTCCTGTCTTTTGTTGGATTCACGTATTACACGTTCTTCGTGATGCCTGTAGGACCACAAGAACACGCTTTTCTACAATTGATCATGTAAGAAAAAAGATGCTCGCCATGAGCATCTTTTTTTATGTTTTCCTCTTCTTTTACTCCCAGGTGCCTTTCTCTTGGACCATGACCCAAAAACGCCCACCTAAGCCAGCAGGATCAATCAACTGCTGGATCGCCCGATTCCGTTTCATCGCAACGCTCGTGAAAGGGTCTGTATCCATATGCGCGACCGCTTTATGAAGCAAGCCATTCCGCATCAAAAACCGATCCTGTCTCATATAGTCTATTTCCCGTAAACCAACCTTTTCTCCATACTCTTGCCACGCAGAAAAATTCACATGTGTCGTCAAGTCTTGTTCGCCTATGTTGATATACGGATTCGTATGAGCCTGATGACGATGGTAGCACATCAATGTTCCGTTTTTTCGACTAGGGTGGTAAAGCTCTTCTTGCAGATCACCGTAATCAATCGTGATGACGAACCCTTTTTTCAATAGGCTGGAAACTTCTTGTGCGGTTTGCTCCATCGCCATATTTATCTCGATCCGCATGCCGATTGGCAGCTTCAAGTTCAGCTCGCGCAAATATTCCCCAAGCGCTGGTGTCATATCCCCCAGACACTCTTCCAACCCATCCTCGCCAACTCGCACCCATACTTCCTGCCAGCCGGATCTGGTTTTCTCCACAATATGTACTGGAAATGCGTCCAGCCATTCATTCGAGAAAAGAACCCCTTCTATTTTTTCATGCTTGGCAGCTTCATTCACAGAAGAATACCAGCGCTTTGGACCCTCGTGCCACTGGAGCGCCTCCTGCTGCATTTTCCGGTGATAAGGACTCGCCTCTATCAAAATGATCGTCAGCTCTTTGTATACCTCTGGCTTGCTCTCACGGATGTGCTCCAGCATGTGTCGGCAAACAGCCCCGGTGCCACCACCGATCTCAACGAGCACAGGCGAAGTAATATCCGCCTTCTCCCACAATGCCAAGATTACATCTGCGATTGTTTCCGCAAAGACAGGATGCACCGATGCACTCGTATAAAAATCTCCCGCTTTGCCTACTTTGGGTTGTTCGACCATATAATATCCATACGTGTCATGATAGAGGGCCAACTCCATAAAGCGCGCGAACGTAATCGCTTTCCCTGGTTGGCTTGCTATTTCCTCGCGAATCAGTTCGATCATCGTCATAAGCTCTTCTCCTGCTATCCAAATTCAACTAGATAAGGCTATAATACGAAAAGAAGCATACAATATGGAAAGGCAAAAGCAAAAGGTGAAATCATGCGCAAATTTCTTCTCGTCTTGTTCCTACTTGTATGTCCACTGACGGTATTCGCCCAGGAAGAGCCCTCTACTCCTTTGGAGCAGCTCATCCTGCAACAGCATTTTACACAAAAAGAGCTGGAGCGAACCCTCACCTTACTCAAGGAAGAAGAGACGCGGACATACGGGGAAATCGCTCAAATGGATCTCGATTTGCAACGACAAAAGCTGGTGATGGAAGCGACACAACGCCGGGCCGGTGAGGTAGCGCGGGCCTATTACATGGGCGAGCGTACTAATCTTCTGACGTTACTATTAAATGCGGAAAATTTCAATCAGTTCTTATTGATGTACGACTTCTACGAGATCTTGTACGAGCGTGACATGTCTCGACTAGAGTCCTATCATACTGAGCGCACGAAGCTCACTGCGATGCAAACCGACAAAAAGAATCGATTGGACCAACTTCAAACGCTGCGAAAAAAATACGAGCTTCAATTAGCAGAAATGCTCGCTGTTGCCGCTGAAAAAGAAAAAAACGTACAAAAACTGGATAATCCGACAGTTGTGGAATCCATGATGAATCACTTGATTTTAGACTGGGAAAAACGTGGTTTGCCCGCATTCCAGACCTTCTTCGGAATGCTCGCGCAGGTTATGGTTCAAGTTCCCGAGTTGGCGACGCCGGATCGAATTCAGTCGGAAGGTCTCCTCAAGCATACACTAACCATCAACCAGACTGACTTCAACAATTTTCTGATAGAGAAAGACGCCTTGTTTAAACAATCCCATTTCGCCTTTGAGGATAACAAGCTGACCGTGGAAGGCACGTATGATCAGATGGAGCTAAAGCTCGTTGGTAACTATGAGCTCGTCTCACCTACCCATCTCAAATTCCACATTACCGAGCTGTACTTTGACGGCTTTGCCTTGCCTCAATCGACCGTGGAGGAAATGGAGGAAGCGTACGATCTCGGATTTTATCCGGAGCTGATCTCCCCCAACATCCAAGTGCAAGGCATCACGCTGATGGACGAAGAATTAAAACTTCAGCTACAATTCAATCTTCCATTTGGATTCGGAAAGAAGTAAAGCCAGCTATTTATTAGCTGGCTTTTTTCTTGGAGACAACCTTATTGACATGAACCGGCATTTCCTTCTGCAATTGTGTCATGTACTGGATCGCTTCTTTCGTCAGCGTAGGGTATTTCTGCCCCTGCTTCAGCTTCTCCAATGTTTCTGACACCGGGTAAATGACATAGTTGCGCTTATTATTTTTCCGATAAAAATGAACGTAGGTCGGAATCATTTCAGCACTTTCGATGCTGGCCTCTCCTGACTCATTCTTGTACAGCACAAGCTTCAGGATTGCGCCAACATCCTTGTAGTCCCAACGCTGCGCAGAGATGAAATTGCCCAACGAATAGGCGATCAGTCCTTTGTGTTGACGTCCATCTTCGAGGGTAACCGTCTTCCATTCATAAGGTTGTACCACATGTGGATGCGCCCCCAAAATCAAATCCGCTCCAAATGTTAGAGCTTGCTCGGCGGTCTTGATTTGTTCAGGACTAGGCATGCGTTGATACTCATTTCCGAAATGAAGCGCCACTGCAACCAGATCGGCTCCTTTTTCTCTTGCCCGTGCGATGTCTTTTTTCATCAGCGCAGGCGAAATCAGATTGACCAGATACGGCTTGCCTTCTGGAATCGCGATTCCATTCGTTCCGTACGTATACGATAGCAAGGCTAATGTGAATCCGTCCTTGGTCAACAACAAGGGCTCATCTCGATCCTCGGGACTGGCAAACGTTCCCGTGTGCGGAAGACCGGCTTCATCGAGATATTTGATGGTTTGCAGAACCCCTTGTTCTTTGCGGTCCATCGAATGGTTATTCGCTGTCGATACCGCAGTAAATCCAATTTCCTTCAACGAATGTGCAAGCGACTCAGGAGAATTAAACATCGGATAGCCTGAGTATTTGGCCTTGCTACCGCTCATCGTTGTCTCAAGATTGCCGATGACCCAGTCTGCCTCGCGGAACATCGGGATGACATTCGGGAAGAATCGTTGAAAATCATAGCTTTTCGTCGCTGGGTCCCAGACGGCATCCAACTGCTCCTGATGCATCATGATATCCCCAACAGCAAGAAGGGAGATACGCTGTTCCGGGAATCTTGATGGCAAAGTCGGAGGTTGTGTCTCCTGATGATTGGGCGCTGTCTGCGGTGGTGTTGCGGGATCAGGCGCTTTCACGTTGGGAGCTTGGTTGGTCTTATCTGCTTGGGCGATGGGTGCTGCACACCCAACCAGACTCGTGCAGGCGATAACGAGAATGAGTGCCCATTTCCTTGTTCGCTTCATAATGAATAGCTCCTTTAGTAAATGGTGACCCCTTCCTTTTCTCCACCACCTGACAAAATCCTCTCCCATATTTTATAAAGAATGATGAAGTGACTTAACGAAGCATGCCTGTGACAAACGGATTGTACGTTTTCTCGTAGTCGATCGTCGTCTTTGGTCCATGCCCTGGATACACAATGGTTTCATCATCAAGCTCAAATAGCTTGTCTTGGATACTGATCATCAGCGTTTCGTAATCTCCTCCGAAGAGATCCGTACGCCCGATGCTTTGGTTAAACAGAACGTCGCCACCGAAGCAGTGCTGGCCAATGACAAATGAACAGCTGCCTGGTGAATGCCCTGGCGTATGCAGCACCTGAATGTGAAAACCTGCCAGTTCCAGAGTCTGACCATCCTCCAGTTCGTGCTCGGCCCGCTCACATACGATGAGTTCAGGCAGATTCCAGCGTCGAGATCCGTTGAGATCAGGGTTTGTGAGCCATTCCTGCTCCAGTGGATGAATGTAAACCGGTGCTTTTGTCAATTCTCTTACTTGGTTGAGACCACCAATATGATCCAAGTGGGCATGCGTCAAAAGAATGGCAACGACGTTTTTATTTGCGAGAGCGTGAAGCAACTGATCTGGCTCCATGCCCGGGTCAATCGCAATGGTTTGGTTGGTATCGGTGTTTGTCACCACATACGCATTGGTTTGAAATGCTCCCAACGCATAGGATTCAATGGCAAGATTTTGATTCGTCATAGGAAACCTCCTTGATTTTTTGATACGATAGAAAAAACACGCTTGCAAACATGGGGGTATGACATGCGCCATATGTACGGAATTGAACTGAATGTACCAGCCGGGAAGCTCCCTGGCTTCTATGCTCAAGTCATACATAAAATCGGAGATCATGTCAATGTCTTTGATCGGGACAAACTGCTTTTTATTGTAGAGAATCAAGCCGAACTGGAGAAGCTGGAAACCATTTTGGAGAAGTCCAACATGTTAGGCGATGCCTTTTCCCTATTGCTGCTCCCGTCAGCAACCACAATCGATCAACTCGATGATATCGGTTTTGTCTCCCAAAATGAACATTTGTATGTATATGCAGATCAAGTTGCCATCGGAACGCTCGGGGCTCCATCCCACTCAGAAGATCAGTGGGCTGCTACGGAGCAACTCCGTGAACACATTTTAGGCGTAATACCCGAAAATACACAACAACCCGAAGCCTACCTGATCGATCAAAGCTTGATTCCACTGACAGAGGGAATCGCGAACGCTTATCAAGTGAAGCTCGTTTGGCACCATCCGACTAAATGAATCCTTTACACGCAAAAAAGGGAGTTCCTCATAAGCGAACTCCCATCTCCTTTTTACGATGATTTACGATCAAATCGGAACCACGCTACTTGATTGTCCACAAGACCAAAATTGGCGGTGTATTTACTGCCCTCATATACCACTTCTTGTTCGCCTTTTCCTTTTCCGTACAGCTTCTCTAGCTGTTCAGCACTGTCAAACATAGCGAGTCCTCGGTATGTTTTGAATTTTTGCCCGTCCTCACGGGGAACTCCTCCCAGCATGATTGATGTCAATTCACCTTTGTGGACTTTGATCATCATCTGGGTCTGATCAACCAGCAGCATCCCCATCACAGCATCTCCCGCACCCTGCGACATCTGCTCTACCGTGTAACTTTGCCTTGTCACCATATCCATAAAATCAGCTTGTGTCGGCTTCAAAATATCCATCGCTTCTTTTATGTTCTGCCCGAGATACATGCCGTTTACTCCGTATTCCTTTTGATTTTCAGGGTCAAATCTAGCAGTTGGTTCCGACTGGGCCGAACACGCCGCCAAGACAACAACTGTTAATACCCAAAACGTAGTCATTCGCAAGCATTTCCACATCATTCACCTGTGCCCACCTTTGCTACCACTCTTTTGGTTATCTTAGCTTATCCGGCAAGCATCGGGCAACCATAGGGAGACGAGCTTATTCTCGTGTTCCGCTGACTTTGCGGCGCGGTCGATTAGGCGGCAGATTATTGTCCACCGATTGTTTGAAGCTCTCTAGTATTTTGAGGAGTGATGCGAAAAAAGGTGAGCCAAACACCGCTACAATTCCCCACATCCAGGTTCCTAGCTGCCACGAATTTTTTACATAAGCGGATTCAGCACCAGTTAAAATGAGAGCCGGGTCCAGACCAAGCATGCCAAAAATGACACCAGCAGCCAATACGGAAATAAGCAGATTGAAAAAGCGTTTGTAGTGCATCAGTCTAGCAGCGTGATACTGATCCTCCCAGCAATTTTCTTTCGCCTCATAGTCCGTCGCCAAAAAGGGAACGACTGATTTAAAAGCTTCCGTGACACCTGCTGCCGCGCTGGACACCGCTGTTATATAAATCAAAAAAGAAATAGATGAATCCAACGTAACCATCATGCTTCCCCCCTTTGTACATATGTATGGAGATGGAGGGACAACTTGCAAATTTTTTACAGTTTGTATATTTCCCCTTTTCTGTTTATACGGTAACATGTTGGTGCATGTAAATATGAGGAAGGGCAGGGATTGCTATGCAGGACTTTTCTTTTGTATGGAATCAGTACGACTTGATTCGCGGAATGTTTTTGGCTAGATTGACGGAAATAACCGAGGAAGAAGCAGACGTGGTTCCAGATGGCTTTAAAAACAACATTCGCTGGAATATTGGTCATCTTCTCCTGACACAAGATTACTTGCTCTTCGGACCAGAAGGAATGAAATGTCCTCCGTATTACGCAGCCATGTTTGCTCCAGGAACCAAGCCTGCTGATTGGCAAAAAGAAGGACCTTCCCTCGAGACCTTAGCTGCAGAGCTAAAAGAACAACATGTGCGTATTAAAGAAGAATTGCATTCCCGATTGAATGATCCATTGCCAAAACCGTTTCAGCTAGGAGACAAAGGCACTATGCATACTTATGGGGAAATGATGGTCTTCACTCTTTTCCATGAAGGGATGCACATCGGATGTATTTCGTCATTGCGAACAGCGATCGCAGCTGCTAAATAAGGAAAATCGGACAAAAACGCGGGAATTTATTATCCGCGTTTTTCTTTTTGCCTCCGAATCTGCAAAAAATGAAAACCGCTCCAATGAGGAGCGGTCCTTGTCGAGCCCGAATTGCTTATGGGGTTCTACCGGTTATTCTCTTTGGCTCTTCAACCTCCATCGTAGAGAAAAGTAGCTAAAGGAATCGGTTAATCTCCATACGACTTTCGTCGATTGCTTGATCATGATTATCCACGGATCTTCGCCTCCTGCAAGGCATTTCGCCGTTTACTTACATGAATCATCGGGCTCGACAAAAATAGTATGACCTTCTCGCTGTTTTTCATACATCCTCTTTACAATAAATCTGCGGCCAGCTGTGCAAGCACACTCCGTTCGCCTTTTTCCAACTGGATATGTCCAGCCAGCTTTTGGTCTTTAAATACTTCTACCACGTAGGTTAAACCGTTGTTGCTCTCATCCAAGTATGGATGATCAATCTGCTCAGGATCACCCATTAGTACAATTTTCGAGCCGTCCCCTACCCTCGTCAGGATCGTCTTCACTTCATGCTTTGTCAAGTTTTGGGCTTCATCAATGATAATAAATTGTTCGGGGATGGAGCGCCCACGAATATATGTCAAAGCTTCCACCTGCAAACTACCCATGCCTGCCAAAATTTTATCCAGATCACCTGGGCGCTTTGTGTTAAACAAATATTCCAAATTATCATAAATCGGTTGCATCCACGGTCGAAGCTTTTCTTCTTTTTCGCCGGGCAAATAACCGATGTCTTTTCCAAGCGGAACGATAGGTCTTGCCACTAACAGTTTTTTGTATTTTTGCTGGTCCTCGATTTGCAGCAGGCCCGCTGCTAATGCCAGCAAGGTTTTTCCTGTACCGGCCTTACCGGTCATAGTTACTAAAGGAATATCATCTCGTAACAGCAATTCGGTTGCCATCCGTTGCTGTACGTTACGGGCTCGGATGCCCCAAATCGGATCATCATCTGACACAAGCATTTCTAACGTTTTTCCGTCCGGGTCGACCTTTCCAATCGCTGAAATAGATGGGTTGCATTCGTCCTTCAGCACTAAAAATTGATGAGGGTAAAAGCGATAGCGTGGAAAACAGGAGGCCAGCTGCAGTTTTCTTGTCGCGTAGTAGTTCTTGATGATATCGGACGCTACCATCATCTTCTGATACCCCGGGTAAATACTGGAGAACTCCCCCACAACTCGATCCGAAAGAAAATCCTCTGCGGAAATATTCAATGCATCAGCCTTGACTCTCATGAGAGCATCCTTACTTACCAAAATGACCGGTCTTGGCTGTGGTTTTCCGTTTTCCTCCTCCTGTAAGTTTAGTGCGACCGCCAAAATGCGGTTGTCATTACTCATTTCTGTGAATTGTTTCTGAAGGCGGTGGAAAGAGGAATGATTCAGTTCCACCCGAAACAACCCGCCTGTTTCGAGAGTAATGCCAGTGTGCAATTGCCCCAGCTCACGAAAACTGTCAAAGAGCCGAGATACGTACCGAGCATTGCGGCCAATTTCATCCATGTACCGCTTTTTGGAATCGATTTCTTCTAATACGACAGCTGGTATGACTATTTCGTTGTCAGCGAAAGAAAACATCGCCCTTGGATCTTGCAGGAGTACGTTGGTGTCCAGTACGTAGATTTTCTTCAAAATCTCGCCTCCTATTCCCCTTCTTATATACCCTATGCAATTTTTGGAGGGATGCTCAAGTGCGGCGACGTGATGTACTACAGTCTATGTTCAGGTAGACAGAGATAGACGACCCATTGGCAGAATGAAAATCGGCAGCCCAGAACAAAATACTTGTAACCCTGCCCTCCTCCAGAAGGAAGGCAATACTGGGAAAGGGAGAATGCCTGTGAAACGGATCATGATCTGCTGCCTCGGTTTTAGCTTGTTGCTTACAGCATGCATGTCGGGCAAAAATCCACCAGCCAATCAGGCTGCACAGCCGAAGCATGCCACTCATACGCAACGCGTTCAGCAAACAGCTCCTGAGCCTGCTTATAATCAATCTTCTCAAGCCACCGCTGATCGTCTGGCCCAACTGGCAACACGTGTGAAAAGGGTACACAGCGCGACTGCTGTGGTCTTGGGTAAATATGCTGTAGTCGGTATTACTGTAGACCCGAATTTGGATCGCCCAGAAGTCGGCGTCATTAAGTATACAGTTGCGGAAGCACTGAAAGAAGACCCTCAAGGAGCGAACGCTGTCGTAACCGCAGACCCTGCCGTCGTACAGCGGTTACGGGAAATGAGAGATGATATTCGTCGCGGCCATCCTGTTGCCGGTATTACGGAAGAGTTGGCGGATATCGTAGGTCGGATCATTCCCCAACTGCCGCGCAGTGTGCAGCCTCGCGAAGAAACCCCTTCTCAAGTAAAAGAAAAACGCATGCACAAAGAGCCGCAAGGACAAAACAAAATCAACGCAAATCGTACAGGAACCTCCTTAAAAGAAAAAGAGGTATCCCCCGGATTCAAGCCCGGGAGAATACCTCTTTTTCTTTATGGACTGGTGCTTCAGATGGCAAATGATCCAAAGCTTGCTTCAAATCTGCCACCAAGTCATCGAAATCCTCTAAGCCAGCTGACAACCTGATCAAGCCATCTGTGATTCCCCTTGCAGCTCTTTCCTCAGCAGGCATCGCTGCATGTGACATCGTAGCTGGGTACGAGAGAATCGTTTCCACTGCCCCGAGGCTGACAGCCACAATCGGCAATTTTACGCGATCAAACAATGCTTTTGCTCGCTCCCGACTCCCTACATCAAAAGAAAGAACAGCCCCATGACCAGTCGCTTGTTGTGTTTGAATCAGATGACCGGGATGATCCTCCAGTCCTGTATAGTAAACGCGGCTTACTTGTGGATGCGATGACAACCAGTCAGCCAAGCTCGCGGCTGTTTTCGTGCTGACATCTAGTCGGGCTTTCAATGTTTTGAGCCCACGCATCACCAGCCAGCAGTCCTGCACACCCAAAATCGCTCCCATGCCATTCTGGATAAAGTAGAGCTGCTCCCCTAACGCAGCCTCCCTGGTAACGGCCAGGCCTGCCACGACGTCGCTATGCCCTCCAATAAACTTCGTTGCACTATGAATGACCACATCTGCGCCAAGTTCTAATGGCCGCTGGTAATACGGGGTAAGGAACGTATTATCGACAATGACGAGCAAGCCGTGCTCCTTCGCAATACGAGAAACCGCTGCAATATCTGTCACCTTTAAGGTGGGATTGGAGGGGGTCTCCAGGTAAATCCCTTTCGTTGCCGATGTAATGGCCGCACGAACGGAATCTGTATCTGTTGCATCCACGAACGTAACGGAGATGCCCATTCTCGATAATACCTTGGTCAAAAACCGAAACGTGCCACCGTATACATCTTCCGCCACTACAACATGGTCTCCAGCTGAAAACAGCATAAATACGCTGGAAATGGCAGCCATGCCAGATGAGAACGCGAAACCGCGTGCGCCTCCCTCCAGAGACGCAATAGCTTCCTCCAAAGCCTGCCTGGTCGGATTGCCTGATCTGGCATAATCGAATGTACCTGGCTGATCGATATCAGCCTGATGAAACGTCGAAGCTTGATAAATCGGAACCGACGACGCACCTGTGAACGGGTCAATGCAAGTCGAACCGTGGAGGATCTTGGTTGCAAAATTCATCGTACACTCCCCCCTACGACCAAACTAGCATTCAATGCCTGAAACAAATCGGCTACGACATCATCTGGATGCTCGATGCCAACCGACAGTCGCAACAATCGATCACAAACACCGACATGTTCTCTGACTTCTTGCGGGATATCGGCGTGAGTCTGCGTCGCCGGATACGTACACAATGACTCGACACCACCCAGACTTTCCGCAAAGGACACGATTTGCAGATTTTGCAGGAACAATCCCACCTGTTCTGTATCGCGTACGCGGAACGATACCATCCCACTATGCCCAGTTGCTTGTTGCACCTGTATCTCATGCCCCGGATGCTCTGGCAGACCTGGATAAAATACCTCCGCCACTGCCGGATGCTCACGCAGCTTTTTCGCTACAATCAAGGCATTGGATTGATGACGATCCATCCGCAATGCCAATGTTTTCATCCCGCGAACGAGAAGCCAGCAATCTTGTGGTCCAAGTACAGCACCGATTGAATTGTGCAAAAACCGGATTTTTTCCGACAACTCTCCCCCTTTTGTTACGATGAGTCCAGCCAGTACATCGTTATGTCCTGCCAAATACTTGGTTGCACTATGTAGAACGATATCTGCACCAAGCTCCAATGGGCGTTGACAATACGGGGTTAAGAATGTGTTGTCTACAATCGTAAGGAGACCATGCTGTTTCGCCAATTGCGTTACTGCTCGAATATCGGTAATCTGCATGAGCGGATTGGTAGGTGTCTCGACGAAGATCGCCTTTGTCTCAGGGCGAATCGTATTTTTGAGTGCACCAATGTCACGCAAATCCACATACGAAAACGTCAGACCATAGCGAGAGAGCACTTGCTCGAACAATCGATAGGTTCCCCCGTACAGATCGAGTGAAACGATCAGATGATCCCCTTGGGAAAACAAGCCCATGACGGTATGAACAGCAGCCATTCCTGAGGCGCAAGCGAAACCTGCATCTCCTGATTCCGCTTCAGCGATGGTCTCCTCCAAAATAGTGCGAGTAGGATTAGCTGTGCGTGTATAATCGTATCCAGTGCTCTGGCCCAAGGCCGGATGGCGATAAGCCGTAGCATAGTAAACAGGAAAGCTCACCGCCCCTGTTTTTTCATCTCTGCCTACTCCCGCCTGAATCAATTTCGTTTCCAAATTCATGTCTGTTTCTCTCCCTCCAATAGTGTACGAGGGCATCAAAAAAGCCCTCTTTCCTCTGAAAGAAGGCTTTGTTTACGTCACCGTAAGCAAATCCTTCTCATCTTTCAGAGTTTGATAACTCTGCAGGAATTAGCACCATTATCTCCCTGTTAAAATACAGGTGATTGGTTGCCGGGCATCATCGGGCCAGTCCCTCCGCCGCTCTGGATAAGAAGATTGCTATTCAATTTGATTGACCCTAATACTAAAGGATCGGCAGGATTCTTGTCAACAATTTATTTCCACCCGTTAATTTGCATCTTTCAAGGCGGTCATCACTTGATTGTCCAGCTTCGCTGCCGCGTTTTTGTCATACGTCTTTTCATATTGTGGTTCTACGGAAATACGGGAACCGTAAAACATAATATCACGAACAGCCTCAATTTTGATTTCTGCCATGGCCAGCTTGAGCGGAACGCCTTCCAGTCGGTCTGTTTTGACGGAAGCACGACCATTTATGGCGAAAGACGAGCCGGCACCGATCAAATGCAAGACAACTTGCGGTTCCTTCGCAATATTAGCCAAAATACGTGAGCGATTATCCACGGCAAAACGAATCGTATCGGCGCTGACAGCATACGTCCAGGACAAGGAGCTGAGCGATGGTGCCCCTGACTCATGGTCTACTGTGCCCAAGGTAACAAAACGCTCCTTTTGCAAGAGCTTGAATAAATCTTCGGAAAGAGATTGGGAAACAGTTTCAGCCATTTCAAAGCCTCCTAACAAACGTTTTGTACGTTCATTTTACCCTTCGCCTAGCTGATAGGCAAACGTTTCCTCTCCACCTTGATTCTGGTTGTCTTTTTCCCTAGACTGGTAAGTAACGATACCGAATGATGGAAGGGGATGGACAGCTTGTCGCCTACAGACCGCCTCATGCAGCAAATTGATCAAGTCCTTGAAGAGCTTCAGGAAGTTCGGAAGGTAAATGAGCGGATGCATAAAATTGCGATGTTCTTGGAAGATATCCGACTAGCAGATGTGATCCAAAATTACACAGCCCCGCGCAAGCTGCTCTGGATCAATTTCCTCGCAGGTCTTGCCCGGGGTCTGGGGTTGACAATTGGTACTGCTATCGTTTTGGCTTTCCTCGGCTCCCTCTTGACGCAATTTCTTTCCATCCCCATTCTGGGGGATTACATCAGACAATTGGTGGAGTACGTCGAGACTTACAAGCAGCGGCCTTAACGATAGAGACTAGTCTCTGTCGTCGTCATGATCATCATCGTCATCATGATGTTTGTCGTGCTTTTTCCAATAGCCATACGCGTTGCCGTTGGGATGCTTATCTTTCTGCTTCCCTTTTTCTTTTTTCTTTTTGTCATCATCATCGTCTTTATCCTCATCTGTTGGCTTCACAGGCTCGACAATGACTTTTGTGCTTAATGCAACGTCAGCTTTCTTAACCAGCTTATCATCTTCATACAATGCGAATTGAATTGTTTTGGCACTAAAGGAATGATTCTTGTACGACAATGTCAGCGAAAACTCGCCTTTGTCATTTGGCTTAATCTCTTTTTTCTTCCCGTCAGGAGCGATCACATACAATTCAGTGTCGTCCTTTTTATTCCAGCCGCTTACTGTCCCCTTCACTTGAATGGACTTGGCGGCAGGATTGTTTACAGCAGTCGCCTTAATGGCATATACGGTCGCTTGATCCTTGTCAGGAGCGTTAACGATTTCTACCTGAACGGATTCGGAATCAACCTTCTTGCCATCCTCGTAAATCTCGATCAAGGCTTTTTGATCTTTTGCTGCTTGTACATCCTTTACTGAGACTGTGAAGCTGCCTACGCCGTCCCACAGCTTCTTCACGTTTGCGTCTTTTTTCACGCCATTATAGGTGACAGTTACTTTGTCTGCCCCTTGCTTGACAATTCCTTTTACTTTTAATTCCTTTTTCTTCGCATCCAATACAGACATAGTATGGATGATCATTTCCTTATCTTCTTCTGCTTTTGGTACGATCTTTACTTTCTCGCTATCAACCAGCTTGCTGCCTTCATAGGCACTCACAGTTACATACGGTTCATAGGATGCATCTGGAGCTTCAAAGCTGACCGTAAAAGAGTGCTCCTTGGTCGGAACGACTTCAATAATGTCGGAATTCGGCTTTTTCACAACCACCTTGGTGACATCCGAAGTCACAATCCCCTTTATGTACACCTTGTTATTTTCAGTCTTGGCATTTACGCTCACGATTTCTTCATCATTGTCTGTCAAGCGCACTTCCAGCCAAATATCGCTGTAGTACTCGTTGTAAATACGCTCCCACTCCGCTTTGTTTTCTTCCATATAGGTTTGCAGTTTCGTATTCAAGTTGATTTCTTCTACAATGATGTACAAGTGATCCGCTTGATTCTTCAAGAGCATGTTCAACGTGGTTGGATCATTTTGGGCAAGTTCTTTCAGATTGTAGCGCGTTACTTGTTTCCCTTCGTCATTCATGACTACCTTTGTGGCACTTGGACTAGCAATCGAGCTTGCATCGGCAAAAATTGGCGTCAAACAGCCAAGAATACCTGCAGCTGTCACCACTGCTAATACGGGCTTGGTCATGTACTTTTTCAATGGTAGTTCCCCCTTCTAGTCTGGCAAAATCCCCCTGGTTGCTTGGGGCATGAATATTGACGGGAAATCATTTTCAAAAGTTGCATCCTCCAAGAAACCGCGTCTTATTACCTACAAAAAGTGCTCGATACAAAAAAACTCCACCCAACTTCCGAATCATTTCGGCAAGTGGAGGGGAGTCTTTGTCCCTTTAGTTGCAGTTGTACTTGGGTTCGCCTTCAATCGCGGCCAATAAAGCTTCGACCGATTCAGCAGGGTATCGCACTTCCAAGGCTTGAGATTCAGCGTTTCCAAAGAGCACGTACCAGTTGCCTTCCTGACGATAGCCGATATCGCTCATTTGATGATCCTCTTGCAGCAATTGCAAGAAAAAAGCAGCTGTATCCAAAGCAGAGCGGTCTTCTGGTCGCGCATCGGCAACCACTTGAATTTGGAGCCAGTTAAAAAGTGCATCTTCACGCTTCACACGGTTCTCCTCACTTTCGCCCAGTTTGCTCCGGCTTGATCCGTACCTTAACAATCACGAGAATCGCAATCGCTACGAACATTGCACTTTTCACAGGAAGCTGCACATCCAAAATAGCGAAAATGAGAGCTCCAGCAAACAAAAGGATGTACAAGAGCACGTTTTTCAAAATAGGCATACGGATACGGGTAGCAAAGCCAAGATAATAGACGATAATTAATTCCACAAACAAAATCCAAGCCCGATATTTATCAGCCCATATGCGAAAGCTGTCATATGCGGTGAGCTGATCTGGATTCGTTGGCACATAGGTTGATGCGATTTGTATCCAGTCCATCACTTATCTCTCCTGTCTTCAAGCGGTGAAACTCCTACCGCTTCACATGCCACCTCATAGGCGGAATGAAACGAATAGTCACTCCTTTTTTCTTAGGAAAACGCTATCTTTCTTACTTTATCAGGTGGTGGATTCTGTGTCAAAAAACGGTAGGCTCTTCCATGTTGCTGGCATGAATTTCGCCGTACATGCTATGATGAAGATATGTCAGTAGAAAAAGGTGGGAATAAGATGAGCTTGTATGATATTGCCGTCAAAACCATTTCCGGTGAAGAAAAGACGTTAGCCGCCTTCAAAGGGCATGTCCTGCTAATCGTGAACGTCGCCAGCCAATGCGGCCTTACTCCTCAATACAAAGGGCTACAGAAGCTGTATGAGCGTTATCAGGATAAAGGTCTTGTTGTTCTCGGCTTCCCTTGCAACCAGTTCGCTGGACAAGAGCCAGGAACAGAAGAAGAAATCGCAACGTTCTGCGATCGAAATTACGGCGTGACGTTCCCGCTGTTTGCAAAGATCGATGTCAATGGTCCTGATACTCACCCGTTGTATCAGTACTTGAAGGAACATGCCCCGAGCGAAGAAAATCCAGATATCGAATGGAACTTCGCCAAATTCCTCGTGGATAAAGACGGTCAGGTTGTAAAACGCATCAGTGCTCGTACTCAACCTGAAGAGCTCATCTCTGATATTGAAAGTCTGTTGTAAGGACAGCCCAAACAAAAACGCCACTTCATCCCAAACAGGATAAAGTGGCGTTCTTTTCTTTTCTATCTTACGCTTGCGGTTGTGCTTCATAGCGTCTTTGCTTCTCATAGCGCTCACGATCTGATTTGTTCAGATATTTTTTGCGCAGACGAACGGATTGAGGTGTTACTTCGCACAGCTCATCGTCGTTCAGATATTCCAATGCCTCTTCCAAAGACAACATGCGAGGAGCCTTCATTTTGACAGTCTCATCCTTGGTCGCAGAACGTACGTTGGTCGCATGCTTTTCTTTACATACGTTAACAACAAGATCGTTGTCACGGTTATGCTCGCCCACGATCATGCCCTCGTATACTTCTGTACCTGGGTGAATGAACATCGTTCCGCGATCCTCTACGGACATCAAGCCGTACGTGGTAGCTGTTCCTGTCTCGTGGGAAATAAGTACCCCTGCGTGACGTCCTCCTACCGCTCCTGGTACAAGTGGACGATAGCTGTCAAAAGAGTGGTTGAGAATACCGTAACCGCGTGTAATCGTCAAGAACTCTGTACGATATCCGATCAAACCACGGGATGGAATAATGAATTCCAGACGAACTTGTCCGAAGCCGTTGTTGATCATGTTAACCATCTCGGCTTTACGTTGACCCAATGTCTCCATAACCGGCCCTGTGTATTCCTCAGGTACATCAATGATCAACAGCTCAGCCGGTTCCATTTTTTGTCCATCGATCATACGAATGATAACCTCAGGCTTGGACACACCCAGTTCAAAGCCTTCACGACGCATGTTCTCTACCAAGATGGACAAGTGTAATTCACCACGTCCAGAAACCACATACGCATCTGGCGAATCTGTTTCATCTACACGCAGAGATACATCTGTCTCCAACTCAGACATCAGACGATCACGCAGCTTGCGGGAAGTCACGTGCTTACCTTCGCGACCAGCAAACGGGCTGTTGTTCACGAGGAATGTCATTTGCAGGGTAGGCTCGTCAATTTTCAAGAGTGGCAATGCCTCAGGATGATCAACGTGGCAAACCGTTTCCCCTACGTTAATATCATCAATACCAGAAATCGCTACGATATCTCCCGCTCTTGCTGTTTTTTGCTCAACACGTTGCAGACCGGAGAAACCGAACAGCTTTTGAATCCGCGCTTTTTTCACTTCGCCTTCGCGCGTAGTCACGGATACCATTTCATTCAAATTCATAGTACCGCGATAGATGCGGCCAATCCCGATACGACCCAAAAAGTCGTTGTAATCCAGCATGGTTACTTGCATTTGGAGCGGAGCAGATTCGTCTGCGTCAGGAGCAGGCATATGCTCTACGATGGTGTCAAACAGTGGGCGAAGGTCGCCTTCCAGCTTATCTGGCTCAAGTCCTGCAATCCCTTGCAGACCGGAAGCATATACGATTGGGAATTCCAGCTGGTCTTCCGTCGCATCCAGATCAATGAACAGGTCGTACACTTCGTTGATAACTTCTTGAGGACGTGCATTGTCGCGGTCTACTTTGTTCACGACAACGATAGGGGTAACTTTTGCTTCCAGCGCTTTTTTCAATACAAAGCGTGTTTGTGGCATACAGCCTTCGAAGGCGTCGACGATCAACAGAACGCCATCCACCATGCTCATGATACGCTCAACCTCGCCACCGAAGTCAGCATGGCCTGGTGTATCCAAGATGTTAATCGTGAAATCATTGTATTTGACAGAAGTGGTTTTCGCCAGGATCGTAATTCCACGCTCGCGCTCCAGGTCGTTAGAGTCCATCATTCTCTCTTCTACCTGTTGGTTCGAGCGGAATGTGCCCGATTGGATCAAAAGTTTGTCAACCAGCGTGGTTTTTCCGTGGTCAACGTGGGCAATAATTGCAATGTTGCGTATGTCAAGACGCTTCATGTGAACCTCCTCTATTATGCATACCTTCCATATTAACAGGTAGTGAAACGCGGCACAATGGGCAGTTTTTTACGGGAGCCACTTCCAGAGTAAGGGACTTTATTTTCGTCATACTAAGAAAAACGGAGGTGGCATACGTATGAAACGGTACGGCCCGAAATATTTGGTTGGCTTGCTTATGATCGCAACCATGATGACTGGATGCGCAAGCTCGAACAGCCATCCCAAAAATCAAACGCACACACAAAGTACCACCTATCAGCAAGCCCCAGGTGCACGGACAAGCCTCGCTCATGATTATCATGCCTACACTGGCGGAATCAATGCCCGCAATTATCGAAACGGATATACGGTAAATGGTTTTAATCAGGATTTAGCTGAACAGCTCACCACAGTCGCAGATGATGTGCCTGGTGTGGAACGTGCTACTGTTCTCGTGAGCGGCACAGATGCCGTTATCGGAATTCGTGTTCGGAAAAATTTTGGCCCTGAGCAAACGCGTATAATTGAACAGCAAGTCCACTCAGCCGTTCGTTCACGTGTTCCCAACTTCTCGATCCAAGTAGCCTCCGACGCAGGGACATTTGACCGGATTCGTGCCATCCATGCAGATATTTATGAAGAAGCGACGCATCGGACCAATCAAGTCGATGTGAGACCCGACATGAAAAGCCAGATCTCCAATACATCCACGGAATTTCGTTCTCTGCTCCACGATATTGGCCGCAGAATTCCTACTGTCACTCCATGATGACAAATAGGAATCGAAGCTCCATATAAAAGAGGTGCGGAATGAGCCCGCACCTCTTGAAAACTTTTCCATTTGTTACTTACTTTGCCGCTTCAACCAGCTTCATTTCTGGCTCAACAACTTGCAGTTCACCCAAACCACGAACTAATTTCTTCGCGTAAGTTTTTTCCGGCTTCAGCACGGATACCAAGTAGTCGATGGCGATTTGCGGATCAACGGTTTCCCCACACGTGTAGCAATCCAGAGCAGCAAAGCCGCGCTCAGGATACGTGTGAATGGACAGGTGGCTTTCCGAGAGAAGAACCAGTACGGTAGCACCCTGAGGAGAAAACTGCTTCGCTTGCACACTCAGTACCGTAGCACCGCATGCCTCAGCAGCCTCAATCATTTCCTTTTTCAAAAATTCTGCGTCGTTCAACAAATCAAACTGAACTCCCCATGTGTCAACAGCAACGTGTCTTCCGAAAGTCGAATATTCCATCTTTCGGTTCCCCCTTCCTAACGAGTGTAATGTTAAACATCGCTAGGACCTGCGTCATTCACTAACGGGGGCGGTTTCCGTTGTTATCCACCCTTTAAAGTGAATCCTGGTTCCTAATCCTGTTTCCAACGAAAACAACAATACCATGCATCGGCCTAGTTTGACAATACCCTTTTTCAAGATTAAACAAGAACTATAAAAATAAATTGATCAAACGCTCGACAGAATGAAGGCGCCCCCTTGCTACAAGCCGCTCTCGTTGACATCAAACAGGTAAGATTCTAAACTTTTCGAGAAAGGAAAACGAACAAGAATGGAGAGAATCGGAACACATGATCACTATCCGCAATGCCAAAGCAGAAGATTTGCCAGCACTGATCGCCATCGAGCAGCTTTGCTTTTCACCAGAAGAGGCTGCGACACAGGAAGCATTTGAGAAACGCATTCGATTGATTCCAGACAGTTTTTTTGTAGCGGAAGAGGATGGCGTTATTGCGGGGTTGGTGAATGGACCCGTTATCGAAACCCCCTTCATTACGGATGATTTGTTTCAAACGATTAAAGAAAATCCGGCATCGGGCGGGCATCAAACCATCCTAGGACTAGCGGTTTCTCCCGCTTTTCAAAAACGAGGCATTGCTTCCATGCTCCTCACACACCTGGAAGCATCAGCAAGAGTGGCCGGTCGTGAGACGATCACGCTGACGTGTAAGGAAAATTTGATTGGCTACTATGAAAGTCATGGATACTTCAACAACGGTGTTTCCAGCTCAGATCATGCTGGAGCTATTTGGTACAATATGAGCAAACCATTACAATTGCGCTAAGTGAAGGGCAAAAAAGCAAAAGCGGGCACCTCTGGTCAGGAGGAAACCCGCTTTTTGTTATTCGCTGTGTGATCACATACATAAAAAAGGGCGCCTCAGGCACCCTTTTTTCTAAACTTCTAATTCAAATAGACGTCGCGATAACGTTGCTAATCGAACATCAATTGCTGGAAGTTTTTCCGGGGCAGTTCTCTTTGCCCAATTACGCAAATCCAGCCATCGGTCCGTTTCTTGACGTAAGGACTCAATCTCCTGCTCGCTGCCATCCTGCTGGAACAAAGCCTCTAGCTCATTGGCCATATGCAGAGAGTTATTTTCAAAGATGGACACTTCTTCGTCTCCGGTTAGCTCCTGAATACTCACAACCGATCCTTGATCGTAGTGATACACCATAGTGAAGCCGTCATAAATCCGGTGGACAATTCCATAGCCTCGGAACGCTTTCATTGCTTTTCTCATGGCATTTGCCAGCTGCCTATCTCGGATCAGATACGAGCTGTCGCATGAGTAGCGGCTGCCAACCCGACAGAAACTCAATTGAATTTCGCCGTTCTTGTCATTCAGGATTACGTCACGATCGCCATTGTCACACACTTTGACTTGGACTGAAATGTGTTCATTGGTGAAAAGCGAAACGAACTGGTTCAGCTCTTCTTCATTCACCGTGAAATAGGCCTTGGCGTAATTAGTTGCTAAACGCTGTGCCATAAATATCTCCTCAATTCTTTTGGTTTGCATGGGCCGAATACGACCGAACAGTTATCCAAATCAGAGGAGATACGCTAAGTGTCAACAAAAGAACGCTGTAGAACCTGGCCTTGCCCCGCGAATCGAAAATCGATTTGGGTAATGAAGGCGGATCACCTACTTTTTGTTTTTCGCAAAAAAGCCATTTTTGACATCTTTATTATACCTCAGGTACCTTCAAAAGTCTTGAGCAAAATGACGATGAATTTTAGCAAAAAACCGGAATATCCGCAATCAGACGCAGGGAAATGAAAAGAACTCCCTGATTCATTCATATGCTTACTGTTTCATTGAAATTCAGAGGGACTTATATCCCTGCAGTTGAGGTCATCGCTTTTTTGATCGCAGCCTGTTCTTCTTCAGACAAATGGTAGCTCGATGTCCCTTGCTCAAGCGGCTTGGCGTACACGCGAGATTCTTCTCGTCCAAAAATGCTGGTGATCACGACACCGTTCCCAGCGTCATCTGTTACCGCCAGCGAAAAGCTAAGATCACTGCCGACATCCCCGAAGGCATTGTAACGGATAATCGCTACTTTGCCACATTGCGCTGCCATTCGCTGTGACAGACGATTGATGGCAAACTGCTGATCGCTATGCTGCTTTTTCATTTCCTCTACCTGATCCAGCAGTCTGTGCAAGCCTTCCTCGAGATTGGCTCCTCCCGTCCCTGTCATGATCCGGTTGATTGATTTCCTCAATCGACTAATCCGGACAGACTGCATAATCACGATCCATAACAGGATCAGTGTCAATGCGATGACGGCTAAAAGCAGGATCGCTACATTGGGGATTTGTGATAGGAATGCTTCCAAAACTTTTCTTCCTTTCCGGCGCGTGCGTAAATATGCTGTCAAAAACCTTCTTTATTGTACAACCGCCAGGCCTCCCATTCAAACAAGTCTTTCATAAAAACAACAATTACTAAATAAGCGACGTTCACACCAAAAAAAGCGACACCCTCATTTGTTTGAGATGTCGCTTTTTCATTCCGTATTAGTTTGTGTCAAACTCATCGTCCTTTGGCTATCCTCCAGTCTGCCTACGCTTCCAAAAGCAACATTTCCCGACGGAGCTGTTTTAATCGCTCTGTGGACTGTTTCATTTGACTTTGATCTTTGGCTTGCATTGCGTCATACAACGTCGCCAGTTCATAATCCAACTCCAGACGCAGCACCGGGATGCGTTCTTCCGAGTCACGTCGTTTCATCGCGGCAATTACCTGATCCATCGTTACATTACAAAATTTTTCATAGATCACTTTTTTCTCAGCTCCTTTTAATTCCACTATTCTGATAACTTCTCCGTACTGGATTTGCTTTAGCAAGACGCACTCTTCAAAAGTGACCTTGATCATGGCATGCCCTTTTGCCCGCTCTACGAAGTGGTAAAGTACAAGTGCCACCCGCGAATCATTGACAGGAATGCCGGTAATGTGCAGCTTATAGGACCCGTTTAAACGCTGCATTTTCCAGTCGGATCGGCCATCTGTGGTGTTCACGAGGAGGTGAAACTGCTCGGGAGATTCTTTCCACGTGACGCTCACCCCTGCTTCCACCAGGGCCTGCACCATCGCGTGCAATGTTTTGCGGTCAAACCAAACTGCCAAATGAAAATACTCCAACTCCATGCCGAGATTCATCTTCTACAGGCCCCTCCCGTTGACAGAATACTCAGATATCAAAATAACCGCAAGGGAGTGAGTGGTATATCATATTATTCAGGCTTTGGTTTTGCTATTCATAAAACTCGGCATGTATTTTTTTCCTGGATGGTATGATATCATATGGAGGATTCCAAGCTCCCTTGACGGGGACGATCGCCCTTTTCTTTCCAGTGGGGTTCGATGATGCTTAAAAGAGGTGTTTGTTACATGCTAACGTTTCCAGGCTTTCGTCAAGAAGATTTTGATGTTTTTGCCATTGATGGACTGGATGCTCGGATGGACGCGATCAAAACCAATATCCGTCCTAAATTCGAAGTACTCAGCCAACATTTTGCGCCTTTTCTCTCTGTAGCAACCGGAGATGAAATGTTTACTCACATAGCAAAGCATGCACGCCGTACGGTGAACCCACCAGCTGATACGTGGGTTGCCTGGGCTAATGATAAACGCGGTTACAAAAAACATCCGCACTTTCAAATCGGCTTGTGGGGAACACATTTGTTTGTTTGGTACGCGGTAATTTACGAGTCTCCTTCCAAAGAGATCATCAGTCATGCGTTTAATAAGCGTCTAGATGAGGTCATCGCGATGGTTCCGGAGCATTTTCACTGGTCTCCAGATCATATGCAACCAGCAAGCACTTCTCAAAAAGAGCTGGGCACTTCTGGCGTGAAAAAGCTGGTGGACAGGCTGGCACAGGTAAAAAAAGCGGAGTTGCTCTGTGGAATTACCATTGACCGTCATGATCCAATCCTAGCAGACGGAGAAGCATTGGTGAGTCGTCTCGAAGAAACATTTGGCGTGTTGAGTAAGCTCTATACCTTAGGAAATTCTCGTGGATAGACCGCCTCCCGCTTTCTTTAGTTAAGTTATATGCAAAAGAACAGGTCCGCTTTCATTTGAAAAACGCAGGCCTGTTCTTTTGTTTTAGGAAAAAGACCGCAGTCGATCCAACGACTTGTTCACATCGCTAAACAAGCGGTCAAACAATTGCTGGACACTTGGTACATCATCAATCAATCCAATAACCTGACCTGCCCAACCAAAGCCACACTGGCTGTCGCCCTCATAAATAAATGTGCAATTGTTCTCTCCACTGATGAAGCTCTTTAACTGCTCGTAGCCTGCCCCTTCTTTTTCCAATTGGAGAATATGATCAGAGCCGGGTGTACGAACGACCCTGGCAGGTGTCCCCAGTGTGCGCTTGATAACTGCGGTATCATGCTCGGTTCCAGCAACCAACGCCTCTTTGTAGGCAGAATGCGCATGGACACATTCTTGCGTCGCAATAAATCGCGTCCCCATCTCCACACCTTCTGCACCAAGTGAAAGCGCTGCCAAAATCCCCCGACCATCGCCGATACCACCACTAGCCAATACCGGAATTTTCACAGAATCCACCACACGCGGAATTAAAACGAACGTCCCAATATCATCTCGTCCCAGATGCCCCCCACCTTCTTGACCAACAGCCATCACAGCATCCGCGCCAATCGATTCTGCTTTTTGTGCTTGACGGGCAGACGCAACCAAAACAAGCTTTTTGATGGGATGACCATCCAGTCTGCGCAGCAGCGGCTCTGGATTGCCTCCTGTTACCGAAACAGCTGCCACTTTTTCTTCAATCGCCACATCCAGCATTGCTTCATACGGCCGACCGTGTTGACCAATTGCATAATTCACACCAAATGGTTTATCCGTCAATGCACGGACCTTGCGAATCTCCTCCCGCAGTGCTTCCGCCGATGGCAAGGACATAGCCGTAATTTGACCGAGTCCCCCGGCATTTGACACAGCCGCAGCCAAGTCTGCGTAAGCCAAATAAGCCAAGCCACCTTGAACTACCGGATATGTAATTTGAAGTAGCTCCGTTACTCTCGTTTTCATCCAATTATCACCCCGTGTAAATGACCTTCTCGGCTTACAGGCCAAACTCCTGCCACCACTCGTAAACATGAATAAAAATTCGCTTGCTTTCCCCCCCTATTTTGCTATACTCAATTTGTTTGTTTTTCCCCTTATTATTCTTGATTAGTAAAGTGAGGCGATCGTAGTGAGACAAATGAAAACTCCTTTGTTCAGCGGGTTGTTGGAGCACGCCAACCGGAACCCGATTCAATTTCACATTCCGGGCCATAAGAAGGGTATGGGTATGCATCCGGCATTTCGCGAGTTCATCGGGGACAACGCTCTTTCGATAGACCTCATCAACATTGCGCCATTGGATGACTTGCATCACCCAAAGGCAATGATTAAAGAAGCACAAGATTTGGCAGCCGAGGCATTCGGCGCTGACCATACATTTTTTTCCGTGCAAGGTACAAGCGGCGCCATCATGGCGATGATTATGGCGACATGCAGTCCTGGCGACAAAATTATCGTACCGCGCAACGTACACAAATCGATTATGTCGGCGGTTATTTTCGCTGGAGCAATCCCAATCTTTATTCACCCTGCAATGGACGAGCGTCTGGGTATTTCTCACGGGATCACAGTGAAGGCTGTGCAAAAAGCACTGGAAGCCCATCCTGATGCTGCTGCCCTGTTGGTGATTAACCCAACGTACTTCGGTATTGCAGGTGACCTGCGTGAGATCGTGCGGGCTGCGCATAACTATGAAATTCCGGTATTGGTAGACGAGGCTCATGGTGTGCATATTCATTTTCATGAGGAACTGCCGATTTCGGCCATGCAAGCAGGTGCCGACATGGCAGCAACCAGCGTACACAAATTGGGTGGCTCTTTGACCCAAACATCGATCTTGAATGTACGGGAAGGCCTCGTTGATGTCGATCGGGTGAAAACGGTCATGAGTATGCTCACGACGACTTCGACTTCTTACATCTTCCTCGCGTCGTTAGACATGGCGCGTCAGCATTTAGCCCTCAACGGGAAAATGCTCGCGGACCAAGCGATGGAACTGGCAGCAAAAGCACGCGATATGATTAACGAAATCCCGCGCATCTACTGCGTTGGCAAAGAGATTCTTGGAAAGCCTGCGACTTTTGCGATGGACCCAACCAAGCTCCTCATCCACGTACGCGATCTCGGAATCACTGGATGGGAAGTCGAGAACTGGCTACGTGACAAGTACAACATTGAAGTAGAGATGAGCGATTTGTACAACATCCTCTGCTTCGTTACTGCGGGCGATACGGAAGAATCCATCCGCACGCTGGTAAATGGATTGCGTGATCTGTCCGTTGAATTTTCGCACGTACAAGCAGAAGAGAAGCCGACCATCTCACTGCCGAATATCCCTGTGCTTTCCACCACCCCTCGAGAAGCATTCTATGCAGAAACAGAGACGATTCCGTTGGCGGAAGCAGCAGGTCGAGTCATCACTGAGTTCATCATGGTCTATCCTCCAGGTATCCCGATCTTCCTTCCTGGGGAGGTAATCACCGAGGAAAATATCGCGTACATTCAGGAAAACATCCGAGTCGGATTACCCGTACAAGGTCCTGAAGATGAGACATTGAAAACGATCAAAGTCGTAAAAAGACAAACCGCCATTTCTGGCTAAAGCGATCCGAACCAAAAAACGCTGCCTCTTTCACGAGAGAGCAGCTTTTTTTATTTTTTATACAAACACTTTAAGATAAGATGGAATTGGGAAAAATCAGGAAAGGTGGGCTATGCTGCCATGCCAGACTGGTCGTATCAAACGATGTTTCGGCCACTTCTCTTTCTCATGCCACCCGAACGGGCCCGTTCTATTACCTTGAAGTCAATCGGCACTTTGGCAAAAATTCCGGGTGGTCCGTACATCATCGAATGGATGGGACATATGGAGCCTCCCTCACAGCTCTCCAAAACAATTGGTCCAGTCACGTTCCCTACTCCAGTCGGGTTGGGTGCCGGATTGGACACGGAATGCATCGCCATTCAGGCGCTGTCCAAATTCGGCTTCGGGTTTCTAGAGCTGGGACCTGTGTCCAAAGAACCGATTGATTCTGACGGCACCGTTCAACGTGACATTGCCGCGATGAATATCCACTATTCCAGTCCATTGGAAAATAATGGTATATATGCCCTTGAGAGGCGCCTGGAGGTGGCTTCTGGCATCCAAATTCCTATCGGAGTCAGATTGGCCTGCCGACCAGAAGCCGGCCTGAGAGAAGCCACAGAAGAGCTTCAGGAGCTGATCGCCAGATTGGAGCGTTTTTGTTCATTTTTCACAATAGATACGCGGGCGAATATGGGACAACCAGAATGGAGCCATACAGCGTGGAAGGAACATTTCTCCTGTTTGCGTTACAAGACGGATATGCCACTCTTGCTGGCGATCCCACCGAGTCTTACAGAAGCGGAAGCACTCCCGATTCTTACCTCGGCAAAAGAAGCAGGACTCAACGGCTTCGTTGTCGCTGGAGGCACGATTCAGGAAAATTCACCATGCGCGAACAACTCTGTTTACATCACAGGGAGGAGTTCACACGAGCAAGCCGTCAAATTTGTCTCCTGGGCACGGGAACAGTGGTCAGATGCCCTTATCATTGGATCAGGTGGTATTCTGGAGCCACAAAATGCTCTGACTCTTCTGGCAGCGGGTGCCAATTTTGTGCAGTTGCACAGTGGTTTGGTCTATTCTGGCCCTGGCTTGCCAAAACGAATTAACGAAGCCATCTTGCAAACACAACCAGACACTAACCCTCCTCAAGAAAAGCGACCTGCTTTTTTATTTCCTTCTTGGATATGGGGACTCTTGTTGGGCGTGGGCATGATTATCGGTGGGGCACTTGCTTGGCTAGTCGCCGCAACAACCGTCGTCCTCCCCTACGACGAACGCTTTCTCGGGATGTCAGCCGACCAGCTTGCACTCTTAAATGCGCAAATCCTCTCTTTTATGTCACACGATCGGATTAGTCTGGCAGGAACGATGATATCCATCGGAATTTTGTATAGTCAACTGGCTTACCATGGCCTACGCAAAGACATTCACTGGACGCGAACCATCTTGCTCGTCTCCGGTGCTGTTGGATTTTCCAGCTTCTTTTTATTTATTGGATACGGGTACTTCGATTACTTGCACGCGATTTTAGCGCTCGTGTTGTTCCCCATGTTTTTGCTCGCATTACGAACACCTGCAAAGGTTCATTTGACTCGCCTACCGCCTCAGCTTCACAATGATCAGGATTGGCGAATGGCTCTATGGGGACAATTGCTCTTTGTCATCATCGGATTTGGTTTGACAGGGGCTGGTATCATCATTTCGATCATCGGCGTCACAGGTGTCTTCGTTCCTTCCGACCTCGTCTTTCTCTGTGTGTCAGCTGATACCATGCAGTCTTACAATGAGCGATTAATTCCGGTGATTGCTCATGACCGTGCTGGCTTTGGCGGAGCCTTAGTTTCGAATGGCCTGGCTGTCTTACTGATTAGCCTTTGGGGTATCAGGCGAGGAGAAGCGTGGATTTGGTGGACATTGTTTTTAGCAGGCATTCCAGGCTTTATTTCTGGCATAGGCATACATTTTACTGTTGGCTATGTCGATTTTATTCATCTCTTGCCTGCTTATGTCGCAGTCATTTTATTTTTCGTAGCACTTGTACTTTTGAAGCCATATTTATGCCGGACATAAAAGAAAACAGACGAAAGAATTCCTTTCGTCTGTTTTTCTTTATAAAAGCCTGACTACTATTGTGCAGAATCAGTCTTCGTCATCTTCGTCATCATCATTGCCTGGAGCGAATGCCACCGTGTATACATATGGGTCTTTATCACGCTCATCGACCCAGACAACGCGATTTCCACCGATGCGGGCATTTTCCATCTCCGCATCATCATCCCACTCAATATTGCTATAGGAATCCTCTTCGAAATCATACAGCTCATAGTAGAATTCCTTGCTTTTTGCGGACAGACGATTGTCTTCATACAAAATCATATTGCGTGAAGCCTGTGGATTTTTCTGGTCACCATCCATATAACGTAGCAACGGATTGACTCTTTGACGGTCGATGTTGTAATAGTACAAATCCCAACCGGTTTTGGAATTGCCTGTATCTTCGCTCCAAACAACGAAGTTATCGCCGATTTCTGCTTTCTCTACTTTTACATTATCGCGGATTTCTGTCTCGTCATCTTCTTCGATATCGTAGAGTACGATGCTTGCACTCTTTGAGCCTTCTTCCACTACCCAGGTAGCGTAGTTTTTGTAAATATCAACACTTAATGGTTCATTTCTCACCGTCGTAACTTCCGTATGCTTTCCAGTCGTTAGATCTGTGATGATCACTTCTGTTTTGCCATCGATATTTACCCATAACAGACGCTCTCCCTCAATCTCATAAAGCTTCTCACTCGGTTTTTGATCATCATCTTCATGTGTAATCTGCTTTTGAGTGTCTTTACGAATATCGTAGGAGAAGAGTGCATCTTCATGCTCGTCATACCAGACAACATAACGCGAGCTTACAACAGGGCGAACAGAATCATGTTCTGGATTACTGATGACTTTACTTTTTTTATTTTCGACATCGTAGAAAACGATCGTATTATTTTTTTTAGACTCGGTTACGTACGCTACATAACGATCATGAGCACTTGGCTCCTTTGGTTTCCCGCCTGCATTACCTATCGGAACTAATTCCTTTTCGTCCAGGTCATACAGGTGGAGTTGGAGCTTTTTGTTGCTATCTTTTTTCGCGAATAAGATGAAATCGCCATAAATTTTCGGTCCGGTCTCACCGTACAGATTGCTTGCGATCTTTTTACCAGACGTTTTGCCAAGCTCACGATATTTCAAGTCATTATTGTCAGAATAGACATAATCCTCTTGATACAAATGTACATTTTGCTGTTCGTTTGCATCATCAGTCAATTCCTTAATTCTACCGTTACTGATGGAATAGGAATAGAGGTCGCCAGCCGATTGATGCTCATACACGATTTGATTGGAGAAAATGCTTGGACGCCCTTGATCCCCTTTAGCAGTAACGGCAGCCTTTTCCTGCTTTGCTTTGATGTCATAGTAATAAATGTCATCATTGCCATTACGATCATCTTCCCAAGCAACATAACCACTGCTTACCACCGGGTTGCTTGCTTTTCCACTCTCTGATACGATCTCTGTATCTCCAGTAGAAATTTTATGTAGATAAACATCGCCGTTTTCTGTCCAAACAACATTTTTATCGGCAATCTCCAAGCCATCGACCGAAGCAGAACCACTTGTCAAACGGATTTCTTTTTCTTTCACAATGTCATACAAATAGACATCTGAACCGCCATCTCGGGAATCAATCCATACGACGTAATCTCCATCGACCTTTGGATTCGTCTTTTCTGATTCCTTGTCACCTATTTCGCTCTGGTTACCTTTATCAAGGTTGTAGAGTGTTACTCTTTGCCCACCTTCAACCATCCATACCGCATATTTTTTTGATATATCATATCCTGCTGAGGATATTGATGGCTGGCTACCGTCTATTTTTTCTTCATCACCAATACTGTAAGCAAGCGCTGGTGTCCCGCTCCACAGAGATGTGACCAAAAGTGCAGCGGCCAGCATTCCCTGTATCGGTTTTCGCTTCATGACACAATTCCTCCTTTTGCAGCGATTTTCACACTTCTCCATTATCCTCCATGCGGAAAAGGTTGTCAAAAAAACAGGCCTCAACATAGGCCTGTTGACTATTTATTCTTTTTCCTGTCTTTCACCAGGTCGGCAGTCACAGTTGCACACCGCATAAAGCGTTTTCACTGAATTACATTCAAAATGCTCGATGATGGTTCCGCAAGTCTGACATACGATAGTTCCCATCTATGTCCCCTCCGCATTCAATTGATTCACATATTACTACAAATATTATGTTACATTCATCTTAATATGCCACTTCATTCGGAGTCAAGATGCATTTGTTGATAATTAGTATGTCACATTAATTCGGAATATTGTCATTCAACCAGATTCAACCAGTTCACGATTTTTTGCAAGACTTCTTCCTTTTCAGGCTCATTCAAAATTTCGTGCCGCAAGCCCGCGAATCGTTCAAAAGTCTGTCTATCTGGAAGGCCCGCTGTAAACTGCTCCACTGCATCCGCATCAACCAATGTATCAGCACCAGCCTGCAAAACAAGGACAGGATGCTTGATTTGGTTTCTTTCCTCCCACGCCTTTTCCATAGAGCGGTTCAATTCCGTAAACCATCTGACACTTACCTTGGAATAATTGAGCGGATCGTTCTGATAAGCAGCCTGAACAGCTTCGTCACGCGATACCATGTCGGGAGTGATTCCATTAGGCATGACAAGTGTTGGCCAGACCCGATCGAGAAACTGTGCCAATTGCTCCTTCCACGCCGGTACAGTCAGTTTCAGTTTCAAGCATGGAGATGTGAGAATTAACCCTGCCAACTCTTTACTCCGCTCATCCGTCTGAATAAAGCGAGTCGCGATGAGACCACCCAGACTATGCCCCATTAAAAATACAGGCTTCTCTCCTGACGCATCGGCAAGCGCGGTACTCGTCCACTCCCGTACACGGGACAAATAGTCTTCGAATGATTGAATATGCCCCCGTCTCCCAGGAGAGCGCCCCCATCCCGGCAAATCTTCCGCATATACGTCCCAGCCTGCCTGATTGAAATAAGCCGCTACATGCTCATAGCGCCCATGATGCTCTCCCGTTCCATGGACGAGAACAATCGCTCCCAGAGAATCTTTGGCCGACCATTTATGTACACCCATTCCCACTGTTCCTCCTACTGCTTGATTTCTTTCGATTATACTAAAAAACGGAAGGCCGTATTTTACTGAAAAACCAAAACGAGCAGAAGATAAACTTCTGCTCGTTACCTAATACTGATTTTCTTCAAATGGAATGGATGGTAAATGCTCCTGGAAAAACTCAGCAAGCGCGACTGCCTCGTTCTCTGAATCCAGTCTGAAAATTTTTTGCAGGTATCCTGGATTCACCGCATCTTCAGAACTGAGAAGAGTCGATTGCCCTGTCTGCATACAGATCACCAACGGCTTCCCATAAAACTTGTGTGTAAATACCATGCCAAAGTCGTAGCGAGTTCCCTCTGAAATAAAACCGAGGAAACGTACATTAGCGTTCTCCGAAACGTCGTATAAGTGGTCGTAGTGCTCCATCAGCAATCCCTCCTCAACAGTATTTTGGCCTCCGAATTTCGTGAAATATTCGGATTATTAACTAGTATAAGCGAAAAATCACGTTTTTGCCACCCAAACAGCATCATTTACCAGACGCGTCGGGTTAATGACCCTGTCTTCCCCTTCTTGAATCCATCTCACTTTTTCTGCACCATGCAACGATTGCGCGACAAAGGAGAGACATTCAAAGAACAATTCAACTACTGCTGTACTGTATCGTTCCTCCATTTTCTCCAATGCATACGTCAATCTAAAAATATCTGGTACACTTCTTCGACTGGCTTCTAATACTTCTTTTCCTTTTTCAGTCGGGTATACGTGAACTACACGCCCATCCAACTCCGACTTTTCGATGGTCACCATGCCTTTCTCCATTAATTTCTTGATATGAATGACAATCGATGAGGGATGCCAGAAGGTCCAATCTGCAATTTGCGTGACGCGTACACCTTCATAACAGTAGATGATCCAGAGAATGTTTAACTGTACGGAGGAATCCAATTCAGCTTCCTTCGCTGCCCGCTCCCAGTCTTCTTTGTTCACCACATCGATGGCGCGCATGGTGTTTAAAGCTTCGAATACGTGTCTAATTGAGGCCTCCTGCATGCGTATATTCCTCCATGATCCTTTATCGTTCATCTAACGGCATATAAATATGATATATATTTTACACTTTTCAGAAAAAACGCGCAATTGTTTTTGGTCGCCAACTGCCTCATTGCCAAAGAGTGGAAGACAATGCTACACTTAACGCACAGAATACCGGTACTAGGAGTGAGTGCAGTCGTGAAACTTCAATCGGCCTACATCTATTTCGTTGATGGTTCTACCGCAGCATCTGTAAGTATTGACGACGTGAAAGCCAAGTTTACGCGATACGTTGACATGACCTCAAAAACAGGAAAGCAGTTGGGCTGGACCTATGCTGACGCCGCTTTCCCTTACAACCTAGAAGAACGCCCTGAAGGAAAGGACTCGTGGTTCCTTCTCAAAGGAAAAGACCCAAACATGTACAAAGCCATCGTTGTTGGAGTCGGGAGCAAAAATGAAAACGGTTCCGAAAAGCACTACATACAGGTGTCCCTCCCTGAATCGGCCACGCATGGCGATAAAAACAAGGCGAATGAGTACTGTCGATACTTGGCACGTGATTATAAAGCAGAGCTCCATCTCTTCAATAATCGCATTCAATACTTCCAACCTCGAAAGCCATAAAGAAAAAACGGAGAAACAGTCGAGAAATCTCGACTGTTTTTTCATGTCCAGGCCTATTCCCCCTGACCTCTTTTTTTCATACGAATAACAAAGAGTGGAAAGGGGTCTGCTTATGGAGGCGCAAGCATTTGTTCAGTTGGTTGCTGACCACGCCAGAAAGTCTTATCTGAACCATCGTTTATTCCCCTCCATTATCATAGCGCAAGCCATACTCGAGTCAGGTTGGGGTAAAAAAGTACCTGTTGACCCTGCCACTGGGACATCCTCATACAATCTCTTTGGAATAAAGGGAACGGGACCTGCCGGCTCTGTCACCATCGAAAGCAAAGAGGTGGAAAACGGAAAAACGGTCACACGTACCTCCCAGTTCCGCGCTTATGAAAATTACCAGCAATCCATGGAAGACCATACCCAGTTTTTACGTAGGCCCGCATATAAAAACGTGCTGGCAGCCGCGACTCCCGCACAAGCCGCACAGGCTTTAGAAGAAGCCGGCTACGCTACCGACCCTGCGTACGCTGAAAAGCTGACGGGCCTCATTCAGACGTACAACTTGTCTCAGTACGATTCATTCACCTCAGAAGGGCCACAAACGTTTCCTCCCTGGAAATTGGAGCTGGGCAATCGCGCATTACTGGAGGGCTTGCTGACCTCGCCTGAATGGTTAAACAAGTTAGACGAACCAATGCCAGTATGGGCTGTTTTGCGGTTGCCCTGCGACTGCTGGACAGACAGCGAGAGAAGCCATGAGTCCATGAATAAAAAACAAAAGCCCCATTGCCACAAGTAAATCTCGTGGATAATGGGGCTGTTTCGTATAAAAATGCAGTTGCCTCAGTCGTACGTTGCTTGAGCACGTTGATCAAATCATTTGAGACCTGGACAGCGAATAAAACCTTCCGTCCACCATCCGAATTCCCAGATCGACGCAATATTCCAATCCTTGCGTCACTCCGTACAAAATCCATTCGGAAGAGAGGTGGTTGATATCAAAATCAGTGTAAAGGTCAGTGCCATCATTTCGGATCTCTTTGCGGTACGTCACATCAAAAAGGCGTAGGACAAAAGGCAGTTCAGCAAAAGGAATAGCAAACTTTCGCTCTATTTCTTGCTCGAACTCCTTCGTCATGCTCCACTCTGCCTGAATGGATTGCTCATCTTTCCAGGCAATGCGTATACTCGGGCCTTCTAGATCTGTGGACGATCGCGGGGGATTTGTCTCCATTCGCTCCCATCGTTCCTTTCTTTCATGTACTTGCTATTACCAAGTATATTGGCTTTTCCGTATATTATAGCACGGGGACATGCAAAGTGGAAACGCATCCAAGCCATAATTTTTAACGCCCAACTGTAAATGTATTTTCACCGACGGATACATAAGAAGTGAATTTCTCGGATTTCATTTGAACTTGTACTTTATAAGTGCCGTATGCTTCGAGTTTCGTAGATACAAAAGGCTCAGAAAAATAGAAGCTGTTTGCATTTTGTGTGGAGTATTTCCATTCCTTCCCTTTAGACACTTCTTTGCCGTCCGGTCCGATCAACACAAGTTGCATGCGCAAGTCTTTAGCTACAGGCGCGTCATCAACCTCTACGAACACGTTAAACGTACGAGGCACATTTTTGTCGCTGTATCCTTTGACAGGGTTGCTGAAAACGACATTTTTATTGCGGGTCTGCTGAATTCCTTCGACCACAATAATATTTACGTTTGGCTTAATCACTTGCAATTTGCCAGATTGCTGATCGTAATCGGCGAAACCACCGAGCTTGTTCACTATTGATTCTATCGATTCGGCCTTGGATGCTGGCATTTCACTCGCTACGGTTTCCGCACCGAAAAATACGCGCATTGCACCCTCTCCCAGCGCAGTAGTGCTCCCTACCCCTGCTGCTACAGTCAACGCCAACAAGGCCGATAACCATGCTTTTTTCATGTCAATAATCCTCCTGTATGTGTGCGCGGCAGCGCTTGTTTTTCCGAAATTTCTTCTCTCTAGTTTATACGTTTGGAAAAGGAAATAGTTGTGCTGCCCTGATAAGTTTTTTCAACAATATCCACATTATCCACAAGCACAAAAACCTTAGGAAGAAAGACTTATGCACAGAGATGTTAGTAACTACTTCTTACTCTTGACGAAAATACGGCTGGGAATGACACAGAAAAAAGAGCGGCTATCCAGCCACTCTTTTTTGTTCCTGACACCTGCTACTCCTGTTGCGAAAGCCATGTAAAATACCGGGAGACCAGTCGAATGGCAACTTCGATCGCGTCTTCGTTCGGCTCAATTTTAGAATGATGCAAGCCGTACGGCGTTTGCACACCCAGCCAGAACAAAAAGCCGGGAATTTCTTTCAAAAAGTAACCGAAGTCTTCTCCGGTCATGGCTTCCTTGCAGGTGATAAGAGTTACTTCTTCACATTGTTCCTGTACCCATTGCATGAAGTCTGTCGTTAACTGCTCCTCGTTGTAAACCTGGCAGTAGCCAACCCCATAGTCAATTGTTGCCTGGCAATCGAAGCCTATTTCCACTCCCTTTACGAGAGATTCAATGCGGCTCTTGACGATTGCCATCGATTCCATCGAAAAGGTTCGGATGGTCCCTTCTAGCCTGGACTTCTCTGCGATGATGTTCTGCTTCGTCCCGCTCTCCAGCTTGCCAATCGTTACGACAGCCGAATCCAATGGATCCATATTGCGCGAAATAATCGATTGAAGCTGTGTCACAAGATGGCTTCCTGCAACCACCATGTCATTCGCCTTGTGCGGGAAGGCTGCATGCCCCCCTTTGCCAACCAAATCAATGTACAACTCAGAAGTGTTGGCAAACAAAATTCCTGGCTTCGTCGCAATATGACCGACCGGATATTCTGGCGCGATATGCAGGGCAAAAATGCAGTCCGGTCGCCACCCCGCAAACTCTTCACTTTCCATCATCGGCTCCGCACCGCCAGGACCTTCTTCTGCCGGCTGGAAGAGGAACAGCAAATCATCTGCCATCGGATGCTCGGTAAAATGCGTCAGGAGGCCAAGAGCAATTGCCATATGCATGTCATGACCGCATGCATGCATGAATCCTTCATGAAGCGAGCGAAACGGATAGGACGTTTCCTCTACGATCGGCAGGCCATCCATATCCGTACGCCAGGCAATTAATCGTTTTGGCTTTGTTCCTGCCAGCTTGACCAAAATGCCTGTCCGCCACGTTTTGATCTCGATTCGCTCCTGGGGCAGCTTTTTCAAATAATCGAGCAAGTATTGTTGCGTCTTCACTTCAGCGAAGCCTGGCTCCGGTATTTGGTGCAAGTCTCGGCGAATTTGTGAAAACAAGGAAGTCGTCATGGTCTACGCCTCCTTTTTCGTACCTGTTCTTGCTGTTAATTGCTCCTCAAACACAGCAAGGAAACGGTCCACATCGGCTTTTGTCAACGTCAGTGGCGGAAGCAGACGAACAATCGTTTTCTGCGTCACGTCAACGAGAATTCCTTCGTCAAGCAATGCTTGCTGCAAGTGGCTTACCTCTTCCGGGGTGGAAGAGAGCGGAATTCCAACCATTAAGCCTTTTCCGCGAAGGGATTGCAGCTGATCTGGAAGACGCGTTCGCAGCGCTTCCAAGCCCGACCACAGGTACGCAATCACTTCTTCTACGTGAGCGCTGAAGGCTGGATCAAGCAATTCGTCCAACACGACATTCCCTAGGGCAGCAGACAGTGGCGATGGTGCAAAAGTCGTTCCGTGATCCCCCGGTTTGAACTGGTTCATCAGCCTTGGGCCAGCGATGACACCGCCGAGGGGAAGCCCTCCCCCTATGCCTTTGGCAAAAAGGATCAGGTCTGGCGTTACGCCTGCATGCTCATAAGCAAACAGCTTTCCTGTTCTGCCCATTCCTGTCTGGATCTCGTCCATGACAAAGAGCATGCCTTCATGTTCACAGATCGCAGCTACCTCTCGCAAGAACGCTTCCGTTAACGGCACGACACCGCCAGAACCCAAGACTGGCTCCATGAGGACCGCAGCGGGTCTTGCTTCCTGGCAAATCGCTCGCAATCCTTCCGTGTCTTCCACATCCAGTTCATAAACAGGAAAAGCCGGCTGAGGAAAGTCTTGATAGACGTGAGCCTGCCTCGTCAGACGCACTGCTCCGAGTGTTCGCCCGTGAAAACTGTTGCGTAAGACAACGATGCCTTCACGACCTGCTCCCTCGTTCTTCGTCCATTTGTGAATCAGCTTGATCGCAGACTCTGTAGCCTCTGCACCAGAGTTGGTGAAAAACACTTTTCCACTAATGCTGTTCGCAACCAAACGCTCGGCCAAACGAATAGCTGGCTTATTTAAAAATACATTGGAAATATGCAAGAAGCGCTCTCCCTGCTCACGCAGAGCCTGTACAATGCGCGGATGAGAATGCCCCAAAACGTTTACCGCGAGTCCGGTAAACAAGTCGAGGTAGCTCTTTCCATTCGTATCGTACAAGTAATTTCCTTCGCCTTTTTCTATGGCAATCGGAAGTCTTTTGTAAGAGGAGACGATATATTGTTCATCGAGCGAACGCCAGTCCATGTGCACTCTCTCCCTTACAGCTGACGTAGCTCCTGCTTGATCTCTGTCTTGGAACGAGTTTTTTCATCGATTTGCTTGATCACACGTGCAGGCGTTCCCGCAACTACTACGTATGGGGGTACATCTTCAATCACGACAGCACCCGCTGCAACGACAGCACCTTTTCCTACGCGAACACCTTCCAGAATGACAGCATTTGCTCCGATGACAACATCGTCCTCGACAACAACTGGCTGTGCAGATGGTGGCTCGATAACGCCTGCGATAACCGATCCAGCGCCGATGTGGCAGTTTTTCCCGATGGTTCCACGTCCACCTACAACAACATTCATGTCGATCATCGTACCTTCACCGATAACTGCGCCGATGTTAATGGAAGCACCCATCATGATGACCGCATTGTTACCGATTGTCACTTGGTCACGGATAATTGCGCCTGGTTCAATACGTGCTTGAATTCCTTTTGTATCCAGCAATGGAATGGCGGAGTTGCGGCGGTCGCTTTCTACCACATAATCTTCAATTTTGTCTGCGTTAGCAGCGAGCACTGGCTCAATCTCTTTCCACTCACCAAAAACAACACCAGTAGGACCAGTAATGAAAGCTTTGGAGCTCGCACCAAAGTCGATTCCCTCCAGGTTCCCTTTCACATATACCTTCACTGGTGTTTTCTTTTCGCTTTTTTGAATAAACGCGATAATTTCGTTGGCATCCATCATGTTCATGGTTACATCCTCCTCAAAATAACAGCATAGTAAATCAAAAAAAGCAATGAGTGCATTCGCTATCTCATTGCTCTTACTACTACAGAAGCAAATCATAAATAGCGCTCCACAAAAAGACTTTAGGTCCCTTGTGACAGGATGATCATTTTTCATGAGACACCCCAGCCTGTGCTACGTAGGGGCATAGCATAAGCTTCGGCGCTTTAGCCTTTCTTCCTTCTCCTGCCCCCTGGCAGATTGCGAAAAGACTTACTCTTCTTCGGCGCACCTCTATTTAGAGTACATTATTATAATTTTATTTAACTCTACCAAAATCAATGAAACGTGGCAATAAGAAAAAAGTTATTGACAACGATTCTCATTTTCATTATTTTTATTGATGAGAATGATACTCATTATCTGAATTGGAGGTTTTACGTTTTATGAGCATTTTGATGGTATACGCGAGCATGACAGGGAATACTCAGGAAATTGCTGAAGCAATTGCAGAAGGTATTCGTTCAACTGGTGCTGAGCTGGAGATAAAAGAAGTGATGGATGCGAACGCAAAAGAACTCGAAGCTTACGACGGAATCTTGCTTGGTGCCTACACATGGGGCGACGGTGAACTGCCAGACGAATGCCTGGATTTTTATGAGGAAATGGACAATATTGACCTCAGCGGGAAAAAGGTTGTTGCTTTTGGCTCTTGCGACTCCGCTTACGAGCATGTCGGTGCAGCTGTTGATATTTTGCTGAAAAAGGCGAGCGAGCGTGGTGCGGAAACTCCTTTGGAAGGTTTGAAAATCGAGCTTTCTCCTACTGCAAAAGAAGTGGAAACGTGCAAAGCATTTGGGGTGTCATTTGCTGAATTGCTCGGCTAATTGATGTTTCCCAAATACTCTGGCACATGCTATACTATCAATCCAACTTTTTAAGGAGGATTGATCTCATGTCACTACATACGGACGAGATTCTCTTACGGCCTCTCCAACAACAAGACGCAGCCGAGCTCCTAGAGCTTCGGCTGCGTAATCATGACTTTCTCCAACCATTTGAACCAATCCGCCCCGCTTCATTTCTGACACTCACAGGACAGCAAGAACAAATTTCACAAGCGCAGATTGATTTTGAACGTGGTACTGCCTATGCTTTCGGCGTATTCTCCCGAGAATCCGGAAAGATGATTGGACGTGTAGCGTTGTCGAATGTCGCACGTGGCGCATGGCAAAATGCGACGATTGGCTACTTTATGGATCAGGCGTGCAATGGCAAAGGTTATACGACATCAGCAGTAAATCTCGCCCTCCGCTTTGCTTTAACGGATGCTGGGCTGCACAGAGTACAAGCTGCTGTTATGCCTCGCAATCAAGCTTCCATTCGCGTCTTGGAAAAAAACCGTTTTCGCCAGGAAGGGCTTTCGTTACGCTATTTGCAAATTAACGGTGTATGGGAGGACCATCTCCTCTACGCTCTTACTGCTGAGGAGTGGGCTCAGTAATTTCCTCGCTCTTTTCGCCCTCTCGCAGCCGCTCCAGGATACGCCGTTTGCGGTACAGCATCATCCCCGCTTCGGCGACATCCTGTACGGTTGAACGGTTCAAATACGCCCCGAACAAAATACCTGCAATCGGCACCATTTGAAACAATTTTTTCCACCCAAAGTTTTCTGTGTACGTTACCACGACTTCACGCCATCCCTGCAATTGCGCCATAACCTCTCTCTGCGCATTTGGATCATCAAAGCGGGAGAGCTCAGCGAGTATCGCTTTTTTCCCTACAATGTCTGATGAAGCAAACTGCAAGCATTTGACGACAAACAGCCGCTCTCTTTTCTCTTCAGGTCGATAGCCATAGGCAAGAGCCATCTCTTGTAATACTTTAAGGGATGTCCCCATCAATAAAGGGATATCGATCGCGAGGGTAAAAATCCCTCCGAAGCCAGTCGTGGCACCTTGTACCGTGGCAAAATTCGCACGTGAATCCTTTAGCTCCATTGCGACATCATTCATGATCGTAAGCGGTACAGCGGCAATCTCTTCTTTGTCAACAACAGACGCCCCCTGTCCCTCTAACCGTTTGCCAAACCGCTTGTAAATCGGTTCATCCTGCACCAAATAAGTTCCACCTGTCTCAAGAAAGGCTGCCATTTCATCTACGGCTTTTCCCAGCTTCTCTTGAACGAATGCAGGCGTAATCCGATCCAACAGAACAAACGGAAGTCTGCCAAGCTTTTCCCAGAACCACAAGTCGTTCTGGTCCCTCTCCCAATCCTCCACTTCACGTAATGCCGTAACCAATGACTCCCTAGACTCACTCAACCCCAACAACCTCCCTGGCTGCTCACTCAGATTCTCCTCGCCTCCACTGACATTGGTTGCGCAAGATGGACTTGATGTAGTCCTGCAACTCTTCTGACGTGGCGTGACAGACGAATTCTTTTTTACTTCTTACGATTCCCAGCTTTAAATGTTTCACTTCCTCTCCTTCGATTCGAAACCCGAACTTTTCCAAGATCGTCTTCTGCTCATTTGTCATTGGACTTCCTCCCCATGTAGTCGAAAACCCCCATGCCAAAAAGTGCAAGGGGGTCAATCGTTATTTCACTTCGATTGTGAATGCGATCGTTTCTTTTCGTTCATCAACGTCTGTTTTTTTGACTGATCTTTTTTGTCTTGTAACGAGTTGGCAAGTCTTGTTGCTAAGGATGTTGGTTATTTTGATCTCGTATTTGCCGGGCTTCTGCCGATTAATGTATTTGCTAATATCAAGTGATTCCATTCCGTTTTCAGTGCCGTCATCTCGATTTGAAGGCTTAATGGTAGTGATTTCTTTTCCTTCGTAGGAGATCTCGATCCGGTTTTCTGAAGATATCGTAGCACTGCTGTGCTCTTGTCTAGCACCAATGGCGTTCTCTCCATATATCCACTCATACTTGGGCATATGGTAAGAGGAAGCCTTCCTACTCTCTCTAATTTTCTTCGTCCCAGTCCGCTCTGCATACGTGGAGATGAGTTGTAGGTTTTCCAATTCAGCAAGATCGCTATCAGATTCCACAGTCACAATATCTCCATCTCGATATTCCTTGCCCTCTTTTCCTCTCATGAACATTGGGGCTTGTGGTGGAGCTATACCTGAATCACCTGGATCACAACTTTGGGACGCTGGGATTGGTGGCGTGTCCTCAATGACCTGTATGTAACCACACCATGACTTGGCAGGGTCTCTTTTGCTGTAATAGTTTACCTTGTAACGCCCTGGCTTATAGCCAGACAGTAACAAGCCTGTATGATCCCAATTCAATTTATCACTATCGACCACGACGTTATCGACTGCCCATACGCCTGGTCCTTCATCGTCATCAGCTTCACTACCGAATTCGATATGCTCTGCTGCTGTAGTCAGCCATATCACATGTACCGGGTTTTGATAGAGCCTCACTGTATTGTCTGATGAATACACGTTTGCTTTCTCGACCATGAGTGTAGATTTTTCGTTTGGTTGCATCAACACATCCAACGTGACATCTCCGCTTGTGGGACCACAAGCATTCGGTGCACCTGGAATTTGTATGTGAATCGTAGTCGACGTAGAACTACCCCATAAGGAATCCGTTTTGTTTTCCTTGGAATCTGGCTCAAAAGTGACAGAAATCGTCATACCCGCCAGCATTTTCGGGATATCAACTTCAAAATGTTGCGCATTTGTCAACGTTTGTCCAGTTCCGTTCACCGACCATCGACCTAGGTATGCCGAATACAAAGAAATCTTACCTGGTGGCTCCGGGGCAGTAATGGTCTGATCCGGTGCCAGTTTTTGACCACTTGCATCTGTACCCATATATAGCTCCGCCATGCCAATCTGAACTGTCGTCGTCCAAGGCGACATCGAGGTATCATCAGGTAGAAAAAGGAGTTGGTATTGACCAGTCAGCAACGTACCTGTTGAAAACACAGTAGCAGGAACAGATCTCATTTCTTGGTTCGTAGACTTGTTTGTTAGCTTCCACGTACCAGGTACAGAACTGTTAAAATCAGTTGACCCCATATTTCCGAAAATGGTCGTCTGCTCACCTGTCGACAAAGGCTCTCCCTCTGCTTTTTCTCCCTTATAAATACGTGGGTAATTTTGTGCTTCTACCTGAAAGCTTACGTGTAACGTACTGCTCTTTGCATTGGCATCAGTCACCACAAAGGTCAACGTATGAGAGCCAGCAGACAATTTCGCTGCGGGAATTGTAAAGCGAGGTACCTGCCATTTGAACACAGCTTGATTTGAGGTTTGCTCCATTTGTAACTCCGTTAATTCTACACCATCCAAATATACTTGCTTCCGACTTAGGTTTGTTCCATTTCCATAAGTAGTCTGTATCACGTCAATATCGAGTGGTGTCTCCGGAGGTAGAATAAACTCATCATTCTTCACCCAGTTCCAACCTTTTGAATCCAGTCCCGCAACCTGATAATCGTTAAAGATAACCATATCGTGAACAGGCTGCTTCCGGATCGGCTTAGATACTTGGCTGTTTTTTTTCATGGATGCTGTTGCCCCGGCTCCCATGGCTGGCGGTACTGACAAACCTGACAAAAAGGTACCAGTTGCCAAACACACGAGAAGTGCTTTTACAACCCATTTTTTCACGAACTGTCCTCCTACTTTTTGTCTTACGTATTTGTATGTGAACAACTGATTTTATTCGACAATAACCGTGTTATATCCTTTATGTTCTCACGCTTTTTCCTAAGCTCGATATAGTTAAAAACTATCTATTTAATAATTTATATAGATTTGACTTATGTCTTTTCAGTCGGTAAAAAGGAAGGTAGGGAGGGATACAGATGATTCAAACCAATCAATGGAATGCCGGGCTATACGACGGCAAAATGAATTTCGTTTCTGAATACGGCAAAGGATTAGTGGACTGGCTACAGCCGGCTCCTGGAGAAAGCATTCTTGACCTAGGCTGTGGAACAGGCGACCTGTGTGCTCAACTATCGCTTTCCGGAGCAAATGTGGCAGGAATCGACTTTTCTGCCGCCATGATTGAGGCTGCTCGCCATAAATATCCGCAGTTTGCTTTTGAAGTAGCCGATGCTCATACGTATCGTACAGATATCTGTTACGACGCTGTCTTTTCCAATGCCGCACTCCACTGGATGAAACGTCCTGCTGAAGTCGTTGAGACCATTTGGTTGGCTCTTGCTCCCGGTGGACGCTTTGTCGCGGAATTCGGAGGACACGGCAATTGCGGTCAAATCACAAAGGCATTACGGACTATTTTGGCACAAAAAGGAATATCCGCGGATGAGCGATCACCTTGGTATTTTCCCAGCATTGGAGAGTACACGACTCTTTTGGAGAAGCAAGGCTTCCACGTTGTACTTGCCTCCCATTTTGATCGTCCCACAGTCATGGCTGATGGGGAACTGGGGCTTTCGCATTGGTTGAATTCTTTTTGCAGTCCTTTTTTTGCGGGGCTGTCCGCAGATGAAATCCAGCAAGTATGTAGGGAAGTCACTGGCTTACTTCGTCCTGCTCTGTTTCAAGATGGTCAATGGGTGCTCGATTACAAACGCATTCGTGTCCTTGCCCATAAGAAATCAGAGACTGATGCTGTACATGGGGGAGCTGCACAATGACTCGTATTGCCTGTCTCCATGGACATGATTCGAATATTTCCCTCATATCAGATGCGTTCGCAGCCTTTGACGTAGAGCTCATTCATTTTGTTGATCCAAGTTTACTCCTGCAAAACGAGGGAACTCCTGTGCATACCAAGGAACAATCGCATGCCAAATTACGTGAGCAACTAAGCTGGATGCAGAGCTTGGCGGTCGATGCAATCGTGATCACTTGCACGCAGTATGCCGCACTGGTAACACTAGAGGATGAGGCAACTACTACTGTCCCCATCTTCACAATCGATGGACCTTTTTTTCATGAGCTTGCACGATATACAGAGCCACAAGTTCTTCTGTTCTCCAATCCCGCTACTGTCCAACCTACGATGGAGCGTCTCGTGCAACACGCCCATTCTCACAACCTTTATCCAGAGATACGAGTAAGCATCATTGAAAATGCTTTTGCCCTGCTCATGGAAAACAAGCAGGAATCATACAGAGAAGCGATAAAAGACGCCCTGCACCAGCTCCACCAAACATTTCCAGACCAACCTATTGCAGTGGCACAGCTCTCCATGGCACCTGTTGCCGATCAGTTTGCAAAGGAAAACGGCTGTACAATCTCCCATCCTCTACATAGTTTGACGGCCGAAATGACAAAAACGCTACAATTACAAACAAAATGTTAAGATCTTTTGGTGAAAAAAGAATAGCCCCGTTGCTTGGTCTATGGCCATTTGCAACAGGGCTATTCTTAATCAAATGAACCAAGAAAGACTAATTTACATCCCTTCGTTGGTCAAGAGAACTTCTTCTCCTTCATTCAAGCCGCCTTTGATTTCAATAAAATCAGTTCCTTCGACACCAATTTGTACTTCTTTTGGTGTTGGATCACCTGTGCTCGGGTCCTTTACCATGACGGTGCCTTGACCCGCCTCTAAAACCTCAACAGCATTAATCGGCAAGCGCAAAACATTGTCCACTTGTGCTACATAAATATCGCAGTCACCTGTCATTCCATGCTTCATATCAGTCGTATCGCTCAATTCAATTTTCACAGCAAAACGGACATTTTTCTCTTCTTTTTTCCCCTCTTTTGGAAGCTCTATAACTTTTCCGTTAAAGGGTTTATTGCCAAATGCTGATACGTAGACATCGACACTCTGACCGAGCTTCACTGCTGGAATATCCAACTCGTCAACCGCTGCGATAAAGTACACAGACGTAGTGTCCATGATAATAACCGCTGGATCGGAGCCTGGTGTTTCACCTTCTTTAATATTTACTTTTGTGATCACTCCATTTATTGGAGCCGTCACTTGATTTTTCGCAATTTCACGTTTTTTCTGTTCCATGGTCAAAATGGACTCTTTCAAAGAAAGCTCTTTTTCCTGCAGTTCGAGACCTGCCGATGTCATATCCATCTTGAACAATTGCTGCCCTACCTTGATGATGGAGTCTTTTTTTACGTCTACTCTTCCGACTTTGCCATGCGTACCTGCCAAAATTTCCATATCATCTGGCAGTTCAAACGCCGTCGCCTTTTGGCTGGCGTAAAGCACGCCCTTTTCATCTGTGAATTGGACTTCACCCATGTCTCCCACATAAAGCGCGCCTGGTTTTTTTACCAAAACTTCGACGTCGTGAACACCACCGGTGCCTTGTTCTTTTTTTCCAACTCGGTCTACATTCGTTACAATCCCATCCACATAGTACATGGAGGCACTAATGAAGACCTTCACTTTTTGTCCTGTTGAGAATCGTTCTGACTCAAATGCTGTGAACTTGCCGGTAATTTTCAAATAGTCGGTGTTAGCCAACTTGACGACAGGTGTTTCAGGCGTAACCGTGTCGCCTTCTTTTGCGAGCACTTCGATTACTTTGCCTTCCTTATCTGCATTGATTTTGTCTCTTTTGTCTTTGATTTCATTCAGTTCTTTTTTTGCACGGATAATCGCAAGCTCTTGCTTCTGCACCTCAAACTGGGCATCTGTACTGTCTATCGTAAACAATACGTCACCCTTTTTTATTGACTGTCCTTCCTTCACTAGAAGACGCTGAATTTTTCCACTGAGTTCCGGCTTCACTTCTTCACGTGCCTTTGCTTCTATCGTACCGGATGAGAAAATCGTTTTCTTTACCTCTCCTTTTTCAACGATCGCTGTCGGGAAGGTCGGCTTCTCTTCAGGTACTTCTTCGGTAACTGCATTCTTGCTCTGGAAGTACGAATAGCCGAAGTAGCCGCCTCCACCGAGGAGAACCACAACTGTGGCTAGAATAATCCACTTTTTCTTGTTCATCTTATGTTCCTCACATTCCATCACTTATTCAGATCGAATCGCTTGCAGTGCGCTTAAACGGGAAGCACGGATGGCTGGGAAAATTCCCGCCAACACCCCGATAACAAAGGAAAAACCGATTGCGAACAGTGCCAGCCAGCCTGGAATAACCGCGAGCTTGGATGGTTCCCCCTCCGGATTACCACCGCCGTAGCCCATATTCAGGCTATCCAACAGCCCGCCAGACGCTCCGAAGTAGTTGACGAGCTCAACTGCTCCCCACGCCATCCCGAGACCAGCCAATCCTCCAATTAATCCAATAAAGCCTGATTCCATTAAAAACAGCCAACGAATATTCAGCACCGTAGCACCAATTACTTTCATGATCCCAATCTCTTTGGTTCGTTCCAAAATCGACATGATCATCGTATTGACGATTCCAATGGTTGCAACGAGCAAGGAAATGGCAGCAATTCCACCGAGAACCATCTGAATCACAAAGAAAAAGTTATTGATGGTTTCCAACTCACGTGCAGGAGACCACACTTCAAAGCCCTTTTCCTTCAGTGCAGCAACGACGCCCTCGACCTTTTCGCGTGATTCTACCTTCACCGTGATCCGATCAAATTCAAAGGTATCCTTCTTAGCTTGTTCACGGGTGCGCCGTGTCGATCCCTCGTTGTTCTCCTCTTCCCTCCCGCGAGTTACCCAGTCGTTCAACTCTTTCACGACGTTAATGGGCACGTAAACGGCAGAAGAAGATCCGCGCTCTTCAGTCTTTTTCAATTGACCGACAACCCGAACGCGCAGTTCCTTTTTCTCGTATTTCGGTTCATCGTCGATTCTGTATTCCCGTGACAAAATGAGTGTCGCTGCTCTGTCCACGATGTTGAACCCGATTGATTCTCCACCGCCCATATCAGGTGGCATAGTGGACTGTCCAGCTTGTCCACCCCCCGTCCTTCTTCGCCGTTCCTCCCGCTTTTCTTTTTCCACATCCCGCAATTCTCGAGAGACATCGAAAGCGACTACCACTTCTTGCGGTGAGCCTGTCAGATAGTCTCCTTTTTCAATATCGTTTTTTCGATAGGCAGCCGACTCATTCACGTCCACCCCAATAAGCTGTACGTAACCTTCACGTCTACCTACCTTAAGCTTCGCTTGCTCTCGTAATTCTTTTATCGGCATAACTGCCTGAATGCCAGGAATCTTTTTTAATTCCTGCACCGCTTGCATATTGAGCTTCTTGACTTTATCCTCTGGAACATCAATCCATTCGCCTTTTTCCTCGTACCAACGCAATGGCTCGACGTCCATTTCTGTCAAGTTTCCGAAGTTCTCCAAGCTTTTTACCGCACTTTCCTTAAGCCCTAAACTAAGTGCCATCATCGCGACGATTGCAGCCGTTCCGATCATAACACCAACCGATGTGAGGGCTGTCCGCAGCTTCATTCGCCACAGATTCCTCCAGACGATGCGAAAAGAATCTATTACCTTCACTGTTTGTTCACCTCATACCCTCGCCTACGCTGGTCTTGTCCTTTTTTGTACAACCCGTCCGTCCTGGAGATAAATGACGCGGTCGGACTGTTCTGCTACTTCCTGCTCATGGGTAACGATGATGAACGTAGTCCCATTTTCCTTGTTCATTTCTCTCATTAATAGGAGAATCTCTTGTTCCGTCTTCGAGTCCAGGTTCCCCGTCGGCTCATCCGCCAAGATGATGCCAGGCTGATTGACGAGCGCTCTCGCAATACTCACACGCTGCTGCTGTCCACCACTAAGCTCATTGGGTCTGTGGTCGATACGACCTTCCAGCCCTACGCGGTGTAGGATTTCCGTTGCTTTAGCCCGACGTTTTTTCTTGCTTTCGCCTGCAAAAATCAAGGGAAGCTCTACGTTTTCCAGCGCTGTCAGATTGGGGAGCAGATTGTATGACTGGAAGATAAATCCCATATTTTTACGGCGAAACATGCATAGTTCGTTTTCGCTGTAGCTGGAAATCTGTGCTCCGCTAACCGTGACACTCCCTTCCTCCGGCTTGGTCAAACCTGCAAGCAAATTCAAGAGCGTAGACTTACCGGAACCCGACGAGCCGCACAGAGCCACGAATTCACCCTTGTTGATATGAAGGTTGATATCATACAGCACGGGAACTTTGATTTTCCCTGTTCCGTAGCTGTGATTGACCCCTGTCACCGTCAGCTCTCCTGTTGAATTGACCATCGTTTGTCGCACCTCATTCGTTCTTTCAAAATGGAAGCTTTCGTAAACATCACATACTAAAGACGTAACATTTCGCAAAACGTAACGCTACTTTCGGAAACAATTTACGATTTACAGAATAACCATATTTTCTTCAAAAATATGTAACAGCTACGTAACCTTTTTCAGGCTGTTACGTAATACAATGTAGATGTCAACAAACCATGGAGGGTCGAAGAAGATGACTATCTATCGCTTTTTATTTGAAACAGCAACACGCAGATGGGTTGAAATCATCAAGGCACCTAGTATGTTTGAGGCAGCAAAGCAAGCCAAACAGCTTGCAACCAAGCGTTCCAAGTCCATGTCCACTACCATCAGCTTCTCTTTTCACCACGCTGCTTCTCAAGCATAAATACACACATACATAAACCGCTTGCCCGCTAAGGGAGGCGGTTTTTATATTTTGGGGATATTATTGACAGCACCGATTTCTTCCTCTTTAATATAGAGAGAGGCATTACAGTGCATGACAGTATAGATCCGCTTCGATTGTGCAGCGGTATACAAAGGGAGATAATCACAATGACCATGAAGAAAGCACTCACCATTGCAGGTTCCGACACCAGCGGCGGAGCTGGTCAGCAAGCAGACCTCAAAACGTTTCAGGAGCTTGGTGTTTTCGGGATGACCGCCCTCACCGTTATCGTAGCCCAAGATCCACATAACGAATGGTTTCACGAAGTGTTTCCGATCGATGTCGCGATCCTGGAAAAACAAATCGAAACCGTACTCGCTGGAATTGGCGTAGATGCTGTAAAAACAGGGATGCTCGGAACCACTGAATTGGTTGACCTCGCTACCCGTAAAATAAAACAATACGATTTGAAAAATGTTGTTGTTGACCCTGTGATGATCTGTAAAGGTGCAGATGAAGCACTTCATCCAGAAATTGCCGTTAGCCTGCGTGAAGTCTTGCTCCCGCACGCAACAGTTGCGACTCCTAACCTGTTCGAAGCTGGTATTCTCAGCCAAATGGGCGCGCTGAAAAGTGTCGATGACATGAAGGAAGCGGCAAAACGTATCCACGACTTCGGCACCTCTTATGTCGTTGTTAAAGGCGGCAGCAAGCTTCAAAGCGGCAATGCCGTAGATGTTTTCTATGACGGGAAAACACTCGAGGTATTGGAATCAGAGCGCTTTGAAACGAGCTTTACTCATGGTGCAGGCTGCACGTTCTCAGCTGCAATCTGTGCTGAATTGGCAAAAGGAAGCTCTGTACACAACGCAGTAGCTGTTGCCAAAGAATTTATTACCGAAGCGATTCGCCACTCGTTTGCACTCAATAAATATGTGGGACCTACTAATCACGGTGCGTACCGCATGAAAAAGCACGGCGAAGCGATTTGCTAATTACGTCCTTGTAAATAAAAACTCCTGACCATATCCGAGTCTTCCTCGGTGGGCAGGAGTTTTCTTATGTTTACGCTTGTTTTTTGATAGCGACCTCGGGATTGATTCGAGTAGCTTTTCGTTTCATGCGTACGGAGGACACCGTAAATACGATGAGCGCAGACCAGATGAATCCAAAGCTGATGAGATGTGTTTGGGTGAAAGGCTCTCCAAACAAGAAAACAGCTGATAGGAGCGATATCGTAGGCGCCACGTATTGAATGAAGCCCACAACGGAAAGTGGGAGTCTAGTCGTTGCTTGGGCGAACCAGTAGAGCGGCATGGCAGTAGCTACCCCCGCCAGCGTCAGCAATAAAAGTTGCCACCACGCTAAGGATGTCATCGTCGCCGTCCCATTGACCTGTAGCATCAACAGATAACCGAAAGCAATAGGGGCCACAAACAACGTCTCCCACGCCAGTCCGATCATCGCCTCCATTCGGACGAGCTTTTTCGCCAAGCTGTAAAAAGCAAAGGTCAGGGCAAGTGATAGAGAGACCCAAGGAATCTCACCGTACTGGAAGGTGATGAACATGACTCCGAAAGCCGCGAGTATAAGCGCGAGCCATTGCCCAGTATGCATTTTTTCTTTTAAGAAAATGACTCCCAGCAGTACGGTGATGAGAGGATTCATGTAATAGCCAAGACTCGTCTGCATGACTTGATCGTTATTCACTGCCCAGATAAAAATGAGCCAGTTTGCGCTGATTAGCAGTGAACATATCGCTAATGCTCCGAACATTTTAAAACCAGTAACCGCTCCCCACATACTGCGCCAGCGTTTCGTTACCTGAATAATGATTGCGACAAAAATAACCGACCAGACGATTCGATGAGCGAGTATCTCCCATGCCCCCATTGCCTGAAACAGCTTCCAATAGAGCGGGAGTAACCCCCACGCCAAATACGCCATAATTGCGTAAATAATCCCCTGTCTCATCCTTGCTCCTCCATGTTGTTTTGCCTTCTCTTTGTCTATAGACGACTTTTTGAACTTCTTCTCTATGGAGTAGTGTAACGGAAATATGAAAAAACAGCTATGTATTCTCACGCAGAATAAGGAGTCCCCTACACTTTCATTCGTTACCATATTACCAATGCATGCAGCTAGCTAATTACCTTAGTAGCATGGTAAAGGATGGACAAAAATTTTATTGTACCACTTTTAGACCTGTAGTACAATAGTCATTATTCTTCCGAGTTTAGTCATACGAAAGGAACTTTTACTTATGACATACTGGCGATCTATCTTTTTAGTTTTACTCGGCGCGTGCAGCTACGGTGTCCTCTCGATCTTCATGAAGCATGCTTTTCAACTCGGCTTTACGCCATTTGAAATGAGCGGAAGCCAATTGATTTTTGGCGGCCTGATTATGACGCTCATGGCCCTCTTTTTCTCCAAGCAACGGTTTTCGTTCAAGTATATGTTGCTTTTGGCACCAGCCAGCCTCATGATGGCCTCAACCAGTCTTTTTTACCATCAGGCTGTTAGCCGGGTCTCTGCTTCGCTCGCAATCGTTCTCCTCTTTCAGTTTACCTGGATCGGGGTCTTGCTTGAGGCGATTGTGGATCGCAAATGGCCGACGGCTGAAAAATGGGTGTCTCTGGTTATGCTTGGAGCAGGGACGGTTCTTGCAAGCGGACTTGGCGAAAGCGGCATTCAGAGTGTAGACATGGTCGGACTGATCTTCGGTCTGATGTCTGGCGCGACCTTTGCCCTGGTTATTTTCTTCAGCGGGCGAATTCTCCCTGGAATGGATCCATACTTGCGAAGCGCGATTTCGATTGGTATCGCTGCCCTGATGCTCTCGATCATTTATCCACCGACTTTCCTGATAAATGGTCAGCTTCTGCAAGGTTTGCTGCCGCTCGGTCTTTTGGTTGCGATCTTCGGTTCGGTCATCCCGATCTTCTGTTTGGCTGTTGGTGTGCCACGGATCGGTAATGGACTGGCTACCATTTTAAGTGCAGTGGAGCTGCCCACAGTCGTACTCTTGTCGAGTTTCGTGCTTCAAGAGACTGTCTCTCTCCCTCAATGGGGTGGCGTATTTATGATCCTCGCTGCCATTTGCGTACCGCAAGTAAAATGGCGGAAACTATTCTCCCCTTCTCATGCCCTCGAGCAGGAAAGAATGTAGCGCCGTTTCCTATACACAACATACAAAAAAGCGTGCAGACGAGTTGTTCTGCACGCTTTTTTGTTAGTACTTCCCCTTCTTATAGAAGGAAGTAGATTCTCTGACTCGAATTTATTTGCGAAGACTGCCACTCAAGGGGGAAAAAGTATGGAAAAGCGGCACAAGGTGCTATTCCAGCAGCTAGAGGATTATCGACAGGAGACGTTAAAAGCTATCGATGGTTTGACGGATGAAGATGTGAACATCATTCCCGATGGTTTCTCCAACAATATCTTGTGGAATCTGGGGCACATCTATCTCGATCAGTATTTATGGATCGCTCACCTTACAAAAGAAACGATCCCAATCCCCCCTGGCTTCAACGAATGGTTTAACTTCGGTACAAAACCTGCTGACTGGGATACACCACCACCGAAACTCGAAGTACTCGTCTCCTTATTACAAGAACAACCTCAGACGATACAAGCTACTTACAAGGATCGATTAGAAGAAGAGTTTCCCGCAACTGAATCCGGCATGCATACGATTGCACAAGTGCTTGTCCGAACGATCTTTCACGAAGGGGTGCACCTCGCCTCCCTCAATACAATCCGGAGGTTTCTGGGCAAATGAATCAGATCATAACGCCTATTTTTCGCATGTTTGACGTTGAGAAGGCAAGAGAATTTTATGTAGAGTTTCTAGGGTTTCAGATTGATTGGGAGCATCGTTACGAGGAGCATTTTCCTTTGTACATGCAAATTTCCTCTCCATCGTGCACGATTCATCTATCTGAGCATCACGGGGATGCTTGTCCTGGCTCAGCGATTCGCGTACAGGTAGAGGACATTGAACTTTTTCATCAGTCACTGTTGCGTCAAGGATACAAGTACGCTTGTCCCGGTTTAGAGGAGACGCCGTGGGGAACACGCGAAGTGAGCGTGACCGATCCTTTTGGCAATCGCCTTCACTTTTATCAGCCTGTTGCTCATTCGTAGACAGATACAAAGAAAGCCCAGCCGGAGTTCCTCTACAGGAGCCACCGCTGGGCTGTTTCATTTTACATTTTGAACATATATGGGGCGATCGATGGGACTTGAACCCACGAGTGCCGGAGCCACAATCCGGTGCGTTAACCCCTTCGCCACGACCGCCATGTATAGGGTTTGCTTGGTGCGGTCGAGAGGACTTGAACCTCCACGGTGTTGCCACCACTAGAACCTGAATCTAGCGCGTCTGCCAATTCCGCCACGACCGCATATAAAAATGGTGGAGGCTGACGGGATCGAACCGCCGACCCTCTGCTTGTAAGGCAGATGCTCTCCCAGCTGAGCTAAGCCTCCAGATAACCCCACAAAGTGACGCCAATACAATGAAGCATATTCCGAGTACTTTGCGGGGGCCCCGGATTACTATACGGGATGTTTAAGTGACCCGTAGGGGATTCGAACCCCTGTATGACAGCGTGAAAGGCTGCTGTGTTAAACCGCTTCACCAACGGGCCATGTATGATGGCGGATGGAGTGGGATTTGAACCCACGAGACGGTTCGACACCGCCTACACGATTTCCAATCGTGCTCCTTCGGCCGCTCGGACATCCATCCATCGAGCCTGCAAGCGTTCGCTTCGGCAAGAATTAATCTATCATATTCCCAATATGATTTCAAGTGATATTTTGAAAGTTTATCCCTTGGTAGACCTCCGTGTAATTCATATCAGGCGAATATCTATCGAAACGAAAAAAGGGAGATTGCCTAAAGCAAGTTCACTTTCTGTTCAATATGATACAAGTAGTATCCCTTTACAAGACGGAGTGATGCCAGTTGTCAAAAAGAAAACGCCGATCAGTAGGCTTACCCTGTTTGTACGGAAACTGGTGTGGGCCTGGATGCTCCGGGCCGGATGCGCCGATTGATGACGTCGACAGATGCTGCAAGAGGCATGATGATTGCTATCGAAAGCACGGCTATTTTTCTTGTCATTGCGATCAGGAGCTCGTACGCTGCCTTCGAAATAAAGTAAATAACTCAACGGAAAAAGGGAGAATGGCCGGTCTCATCTCGAATTTTTTCTCTCGAACAGGGTGCTTTCCCAGCAACCCCCGCTAGTCTTTTCTGAATCGTTCTCCTTGTCAGTTTTCATACGAAAATTGGTAACAACTTGGACATGAATCAGACATAATTCCCTTGTTTTTCCTTGTATTTTTTTGGTACTCTATTGAATGTCCAAGGAGGGTACGCAGCGTGGAATTGCACATACGAACAGACGCCAGTGTGGCGCTGACGTTAAAGAGAGAAATTATTTGTCATGGTATTTCCCGTTTTTATGTCCGTCCATACGATGATGATCAAGTAGAATTTATATTCCTAGCACTATCCGAGCACCAGAAGAAGCTGCTGTCTTATTCACTACGAAATTACAGCTACTGTCTAACATATCTAGCTTAATCGTTCTACGGCCATTTTTCTCCCCTTTTTTAAAGGGGAATTTTTATTCTCTTTTTTCGATATACCCAAAACGGCGAACATCGTCTGCGGTCACGTTATGCAAGGCATTCAAAAATTCGACTTGGAAACTGCCTGGACCTACTCCTGCTGCTTTCTCTGCTGCCAGCTGCGCAGCAACACCGTAGCATACCAATGCAGCAGCTCCTGCGATCAGCTTGTCATTTGCAATGGCTGCAAACGCTCCCATAACAGACGTTAACAAACAGCCAGTTCCGGTCACCTTCGTTAAGATGGGATGACCATTCCGGATCGAGTAAGTCGTTTCTCCATCCGAAATCACATCGACCTTGCCTGTAATCGCAACGATTGTCTTGAGCTTTTTCGCTGCTGCTCTCGCTAGGTCCTCGACATCTCCGCCCGCTTCCTTCGCATCTACACCTTTAATCTCCCAGCGCTCCCCGATGACATTGGCAATCTCGGCAGCATTTCCTCTTATGAGGGTAAGGTCGAGTTCCTGCGCAAGATGTTGACTTGTCTCGGTTCGGTACGATGTTGCTCCCGCTCCCACTGGATCAAACAAAACAGGCACGCCATGCTGATTCGCCGATTTTCCTGCGATCAGCATCGCTTCGATCTCATGCTCATTCAATGTCCCTATATTTAATACAAGGGCTCCTGCGATTTTTGCCATGTCTGCCACCTCTTGCTTGGCGTACGCCATGACAGGTGATGCACCAAGGGCTAACAAGCCGTTCGCTGTAAAGTTCGTGACAACTACGTTCGTCATGTTATGTACAAGTGGATTTTCCTCGCGCACTTTAATTAGTAATTGCCCGATTGTCTCCAGAATCATGATCGTTACCCCTTTCGTCTTGAACAGCGACTCGTGGAATCATCTTGTACACCTCAATGACTTCCCCTAATATAGAATGCTCTTGCATGACGCCAATGATGATATACGAATGTTTTAAAATGGGTAATTCGCGCATATCAGCAACGATTTTCCACACCTTCCCATCCTCATCCGTCACGCTAGCACTGAAGGAGACTCTACCCGCCCCTTCTTTCAAGATGTCCACTGCATCAAGAACTCCGCATATTTTCATCCGATCATCTGGATGCATAATCCGGTTTTCCTCGACCCATTTTAGCTTCATTTCTTCTACTTTTAATGTTTTCCATCGATCAAGGAACTCCCAATCTTTGGAATGCGGAAATATATGCTTCGTTTGCTCAAGGAAGGTGTTGTACTCTCCGTGCAGCTGATCTACATAATCATCTACATCCTCAGAAATCACGCGAATCGAATCTTCTCCGCATGTACGGATGTGGTGAGCCAGGTATTTGAAGGACTCGATCATGTCAAAGTTCCCCCAGCCCCAGGCCTGTTCGCCGAAAACTCCCCCCCGGGTTCGGCATTTTAGGCAGGTGAAGTAATAGTATGTAGGCATATCTGTTCCCCTATCTCCCCTATTTTGTCTCTCTTTTGGTATCGGTTGAGGAAGCGAAGCAATTTATGTTACATTCGAACCTATTTTTTGAAACTTCTCACGCAATTTGTTCACAATTTAATTTCTATTATTTAGTGTAAGTTAAATCACAAAAGGTGGCTCCCCCTAAAACTTTTCAGGAAGCCACTCTTCATTATACTCCTTTTATGGCAATAAGAGGGTTACATTTTGCGACGACAGATGCAAGATTTGCTCCCACAACCGAATCGATGATTTGATCTACATCTTTATAGGCTTGCGGGCATTCATCAAGGATGGAAGCGAGCGAACGGTGATTCACCATGATCTCGTCTTCCTGTCCTACGCGCATTGCCTGCTCGAATTGATCGATGGTCACAAGCTCCTTCGTTGCTTTGCGGGAACGAACACGCCCTGCGCCATGGCAGATCGAATAAAAGTTTTTGGCTCCGGCGTCCGATCCGACCATGATATAGGACGATGTTCCCATAGAACCTGGGATCAAAGCTGGATGTCCCGTTTCACGGTAAGCCTTCGGATTTTGGAAATGGCCTGCTGGCAACGCCTTCGTCGCTCCTTTGCGATGAACGAGCATCGGTGTGTTGCGATGGAATTCTTTCAAGGCGTAATTATGCATCAAATCATACAGGACTGGCGTACGCATCTCGTTACCGAAAACATCGCGAAACGCCTGCTCAACAGAAAATCCGATCATATGCCGATTCGTTACCGCAAAGTTCAGCGCGGAGTACATCAAATTCAAATACTGTTGCCCTTCCTCGCTTTGAATCGGAGCATATACCAGGCTCGGCTCGGGATTATGAATCCCCCATTTGTACATGGCTTCCTTGAAGCTTTTGGTATAATCACGTCCTAGCATTGCCCCCCACGCCCGCGAACCGGAATGAATCATGATGACGACCTGACCATCGAACAGTCCCCACGCTTTCGCAATCTCCCTGTTCTCCTCCGCGATCTCGATATGCTGGATTTCAATAAAGTGGTTACCGCCCCCCAATGTTCCCAACTGGCCCCACCCGCGACTCCAAGATTTTTGCGGTATTTGCTCCAGGAAGGAATGGTCGAATTCAAATGTGTACTTTTCCACATGCGAGAAAGAACGGCTTAGCATGTCGGGCGCTTCTTCTGTATCCGGAATGTAGTTGCTAGGGAGTCCTTTTAAGCCATGCTTCACTACTTCCTCCAAGCGAATATCTGTAAAATGCGTATTTCCCCGTTCGTTTGTCGGGACGTACGCTTCGATCGCTTCAATCAATGCACGTTTTAGGCTCTTGTCTTTGAGGTCGTCTCGATGCAACGGAGTCAGATGCACACGCATTCCGCATCCAATGTCTGATCCGACGATGGAAGGCGAGACAAATCCATCGGCAAGATTCCAAACCGCTGTCGTCCCAATGCAGGTCCCAACGCCCACATGCGCATCGGGCGTATACGAAAAATAAACATTTCGCGGAATACGCAAATTATTGTCTGCCATTTGATATACGCGTTCACCGAAGCTCGCAAAGACTTCGTCATTCGCAAAAACGTGCACATCTCCATTCTCCAGCTTTACTTCACGATGGTTGTTTCCATGCAAGATTGTTTTCATCATCCATTTCTCCTGTCTCTCACAGCCTGCGCTGTTTTTCATACCCTTATTTTCCATCCGTGCATGTGGTTTGAACATGGTAAAAGTATTACGAACCTCTTTTTATCATTGACTTCTCTTCAGCCTCTTCGTAATATGAGGACTAATTTGGAAATAAATGACGAATGAATAAGGATGAATGTAATGGCACGCGAAAGCTTTGACAAAGAGCTGCAATTGCTCCGTCTCCTGTTTTTGACCGCTGGTGCCTACAATCGGCAGCAGTTAGCCGAGCGGCTCGGGATCTCCGTTCATACGCTTGATAAAACGATAAAAAAGCTGAAGGACATCCAATCGACCTTTTATCAGCATGTCGGCGATGAGGAGAAAAAAGAGTATTACGCGCAGCTTCGTTACAACTATTTTGAGGTGACGGACAATTTCTTGATGTTTTTGTATCATGCAAAATCATTGAAGGATTCGGAAGTAGAGCGACTGTCGCACATCTTGGAAAAGCTCAGACAACAGCCTCTCTCCATTAAAGACTTGCTGGATACGTTTGTGGATACAGAGCCCGATGAAAAAACGATTCGCCAGGACATGAAATACCTCGAAGAAATTGGCGTGATAAAAAATAGTAGTGAAGTCAGACCGTACGTTTATCAATTCGATGGTGAGCTACTAGACTCGCTGACGGACGACGAGCTATTAGATCTGTATGATTTCATCGACTTCATGGCCAATACACAGCTACCGGCCGTCCCTGGTTATCTCCTGCAAGAAAAAGTGAAGCGTTATCTCAAATATCGCTTGAAGATAACCGATGCATCTGCGTTTTTATACAAATATCATTTTGTCTCACGTATTCTCGATGAATATCAAGCTTTGCTACTCACGGAAGCTATTCGTCAGCGAAAAATCGTTGAATTTCACTACTACACGCCCAAACGTCGAAAGTTTTACGATTCCCAAAATACAAATCCGGCCTTCCAACGGGATTCATCCGGGCGACATCAAAAGGTGATTCCACTCCGGGTTATTTTTGATCATCAATACGGCAGATGGTACTTGCTGGCACAAGGGTGCGGCAATGGTCCGCTGCGCAAATACCGTGTGGAAGGTATGACCAAGCTCGTAACAGGCAATTCCGTTACGCCGGAAATCTTCTCTTCCTTACAAGCAAGTGCGGATGAGCGCATTGCCCATAGTTGGCTGATTGATACCGGAAAACTCGTAACCGTACGCCTTCGCTTTTTTCAGCCTCGCAACATGCCTCATTCCTTTATCCAAGAGCGAGTGGAGGCACAAGGACAATGGGGGATTGTGACAGAAGAATCACGGGAGAACTTTGTGTACGAGATAAACGTGAACAGCACGATGGAAATTACCCCGTGGATTCGCAGCTTCGGTTCAAGCGTCGAAGTACTTGAACCGCTGTTTCTTCGCAAGCAATTCCAAAAAGAATGGGAGGAGCTGCTCGCCTACTATGAATCTGTTTGATAAGATACATAATTACCAGCTAGTGACGCGGCTGGATGAAGCAGGTGTTTATCCGGTAACTTCACACGAAAAAGCGTGGCTCGCCCTGATGTTGGCGAATCCGTCTGCGGCAGAAATTTTCGAGCCCGCTACACTCGATAAGCTTCGCCGTTTGACACACATACCAGAAAGTGAATCGACCGAACAAGAACGAGTCGTGGAAAAAGCGCAAACACAGGCCAAACAACTCTGGAGTCCATTCGTGCGCACCCTGCGACGAATCATACTTGGCAAGAATCACATAAAAATAACCGCAGCCACGAACAAAGGCCCGGTTTTTCGCAATCAACGAGGGGTTCCCTACAAGCTGGAATATTCACTTGCCAAGAAGGCCTGGTACCTGATCTGGCTGAACATGTCTTCCAATCGCCTGATCACGACTCCGCTGCATCTCATTCGCTCCGTCGATGAGCTTCACATAGAAGATGTATGGTATGACAGTTTTTTACCGACCATTTCGGAACAGATCCAACAGCGCAAGCAGATGGCAAAAATTGTGATCATCCGTCGTTACAACGCTGAGCTCCAACGCATCTTGTACGCCTTCTCCTGCTTTGACAAAGAGGTCGCTTTTGATCCAGAATCGCAGGTGTATACGATCACCCTGCACTTTCTATCTGACGAACAGGAGTTTATTTTATCGCGCATTCGTTTTCTCGGCCTGCGGGTAAAAGTAGTAGAAAACGATCAACTCAAACAGCGAATGGCAGAGTCGGCAATGAACGCCTTGGCAAGATATACTGAATCTCCACTTTGATTGTCCCAAAAAATCAGGAAATCATACCCTATTCGATTTCCTGCATTTCCCTTATTATAGTTCAGGTGAGATAGTAGCTAATCCAAGTCAGAGGTAGAAATGATGAAAACAACATGTAAAAAAGCGTCTCTCATATGTGGGCTATGGCTTAGTCTGTCATGGCCGTTTATTACGGAGCCGACGCAAGCAGCAAGTGTCATCCAGGCAAAAGTGATCGCAACCTCTCTGAACGTTCGCAGTGAACCAGCCCCCAATGCTTCTGTTGTCGCTACCGTGCCATATGGAGCGGTCGTGACGATTACCGATGAAGCATACGGTTGGGCAAAAATTAGATACAATCAAAAGGTAGGCTGGGTCGCGGGATATTACTTGCAAAAAGGTGCGGTAACGAGTGCGGGTTCAGCTTCTTCCCCAGCCAATACAACCACTGTCAAAAGCAAGCAAGGCACAGTTTTGGCCGATTCGCTTCGAATGCGAAAAGGACCAAGCACGAGCCATGAGATTATCCTTTCGCTGCCCAGAGGAACCCGTGTAGACATTTTGCAAAAGCAAGCAGACTGGATCCAAGCGAGAACTTCCAACGGACAAACAGGCTGGGTGTCTGCGACGTATATTGGCGATGCCAAGTCCAGCGCTCCGGTGTCCAAAAGCTCCAAAACGCCTGGCTTAAAAGGGAAAGTCATCGTCATCGACCCGGGACATGGTGGTTCTGATATCGGGACACAGGGTACGAAGTGGAATAGTATGGAAAAAACGTTGAATTACAAAACGTCCATGCTGCTCGCCAGCAAACTGCGACAACGCGGTGCGCAAGTCTTCATGACGAGGACCAGTGACACAGAAAAGCCTTCGCTATCGCAGCGTGTCGCTTTTAGCGAATCCAAGGCGGCAGATGCCTTCATCAGCATCCATTACAATTCTTCTCCGAAGCCAAATAGCGGGACACTTACGTTTTATTATTCGCAAGACAAAGATGAGCCGTTAGCTCGAGCGATTGAGACTCGCTTGGGTGGTGGCATCGGATTAAGAAGCAACGGCATTTCATTCGGCAATTATCACGTCCTGCGCGAAAATAGTGATCCATCCGTCTTAATTGAGCTTGGCTTCCTATCGAATCCAAAGGATGAAGGCATTGTTCGTACATCGTCCTATCAGGACAAAGCTGCGCAGGCGATTACGGAAGCACTAGCTGATTACTTCGGTCGATAATCGTACGGCTGGACACTGTAGGAGAACAGCTTCCGCTCGAATTTTCCTTTGGCACCAATGATCTGATACCAGGTCTCTCCGATCAACAGGTCGGTTGCGAAATCTTTCTCCAGCAGATTGGTGATCATCTCCATGACCACTTTCTCATTTTCCTTTTGGATTTTCAACGACAAGGCCAGGACGAAATACGCCTGGTCTTCTTCCATTTCCAACAAATGCAGACGGGCTGTACCACGGCGTTTGGCGTTGAAACCATCGATCACATTCAACAGGCCCTTTTTTGCCTGCACTTTATACTTTGTCGCTTCCCTCCAGGAGGAAATAACTGCATCGTACAACGAAAACGTCAGGATGAAATGGCTGGCGTAATCCTTCGGGTCAAAAGGCTCCGGTCCCATTTGCTTCTCATCCGCTGGTATGACAACGAATGCTTTGTAGTTGCTAAAAAACGGATCGCTCATGGCAGGTCCTTTCCATCGATAGTATCTGTGTTGGTTAGTATCCACTAGGAAAGCAGGATATTATGTACAAAAACGGTCATAAACGTTCAAAAGGCCAAGTCGACATGAAAACCGACTTGGCCTTTTGCTTGCTTTTGTATAGGCATGTTTTTCAACTGAATATCTACTCATTACCGGTGGGTCATCGAGACACTTCCATGCCCGTGCTCCTCTTCCATGACCTCCATTCCTGCACCATGATTGACGGTCCAGGTGATGACTTGGCTGGAAATGACAACGGCCAAAATGGTATACATCATCTCTTTCATTGGTACGAACCAGAACGACATGCAAAGCACAATAACGTCCAGTAAAAGAAAGACCGTACCAATGGACAATCCCGTGTACTTACTGATCAACAGGGAGAAAATATCATCTCCACCTGTCGCAGCTCCATAGCGCAGAACCAATCCGGTACCCAGTCCAGTCAGTACACCGGCCAAGACAGACGCCAGCGGCATCATTCTGCTCATATCCATGACAATCGGTGAAAATCGTTCAAACAAATCGTAAAATACGGTAAAAGCAAGTGATGCAAAAATCGTGTCCCAAATGAACTGGCGGCCTCTTACTAACCAGGCAACCAAAAACAGTGGGATATCCAGCAAAAGCATCACCATCGCTGGCGACAAGTCAAAGGCGTATTTCGCCAATAACCCCAAGCCAACAAACCCACCTTCAGACAAATGGTTCTGAAAGTTAATGTGATAATACGCAAAAGCAAGTAAACAAGCTCCAAACAAAATCATACTGTAACGCTTAGATAACTGCAGCGCTCTCCTCATCACGGTTTCCTCGCATTTTTGTCGGTTTAGGCACAGACGACCAACCGACTACCGAGGAACATCGAAAGTATAAGTCGCTACTCATACAAAGGGCCTCGCTTTCGTAGTAGGTTAGTCGCCTTCAGTGACGATCGACTACTACGAAGCTAGATGTAGGAGAGGTCAAAACGTTTCCAGATCGTCCTATGGGGACGCATGGTATCCTGATCCCTTCCATGGCTTTTCTTGTATTATATCACAAAAAAGGTGAAAAGACGATTCGAAACCGTCTTTTCACCGAGTTAAAATCGGAAAGCTTGTCCTTTTAGCTCAAGTGGAATTCCTGCTGTGACAAGAAAAACTTGATCGGCAACGGCTGCGACACGTTGATTCATCAAGCCCGCCAAGTCACGGAACTTACGGCCCAACGGGTTTTGCGGGACGAGTCCATCGCCTACTTCGTTTGTCACCAGTAAAACTGTCCCTGGGTAGTCTTTTAGCTTTTTGACCAGCCTATCCACCTGCTGGAGCACTTGCTCAAACGTCTGCTCCACTCCATCATGCAGCAGCCAATTGGACAGCCAAAGGATCAAGCAATCAATCAAAATCACTGTCTGCTGTTCTTGATTTTTTTTTTGTGCCCCGAGCTTCGCGAGCCACTCTGTCAATGCGTACGGCTCCTCGATCGTTTGCCAAGGGAAGCCAGACTGCAAGCGGCGGTCTCGATGGTGCAAGATCCGCTCTTCCATTTCCTCATCCGTGATTTGTGCGGTCGCGATGTAAACACCCGAGGAGCCCAAATGAGCCGCGTATTTTTCGGCAAACGTGCTTTTTCCGCTGCGTGCTCCGCCTGTAATCAGTACGATCATGCTTCTTTCTCCTTAAACAACCTCTTATACTTGCGATTGCAAAATAATTTGCGGCAAATGATGAACAGGATGCTCCATGACAATCGGTCTGGTTCCGTATACAGCCTCTATTCTGTCACTTTGCAAGATGTCTTTTGGTGCGCCAACGCTTATCTGCTTTCCTCTGTGCAGCATCAAAATACGATCGCAGTATAGGGAGGCCAGATTCAGATCGTGCAGCACAGCGATGACCGTCACCTGCGTCGTCTTTTGCCATTTTCGCACGATGTCCATGAGTTGAATCTGGTACCCGATATCAAGGTAGGTCGTGGGTTCATCGAGCAACAGCACCTGAGGTCTTTGGATCAATGCCTTCCCCAAAGCTACGCGCTGCTTTTCCCCACCACTCAACTGATCCAGTGTGCGCTCTTCCAAATGTTCAAGACCGAGCATCTGTACGATTTCATCAATGAGCGATGCGACATCCTGCTTCTCTTCCCCTAGCCAATTTTGGTAAGGAAAGCGACCCATTTCCAACACCTCTCGGACACGAAAGCCGACTGGCGGCAGACCCTCTTGCTCCAGAACTGCCAGTATTTTGGCAAGCTCTTTGCGTGGATAGGAATGAAGCTTTTTCTCTTGAAGCAAAATGTCTCCTGCATCTGCCTTAATGACACCTGAAATTATTTTTAGCAAGGTAGATTTTCCGCTTCCATTTGGTCCGATGATGCCAAAAAATTCTCCCTTGTCCACGCAAAAATCGATGCCGTGCAAAACAGGCGTATCCTGATACGATTTTTGCAAGTTGCGCACATTGATCATTGCAAACGTTACCTCTTCCTAAAGCGTTTATTTTGCTTCAATAAATAGGCGAAAAACGGTGCTCCCAGAAATGCTGTCACGACACCGAGCGGGATTTCTGTTGGACTCAGCAGCATTCTGGCAAGAGTGTCGGCCCACAGCACGTAAATACCACCGCAGATCGCAGACATCGGCAGTAAAATACGATGGTCAGGACCAACCAGCAATCGGACGAGATGCGGTACCACCAGGCCAACGAACCCGATAATTCCCGCGATAGAAACCGCCGCTGCAGTCAGGAGGGTCGAAACGACCAGAACCACTAACTTCGTTCCATCCACATGGACGCCGAGATGCGCAGCCTGCCGCTCCCCCAACGCAAATAGGTTCAAGGAACGCGCATAGCTCACAAGTACCATTCCACCTATGACCAAGTACGGAATCAAGACGTACGTAAAGGCCCACCCTCGAAATGACAGGCTGCCCATAAGCCAGAACACGATCTCATTCACCGTCTGGTCGGATAGCGACACCATAAACGAAACGAGTGAGCCGAGAAAAGCCTGCACCACGACACCAGACAAAATCAGGGTCTCTGTTTGCAGCTTTCCTTGCGTATTCGCGAGTCCGAGTACGATCCATAAACTGAGCAATCCTGTAAGAAAAGCGACGACAGGCGTGCTCCATGCACCCAAAAAGGTGATTTGCAAGCCAAAAAGGATCAAGAAGGCTGCTCCGACAGCAGAACCCGATGCCACGCCCATCGTAAACGGATCTGCAAGCGGATTGCGCAATACTCCCTGAAAGCCCGCTCCCGCAAGTGACAAGCAGGCGCCAATCAAGACAGCCAATACAACGCGTGGAAAACGAACCTTCATGACAATTTGCTCAGATGACTCCGGCCATGCTACGGTGATCCACTCAGACAAGCCAGGGATTTGATGGAGCAGGATGAGCCATACTTGCGAAATGGGGAGTTGTGCCGCCCCCATCGAGATGCTGATAACTATTGATGCCAGAAGGACGAGACAACTAACTCCTCCCCATATGAACAATCGTTTCTTCATTTTATTTCACCAAGTCAGGGTAAATCGCCTTGGCTACTTCGATTAAGCCTTGTGTAATACGCGGACCAGGGCGAGACAAAATATTTTGGTCCATGCCAAAGATTTGTTTTTCACGGATCGCCTTCATTTTATCCCAGCCATTGCGATTCGCGATCATATCCTCTAGCTTGATGCCAGTCTTTTCATCGGTAATTCCGCTCGCATACAAAATGACGTCTGGATCGTTTTGCAAAATCTTTTCTTCACTGATCGGATTCCACCCTTCGGTGTCGGAAGCAATGTTTGTTGCTCCAGCCAGGGTGATGAGTTCATCCATGAATTCGCCTTTTCCGACTGTCCAGCCTGGGGAAAATTCCAGATATACCTTTTTCTTCTCTTCCGGTTTTACATTTTTCACTGCTTCTTGAACGTACGCGATGTCTTTCTTCATTTGCGCGACGACTTTTTCGGCTTGTTCCTGTGTGTTCGTGATAACTCCCATCGCCAAAACATTGTTTAGGATGTCATCCATCTTTGTCGGATGGGCAATATAGACTGGCATTCCGAGAGATTTGAGCTTGTCAGCCACTGGCTTTTCCATCGAAATCCCACCGACGACCATATCCGGCGTTTGAGCGAGAATGGCTTCTTCATTTGGTTTGACGACTCCGCCAATTTTCGGTTTTGCCTTCGCCGCATCTGGATAATCATCATAGTCTGAGACAGCTACGATCCGATCTTCCAAGCCTAATGCGAACAAAATCTCTGTCTCGGCAGGTGATGTAGAGACGATTCGCTCAGGAGCTTTTGCAAAGGTTACTTCTTTTCCTGTTGCATCCTTGACGGTCAATGGATACGTTGTTTGTTTTGCAGGTTGCTCGGCCGCATTCTCTTGCGGTGCTGTCTGCGGTGCGCTTGTTTGTCCCCCTGGTGCTGGCTGGCTGTTATCGTTACCCGCACAACCTGCGAGGCTAGCCGCAACTAGTAGTGGGATCATGAATCGCAATGAACGTTTCATATGTAGAACTTCCTTTCTGCATGTCTGATTGACTGTTCCTTTCCAATAAAAAAATCGACCCTTGCTTCCATTCGGAAATCAAAGGGTCGGCACCTCAGGGCAAACAGACAGGATGGTCTGCTTCCTGAAATAGGCCGATCCTTTCCGCGAAGGCAACAGGCACTAAAACAAACAGGCAGGTCTCCTGGCTTACGGCTGAGGAACGAGCCGATTTACAGTGGCGGGACCGCGTCGGATTTTCACCGACTTCCCTTTTCACCCGATCTTTTCGTTAAAAAGACGAGGCACCTATTTGCTGTTACGTTTGAAATTGTCACAGTCCATGACTCATCCTACATCATAGCATTCCTTGATTAAAAAAAGAATGACAAACACATAAGCCAATACTTTCTTGCCTGGCTATTTCCCTCGTTTGTCCAAATAATCGAGAATGCCCATGGAGCATACTTGTAAATCGAGCTTGAGTACTTCGAATACTTCGTGGTCACTGCTGATTCCTTGTGACTGTAGATGATCCGAGACTCGTTCAAATAACGTAAGAGACAGCTCATTGTATGATTGTCCAGCAACAAGCGCTGTCTCTCCTTCCGCCACAAACATGGGGAGCCACTCGCGTATTTGGCGGTACACGTCATCTACCTGCTCTGTCATCCCAAAATGACCAAAGTAAATGCGACTCAGTTTGCGCGCTTCAAAACGGCTTAGAGACGCTAACATGGCATCCGGGTCAAACTGATTCGGCGAAGTAGATGGCAGCACGAGGTGTATGCCATCCTTTTTAAGCTGTGGATAGAGCACACCTGCCGTATCACCTGTGAACATGCCGCGGCTTACTGGATCGTAGATGCTGAAGTGATGATTGGCATGCCCTGGCGAATCCAGAAACTCCAATACGCAATTCTCTCCGATCTTTAGTGTATCTCCGTCCCCACGAATCAAAATCTGTTCCTCGAGAACAGCCTCAATCGGATCAAACAATCGATCAAAATCATCATGATACACCGCTCTCGCGCCTGCGATCAGTCGGCTCGGATCTATGAGATGACGTGCACCTTTCGGGTGGACAACGACCTTTGCGTTCGGACAATCCTTCAGAAACAGTCCTACTCCTCCTGCATGATCCAAGTGAATGTGCGTCACGATGATGTATTTGACTTGTTCCGGCTTATAACCGAGCTTGGCGAGACCGGCCTTGATGTATGGGACGGAGGGGCTTGGTCCTGTTTCTACCAATGTGAGCTCCTCTTCCGCGATCACATACGTCCCCGTACGTTCCGCCCAGCCCATATCGAAACCGTCTATTAAATGGATGCGTTCCCCTAAGTAAATTGGCTCTGTTGCTTGCATGTAAATACTCCTCCTTTTCAAAAGTCTCGCGTTGCCATTGTGTTGGAATATTTACACTTTACCATCTATACTGTAGGGATTGGGGATGAATCACACAAAATCTTCATATTTTCATGATAATATGAGGGCAACAAAATCGATTCCATTATCTGGAGGGGTGCAAAAATGGGTCAACTTTTTTCTGAATTACGACCTGAGCATGAGAAGTTTATCAAGAAGCAACGGATGTTCTTTGTTGCCTCTGCTCCTATGGACACAAATGGTCACGTGAATCTTTCACCGAAAGGGTACGATTCTTTTCGCATAGTATCGCCTACCGAGGTCGCCTATTTAGACCTGACTGGAAGTGGAAACGAAACCAGCGCTCATCTGCAGGAAAATGGCAGGATTACTCTCATGTTCTGTGCGTTTGAAGGCCCCCCTCTCATCATGCGACTATTCGGCAAAGGAACGGTTATTCTCCCAGATACGCCTCGGTGGGATGAGCTCGTAAAAGAATTCCCGCTTCTGCCCGGTGCTCGTCAAATCATTACCGTCAACATACAGGAAGTAAAGACCTCTTGCGGCTGGGCTATCCCCTTCTATTCCTATTCAAAAGAACGCGACACCCTTCAGAAATGGACCTTGGCTAAAGACGAGCAAGAACTGCTTGATTATCAAAAGGAAAACAACGTAGTAAGCATGGATGGATTGCCAACCCCATTGGGGCAAAAACTTTTTCCCGCAGTAGGTGGGGATAACTAAAAGTAAAACGAAAAGAAGCTGCCCTACTCGCAGCTTCTTTTTTGAAATCTCTTTACTTGCTCGTATAAATGACCACTGCATCTTTGAGAAACTCGGCAACACCAGGCTGTTCCTTGTCGTAATAGGCCGTGAAGCGCGGGTCTTCGACGTACATCTGGGCAACACCTGCGTGCGCATCTTTGCTGTAGCTGTCCCAATAAAAGCTCAGCCATTGACGGTGAAGATCCGCTGCTTTTTGCGCCAATTCATGAGCAGGATCACCTGTCGAAAAAGCCTGCGCCAACGTCTCGTGCAGCTCTGCATTCAATTTCTCCAGCACGGCATACTGTTCTTCTGTCATGCCTTTGACCTTCTGATTGGATTTGTCAACCTGGTCACTTCCATATTTTGAGCGGATTTCTTCTCCGTACTGGGCCTCGTTGTCGTCAATCAACTTTTGTTTGAAGCCTTCAAATTTTTGTTTGTCACTCATCGTTTTGGTCCCCTCTCTTTGTGCTAATGTCAAATCGACATTGGCGATTAACGCATCCAATTGCGTTCGCCTTTCCAGGAGCTTCTCGCGGTGCTCCCGCAGTGCCCGGTCAGCATCAAAGGTTGGTGAATCCAGGATCTCCTTGATCTCCTCCAAGCTCACACCCAGCTCGCGGTAAAAAAGGATTTGCTGCAATCGATCAACCTCTTGCTGTCCGTAAATGCGATACCCTGACGAATTGACTCTCGCCGGCTTGAGAAGGTCAATTTCATCGTAGTATCGGAGCGTCCGGGTGCTGACACCCGCCAGGAGTCCTAGCTTTTGCACCGTATATTCCATGTTCATTCCTCCTGACAAATTGATCGTACACATTTACGGACCGTCAATGTCAAACACATTTTCATCAAAAAATTAGCGTTACTCTATTTTCATAATTTGCTAAAATATAGAGAAAGCCATACAAGGGGGGATTTCAATGCTCTATGTCTTCGGCTTCATTGTAGCGGTACTCGGTGCCGGATGGGGATTAACAGGTCTGCTTAGTCTCAAAGCGAGAGATAAACATGCCATCACCCATTACAGTGACGATGCTTATAACCAGCAAACCTTGTTCCAGATGCACAACAACCCTGACCAAGGCATGTAAAATAAAAAATGGCTGCCCGCAACTTGTGCATGGGCAGCCATCTTTGTTTCTTACAGAGCTTGGAATGTATCAGTCAATACCGGTACGATTTGCTTCTTACGGGAGACAACGCCCTTCAGAACAGCTTTGTTGTCCACCAATGTTACTTGGTACGCTTTTTCTACTGCTTGAGTTGCGCTGCCGAGTGCGATCGCAACAGAATCGTTATTCAAGATATCCGTTACAACAAACACGAACAAATCCAAACCTTTTTCAGCGATGTTTGCATTCATAGCTGCTTCCAGTTCGCTTTGGCGTGCAAGTACATCATTTACGTCCACCGCATTTACTTGTGCGATTTCTACCTTCGCATTGCCCATTTGGAACTCTTTTGCATCCAACGTGAGCAGTTGTGCGATTGTTTTGTCGCTCAGGTCTGCTCCCGCTTTGAGCATGTCCAGACCGTATGCTTGCAAATCAACACCCGCGATTTCAGCCAGCTCGTGTGCAGCAGCTACATCTTGCTCCGTGCAAGTTGGAGATTTCAACAGCAACGTATCCGAAATGATAGCAGAAAGCATCAAGCCCGCCATCTCTTTTGGAATGTCTACGCCGTTTTCTTTGTACATCTTCTTCAAAATGGTTGTGGTGCATCCAACAGGCTCTGCACGGAAGTAGAGAGGATTGCTCGTCTCAAAGTTCGCAATACGGTGATGGTCGATCACTTCTACCACTTGCACTTGCTCAATATCATTCGCGCTTTGTTGGCGCTCGTTGTGGTCTACAAGGATGACTTCATTTACTTCATTCGCCACTGTTTCTACGAGGCGTGGTTCTTTTACTTGGAAGTAATTCAACACAAATGCTGTTTCGCTGCTGATTACACCCAGTCGTACAGGCTCTACATTCGCACCCAATTTTGTTTTCAAGTCAGCATACACAAGTGCTGAACAAATGGAATCTGTGTCTGGATTTTTATGACCGAAGATTAATTTTTTTTCCATCATCCATACTCCTTAATCGTAATTTGGCGTCAAAATTATACCATAGCTTAGAGGATATGCCCAAGATACATTATAGGTTCAAATTGGATCGTTGGAAATAAGGTTTTGAAGATCATTCGGAAATAAATGGGAGGCGAAGTGAAATGAGAGTGATTGGATACACCTGTGCAATTCATCCGAGGTAATGGTGATCGTGAAGTCGTACTCACTTTTGACGGTGAGGCTCTGGCCATGGAAATATCCGATTCTGTGCGGGAAATCACGTCATGGGTTGCGGAGCAATTGAGCCGCTCTCATCGTGACTTTCTGGTGCAACTCCCACTTACCTACACGTTAATACGAGAGGATTACGAGGACGTACTTTTCTGCCACGCCATTCCCACCAATGATGAAGATATTTTCACTCCCCGTACATCAGATGCAGTCGTTGCCACTTACTTTGAGGGGACACAGCAGCGAACAGTCATCTGTGGTCATACACATGTCCAATTTGAACGTCGCCTTGGCGATTTACGTATTCTCAATGCTGGAAGTGTGGGCATGCCGTTTGCCGACAAACCAGGTGCATACTGGTTACTGCTTGATGGTGACAGCTACGAACATCGCTTTACACCCTATGACGTAGAGGCAGCCGCAAAACAAATCGCTTCCACGAACTATCCGCAAGCCCAGCAATTTTCCGAAGAGAATGTCCGCAAAATACCTACGGCTCAAGAAGCAATGGAATTTGTAGAGACTCTGGCACAAAAAAACCGACCCTCTACAGATTAAAGGGTCGGTTGAGAAAGATAGCGGGATCGATTAATCGTCCCAGTCTACATCCAGTACAGCACCTGTTGTAGCGGAAATCTCCAAATCTACTTCCTGTCCTTTAGCCGTTTTCACTTCCACTTCATACACATAGTGGTTATCGTCTTCATCCAGCTTGATGGATTTGATGGTGCCGCTCACTTTAGCCAAAGCGATCTTTTTCGCTTGCTCTACACTGATTTTCACTTGTTGTTTGTTCCACTGATCGTCGTTGTCGTCGTCATGATCATCGTCGTCATCGTGGTCAACTGTTTGCCACACCTCACCAGTCATCGCATCGACGTATACGTCAAATTCTTGATGCTTGTTTTTGATCTCTGCTTTGTATACGAGAAAACCATCCTCGTCATCCAATTTCCATTCAGTAATAACGCCAGACTGTGCCTCCCGAACTTTTTTCAGTGCTTTTTCAGGCGTGATGCGCACGAGCTTCGCCCAGTTGTGTTTCACGTCATCGTCGATTTGCAGGTAGACGGTAGAAGTGTTCTTTTGCGGTACGCTGTAATATTGGTTGCTATTTGCAAAGGCTGTTACGCTGAGGCTCCCTACAATCAGTGCTCCTACCATGGTCATGACTACTTTTTTCATATGATCTCGCTCCTTTTTTCGACTGGTTTTGTTTGATCTCTTTTATCATAAAAAGGACAGATGAAGGAAAAAAAAGAGAGAGATTAGAAATTGATGAGAAAATAGATGAGACCTCTCACAGAATTCATGATTGCCGGTGAGCCACAGCGATTAACAAGAAGAGCGAGTGTTTTCTACTGGCAAAAACGATCTATTTCGGCTGTAAATCGACGCAGATGGAACACCCGCGCTTTTGCGTGCTTTCCGCTTTTATCCGTATAATAAAAGCAATCGAGAGGACAACAGCCGACTCGATGACATACGAAAGAGAGCGTGAATGGCAGTGTAATACATATCGTTTCTAACTACTTTCAATTTTTCTTACATGAGAAGGAGAAACGATTTTTCCGTGGAATCACCACTTTTGAAAAACATCTTTTTTTGAATCTATTTTATCGTCACCATGCAAACGGTCGTCATGTCCGTTATGACCTTGGAAGTGAAAAACCCAGCACGTATCCAATTGACTACACAAGCAACCCAAGCTATCTCTTATGCCTATACGGAATCAGACAATCGGAAATGAAAAAAAGCACTCTACTAATCTTGTAGAGTGCTTCTTATATTGTTCAGAGAAAATAAAGTATTAGACTGGCCTGGTTTATTGAGCTATCGTATCCATTAGCTTAAAGCGTTATCACAAACCTTTAATACCACCAAAATACAATAAATCGTTTATTGATGACTGATACATCATTTCAGGCCTCTTATTCACGAACCAAAATTATTATTCATTCTGAAGAATCTTTCTGTATTCAACACCGTGAATATGTATAAGTATTTTTCGCTTTTCTAATACTTCAAAAAAATTCAACATATCACCAAATGGATTTTCAAAATATTGAATTAAGTGTTTAAAATTCTCAGTTGTTTTCAAGAAGTCATAAAAAAAGGAGGGATCCACATTTCCAATATCGTTTGTATTCCCGAGGGAAACCTCCAGTTTTTGTCCAGTATCTAAGTTTTCAAACATGCAATGCTCTCCATGAACATCAAAGTACCAATTACCGGTTAAATGTTCTTCATCGTTTAGTAATTCCGCATTTGAAATTAAATAGTAACTTCCTTTTATTATCTCTGATTTTTCAGGCTGGTTCGTTTCCAATATTAATTTGTCAATGAGTTCTTGCGCAATTACTTTATAAGCGTCCATTGCTGCCAATAATTCATCCACCGTTTCTTTAGTTAGCGAGTTCATAAATTACCGCCTTCTATGCTATTTATATTTTTCAGTTAAAGTTTTCTTTAAAGCGTTTCTTAACTACTCACCCTGCAAATATGCTTCCTTGCAATTTCGTAGAACATTCTGTTATTCAGGACGTCCGACGTACAAAAGATATATCCAACTTGATCCGCACCTTTGCCAAAAACTCTGCCAGTCCCAAGGTCTGCAAGCCTGCATTGTGAACTTAGTGTTATGTGAGGTTTCGTGCCTTTTTTCACTTTTCAAACTGGCGTAGTGGTTGTCCGACTATCTCTGAGTATTACTTCAAGAACATGCATTCAGGAAATTTCTGATAACGTCTTATTCACGAACTTCGAAAATAATTCCATACGTAGAGTATTCGCAAAATTATTGAGCTATCCTGCTCGTGAGCAAAGGCTGCCGATCGTTCGCGGGTGTTACTACTATCGAAGGTGGTAAGCCTTATGTGTACTTTAAAGAAAAAGAGTTTTGATAAAATTTTGCACCCTCATCAGCATGTTCTCCTGCTTCATTTTTACGGAACATATATGTTTACGATAAACCATTTATTGAAAAAGGAGTAAAAGGGAAAGATTCACTTGCAAAAGCACTGGAGCAAAAGGCGCTTGTATGGAATGATTCTCAGAATGAGCAGTAGTAAATTTCTATTTTCCGAGGTTGTTCTTAATGGCTTCCAATCCAGCGATTTCTCCCAGGAAGAACGTATCGCCCGCGAGTGTATCCATCGTGTAAACATGGTTGTTTTTCACTGCTTTGAGGTTTTTCCAGACAGGATGATCCTTCCAGATATGAATCAACCCTTCCGGCTCCTCTGCTTTCGCCGAACGACGGTTCTCAGCAATAAAGATATGATCAGGAGCGAGCTCACTCAACGCCTCAATTCCGATACGCCCCCCAATCTTGCCATCCTCGGGCAATCCTGCTATCGGTGTTAGTCCCACTTCCTCATAGTAAATCGGAAAGTTTTTGGGATGCATCACTGTAAAATCCTTACCATTGGAAACGAGGAATAGCGCTGTTTCTCCTTTATGCTTGTCTGCTGCTGCTTTTGCTTCGTTTTTCAGCTTATCAAAATCGGCCAATACTTGCTTCGCCTTTTCTTCTTTGCCAATCACTTCAGCTATTTTCATGAGCCGGGTGGCTGCATCCACTGAGAAATCAATGACGATGGAATCAGCCATTTTGTTGAATTCCTCATATCTGGAGCCTTTTCCGGTGCTTGTCATGACAATAACCTCTGGGTCCATCTCCAACAAGGTCTCCAAATTCGTTTTTCCACCCAAATCCTTCACCGTTTTCCCTTCTGCATACTTCGCAAAAATGGGTGACTTACTTTTCGTCGACTCAAAGCCTTCCGATACAATCGGAGCAAAATCTAGCACGAGGAAGTAATCTGTTCCCATGATATCGACAGAAGCGACACGCTCCGGCTTCTTCTCCAGTGTGACTTCCCCCATCGCATGCTTGATGGTTCTCGGATATACAGGCTCCCCTGTCCCTTTTGTATCGGGCTGTGCTGCTCCCGCCTTAGCCGTTTGCGCTTTATTATTAGCGTTTGTGTCTGTAGTCACCTGTCCTGCTCCGCACCCCGCCACGACGGCTGTGGCTATGATTACGGACAGAATACCTGATAATTTCTTTTTCATATCGATTGAACTCCTTTTTTCATCTCCTGATTTCAAACGTGTCTTACCCTTTTGTCCGGATCAACAAATACAGAAAATAAGGCCCCCCAATGAGGGAAATGACAATACCCGCTGGTACTTCCGTAGCCGGTATGATGCTTCGCCCTATCGTATCCCCGGCCAATACGAGCAATGAACCGACGAGCGCCGTAATGGGCAGCATGTATTGATGCTGGGGTCCTACCAATCTGCGCGCGATATGCGGACCAAGCAAGCCGATAAACCCTATGCCTCCGCCTGTCGCTACACTCGACGCAGCCAGACCAACCGCTCCCGCCATCAAGGCCAGTCGCTCCCGTTGAAGAGATACGCCCAGACTTGCTGCAATTTGTTCGTTCATACTGAGCAGGTTCAGCACCTTTGCCTTCCGATACACGTACGGCAGCAGGATCACCATCCATGGCATAAGTGCCAGCACGAACTTCCAATTGGAACCCCACAATGATCCCATTTGCCAAGTGACGACAAACTCGAGGTTTCGCGGATTCAACTGAAGTGTCAAAATTATGCTGATGGCACTAAGTCCCGCCCCTACTGCAATCCCTGTAAGCAAGAGACGGGTAGGAGATATGCCGCACCCCTTCTTGTATGCAAGCATATAGATGATGGCTGCTGTGACAGTGGCACCGATGAGTGCGAGAAACGGCATCAAAAAAGGCGGAGCCATGTTCGTCGCAGGATAAAGAGAGACGAACAACAAGACGGCCAGTCCAGCACCTGAACTGATTCCAAGAATGCCGGGGTCAGACAGACCATTGCGAGAGATTCCTTGCAAAATCGCTCCCGATACAGCCAGCCCAGCCCCAATCATGACCGCAATCACCATGCGAGGAAGCCGCAGCTCAAACAACACGAGATTCTGCTTTTTCGAACCCTCCCCCAGCAACGTCTGCAACACCTCGATCGGCCCAATACTGTACGGTCCCGTGTTCAAACTCAAGACAAACCCGACAATCAAAAGTACCGCGAAAAGAAGGATCAGTCGGAGACTACGGCTTTTTCTTTTTTGGGAAAATAGATCAATGTCCACTACCACTCCCTCCTTTCCTTACGGGCCATGTACAGGAAGAAAGGAACTCCGATAACAGCGATAATGGCGCCAAGCGGTGTCTCGTAGGGCATCGCTATCATTTTGGCTCCAATGTCTGCAAAAACAACCAAAACGCCTCCCATGACTGCCGAGCAAGGAATAATCCAGCGGTAATCAACTCCCACCAAAAAACGGACGATATGTGGGACGACGAGACCGACAAACCCAACACCGCCAACCGTTGAGACCGAAGCACCTGCCAGCACCATGACGACAACCGCCGCCAAACCCTTCACCAGCTTAGTCTTTTGTCCGAGACCCGCTGCGATCTCTTCTCCCAGACTCAAAATCGTGATGGAGCGAGAAAGGATCATTGCGATAATGATTCCTCCCACAATCCATGGCATCATGACGGATACTTGAAACCACTCCGCTGTTGAGATCCCCCCTGCTGACCAGAATGCCAGATCGTAGTTGATCTGAAAGAGGAGGGAAATCGCCTGACTAATACCAGATAGGAGTGAGCTAACGACTGCTCCCGCCAACGCGAGTCGTAAAGGTGTCAAACCGTTTTTGGAAAAATAGGCCAATCCATAAACAAGCCCTACCCCAAGACCCGCTCCCATAAAAGAAAAGAGAATAATAGACTCAAAAGGGAGTCCTGGTGAAAAAGCAAAAACGAGTACGAGCACGAATCCAGCCCCTGCATTAATGCCCATCAAGCCCGTATCGGCAATCGGATTTCTCGTGACTCCTTGCATAATGGCTCCCGCTACGGCAAAAGCAGCTCCTACCAGCGCTCCTGCCAAGGCACGGGGCATTCGCAGTGTTTGAATAATGACGTGATGCTCGTTGCTAGAATCATAGTGAAAAATCGAGTTCCAAACGGTGGAAAACGAGATGTTAGCCACTCCCGTGATAATGGATGAACCTAGTCCGAACAAGATGGCGCAAATCCCCGCAACAATCAACACGGTCGCCATCCACGGCCTAGTTCGAAGCGAAGCATTTTTAGTGATCGGCTGTGACAGTGACATTTCCCTTCTTATCCTCCAGAGCAACGTTCGAATGAATCACGGTCAGCTTGTCGTTTGCAGCCGTTCTCGCTCGTGCTTCTGGGATGACCTCCGGAAAGCCAAGCTGAAGCATTCCTACGAGTTTTTCCTCCGCACGTACCCCTACCGCTTGCAAAAATCCTGCTTGGTACGTGAACGGTTCCGTTTTCCAAACGACGCCCAGTCCCCGCTCCCACGCCGCCAGTTGAAAGTTTTGAATCAAGGTGCAGGCTGCCGCATAGTCCTCTTCCCGTTCTCTTTGCCGAGAGTCTTCATTTACGATAACGAATAGATAAGCCGGGACGCGTAAGAGTAATTCCGGATCTCTTTTTTTCATGGCGTTTTGAAGAATGGCATCGACGACAATCCGCTTGCCTTCCTCCATATACAGAACGAATCGCCAAGGCTCGCGCAGTCCGTGGTTAGGTGCCCAGATAGCTACATCCAGCAACTCACGAATCAGTTCCAGTGGAATCGGGTCTGGCTTGAATTTCTTTATGGTTCTGCGGTCACGGATCGCTTGTGCAATCGGATACAATGGTGACTTCATCTCGTTCCCTCCAATAATAGTGATACTCATTCTCAATCATTATCACAAACTTGTGGCCGCAAGAAAATTGAAGAACCTGATTCCTTTTTTGTACATTCCTGTGACTCTGCAAGATGCGTGAGCGCCTCTGATATGGCTTGCTCATGGCCGAGTGCCGAATAATGCAGCCAAGGATATACCCCAGCTCGATGTACATTCCCTTTCAAACGATGCTTGCGTACATCTGTTCGAATTTTCCTTTCATCAAAAAGCAGAATATGATCAGCCTGAAAATCATGAAGCTCATCTAGGCTCACGATATCCAGAAAGGCAAAATGATCGGTTCCCACTGGGGGTCTTACCTGGAGGTCTCCGTACAAAATATCGGAAATTTTCCGCCTTCTCGCACCAAAGATACGGGCTCCACCATCCCAAGCCCTCACTGCCATAACGGTTTCATTCCCAATTTTTTTGCGGATACGCTCGCGGGCTGCAACTGCTTTTTGATCATAATAATAGAGCCAACTCGTCGCCACTTCTGCAATTCCCAGCATGGCAGCTACCTGCTGCAAATGATCCCGCCAGGTCGTTGTTTTGAAAGGAATGAGCAAGGTCGGTGCAATGGCTTCCAATTGTTCAAACCAAGGTGCAACCTGATCTGTACCCACAATCAAATCCGGCTCCATCTGGTGTAGACGGTACAAGTCAAATTCCAGCGTGGCTGCTTCCATCTGGGAGTACGGCCTCTTTTGCCGATGCTTTTCCCAAACAGGGATTAGTTGTTGGATCGAGACCCCCAATGCGAGCAGATCACCGATGATTGCTGGATGGAGTACGGCGATTTTCTTTTGTAACGATTTCTTGAAGCGATAAGGAGGAACGCCAACTATCTTTTTAAACATCCGACTGAAATAGTACACATCCCGATAGCCCACTTCATTAGCTACCTCAGGAATCATCACGTCCTCCGCCACCAGAAGCTGACAGGCCTTCTCCATTCGTTTCCGATTGATGAATTGCAAGGGAGTGAGCGAGGTGTACTCCTTAAACTGCTGATAGAAAAGGGTCGGCGTCATTCCTGAGTAGCGAGCCATCTCCTCGATCTGAAAAGTCTCCTCACAATGTTGCTCCATATGTTCAGCGATCCCTTGAAGAAGTTGCTGACGATCTGTTTTTTTCTCTTGCAGCGTGACTCCAGCCATAATAGCTTGCCATAGCTTCAAAAAAAGAATTTGCATGGTTGGCTGATCGAAGTGATCTTTTCGCCATGCCAGATGCAATTGTTCGATATGATGGTGAATCAAGGAGATTGTTTCGATATGGTGCTTTCCCTGAATCGGAAGCATCACTTCGTTTATGAGCCAGCCATCCCTTTCTTTTCTGGCATGAGCAGCAAAAAGCGCCACGTAACAAACATAGATGTTCTCCGTAATGGGCAAAAGGGCGAGCCCTTCCTGCATATCCTCTGGAGATATGACCATGAAATCTCCCTGGTTAAGCATCCCTCCTGTCTGATCCAACCGAAACGACGCCCTGCCCTCTATTACCAAAATGATGAATTGTTCGCTTCTATCTCTCGCTTCTACAAGCTTCCATTCTTTTGAAATGGACAAAACTTGCACATCGTTTACAGTGATGACATTCGGATCACGATAGGTGTCTGTTTTTCCCATAACTAACTCCTCTTACATCATGATGTAGCAATCTATTGATAACAATTCTCACCAATTGTACGAGAGACCTGACAAAACTGCAATTGCACTTGATTGAGAAAAAGCAAAAAAACGCCTAACGATCATCAAGATGACCACTCGACGTTTTCTCTTTCCACTAAAGCGATTCACATGACGCAAGCACTAATCTGCGGTAATAGCAAAGGGGCGTTTAATGCCCTACCATCCAAGGGCGTTTACCTCCACGGCTGTGGGTATGTCCCCGATGTGCCTGACTACCGTGGCTGTGGCTACACCCTGCTCCTTCATGGGAATGCGATTGTTTCCGTACCATTTTCGGTTCCACACCACGCTCGATCCGTTGGCGCAGCGCTTGCGGTGTCATGATCAATCCTGGTGCAGCATACAAACGCTTGGACGGTTGCTGGCAATCGGGGCAAGCAACGCTCTCTGTCAACTCGCTCATCTTCAACCACTGAACAAATGGACCACATTCCTCGCACATGAAATCGTATCTCGGCATCGTATTTGGCTCCTTCTTCGCGGTCTTTTTCTTGGCTACTTCGGCAAAATATCTCGATCAAAAATACTTGTCGGGATAGACAAGGTGCAGCACGCGTTCGGAATATCGACGATCCCCGCAATTCTTCCCTCCACCGGTGCCGTTCCCAGCAGCATGTACGCCTGCTCCCCCGTGAAACCCATCGCTGTTTTCAAATACTCGATGGCATTCAGGCAGGCATTGCGATAAGCGACATGCGCATCCATGTACAGCTGCTGCCCTGTCGTCTCATGGACGGAAATCCCTTCGAAAACGAGGTATTCCGTATAGCGAGGCTCTACTGGACCGGGCTTGAATACAGGGTTGTTCACGATGTTATACTTCGCCATCCCGCCCTTGATTACGTCCACATGAAGATCTAGCCAACCAGCCATTTCAATTCCGCCGCAGAAGGTCACTTCTCCGTCTCCTTGCGAAAAATGTAAATCGCCCATGGACAGCTTCGCTCCATTTACATAAACCGGGAAGTAGATGCGAGTGCCTTTGGACAAGTTTTTAATATCGCAGTTTCCGCCATGCTCGCGAGGGGGGACCGTTCGAGCCGCTTCTCTGGCAATCCGATCAAACTCTGCGCCTTTTAGACTGCCCAACACGGCACTGTGCGGGGTCGGCAAATTCGCGAGTGGCGGCATTCGTTCAGGATTTGTCGCTACGAGGTCGCTCTCTCTTCGGTTCCAGCGATCCAATAGCTGGTGGGAAGGTGCCGTACCGATCAAGCCTGGATGAAGAATGCCAGCAAATTTGACTCCTGGCAAATGGCGAGAGGTCGTGTAAATGCCGTGGAAGTCCCAGATCGACTTGGCCGCTTGTGAGTAATGATCGACGAGGAAGCTCCCGCCGTTTTCTTTGGCAAAAATCCCATTAAAGCCCCATTCCGATTGGGGGAGTGCCCCGATATCGAGAATATCGACAACCAAGAGGTCGCCTGGTTCTACTCCATTCACCCAGACAGGTCCACTCAGCACATGGACTCGATTGAGATTGACATCCCGAATGTCGGAAGGGTCATCGTTGTTAGCGACCTGCCCATCCGTCCAGTCCTTACATTCCATGCGGAAAACAGCTCTTGGATTCACGGAAACTGTAGCTGGAATGTCTGGGTGCCATCTGTTGTGACCAGGTGTATCCTGCTCCTCCATCGGTTTGTTCAAGTCAACTCGAAATAAAACTTCTGGCATGCTGCTTCCCCCTCACTTGTTCAAAATTGCGTATGCCGTACATACACAAAAAGAAGCAAATGACATGCCAATGCTTGCAAGTCCCGATAAAAATTTGATGATACCGATTCTTTTGGCTATTTTCTCCTGTATACTTATTACAAAGAGCTTGTCGCAAAACAGGTCATGCAGTTGATCTGTCTTTGACCGGAAAAGTCCCTCATCTCTTGTATCGCTTTCGTCATTGTGTGTCGTTTGTTTCCCTGCTTCCTTGTCGGACACCTGTCCCACGATCGAACAAACAAACTATAACCAAGAAAGGATGCGAGAACGATTTTTGAAGCCGGCATGCTGCTCTCGTCTTTCGATTCTTCCTCCGTTATCGAGCGTTCCCATCATCGTGCGATCTCTCATGCTCTCTTTCATTCTCTCTATCAGCAATTACAGGCCTCTGCGAATCTTTCATCCTACGAATTTTCTCTGATTAGGGATGCGCTTATCCATTTGCTACAAAATGGCTCTTTGCCACTTTTCCCGCTATCCCTTGCCACTACGCGACGTTCTTCCGCTCTTCAGACTGATCCTATGATTCCAGCTCTCAGGCATGCCTCTCATTCTGTTCCCAATTGGAAGAGTCTGCTTTTCGCATGGGCCGAAAACAGCCAAGAATGCCTAATCGCACTCAGTGACGAGCGCATCGTACTTTTTGCTAACAAGCGGGCACAAGAACGATTTTCATTATTTGAAGGCCTTGTTCTCGAGGTGGATTGGGAACAAGAACGCTTAACCAATTGGTCCTTAGAGGAACTCGATCTGGGGGAAAAGACGTGGTATCGTCTCTTTCTTATTCGCCCATGCACGTCAGCCTTGTCAAAGACTGCTAGCAGTTACTCGTTTTCAGAGATTCATACAAATAGTCCCCTCTATCAAGCCCAACTACATACAGCACGTATCGCTGCACAATCTCTATCCAATACGTTATTGCTCGGAGAAACAGGCTGTGGCAAAGAGGTCCTGGCACGTGCCATCCACTCCTCCAGTTCGCGAAAAGACGGCCCTTTTCTTGCAGTCAATATCGCAGCACTTCCGCGTGAACTGATCGCAAGTGAGCTATTTGGATATACAGACGGAGCTTTTACTGGAGCAAAAAAAGGAGGGCAATCGGGAAAATTTGAAGCAGCAAATGGAGGAACGCTCTTTCTCGATGAAATCGGGGAAATGAGCATGGAGCTTCAAGTGCTATTGCTTCGCGTCCTCGAAGAACGCAAAGTGACGAGATTGGGCTCTCACGAAGAAAAGCCATTGGACATTCGGATTATCGCTGCCACCAATCGTTCCATTGAAGAAGAGGTACGGAATGGACAGTTTCGTACAGACCTTTACTACAGGCTCAATGTCTTGCAAATACGCATCCCTTCCCTGCGCGAACGCAAGGAAGACATTGCAACCTTGGCTGACGAGTTCCTCCAGCAGCTCCATACCCAATACGCTGGCGGTCCGACAAGTATCTGTGAATCTGCCCTGGCGATCTTGCAGCAGCATTCATGGCCCGGAAATATTCGTGAGCTGCGCAATATCGTGGAGAGAGCCTTTTTACATGCGTACAGTGATTCGTGGGTCACCTCTCACCATCTTCCGAGCGAATGGCAGCAGCAGTATGGATTGCAAGAAGCATCCGGTGAACCTTTGCCATTATTGCGCGAATTAGAGCGACAGACGATCCAGCAAGCCATCACACAAGCTCCGTCCATCAGCGCCGCTGCCAAAAAGCTAGGAATTGCGCGAAGCACCCTGTATCGAAAAATGGAAGAGTTAGGAATTGGATAAGAAAATCGGGGGATGAGCGTAAGCAGCTTGTCCCCCGAAACATTTTACCGATGCCCTATTCGTCAGCGAGTGCTCGCCTTATCGTCATTCTTGCTTCCTCTGCCACTTCTTCGTCATGGTTATCAATGGCTTGCATCCAGAGCAGCATCGGAATGTACACCGCCATCATCCTGGCCAATATGTTTGTCTCTTCATCCACTTCTCCATACGCATGAAAAAATGGCTGGCGAGCTTGTGGCGGTAAAAAGCTGTAGGCCACATTTAAATCCGCTCCCGGGTGACCCACATTGAGATCCCCCCAGTCAATGATGCCTGATATATGCCCAGCTTCATCTACCAGCATATTTTTCACATGCAAGTCTCCATGCAGGAGCACGTCACGCGGACTGATTCGGTCTATCACGACTTGCCCTAAATAATTCGCGATCGTATCCCGATCCTCTGCAGAAATATGTACAGCTAAGGTAGACAAGAACGTCTGCATCTTTTCTTTTCTCTGTGCAATGTCCAGGAGGTTCCTGTGATCATGTTCGATCCCGTTTTCACGGGCACGCTGGGGCGGAAACGCGTGCAATTCTTTTAAAAACGTCGCAAGTGCCACTGCTGATGAAGCACGCTGCTCGTCGGTCAAGCCTTTTGGAAACGTACCCGGTACATACGTGTACCCCAAAAAGGGGTATGGATAGTCGTCGTTTGGTTCCCCATAAAAAACTGGCTTCGGATATGGTATCGTCAGGAATGCCGCAAGCATTGGCAGCAGCACCCCTTCCTTTTTGATCAGTTCAACAGCGACATTCCGCCTGGGAAAACGGAAAACATATTCGTCCCCCACTCGAAAGACCACGTTATCCCAACCACAGCCGATAAGATTGATGGGCATAGAAGATAGCTGCGGAAACTGACGGAAGATGAGTGCGCGTGCCAATGGTTCAGATACTTCCCAGTCAGCATCCCATGGATTAGAGTTGGTCATTGCTTTCGTTCCCTCCCATTTGTCATTTCATCTGCCGTGATGATGCTTTGCAGCTACGATTACGTAGAACGGATCTGATAGACACATTTCTTTCCGCCGATTGCCACGCATTCCGTCCGTTCTACGCTCGTCTGGAGTAACGCTCGGTAACAATTAAGCTCTCTTGCACAGATCATCTGATATCGATCTGCTACTTTAAAATATGGACAATTGTACTGCGTGATCACAAATTCCTCATCATTTACCTGCTCCCATCTCGCCATAAATCCGTTGTCATCTTGGATGCGTGCCATCTCTGCCACCTTTTCAGATAGCTCTTTTCCTTCCATTTGTCCCTCATATTTCTGGATAATCTTCTCTTGCTGCCTTGCGAAAAATTGATCCACTCGGTCTTCCCCGTCTGCCAGCACGATATGCTCCATCAAATCCACGGCTAATTGCCCGTAATCATTCGGAAATTGTTCGTTACCTTGCTGTGTTAACGAATAGTAGTGCATCGGTCTGCCTGCTTTTTGACGACCTACTCTGCACACAACAAAACCGTCTTTTTCCAAGTAGATCATTTGCCTGCTGACAGCTACCTTTGTGAGCTCCAGCCTGTTTTGCAAATCCTTTGTGCTGAGCTCCCCTTCCCTTTTCAGCAACAATAGAATGTATTCACGTGTTGATAGATGTCTATATCTCTCCATTTTCTCTTCGCCCCTTTATTGGAAAAGAACGATACGCTCACAGTATATGTCCTTTGTATAACTAATTCAACAAACATGTTTATAAAGTGACATTCTTTGCTCATCGTGAGATCTACGAAACCACAATTTATTAAACATTTTAGTTGAATATATATAAAATAGTGCATATACTGTAATTGCAGTGCAAGGTGTTTTTTTCCAAGAAGGATAGGTGAAACGTATGAAACCTGTATTCTCGCTTCTCCGTGAACGACAGGTCGAAGTGACTTATCAAGAGCCTTTGGCGGCACATACTACCTGGAAAATTGGCGGACCTGCGGATTTACTGATTACACCGAGCAGTAAATCCCAACTGATCATGGTCCTGCAAATACTGAATGAACATCATGTCCCATGGTTGGTGATGGGAAAGGGCTCCAACCTTTTAGTCACAGACAAGGGGTATCGTGGCGCAGTCATAAAATTAAACAAGGCTTTGGACTATGCCCGAATCGTGGACAATCGGATTTACGCAGGGGCTGCCTACTCCTTGATCAAGCTTGCAGCATTGGCAAACAAGCACAGGCTAAGTGGATTGGAGTTCGCAGGCGGAATACCCGGGTCTGTCGGCGGCGCTGTGTATATGAATGCAGGCGCGAACGGATCGGATATATCGGACATTTTCCATTCAGCTGAAGTGATCACACAAACGGGAACCATTCGCTCCTTGCGTGCTGTAGATTTGGATTTTTCTTATCGCCACTCTTCCTTACAAGATACTGATGTCATGATCACGGAAGCTATTTTTGAGCTGACCCCGCGCGACAGCGAAAGCATCAAGCTCCAGTGGAACCACTATAAAGAAAAACGTTTAAAAACACAGCCTCTGCCTTTTGACTGTGCAGGTAGTGTATTCAGAAATCCCCCAGGCCATTTTGCTGCAAAGCTCATTGAAGATGCTGGCCTAAAGGGCATGCGGTACGGAGGCGCGGAAGTATCGAGCAAGCATGCCAATTTTATTATGAATACCGGTAATGCCACCGCACTTGATGTATGGACACTCATGAGGCAGATTCAGGAAAAAGTTCACAGCCAATCAGGTATTCACCTTGTTCCTGAAGTTGTGATCGTAGGTGAACAGTAAGCATAAAAAAGGAGGTCTCACGATGATTCAAATGAGCGAAACTGCTGTAACTCGCCTTCAAAATATGCTTGAACAAGAAAGCTCTACTCTCTTCATTCGTTTTGGCGTAAAGGACGGAGGGTGCTCTGGGATGACCTATGGACTCGGTTTTGATGATACCTATCAAGAAGGCGACACCACAATCGATATTGATGGCGTGCAGCTGGTCGTCAATCCGGAAAGCTATCCGTATGTCGATGGCGTCGAAATCGATTACAAAGAAACAGGGATGATGGGTGGATTTACGATCCAAAACCCGAATGCAGTCGCAACCTGCGGCTGTGGCAGCAGCTTCCGTACAGCCCTACATCGAGGGAAAAGAGAAAAGTGTGAGTAATCCGCCAGACGAAAATGACTTGTCACCGATTCTAAACAAATGCTATTCTATTGAAAAAATTCCCCCTATAACTTATGTAAGGTGACAATATGCTTTCATTTTCAAGACTAAGTAAATGTAAACCCCCAATTCCGTAATCTCTCCTCCTACGCTGTTTGAGATTTTCGGAATATAGGGGGAATGTACAAGTGAATAGAAAAATCTCAACACCATCTTTGTTACTGTTGATCATCCTGATTGGTTTTCCGCAAATTAGTGAAACGATCTATACACCTTCGTTACCTGATATCGCCAATAGTCTCCATGCCAGTAACAATACGATCCAACTGACACTCAGTATTTACTTCCTCGGTTTTGCCTTTGGTGTATTTTGCTGGGGAAGACTCTCTGACTCTATCGGTCGACGCCCTGCCATGCTCTGGGGAATATTTGTTTATGGTTTGGGGAGCTTTGGTTGCTATCTCTCCGATTCGGCTGATTGGTTGTTATGGAGCCGCTTCATTCAAGCCTTCGGTGCGAGTGCAGGATCGGTGGTAACCCAAACCATCTTACGAGAGAGTACTGACACGACCAAGCGCCATGCTGTTTTTGCTCAGATTTCAGCTGCTCTCGCTTTTACGCCTGCAATTGGCCCCTTAATCGGTGGTTGGGTGGATCAATCGTTTGGATATCAGGCGGTTTTCTTCACACTGATTGCGATGAGCGTAGCGATCTTTGCTTACGCGTTTGTCTCGTTACCTGAGACCAAAACGTCTACAGCTTTAAGCATAAATACGCTAGCTGTAGCCAAACGACTTGTTTCGGACAAAAGGATATGGGCTTTTGGTTTCTTAATTGGAGCGACAAATGGCATGTTGTTCAGTTACTATGCCGAAGCTCCATTTATTTTCATTGCGTTTTTCGATATGACACCTAGTGTGTTTGGGTTTTTGGGGATTTTCGTAGCGTTAGCTTCTGTGATCGGAGCCATGCTCTCGAAAAAAATGCTAACCAAATACCCTGCTGAGAACATTATCCTGATCGGCTCACTGGTGACGACGTTAGGAGCAGTATGCCTCACAAGCTTCACTTTGTATGGAGTGAGTCCGTCCGTTGTCTCGATGGCGATCATGGTAGCCTCTATCTTTACTCTTCTGCTAGGGATTGGGATCATGATTCCAAACTGCCTGAGTTTAGCTCTTGTCCACTACAGCGATGTACTCGGAACTGCTGGCGCTATTTTTGGTTTGGGTTACTACATCGTCGTCAGTCTTATCACCAGCGGCATGAGTTATTTTCATAATGGCTCGCTCGTCACCATGCCAATCTACTTCTTGCTATTGGCGATCATCATGGTGCTTGTTAGTAAACAAATAACGGTTAGCCCTACAGCCAACTAGCCTATTCATCCTGTCAACATCAAAAAGCCGATTCTCTTAGAGAAAATCGGCTTTTTGCCCGTACTCGTCACCCCTCCCGTTTCGTCTCGATCGATAATCCTTCGACATGCTTGCGACTCATCATTTTGCGCTTCTTCCGGTTCTCTTTTGTCTCGAACACGATGTCCATGTCATAATCGGCCGGATACAGTTCTTTGCCCTCAATATGCAAGACGAGGCGCTTTTTGTTGATTTTATATTTCTGATTTTGAATCATGACGCCAACGATGCCTTTGGAGTCCTCCGCAGCAAATACGATGCCAGTTCTCCCCAGATAGGAAATGAATACACAATCACCAACAGCAAATGGCTTGTCACGCTCAGGTTTGGCTGGTGTATCTGCTGCTTTTTCGGAAATCTCCTGTGGAAGATGCTCTCGTCTTTCCTCTTCCACCTCTACTTCCACTTCTTCTGGCATTTCTATTATTCGTGTCTCCACATAACGGGGAGCCTCATACTCTTCCTGCTCAATGTCTTGGTATTGTTCCAGCCTTTCCGTAGTCGTAGTCGTGAATCCATTCCGAGTAATTTCCCGAGAACGCTGAATCATCTCAGACGGGATACCCAGCTTCAGTGCGATCAGAAATGCGTAGCTCTGGCCTGCTTCTCCGATTCGCAAGCGATACAGTGGCTGCAAGGTCTCCTCGTCAAATTCCATTCGTGCATTTTGGAACCCGGCAGTTGCGGAGGCAAAATTTTTGATTTCGTTAAAATGTGTATTCACAATCACCGTCGCACCTCTTCGGTGCAGCTCCTCTAAAATCGCAATCGACAAGGCGACACCTTCTCCTGGATCTGTACCGGTAGCCATCTCATCAATCAGAACGAGGGTCGAAGCGTCCGTAATCTGCAAGATTTCCAGCACATTATGAATATGCGCGGAAAACGTACTTAACGCTTGCTCAATGCTTTGCCCATCCCCAATATCTACTGCGATGTTGCGGAAAATGGCGAAGCGACTGCCTTCCTGTACTGGTACGAGCAAACCCGACTGCACCATCATGGTTAAGAGCCCGATGGTTTTTAACGTCAATGTTTTCCCACCTGTATTGGGACCTGTAATAATAAGCGATTTGTATTCTCGACCAATCCTCATATGCAACGGCACCATTTTCGGACCGAGTAGCGGATGCCGTGCTTCCTTGACATCGATGATCCCTTTTTCATTTAGTTCGACATTCGCGCCTCCGATTGCCAATGCGTACTTCGCTTTTGCGAAAAGAAAGTCATACATGCCAACAGTCTCGACATTCACGGTGATTTCATACGTATATTCTTCTGCGAATGCGGACAATTGCATCAGTACTTTTGTTACTTCGCGTTCTTCCTCTGCCTTGAGTGCGGTGAGCTCGAACTGTACGGTGCTGATCTCCGTCGGTTCCATATAGACGGTTTGACCGCTCGCCGATTCATCTAAAACACTGCCAGCCACTTGCTTGCGATGTTCTTTTTTGATGGGAATGACATAACGTCCATTGCGTGTACTAATGACATTTTCTTGCATGATCGAACGATATTTGTTCATGATGGAATCCAGTTGTCTTTTCAAGCGCTCTTCAAATACGACAATGCGTTTACGCACCTTCAACAAGTCTTTGCTGGCGGAATCGACAACTTGCCCATGACGGATGCATTGTTCGATTTCATTTTTCAATTTGGTGGCGTCGTACATCGATGCTGCATAAGAACTTACGCGTGGCGCCAATTGTGCTTTTGTCGCCATGTATTTTATTAGTTGTGAGCAACTCGTTAGGAACAGGTACAGATTGGTAAAATCATTTAAGCCAAATACATATCCTGTCCCCAGAAGAGAAAGGATCTTCTCCATCCCCTCCAGTGCAGGAATCGGTACACTTGCTCCATTTTGCAGGATGTTCTTTGCTTCTGCTGTTTCGTCCAACCTACTTCGCACTACTTTGACAGAGTCCATCGGCATCATTTGTTCTACATGCTTTTTCCCTACGTACGATAAAGCGTAATCCATTACCTTTTCTTTGATTTTGTCGTATTCGAGACGCTGCAATGCTTTTTCATTCATGACTCATTTCTCCTTTTTTATGAAAAATAAAAAAGGGCGAAGAATGAACAAATGTCATTCTCCGCCCTTTTTTTGGGATACCTAAACAAAACGCAACCAAATAAAAAACCGCGCTGAACACAGCACGGATTTTGGGCGCAATGATAGGGTTTTCACCTAAGGCATTGTATGATATCCGTTGTTCTTAACTAATTCCAAGGCCGATAATCATCCAGCACAAAGAAACTTTGCTACATGGCAAAATTTCGAATGATGAATCAAGACCTTTTGTATGGAATTGCTTTAGTTAAGAACGACCGCCGACATCAACATCTCTCCCTAGATAAGGTTCTTTTCACTATAGCGCATGTGATCCTCTGCCGTCAATCCGCTTCGAATTTGTACACCTTTACACCATAGCCTTCAAAAATTTTGACAAGCTGTTCGCTTACCACCTCCCAGTCCCCCGGTGGTTGTTGATACTGAATTTCTTTCAAAATATCTCTATTACGTTGAATAAAAGTTGATATACTGTTGATGATTGATGTACTGTGTTGTACGATGTATATACAGGAGGTAGGCGTGAAAGGCGGAACAGATATGACGTATATATGAAAAACAAACCCGTTTACAAGAGTGTTTCAAGGAAAAGAAGGCATTTAGGGGGGAACATACATGTGAAAAAAGAGGAATTTACCGATTGTTAGGACAGAATGGCGTTGGTAAAACAATTATGAAGATGATTACACACTTAATGATGAGATTTTGTCATTGGTGGAGATGATAGCTGTGTGATTAATAGGGAACAACAAGCAACCACTTATACAATATGAATAGAGAAGAGGAATGTCTTATGAAAATACATAGTCAAATTATATTTGCAAGTATGGCCCTTGTAATAACTGGAAGTTCCCTGCTATACACATCGCCAACCTCAATTGTAAAAGCAGAGCCCACTCAAAATGTATCTAGTTCATTACAAACAAGCACTCAACGAGATCATAATTCCGTCGAGCAAGCAATGCGGGAAACATTGCTACTGGGATTCCCGGGGATACTTGCTAAAACTTCTGAGGGTGGAAAAACGTGGGGTTATGCGGCTGGGGTAGCGGATCTGAGCACAAAGAAACCAATGGAAACAGATTTTCGCTTTCGCATTGGTAGCGTGACGAAGACGTTCACCGCAACGGTTGTACTTCAATTAGCTGGAGAGAACCGCTTGAATCTAGACGACTCCATCGAAAAATGGTTGCCTGGTGTCATTCAAGGAAACGGATATAATGGTAAACAGATTACCATCCGGCAAATATTGAATCATACAAGTGGGATCGCTGAATACTCAAGATCAAAAGACGCTGATTTTATGGATACAAAAAAATCGTATACGGCTGAAGAAATAGTGAAGATGGGGATTTCTCTGCCCCCAGACTTTGCCCCAGGAAAGAGATGGTCTTATTCAAACACAGGATACGTATTACTGGGGATTCTTATTGAAAAAGTAACCGGAAACAGCTACGCGGAAGAGATTGAAAATCGGATTATTGAACCGCTTGAATTGTCGGATACATTCCTACCTGGCAATTCAAGCGTTATTCCAGGCACCAAGCATGCTCGGGGATATTCTCAACCAGACGAAGCAAGTGAGATAAAAGACGTTACTTTTTATAACCCAAGTGCAGGTAGCTCGGCTGGAGATATGATTTCTACTGCTGACGACATAAATAAATTCTTCTCTTCCTTGCTCGGTGGCAAATTACTAAAGGAACAGCAACTAAAAGAAATGCTTACTACAGTTCCTACAGGAAAAGCAGGAATGGATGGATATGGTCTTGGAATCATTGAATTTAAGCTTCCAAACGGTGTCTCGATATGGGGACACACAGGTGGCATTCTAGGGTTTTCTACTTTTGCTGGAGGTACACTTGGAGGCAAGCATACGTTGGTCGTCAGTTTGAACAGTTTAGGTAGAGATAACAGTCCTAATCCTTTTACAAATATTTTACTTGCTGAATTTAGCAAGTAGAAAAAAGGGAAATCTTGTCATAGTTTTTATAGTTAAAAATATACCTTTCTGGTTCAAAATCCCCAACTTACTTTTAAAAAAGGATTTGGGGATTTTTGGGATTTCGTCGGCAACTTTTTAAACCTTGCCCCTCTCAAAACGCGCCCGGAAAACCCGCGCTATACAAGGGCTTATGCGCCACTAATGCGTAACATTGCCCGCTGTTTCTGCTTGTGTTCGGCGGTTGTTGGTACTGTATTTCTTTCAAAATATCTCTATTACGTTGAATAAAAAAATTCTGATATACTATTGATTAACGAAGTACTGTGTTGTACGATGTATATGCAGGAGGTACAATACATGAATGTAGAAGATTGGAAATCACAAATTAAGCGAGGAACACTCGATTTTTGTATTCTATTGCTAATAAAGCAACGACCATATTATGGGTATGAAATCATAAGTAAATTAGAGCAGTATCCTATTATTGCTGCAAAAGAAAATACAATTTATCCCTTGCTTAGAAGATTATTGAAAGAAGAATATATTTCTTCATCTTGGCAAGATAGTACAGAGGGCTTGCCACCGAGAAAATATTATACCATTACAGAAAAAGGAAACGAATATTTAAACGCTATGTCCTTAGAATGGGATAATTTATTAACAGCTATATCAGAAATTAAGGGGAGTTAAATTATGGATAAAATTATGAATGACTATCTTGAAAAAATCGGAAAACATTTGAAGCCTATGTCCACTCCCGAGCGTATTGACATTGTAAAAGAAATCAAAAGTGTAATGCTTGAATTGCAACATAATGGTGTATCTTCTGAGCAAATCATCGAACGGTTAGGAAACCCAAAAGAATTAGCGAAAGCATACTTAGGTGAAGCCATTTCAAAGAACAGTACATTTAGTTGGCGTAAATTCGGCGCTGTATTTGCATTTTGTAGCAGCTTTGCAGGCGTAAGCGGTATTTTTGTTTTGCCGATTATCAGTACTCTTGCCATTGCTTTAATGATTAGTGGAGTTATTACACCAATAGGCGGAATTATTAAATTTATCGGGTATCTTATGGGACATGATATTGCCGGAATAACATTCGAATTTGGAGCATTTACAGCAACCCGCCCAATGCAGTACTTGCCAATTTCTATTGTGAGTGGTGTGTTGATGTTTTTGTTGGGGAAAGTGTTATGGAAACTTACAATGAAATATATACACGCAATTAGTCAGAAAAAGATAAAATTGTAATAATAAAAAGAACGGGGCGCGGCGGTCATTCATAGACCAACCGCACCCCGTTTTTACTATGGGTGTGTCACGCAGTAGAACGCTGATTTTGAGGGAAAAGGTATAAAACCCTTACCCCTTTCCTTTGCTTCCAAAATGTTGCCTGAGACGACTTGAACCCATTCAGTTATAACGATCACTTCTTGTCTCGTTACAACTGCTCACGCAAAAACAGTTCGGGATAGATCAGAACAAGTCCGTTCGAATCTACTGTAATGTTCTCCATGAATGTTCCTGCCCGGTATTGATAGACAGAAGAGTCCCCTTTGCTTTCTAGCAACGTATATTGCTGCTGCACTTGTCTGTACGTCAGCTCATGGGCTGAGAAATAGGCTACTTGTATATACTGAGGTTCTAATTGGGTATACGACAACCGGCGGATCGGCAGTGTATTCGTGAAAGGTGTACAAGAAATATCAATATCGATACAGCCAAAGAGCTCAGGAATGGGCTCACCCACCTCGTTTGTCCAATTTCCCTCGCCATCCGATGAGAGATGCAAAGCTCCTTCTTCGCCCATGATTGCCAGTGAAACCTCTCGCGTGACCCAATTTGAGTCAAGGACAATTTCATACTGGATTCTTGTTAGGCTGGCGTCATCCAGCCTCCCGATCACTATGCTATTTACGTGGATTCTGTTCGAGCCCTCCCGTATTCTCAAGTACTCATATCCGACTCCTGTCGTTGGTTTCCAGATAACATTTGTTGGTAACATGCGGACTCCTCCGATCATTTGTTCCCCTTTTCTCCATCCTATCATTTCTTGGATGAAAATGGTAGAGTCCTGTAGCATCGGCTTACACAACGCATACCTAAGTCATCCATGGAATAGGATCATAGTACCGGAAAAGAATGGAAAGGAGACAATCGATGGATAATCCCTCCTTCTCCTTAACACAACCTGACATGCTGTCCATTATTCGCAATGGACTCCCACGAACGCACTCCCCCCTCAATATCATCATCGTCGGGGCTGGAATGGCTGGTCTTGTTTCTGGCTCGTTGCTAAAAACAGCGGGACACAACGTAACGATTTTGGAAGCAGCGGACCGGATAGGCGGCAGAGTTTACACATTGCGCTCTCCTTTTACCCATGGCCATTATCTAGATGCTGGCGCTATGCGTATTCCTCACACGCACGAACTTACCCTAGCATACGTGACGAAATTCGCTCTTCCCCTTCATCCGTTTTTCAACAACTCTCCGAACGACATCATCTCAGTAAATGGCATCAAAACAAGACGCTGGATCTATCAACGCGATCCCGACATCCTCCGCTTCCCTGTAGCGCTACATGAAAAAGGCCGTACTTTCAATGAATTAGCCGGGCAAGCCATTAAACCTGTCATCGACTTCATCAAACTCAATCCAGCGACGAATTGGCCCATCGTCGTCAAAAAATACGATCGTTTTTCCATGGATCAATTCTTGCGCTTCAATCCTGTTGGCCCTTCCTTATCCTCCCCCGCTATCGATATGATCAAGGTCATGACTGGCTTCGAAGGATTCCCTGAGCTCGCCTTTCCCGAAATTTTACGAGACTTCATCTTGTTCGATCCTTCTACACGCTTTTACGAAATAGCAGGGGGATTTGACCAGCTACCACAGGCATTTCTCCCCCAATTACAGGAGAATATCTACTTCCAGCATAAAATGACGCGAATCGTCGAGACGGGGAATCAAATTACGATTTCTGGCGTGCGTACCGACACAGGCGAACTGTTTCAGATGACCGGTGATATCGCGATTATTACCATCCCTTTTACCGTATTGCAGTTTGTTCGGGTTGAACCGTACGATCTGTTTTCCTATCAAAAATGGAAAGCTATTCGTCAACTCCACTACGTTTCCTCATCCAAAATAGGCATCCAGTTTTCGCAGCGATTCTGGGAAGCACAGGGAATAAGGAGCGGACAAACCGTAACAGATTCGCCTATTCGCCTCTCCTACTTTCCCAACCACGGTTTTGATCAGCCTGGGGGTGTCGTATTAGTCAGTTACACATGGGAGGATGACGACCTTCCGTGGCTCAGCATGTCGAAAGAAAAACAAGTGATGCAAGCGGTAAAGCATCTGGCTGACATTCATGGGGAGCAGGTGTACACTACCTTCGTTACGGGGGTCACACATAATTGGGCGTTGCAGCCTTATGCTGCTGGTGCCTTTGCCTTGTTCAAACCGTTGCAAGAGACGGAATTAACTCCCTACATTGGTGCGCCTGAAGGAAGAATTTATTTTGCGGGGGAGCACACCTCGAATGAACATCACGGCTGGGTTCAAGGGGCGATTGAGTCTGCTTTGCGCGTGGCAGTAGAAGTTGGAAAAAAATGAGCGGGAGTCTGTACGATGAAAGATTCCGTACATTCCCCCGCCGTTTATCGACTACGATTCTTTTACGAATTCAATTCATATTCTTTTCGAAGCAACGCCAGCTTCACAAGATCAATGTACATCCCATTTTCAAATTCCGTTTCTCGATGGATTCCTTCTACTTGAAAGCCAAATTTTTGGAGCAAATGGATGGATGCCGTATTTCGCGTATCTGCTTCTGCTTCTATTCTGTTTAGATGCATATGCGTAAACCCGTACGCGATAATGGGCCGCAATGCTTCCGACATGATCCCCTTATTCCACCACGAAAAATTCAGATCATACCCAATCTCCGCTTTGTTATGTACAGCATGATAATGTTTGTAGCCACAGCTGCCAAGAAATTTTCCAGTGGAACGATCCGTAACCGCCCACCTGAGTCCCTGTTTTTGTTCAAATAAGTCTCGGTACCATCGAAGTTCATTTTCAGCCTCTGCTATTGATTGAAACCTCGCTATCCCTACATATCTCGCCACATCTTCATGTGACAACACTTCAAAAATATCTTCAATGTCTTGTTGATTAGGTTGTCGAAGGATCAATCTGTCTGTTTCGATGACAGGGAATTGATCGGACATAGTCGGGTTACTCATGATAAGAACCTCCTTGTAAACGTAGGATGGAAGATTTTTGATGCCTACTCCCTTCCATCATCTAGTGAATGATATGGTTTATTATAGGAAGGACAAGAAGCAGAAGCAATGTATAGATTCGTTTGTACTCTTTGTAACCTTTCCGTCCCATCAGCATACCTGGTCAATTCTGGCCTGTCGTGACAACATTGTTCTACTGATGGAAGGAAAGCAGAGTGAAGTGAACAATGAAAAGCCTCATTCCCTCTTGCTGCCTGTGGAAATGAGGCAAACCGACGCGGCCTACTCTTTTTCTATCTGAATAGGAATTTCCCACTTTTGATCCGTATCCTCGATCAACGCCTACCAAAAAGAAAAAACCTTGATTTACCAAGGTTTTTTAACGTACATCATGCGTTCGTACTACAGAGTCTTACGAAATTGATAGTCCATCTCACCAGCCAATGCTGCCGGAGTATCACCTGTTTCGCGGAAATCATGGGTATAAATCGTTTCAAACGGCCCAAAATCCGCTTGCTTATAAAATTCAAAGCAAGGGAAGCCATCATGTGCTCCTTCGATCTGTACAAGCCCATCCCTTTTCGCAGTCACCAATAATAAGTAGTCCACCGGAGGCGCATGCTCATTCAGGGGATTACTCGCACTTGCGCTCATTTCAAAGCTCACTTCATCATCCGATTTCCATACCATATTCCTGCACAAAATTCCCTCTGTACTCGCTTTTCCTTTTCGCAGCTGAATCGAGCCATCAGGATTCGTGATTTTCTCCGTTGTGATTCCCGTGTTCTGATAAGAAAAAATTTCTTTTTTCATGAAGTCTACGACGACCTCTTGCTCCACTCTGGAACGCATGGCATTTACGGCATAGGGGGTAAATTCGCGCGAATCGCCTTCAAATTGAATGACTTTTCCTGTTTGCGGATCCGTTCTGGGCTCCGTCCATGACTGGGGGATAAATACACTCGCTCTGATTTTAATCAGGTTCACCATACATTGGCACCTCCATGTGTGATTGTTCTTCTAAGACAAATATGTGATGTTTTGGTGAGGAATGAACTCCATGCAGATCGCTTCAAAATCTTTGCAATCAGCCAAATGGGACAGATTCATAGGGGCTTGTATCCTTTCTACGCCCATCTTCGGATTCACTAATAAATAATACGCCATAAGCAACGCTTTTCTACAATGATCCTGGTTTGGTTCACGCACGAGTAGCTCGCAGATGATAGCTGTTCTCTTATCCTCGTCATATTGCAAGGCGAGATGATAGTCCCAAAATGGTATGGTGCTTTTACTCCCAGCAGAACAAACAATAGGGAAACGAGCATGTACAAAATGCTTGATGATCTCACTTACATCATCCGTGCTTACCTTCTTCCTTTCGTTGTCAACGCAGCTAATTCCTTGATGAATCATCTGATAATAAGGCATGTTCAATAGATGCTCCTGAAATCTCTCTATTAATTCCCCTCGCAAAAAAATAGGACCTATCACGATAAAGTCCCCCTCATTTTGGTGTTACTGTACTTCCATTTTCGACACGTAGAAATATTATCCTATTTGTGCTTCATTTTCTAAATCGCGTTTTCATGACCGCCATGTTATGATTCAAAAAGCTAAGGATTATCCAATGATTACCATATAGACTCACATGACATCGAATAAGCAAGGTGGGATGATGATGTTGCAAGAGAATGCCAATCTTCACACTCCAGACAGATGTATTTTTCTCGTTACAGGGATTATGGCTTCTGGAAAATCAACAGTCGCTCAGTTACTTGCTGAAAAGCTAAATCGAGGCGTTCATCTGCGAGGTGATTCGTTCCGACGAATGATTGTAAATGGCAGAGAGGAATTTATGCCTGAACCGTCAGAAGAAGCCATTCGTCAGTTGCAGTTGCGCTACAAAATAGCAGCCTCTACGGCAGACACTTTTTTTGAAGAAGGATTTAATGTCGTTGTACAGGATGTTGTGATCGGCCCCCTTTTGAGCGAATTTGTTGAAATGATTCGGAACCGTCCGTTGTATGTTGTCGTACTCACGCCAAATGAAAAAGTGATTGAAGAGAGAGAGGCATCCCGTTCCAAAACAGGGTATGGTGCTTGGACGATTCCCCACCTCAATCAAATCTTGCAGACCGAAACACCAAAGCTCGGCATGTGGATCGATTCTTCCGAGCAGACACCACAGGAAACTGTCCAGGAAATCTTGCGGTTGGTTGATCTCCCGCTCTCCATGAAAAAACCTGAGTCCGATGAAATACCGAACTCAGGCAACCAGATCGTCTAACTGCTTACACTGCGTACATCGTTGGCCAGAAGTACTCTACGCCTTCCGCGTACAAGAACGCTTGGAACTTTTTCAGTTCATCAGGAGTATTTCGGACAGCGCGAGGAGTCAGGCCATATTGTAAGCAATACGCTGTCAAATAGCCAGCTACTTCACCGACGTTCCACTCTACTGGGTGGAGACGGAAGCATCCATTTGTAATATGCGTAACCCCGAGGTTTTTGCCTGCTGGCAACAGGTTATTTACACGCACAGGGATTAAGCTGCCCAACGGAATTTGGAACGGATAAGTCGACACATCGACGTAATTGCGGTTCGCAGTGCTCGGATGCAGGTCAATTCGATAGCTGCCGACCCCAACGGAATCATGGAAGGCTTCTGCCTTGCCTGTATTGCGAACAAATGCACTCACATGTTGCTCCAATACAGTGAATTCGGCTTTGATCCGGCGGGATTCACGTATATACGGATACATCGCCAGTCCATCCTCTGTTCCCATGACATCCTTGCGCAGTCGCAGCCCTGGATACCCTTGTCCACCATCTGGGCGAGGAGCCTCTGTTTGCATCCAATACAGAAGGGAGAGACTCAGTTGTTTACCGCCGTAAAGGTGACGCTGACGCTCTTCCTCTGGCACATCAATGATCGAGCCGAGCCAGTAATCATTTTGCGGCCAGTTAACGGTTGTTACGCCACTCTTGTACAATCCGGTTTGGAAGTTTTTCGGGTCAGCAATCTGGCGATACGTGAAGAGCGGAAAATATTTAGTTCCCGGGAACAGCTCATATCGTACAGATTCAGCAGTATTTCGCGGATTGGAGCCTGTCCAGCTAAGCAGCTTGTCCGGCCAGAAATCTGCTTTGTAGTTGCGCCAGAAGTCATACATTTCCGGCTTGGCAATCGTATGATTTTCTCCCTCCAAATAATCCATCGCGAAGCAATACGTAAATGCCTGAATATCATTTGGCTGCGGCGGCCCGACAACAGCATTTGGCTCTCCCGTTTGATCGACTGATTCAGCGCCAAGTACGTATTCTACGCCAGCCTGTGGGAGTACATCTCCACATTCTGTCGCGTCCAAGAAATACGGTGCTACCAGTTCATGAAAATCATGATGCTTCTGATCTTCTACTGTGATCGACAGTACGTTATCGCCAGCCATGCGAACGGCATGCAGCTTATGATTCGTCAGAATAGTAAGTCTACCACTGTTAATATAAGGAGCAAGCATCTGATAAAACACAGCTAGTGCTACTTTCGGTTCGTGGCAAAGGCGGCTTACCGAACCGTTACCAGGGTCAAGATTCGGGGTGACGCGTGCTTCTGCCGTCATTGGATAATGGTTGCGGTAATAGTCACGCACGCTGTCACGGAATGTGCGATAGCTCCGCGTGCAACCAAACTGTTCAATCCATGGATGCTCGTCTGGCGGTACCGCTTGGCTCGTAAATTGACCGCCAATCCAATCGGTCTCTTCCGTCATAATGACTGATTTTCCTGATTTCGCTGCTGCCAGTGCTGCTGCGCAGCCACCAGTACCTCCCCCAATGATTACCACATCAGCATGAAGTTCTCTCATTCTTTTCCCCTCCACATTTTCTACTTTTTGGTTGTTTCTGCCAATTAATACGCAAAAAATGACAATAGGTTACAAATTTCGCAGAAAAAACTAAATATTTTTTCCTTTAGCTTCTGCTTGTGCAAACTTTGACTCAGCATCAGTGCCTCAAATTTGCCTAGGAGTTGATGCCCCTTTCCAGCCCCTTCCTGCTGTCTTTTACCAAACCAGAAATCCACTTTTCCACCCTAAAACTTGTGTTTTTAGGAGAGTTTGTCTTTGCAAAGGCTCTAAAAACAAGAACATATGTTCTTAATTAAATATACACGAACAAGATGCGAACGGTCAAGAAATTATTTCCTTTTCTTTCTATTATTTGTAATCAATCAAACGATTGAGAGTTGGCTAAAGTGAATATAAGCACAAAAAATCCCTCCAGCTAGACTATCTCCAGCATGAAGGGATTTTTGAATCGTCTTTATTTAAACAAATTAATCGTGGTAATAATGATCGGCATCGCGAACACATCAATCAGGAAGGCACCTACGATTGGAACGACCAGGTATGCTTTTCGCGAAGGACCAAATCTTCCCGTTACTGCCGCCATATTCGCCATTGCGTTTGGTGTAGCACCCAGACCATGTCCTGTAAAGCCTGCGACCATGACTGCGGCGTCGTAGTTTTTGCCAAGCAAACGGAACAAGACGAAAATCCCAAACAAAACGATGAATACTACTTGAACAAATACGATCACGAGCATTGGAAGCGCAAGGTCTGCAACTTCCCACAGCTTGATGCTCATCAGTGCCATGGACAGGAAGATTCCAAGCGTCACATCACTGATCAGGTTGATGCTCTTCATGTCGATTGCCTTTGGATTAAGCTTGTCTACAGTGTTACGGACAATTACCGCTACAAACATCGCTCCCACATAACCCGGCAGAACAAATCCGGTTGCAGTCGAGAACAGCTCTCCCAGATACGTTCCCACTGCCATACAGAATGTAATCAATAGCACTTGGATGAAGAAGGTATTCGACGTAATCGCTTGTCCTTTTTCTTCTACTGTCTCTACTACTTCTTCCGTTTCTGTCGGCTTCAGATCGTATTTCGTAATCAAATATTTCACAGTCGGTCCGCCAACCAAGCCCCCTGCTACGAGACCAAAGGTAGCTGCTGCGATCCCAACCGCCAAAGCAGATTGAATGCCCATGTCCTCAAGTGTTTGTCCAAAAGCTCCAGCCGCTCCATGTCCACCTTCCATGGAAACAGCTCCGGCCATCATCCCGATCAGTGGATGAATGCCGAACACGGAAGCCAAAGACACGCCAATTACGTTTTGTGCCAAAGCCAGAAATCCACAGGCGATCCAGTAAATAACGAGCAACTTACCACCAAGCTTGATCAGCTTAAAGCTCGCTCCCAATCCAACGGTAGTAAAGAACGTGAGCATGAACAAGCTTTGCAAGGAAGTATCCAATGTAATTTGTAAAATTCCGGTCGCTTTCAAAACAGTTGCAACGACAGCGAACAACAAGCCCCCAACCACTGGTGCCGGGATACAAAACTTTTGCAAGAAACTAGCCTTTTTTACGAGGAATGTACCTAATACGAGAAGTGCTACTGCGAGAAAAATCGTCGTTACTTGATTAAGTGCTAACGTCATAGTTGTCTCCCCTTAGTTGTTCTCTAGTAATCCCATGATGGCTTCATTCGTCAAGTAAGCACCTAACTTTACTGTTCTTCCGTTTTCATCTAATATCGGATTCACTTCACAAATATCAAAAGAAAGCGTTTTCTTATGAGCGGCAACGGTACGGATCAAAGTGCGGACAACCATTGGTGTTAATCCAAAAGGAGATGGAGCACTTACCCCCGGTGCAAAAGCTGCGTTTAAAACATCTGTACATAGCGTCAGCATGACATGATCGTGTTTTCCGATGAATTCGCTTACAGATAAAGTAATTTCATCCATTCGTGCGTCTATCATCTCTTCTTCATACACATAACGAACACCGAGCTCATCTGCTTTATCAAATAGCTCCTGCGTATTTCCGAAACGCTGAATCCCTAACACAAAATAGCTGCTATTTTTGTCATGCTCTAGTATTTGCCGAAACATCGTCCCAGATGAAGGCTGAACTTCATAGGAACGCAAATCGAAATGAGCGTCAATATTGATAATGCCCAGAGAAGCCTCTTTACCAATATGCTTTCGGACACCTACGTAATGTCCATACAATGTCTCATGGCCTCCGCCTAAAATAATGGGCGTCATGGCTTTGGAAAAGATTGCTGAGACGGCGTTCCCCAATTCTTCCTGGGCAGCTTCTAGCTCTTCGTTTGGACAAGCAACATTCCCCACATCAACAATCCGTTTCCCTTCCTCCACCTTCCAAGGAAGACTTGCAAGCGCTTGCCGAATTGCGTTTGGAGCTTTGGCGGCACCTAATCGTCCTTGATTGCGCCTCACTCCCTCTTCACATTCAAACCCAATGATAGCGACTGTGCGATCCTTGGCCGCTTGCAATGTATCCAAGTCCGTTATTTCTACAATCTGATGGTAGCGAAAACTGCTTCTTCTCTCCGTATGGTCAGTCCGGCCGGTCCACAAATCTGCTGATACATTCTTTGGCAAGCTATTCATCCTTTCTGAACCTTTTGTTTATTGATTATATAATGACAAACTTATTATTTCTAATATATAATTTAAATAAATTGATAGCTTAAAGCTATAAATGAAGGTAGGCGATCCAGTTGGACATCAAACATTTGCACTATTTTGTGACAGTTTGCGATCAGTTGAGCTACTCCAAAGCCGCACAAAAACTGCATATTTCACAGCCTTCCTTAAGTAACGCGATCAAAAATTTGGAGCAAGAAGTCGGCTCTCCACTGCTCGAGAGAAACACGAGAAAAATGGAAATGACGGACGCTGGTAAAATTTTGTATCAGAAATCGTTGCTGCTTCTTTCCCAAATGAACATGCTGAAAAAAGAGATGGAAGAAGTAAAGCTAACCGGAAGCGGCGATCTCATCATCGGCATCATTGAGTCCGTGAAGCATTGGATTCCAAAAGTCATTCGCGAATATCAGAGGCGTTTTCCCTCTATTAACATCAAGCTAATCGAGGTGCTGAGCGGGAAAGCTGTCAAGGAATCACTGCGGAAGTATCATACGCATTTACTCATAACCAACCAATTCATCGATGAAGAAGATATCGAATCCTTTCCCTTGTATGATGAGCGCTTAATGATGGTGTTGCACAAGGATCATCCTCTGGCGGAAAAGGAATTGATTCGATTGAAAGACTTGGCTAGTGAGCCATTCATCATTAGTACAGAGGGATTTCAGACGCGGGAGGATATTTTAACGGCCTTTTCGTTTGAACAAGTCAACCCGCAAATCAAATTTGAGATTGAGCGATTTGAAACCGCGTTAACGTTAGTGAGGGAGAATTTGGGGGTTACCATCATTCCTGAGAACTATTTGTCTGGATCAACAGATGCTTCGCTTGTTCGGAAAACGATTGATTCGCCTGCGTTGGAGCGGACGGTTTATTTAGCGTATTTGAAAAATCGTTATTTGGCCCCGGCGGTGCAGGCTTTTTTAGAGGAGGTTCGGGGGAAGTTTCCTTCCAAAACATAGCCAATGGGGCCCATCGGCTTGAAGAAGCTTCTTCTGCTTCCCTGTAGATAATTCATACAACCAAATGTCTTCGGTCTCTTCATCTTCCATCCCGTATTTTTCTTTCGAGATTATCCCACTTAATTGAGAAAATGCTGCCCTTTTCGAATCTGGTGAGAATCGGAATTGGGAAATATACGAGAAAGGCTCACTCATTCTATCGTTTGCTACCTGATAGATTTGTCCGCCGCGATGTCTGCTCGTTCCCGTATCCAATAAGAGATACTCAGAATCGGGAGACCATGTAAAGAAATAGCGGTCGATGACAGCCTCTTTTATTGGGGAGGGTGAATCGTTGCCAACCTTCCAAATGTATGCCTGACCATCTTCGGTAGTCCCCTTATAATAGGCAACTGCTTGAAAGTTCGGCGACCATTCGGCGTGAAATGTGTATTCATCCTCTTTCCACTCCCCCTGATATGTTCCCCCTTTCACTTTTTCTATTTCACGGATTTTATTGAGTCCTTGATAGGGTGACAGGGATTCTTTTTGTTGTTCTTCCACTGGTTGATTGGTAGGTGCTGTAGAGACTGGGCTAGAGGTAGGAAGTGGAGCGGGGATTGGTTTTGCTGTGGCCTCTGTTGTTTTCCCGGCGTTCTCCGATGTTATTGGCTTGTTCGGTTCATGTTGACACCCGGTTACCAATGCGATCGTACAGATCATCGAAAGCCATCTAATTTTGTTCAAAGCTTTTCTCAATGGTTAAGCGCCTCCAGGAGTGGTAAAAAGTAGAAAAATTACATTTCGATTATACCAATTTTTACATACTCTTTCGACTCGGCTATTCTTCTACGAGATAACCCAGTCTACTCATAGAATAAATAAATTTCACAATTCCCATATCCTTTTATATAATTGGGAAAGTCTTGAAAAAATTCTAAAGCAGGTGATCCTTTGGTTCAAGTAAGCGATGCTCCCTCTAACTTTATTGTGTTCCTCCCGTTACTAATAATCTTATTTTTAAACATCATTAACATTGTCATCAGTATCTGGGTATACCGCGATGCAAGGAGACGAGGGAATAGCAAGGAATTCGCTATCATCGGGCTTGTTGCATCCTTGTTTTTTCCGGTTATTGGGTTGATTGTTTATTTGGTGATTCGGAAAGATAAGTATTGAAAAATAAGGAATTCTCTTTTCCTTCTCTCCAAATAAAAAAAGCAGTTGAACAGGGATAACCTTCCTGCTCAACTGCTTTTTTAGAAACGAAAACGGGCAAACGATAGGATTAGCCTCTCGTTACATTGAGGATCAGATCGTTTTCAAATCCACCGATTGAGATGTCAGAATAGCACTTGATCATTTCTGTTAGCATCACCTTTGCTTCCAGTCTGGATAGTGGTGCGCCCAAGCATAAGTGGCAGCCTTTTCCAAAGGATAGATGCTTATTGCTATTAGGTCGATGGATATCGAATTGGTCTCCCTGCGCAAAAGTATTTTCATCACGATTGGCAGAACCGAGCCATGCCATGACGATTTCACCTTTTTTCATCATACTTCCGAACATATCCGTATCTTCTTGAACCTTGCGCATCAAAACCTGTGCTGGCGGACGGAAGCGCAATACTTCCTCGATCGCTTGATCTACCAGCTGCGGATTCTCTCTTAATTCACGATAGACACCTGGTCGATCTAGTAAAAAGCAGTAGAAAACACTGAACAAGAGCGTACTTGTCGTGACATTTCCGGCAAGCAGCAAGCTGATTGCAATATCAATAATCTCGCGGTCAGATAGTTTTTGTCCTTTGTATTCTGTTTGCGTTAAATCGGAAAGAAAATCTTTTGCCGGATTCTCTCTTTTTTCTTGAATGATCGGAGAGAGATAAACGGCCATTTCCTTCATGATTTCTTCCTTTTTGAGGTTAATATCCTCATACGTTTCGCGGGTTCCCGAAGAGATGAGCACATCGGACCATTGTTTGAACAGCATCCAATCACTGGACGGTACACCGAGCAAATCGGCAATGACAATCACTGGCATCGGAGTTGCCAGATCACCTAAAATTCTGATGCTTTGCTTTTCTTTTACTTCCTCTAGCAAATGACGTGAAATTTCTTGAATACGCGGTTCCCACTCCTGGAGTGTTCTGGTTGAAAATGCCTTTGTATAGAGAGCTCTCCTTTTTCCATGATCAGGCGGGTCCATCTCTGTGATCCCCTTTTCTTTCAATGCGAGGGAACCAGCGATTCGTTTGCCTGTATCGCTTGAAAAGAGGTGATAATCGGTCAGCACACGCTCTACATCCGCATACAGAAATACGTTCCAAACCTGTTGCTTTTCATCGTAATGTACCGGGCTATTTTTTCTCATTTCTGCATACCAGCCGTAGGGTTCAAACTGTTGTTGCAGGTTCTCGGCACCTGATATTTCATTAGGGAATACTATTTTATTCATTTCATTCACTCCTTATCTAAATGGGTAGGGTATTGCTGCAAGCGGCTACTCTTTATATGACTTGATTTCCTCTAACATGGTATCCAGGAGTTTCTCTATTACCCCAATGTCTGTATTCGATTCAAAGAAGGAAATAGTGAGGGTTATGCAATCTTGATACGTACTGACTCCAAGCATCAGCCCTGGTGCGTAATAGGCTGGCGAGACGATATACGCACCTGCGACTTTCACATCATCGAATGATATCTGACTTGTACTAATCATACCAAAATTTGATAATATTGGCGTGCTGTTTCCATCTGCTACAATTTGTTTTCTTACATCCTGTATGATCTTCAATGTGTGATGGAACTCTAAATTTTCCACAAAGGCAAAAGTGTTTACCGCATCATGCAGAATCTCTTTATTATCGCGTTGATTTTTCATGAATTCGGCCACTTCTTTCACCTTATCTGCAAATGACCCTGTTGCTTGATTCATGGAGGCGTGAACAACGCCAGACAGGTTGTAAATGGCGTCTGCCTTGCCTGTGGGTAAAAATTTTCTTACATTAACAGTGACCATGACCTTGATTTGCTCTTCCGGAATGTTCTCCATCTGTTGAGATAAAGCGCGCATGTAGGCAGCCAATAACACATCATTTACCGTGAACCCTTTTTGTTTAAATCCTTGCGCCAGCTCCAGCCACTCTTCGCGCGGTATTCTGCGAATGGCTTGTCTCCTTTTCGCTGGTTCTCCAGGCGTAAAAGGAAGTGTTGGTCCCTGCGGTTCTGGAGCTTGCGGCATCCCGCCATTTGGGATACCCATCTCCTTGAACAAACGGCTCTGATCCCTGCCCTCAGGGTTTGACTTGGGGACGTAGCGAGGGTTTTGGGCGAGCTCACTATATAACGAAGCTAGCAGGTGAACATACTCTATCAACCCTGCACCATCGCTGCATAGATGATTTAATTTGATGCACACGATATCTTTGGTCGAGGTCCGTAGAATGCGAACTTTGACCATCGCATCAGCATCGATGTCTATTGGGCTCGACAGCCACTCCTGTACGGCTTTCTCTTCGGAATCGGACTCACTGAGAAGTTGCAAGGAACACCAACCGCTTGACGCCAAATCGCTGCGTCGCTCCCAATAGGGGCGGACTGAATCTTTTATAAAGCGGCAACCCATGATAGGTTCAGCAATGGTGCTTGCCTCCATCGCATGAAGCAATCGCTGTTGATTCACATGTCCGTCCATTTCCAGCACCATTTGAAGTTGGCAATCGGAAAGATAGCTGACCATGTAATTAAATCTGTCACTTCCGTTTGCAGGCAGTCGCTGTGGGATTGCCATATTCTGATTTACCTCGCTGACATTCATTTCCTACACACCCCTTCAAACTAAAATTTTGGAAAGAAAAACAGTCAGGAAAAATCCTGACTGTCCTTTTTATCTTCAAATCTAAGGGCTTCTATCGAATGGAAATCTTGTATTCCTCTAACCACATATTTATTTGAACGAGGTATTCGATCAGCTTCGTTGATTGAGCTAGATTCATAGGTGCTTTTCCATCCAGTACAAATTGGATCACAGATTTATTAATCAATGGTAATAGAGGTGAATTAGGGTTCGCTAAAATTTGTTTCATATGGTCCAAAATCGCATGGTAATACTCTGGATGATAGGTCATCGGATATGCGCTTTTGTTGCGGTACAATACTTCTTGCGGCAAATATCCTTTGTACGCTCTGCGAAGCAAGCCTTTTTCGATTTGATCAATATTTTTTACTTTCCATGGGACATTCCATAAATATTCAACCAGACGGTAATCACAATAAGGAACACGTACTTCAAACCCCGTATACATGCTCATTCGATCCTTGCGATCCAATAGCAGCGGAAGAAAGCGTGTGATAAAGAGGTACGACATTTTGCGCTGTTGCGCTTCCAATGCTGTCTCCCCTTCCAAAGGATGTACCTCTGCAATCCCTTCTTCATACCGCCTGCGAAGATATTCTTGTGGGCGGATTTTTTCGATGGCTTCTTCATTTAAAAATGAACTCCACCCGTCATGCTCCATCCAAGGGAATTTGCCTGAATTCAAGAATTTCTCCTTCTGAAACCAAGGATACCCGTTAAACACTTCGTCTGCCGATTCACCTGATAGCGAGACGGTCGCGTTTTTCTTCATTTCACGACAAAACAAATAGAGCGACGTATCCGTCTCCCCTAATCCCGGGAGATCACGCGCTCTTAACGGCATATGAAAATGAGTAATCAGATCTTGAGCGTTGAAGGTAATCTCTTGATGCTTCGTTTGTACATGCTCTGAAACTGATTTCGCCCATGGTGCATCCAAGCTAATGTGCAACAAACCTTCTTCAAAATGCTGATCATTGTCAACAAAATCAACCGAATAGGTGTGCAACGTCTTCCCTTTTTTACGAAGCTCTTCAGCGGCTAAAGCTACCAAGCCACTCGAGTCCAAACCGCCAGACAGCATACTAACCAATGGCAGGTCAGAGATTAACTGACGTTGAACCGTGTCTTGTAACAGAGCTCGTATCCTTTCTGTCGTTGTATCCATATCGTCAGTATGCACTTTACTTTCCAGTTTCCAATAGGGCCTTGTTCTGATTTGATCCTTCGTGACTGTTACACAATGTCCAGCTCGAACCTCATTGACATTGCGGAAAATTCCAAATCCAGGTGTTCTCGCCGGACCGAGTCCGATAATATCTGCTAACCCATCCGCTTCTACTTCAGGCTTCACTTTTGGATGGGCAAGCAAAGCTTTCAGTTCGGAGCCGAACAAGAACGAGCTCCCTCGTTGGCAATAAAACAATGGTTTCACACCTAAGTGGTCACGCGCTAAAAACAATCGATGATTTTTTTCGTCCCAAATGGCGAATGCAAAAATTCCATTGAGATGACGGACACATTCCTCTCTCCACTCCAAAAAAGCGTGCAGTAATACTTCCGTGTCAGAATTGGTTTGAAAGGAGTGTCCGAGCAGCTCTAACTGGCGGCGCAGTTCCAAATAATTATAGATTTCGCCATTAAACGATAGGACACACGTCTGATCTCCTTCTCGGTAGATCATTGGCTGCTTGCCGCCTTCTGGGTCGATCACGATCAGGCGCCGATGCGCAATCGCTGCCCGAGGAGACAACCAATATCCCTCTTCGTCTGGCCCGCGATGCTGGATCGCTTGAGCCATTTTGTGCAAAATAGCATGCTGGGATGACAAATCGTCATCCCAATCAAGCCATCCCACAATTCCACACATAGTAACCTCTCCTCTTGTTCGCCAATTTAGTGTTGGGGATGATACGTTATCATATTGATTAACTCGCTTACCTTTTGCTCTGGGTTCGCTACCAATCCTTCTAAAAGAGTATTCAAATGCTGCAGCATACTGCTAATCTCTTTATCGTTAAAGAATCGTCGATAGTAGTTGATATGCAGGACTAGCACTTGTTCATAGAAAAGGATTTCCACTCGTAACGGATGCTCCGTCTGCGCGATAGAATCATAGATGGTAGCGCCGAGGACATCATTAAATCCTCTAAACACAGAAGAGAAATCAGGGAGCTGTTCGCTTACCAGATAACTGTCAAACAAAAGCCGATCTCGTGGGATATCACACCACTCGTATATTTTTTTCAGCGGCGTGTATTCGTACTGACTCGTCTCTACTACCTTGGACTGCATGTTTTGGAGCCAAGACAAGAACCTCATGTTTTGCTCAATACTTACGCGAATGGGCAGAATATTGAAGAAAAGCCCGACAGAATGCTCGACCTCCATCATCGCTATGCTGCGGCCGGAGAAGATCGTACCAAAAACAACGTCTTCCTTACCGCTGTAATGATGGAGCAGTAATGCCCAAGCCCCCTGCACCAATGTATATGGCGTCAGATGATACTTCTTAGACAAGGATATTAGCGCCGAGGAGACTTCTGGCGATACGATGAACCTTTCTTGAGAATAGGGAGGCTCCTCGGCAGAAAGATTCTTCCTGCTCGCTTGCGCCCATTCAAGAGTAGAGCTGGTCATTCCTTTCAGATTTTTCTTCCAAAACAACTCGGCATCCGTTAAGTCCTGCCCTTTTTGTAGTGCAACATAATCCCGATAAGGATAGACAGGCACAATATCAATCGGCTTCCCTTGGGAAAACGCTTGATAATATTCGAATAATCTCTTAACGATCAACGTATAGCTCCAGCCATCCTGCAACATCAGGTTGAAGACATAAATAAAGTAGTAGACATCCTCTCCTACTTGAAGCAGAGCAAGATGCGCATGTGGTGCATGGCCCATCTCAAATCCTTGTTGTCTAAGCTTTTGAATGTAGGATTGCAATTGTTCATGTTGATTATCTTCCGGAACGTCACGCCAATCTTCCTGTTTGATGTGGATATCCACTTTCTCATGTACGATCTGCATCGGTTCATCCAGCTCTTCCCAGATGAAGGATGTTCGCAATGCAGGGAATTGTTGGATGAGATTCTTCCATGCCTGCTCAAAAGCAGATACATGGAAAGGGCCACCCTCTATGCGAAAAGCATGATGAACCACATTCAAACCAGGCTCTGGATGATGCTTGTATCGATAAAGCATATTCTCTTGCATGATCGTCAGCGGATAAACATCCTCCATGTATGGGTTATCTACTTTTATCCGATCCAGCTGATGCTTATCCAGTGTTGGAAGCTCTACTGCGTTTGGAGTTCGCTTCGCGCTTTGGGTGGAAGCCCCACCTACAACCTCTGCTAGTTCAGCTATCGTCTGGAATTGGAAAATTTGCTGTGGAGTCAGTTCTAGACCGAATTGTTTTGCTCTCGCAACCACTCGAATGGTATGAATGGAGTCGCCACCCAATCCGAAGAAGTTATTATGTATGCCAACCTTATCCAAGCCCAATATTTCAGCCCAGACATTGGCAAGAATGTTTTCCGTCTCGGTTATCGGTGGTACAAAATCTCCCTCCATCTCTGGCACTTCCATAAGCGGCGCAGGAAGCGCTTTGCGATCCAATTTTCCATTCATGTTCACTGGCATTTCCTTGATAAACTCGAAGATAGACGGAACCATGTAATCTGGCAGCTTATCCCGTAAATAACTGCGCAGCTCTGGAATGAACTGGCGAGCAACTCTGTCTGTCAAAGGATCATTCGCATACGTTTCGATCGGCTGGTAGTGTTTCGCTGGACGGTGCCAAGCGGTGACCACTGTGTTACGCTGTCTTTTTTCTAGTAAATGCTCAGGTCGGAGCACAGCTTCATAGCTGCCATCCTCTCTATCACCCATCCAAGCAATATCCACGCTGTATCGAAGCTCAGCGCCCAACTGCCAAAGCTCCTCTGGGTCAATTCCACTGTAAGGATCGTTTTGATCTGTTCTCAGTTCTTCTACCGTTTTGAGAACATCTCCGTCAACAAGCAATGACTGGTATCGATTCGCCCTGTCCAACCGCAAATTTGGGATATTCGTAAGCCCTAAGATTTGCGGTTTATACTTGGTCATGATTTGACGAAGTCCATCAATATTTTGGAATCCCTCCTCATGCCAATCCAGCCAGGAAAAGTCCTCAATCGGCTGCACTTTTTTGCCGAGATGAAGAACCACATCATAGCGATAGCGAGTTAATTCGTTATGATGACTGCCTCGCTTCAACTTGATTTCTACATGGCTGATCTGATGCAGCTGCGCTTGAAGCGCATAGAAAAATACAGGATCGATAACCAGCTCCTGCTCTTGTCTCATTCGCTTCTGTACGCGGCGCTGCAATTGATCGATGGTCAACGTCGCCGGTGACTTTTCCATCTCAACCTCAGTGAGGAAGGTTTGCAGTAAAGAAAGATTACGAACATCACCGACAAAGATTGCTCCTTTGTCATTCATGGCGTGTATGGCCTTTTTCAGCACATCCAACAGGTAGCTCGCATCCGGGAAATACTGCACCACAGAGTTGAGCACGATCACATCGAACTTCTGTCCCTTTAGTCCACGAAAATCATCCGCATAGCTCTTACGCAGTGTGACATTGGATAAATCCTCTCTTTGGTTGATCAGATTCGCAGTAATATAATCCAACGCCATTGACGAAAAATCTGTTCCCCAATACTGCTCACAATGAGGCGCTATCCGGGATAATAACAGCCCTGTACCGCACCCGATTTCGAGTACCTTTTTCGGTTGCAAGGCAAGGATACGATCGACCGTCGAATTGACCCATTCACGCATTTCTTCCGCTAAAAGGGGCTGGCCCGTATAGCTGCTGTTCCAGCTGGTAATGTTGAAATCCGCCTCATATTTATTTACATCATCATAGGCTTTATCAAAGACATCCTGCCATTCTGATACCTGTTCCACAGGAAGTGCTTCTTCTGTTGCCTTTTTCAGTTTTTCCTTGGTCTGTGAATCTGGCACGATATAAGATATCAACTGCTTATGCCCTGGTCTCTGCTCGGATTCATGAACGATCACAGCCGCTTTTTGTACATGTGGATGTTCATCCAATACAGCTTCAATCTCACCCAGCTCGATACGGAACCCTCTTAATTTGACCATAAAATCAATTCGACCCAGATACTCGATCGTTCCATCCGGCATGTAACGTGCCAAGTCACCTGTTTTATAAAGGCGTGCTCCCTCTTTCTTGCTGAATGGATCAGGGATAAATTTCTCTTCTGTCAGCTCAGGTCGGTTATAGTATCCGCGAGCCAGCTGTACACCACCGATGTGCAGCTCGCCGGCAACACCCACGGGAACAGGATTCAGGTGCTCGTCTAACAGGTAGATTTGGGTGTTTGCCACAGGACGTCCAATCGGCACGGATCTAAGCTTGCTTCCTTTTTGACATGCCCAGTACGTGACATCAATCGCCGCTTCTGTAGGACCATAGAGGTTGTGCAATTCCGCATCGAGACACTCGAAAAAGCGCTCCTGCGTTGCATAAGATAAGGCTTCGCCACTGCAAATGACTCGTCGTAGCGTATCGCAGCCGCTAATTTCCGTCTCCTCAAGGAACACCTGAAGCATCGAAGGAACGAAGTGCATGGTAGTGATTTTCTCTTTTTTGATCAAACGTGCCAAATAAGTCGTATCTTTATGACCTTCTGGACGAGCTACTACCATGCAAGCGCCCGTCATTAACGGCCAGAAAAATTCCCAAACCGACACATCAAAGCTGAAAGGCGTCTTTTGCATGACCCGATCGGTTTCATTCAGTTGATATTGTTCCTGCATCCATAAAAGCCGGTTGACGATACCGCGATGAGCATTCATCGCGCCTTTTGGCTTACCAGTAGAACCTGAGGTGTAAATCATGTACGCCAAATTGTCGCTGTTGACTCCGCTTGCAGGTGCCATATGGCTCTCCATGCTAATTGTCTCCCAATCTGAATCGAGGCAAATGAGTTGTCCACCGTATTCAGGGAGCGTGTTCTTCAGCTCCTCCGCAGTCAAGAGGAAAGAAGGATTCGCATCCGTGATCATGAAGGCAACCCGATCTTGCGGATAGCTTGGATCTAGGGGAACGTAGGCTCCACCTGCTTTGAGGATACCTAACAGCCCAATGACCATCTCAAATGAGCGCTCCATATAAATGCCCACAAGCGTTTCCGCGCTTACACCCTGTTTTACGAGATGGTTAGCCAGCTGATTCGCCCGTTGATCCAATTCACGGTAAGTGAGTTGCTCCTCTTCAAAAATAACGGCTGGGGCATCTGGTGTTTTGGCAGCCTGCGCTTCGATCATTTCATGAAGGCACCTATCTTGCTGTGGGTAGTACGTCTTCGTATCGTTCCATTCAATCAACAGCTTTTGCTCTTCCGCAGCGGTCAAAATCGGCAAATCTGAAATCGGCTGGTTCGGATTCGCGACAATGCCTGCCAGCACGATTGTAAAGCTTTCTAACAAGCGACTAATTGTCGATTCATTAAAAATATCGGAATTGAACTCGACGTCTAGGTCAAGGATATCGCCTTTTTCTACAACCTGAATCCAGAGGTCAAACTTGGATGTGTTGTTACGGAACTCTTCAAATTTGACCAAGGAAAAGCCTAATGCAGACATGTCCGATTTTTTCGGCATAGGAAAGTTCTGCAACACAAAGCAAACTTCAAACAGTGGATTTTGACTCATATTACGCTCAGGCTGCAATTCGTCCACTAATCGTTCAAATGGTACGTCTTGATGTCTGTATGCGCTGTTCGCTGTTTCTCTCACACGTGACAACAGTTCTCTAAAGCTTTGATTGCCGGAAACATCTGTTTTGAGAACCAACGTATTTACAAAAAAGCCGACCAGATTCTCCATTTCCACTCGGTTACGATTCGCTACGGGCACTCCCACCCGGATATCATTTTGCCCGCTGTAACGGTGCAACAATATCTTTAACGCGGTGATCAAAACCATATACAGCGTGGCATTTTCTTGCTCGCTCAGCGCTTTCATGGCATGTGAAAGGGAAGAGGGAATTTGTAGTTTTAGGCTCCCTCCTTGAAACGTTTGGATAGGAGGTCTTGTACGGTCTACTGGCAGCTCTAACGCGCTACTTTCTTTTCCAAGGGTTTCTCTCCAGTAAGAAAGCTGTTTCTCCAGAACTTCTCCTTGAAGCCACTCCCGCTGCCAGCTTGAAAAATCAGCATACTGGATCGGAAGCTCAGGCAATGGGGAAGGCTTGTCCGCAAGATATGCCTGATAAAGTAGAACCATTTCTCTGAAGAAAACTCCGACTGACCATCCGTCTATGATGATATGGTGAACGTTCAAAAGTAGAATATTCAAGTCTTCGCCGAGTTTGAATAAAGTAACACGCAACAAGGGTCCTTTGGTTAGATCGAAAACATACATGCTTTCTTTTTTCGCGAGTCGGCGAAACTCATCTTCCCTCTTTGCCTCGGGATGTCCTGTAAGGTCGACAATGGGAAAAGGAATTTGCAAGGCAGGAGCAATTAGCTGATACGGCTCTCCGTTTGCGACTTGAAAGGTAGTTCGCAGGGCTTCATGGCGTTCCACTATCTCATTAACGCACTGCTCCATGATGTTTGTGTGAAGCTCACCCGATAGATGGAAGGCGGCAACCACATTATAAGCAGGACTGTTAGGTACCAACTGGTCTAAAAACCATAGTCTCTGCTGGGCAAAAGAGAGGGGCACGAAGCCCTCTCTTGAACGCCGCGGAATCCCAGTCTTTTTCGTCTCCAGTTTTGAGCCTTTCAGCTTCTCCAGCAAGGCCAGTTTCTTCTCGGAAAGCTTCGATCTGCTCTCGGCAAGTATCTCATCTCTTGATTTAGCTGATTCCTTCTCATTGATCATCGGATTGCTCCTTCCCACATGGTGATTCTGCTGCCTTTTTTATAGATGAATTCATCAGCTTAATAGCTCCAAAATTGCCTCTTCTGGAAGCTCATCAATAGCAGCAATCAGTTCCTCTTCAATCAGCTCCGCCATTCCTGCAACAGTTGGCGCGGAAAAGAGATTGTCTAAATCCAAATCAACCGGGAAGCTATTCTTCAATCTGGAAATAATCTGAGTGGCCATGATTGAATCGCCGCCAAGGTCTTGGAAGTTTTTGTGGATGTCAACCTTTTTCACGCCAAGTACCTCTTCCCACGCAGCGGCAATTTTTCTCACGAGTTCGTTACGTGGTGTATCATCATCGTCAGCAGGTATGACATCATGATGGATCACCGAGTTTTGGATTTCTGTCTTGCTCCCCTCTGCTTCTTCCACCTGAACACGAGGTAGCTCAGTTGAGTTGGCTATGTCTGCTGCTCTGTGTTCGTGTTTTTCTGCTGTCCGTTCGGAGGTGGCGGCTGCTTCTGGATGGGTTCGGTTGCCTACGACAACTTTGGGTAAACGGTATCGTTCCTTGGCAAAAGGATAGCTTGGCAGGCCTGATAGACGGCTTACCATTCCTTTTGGATAGAGAGCTCCCCACTCTATTTCGTTACCATGAACCCATAGCTCAGCCAGTTTTTTGATCTTCTTGTTCAGAGCGAGATTGCGGATAAAATCCCGTCCCTCTTCCGTATCGCCGATCTTGATTCCGCCCGTTTTGTTTATTTCTCCGATAAACAGATTCGCCGTTTTCGCCCCATTACTTTGTATGAATTGCTCTAACTGCGCAATCAGCTGTTCCTTACTGTCTACCACGATTGCTACTCGATGAGACATCGATTCCCTTGCAGTCTGATAGGTATAAAGGAAATCTGCCAGTTTCACATCATGATGATTCTCTACAAATGCCTTTGTTTTCATGGCATAAGCCACCAATTGTTCACGTGATTCTGCTGACAGTACGAAGACTCCCGTCGCTATCTCTTGACCCACAACAGGAGCAGAGGCTCTTACCTTGCTTCTATCAAACTCTTCGATCACCAGATGAGCATTGGTCCCGCTGAAGCCAAAAGAGCTGACCGCTGCCAATCGAGAGCCTTTGGAATTGGTCTGCCAATCTTGCAGCTTCGTATTCACGTAAACAGGGCTGTTTTCAAAATCAATGTGTTCATTCTCTTTGACAAAATGGATCGAAGGGGCCATCTTCTTGTTTTTCATGCTGAGTAAAACCTTGATGACACTCAACACCCCAGCCGCCGCTGTGGTATGGCCGATGTTGGCTTTCAAAGAACCAATGGCGCAGAATCGTTTCTTCGGTGTGAATTGGCGGAAGGATTCACTCAGCGCATGAATCTCTACAGGGTCCCCTAATTTGGTTGCGGTTCCGTGTGCCTCGATATATTGAATGTCTTCCACATCCATCTGTTTTTTCGCGTAAATGGATTTTTGCAGGTCGCTTTGCGCTTGGAAGCTAGGCACAGTAATGCCCAATGTCCGTCCATCCTGATTCGTTCCACTGCCACGGATGACACCATAGATGCTATCGTTATCTCGTAATGCATCTTGCAATCTTTTTAAAATCACAACGCCAACGCCATCCCCAACGACAATGCCATTGGCTCCATTGTCAAACGGACGGCACTCCCCTGTAGGAGATAGCATCCTTGCGTTACTCATCGAAATAAACGGGGCAGGATGGGAATAAATCGTAATTCCTCCTGCGATGGCCAGATTGACCTCTTCCGTCTTCAGCTTTTGGCAAGCAATATCGATCGCAACCAAAGAGGATGAGCAAGCTGTGTTCACAGCCAGAGCGGGTCCTTTCAGGTCAAGGAAATAAGCGATGCGCGAGGCGAGTATACTCGTATCCGATCCGAGCATGCCAAAATGAGAGAAATCTTGTTCTACTGTCATTCCCGCCATTGCGCCAATGACGGTTCCAACGGGTTGTCCTCTCAGCATGGACGGGGTATAACCTGCGTCCTCTAATGCTTTATAGCTCTCTTGTAAAAGGATGCGCTGCGTGACATCCATTGATTGGGCTTCGGTAGGAGAAATTTTGAAAAACGCTGGATCAAAATATTCAATATCCTCCATCGCCCCGTATTTCATCGGAATATCTACTAATGCATTTTCTTTGAAAAAGGCACGCCAGTCTGGATTGGTCACTTCTCTGATGCAATCTTTGCCCTGACTGACAAGCTCCCAGAATTCATCTTGCCCCTTTGCACCTGCTGTACGGCAGGAAATCCCGATGATCGCAATATCATCGGAAGCAGCTTTAGGCGGTTCGTAGGCAATATTCCTCGTTGAGACTCTCTCTGTATAAGCAGGCTTCTCGTCAAGATTTCCATGACTTTGGTTAAACGATTCTGCCTGCGCTGATAGGCGCTCTGGTAGATGAGTCGCGATGTAGCTCGCCAATGCATCTAGCGTATTATGCTCAAACACAACACTCGTTGGTAGTTTCAGATGAAACTTGCTATTGATGGCTTCGGATAATGGAACGGCATTGAGCGAGCCGATTCCCAATTCCTTTAGGGATTCCACTTCTTCCAGCTCTTCTTGTCTCAAGCCTAAAACGGTCGAAAAGACCTGGATCAGGCTCGCTTTGATTTTTGTCCGATCCGGAATGGACTGATCTGCCGCAAAATCACGTTTTCGTTCAGAATATTCAGATGTAATTGGTTGATTTTGAGCATCCGACACGAATGGTTTACTTGCATGGAGCTTGCTAGGCTCGTCTTGCTGCAAATGGCTGGCTATATAGCTTGCCAATGCATCTAGCGTATTATGTTCAAACACGATGCTGGTCGGTAGTTTCAGATTGAATTTGCTATTAATCATTTCGGATAAGGCAACGGCGTTAAGAGACCCAATTCCTATATCCTTCAAGGTCTCTACTTCTTCCAGCTCTCCTGGTTGAAGACCTAAAACGGCAGCAAAAGCCTCTACCAAGGATTCTTTGATGGTTTCCCTATTCCAATGAAAGCTGTGACCATGCTGATTTGGATTCGGGAGCGTTCTCGTTTGCTTTTTCGGATAAGGAATAGAACCACTGTTTACCATTTCCGCTAATGCTTCTGGATACGGTCTTTTCTTCGATATTTTGCTGGCATTCCATTCACAACGCTTCGTGTACGCAAGATACGGAGCCTTCTTCAACTTAAACAAGCAATAGCTGATCCACCCTCGTTCGAGAGAGATAGATTGATTCACTGTGTTGATATACAAATCTTGAACAGCTTTAGGCAGATGCTTGATGTATTGTTCCACATCAGGATCATGCAAGGCGTTAGCAATCTGCGGCGATACGTCAATGATTTCATCAATCACCAACTGATGCTCCGCTAAAAGCTCAATCCATTCTTGCACGGTGGGAATGCTGACTTCTACGTTCTGGTCTACGATTGGTCCTCGCGTATTCGCTATGTAATCGATCAACAGAACGGTTCCCTCTTCGTTCAGAGAAGAAGAGATATTTTGAAATAATCCATGTTTATTTCGAATATGGAAGCTCACTTCAATCCCGACGATCATGTCGTAGAGATCGGGAAAGGCATCCTTGGAGCTGTCTTTGTTGAAAATTTTCGCACGAGCACCCAGATTTTTCTGCGCGATTCGTTGATTGCCAAGCTCTGCTTGCGCCTTGGTAATCGTAAATCCGTGGGTTTCCATATGCGGATAGAGCTCTGCTATTTGAATCACATCTGTCCCATGACCGCATCCAAAGTCCAACACTTTTTGCACGCGCGAAAAATTTTCTTTGCAAAAAAGTACTTGTCGCATCTCTACTTGCTTCTCTCTTACCATTTCTCTTTCCAACGGATATTTTTCCGGATTCAAAATGACGCGACTCATTGAAAAGCCTGGAATCTTCCTTTCAAATGGACATACGGTCAAGTAATCCTCCGAAAACTCCGCTTCGCTGCTGTTGGCGCTATAGGTGTAAATCTCAACGGCCTTGTTTTCGAATTCTGGATGAGCGGATGTCATGCTCGTCTCCCTCCTAGAGTGATTCGTTTGATTGCGTTCTATCCAGCATGTTCTCCTCTTAAATGGATAGGTTGGGAGCTTAGCTACTCGGGATAACTCCTTCCCTTCATGCAGCTTCTGCCAAGGGATGGGATTGCCTAGAACCCACCATTTTGCCAGTTCCCCTACATCTCTTAGTTCGATTGCCTGAGCAACTCGGTCTGGCATCCATTCTTTGTTTTCCTTGAGATCCCCAAAAAAGCAATGATCCGTCTCTGCTTGATGTTCCAACCAACGTTCTAATTTCTGGTAAAGTTCTGTTTGACTATTGGTGATGATAGCTAAACGGCAAGGCATTTCTTCTCTTCCGATTTGAAGGGTATAAGCTGTATTCGCTAGATCGATATGTTGGTGCTTTTGCAAATAACCAATCCAGCGATGAATGTACGCTTGCAATCTCTCTTTCGTCTTAGCCGAAAAAACTAACAGCTGAGGCTCTGAATCATTTACTCTACTTGGTGAATTTCGGTTGTATTCCTCAACGATAAGATGGGCATTCACTCCACCGCCGCCAAAGCTGGTAATGCCTGCTCGTCGGGGGACTGTCTGCCCATCTACAGTGACCTGCTTCCATTCCGATACCACTCGCTGCAATTGAAAGGGGAGTTGATCAAAAGGAATATTTGGATTCAATTCGTCAGGAACCAGGGTTGGAACTAGCGTCTGATGCTGTAACGACAGAATCACTTTCATCAGCTGCGACATTCCCGAAGCTGATTCACAATGTCCGATATTCGGTTTGACCGAACCGAGTCGATAGTCCCCTTCTGTTCCTTGACGATTGTGAAAAGCTTTCGTCACCGCTGTCATTTCTACGGCATCGACGATGTCTGATCCATAGGCAGACGCTTCTAGATAACTAATGGATCGAGGGTCCAGTCCGCCTTCTTCCAATGCTTCTTCCATCACATCTGCAATTGGGTTGGGGCTTGGTGTCATGTAGCTATTGGCTTTGCCCTTATGGTTGACGGCGGTTCCTCGTATCACGGCATATATATGGTCCAGGTCCTGTACAGCCTGATCGTAATCCTTGAGAACAACAGCACCTACTCCCTCGCCCGGCACAAAACCTATTCCGCCGTTCCCAAAGGCAGCACTGTCAGATGTATGGGAGATGAGCTGTCCCACTGTCAGACCGAAGTAGGTATGTGGATGGGTGTACAGATTCACCCCACCAGCAATCGCCATGCTTCCCTTCCCGTTTCGGATGTATTCACATGCTTCATGAATCGCTACTAAAGCTGAGGAACACATCGTATCGATCGGCATACTCGGACCCTGTAAGTTTAGATAGTAGGATGCCCGATTTACCATCGATGAATATGAGGTTGTCGGAAAGTGATGAGTGGTTTCCGTGCTATACAGATGAAAACCTTGTTTCGTAATGCCACCAAATACCCCTGTTCGCTTGCGCAGCTCCGTAGACATCTTCGATGAGGCATAGCCTGCATCTTCTAACGCCTTCCAACACTCTTCTACATAGAGGCGCTCTTGAGGGTCAATATTTTCTGCTTCTCGCGGAGTCATATTGAAAAATAACGGATCAAACTGATCAAATTCTTCTAAGAAGGCCCCCCATTTGCTATAGCTTTTTCCTTGGGAAATGGCTTCCTCTCGATTTGGATGATAATACTCTGTCCAATCCCAACGCTCGGCTGGAATTTCTGAAATAGACTTTTTACCCTGTACTAAATTCTCCCAAAACTCATCCAAGGTGTTAGCTTGAGCAAAGCGCCCACTCATGCCAATAATCGCTATTTTACCGGAGGACGCAGGCTTGGACGCTGTCATTTGCGAATGAGCAGATGACGCAAATGCTCTCGCTTTTCCTGGGATTCGTTTCCCTTCGATTTTCGGCAATGGAGAAAACTCAACATGATCTTCCGTTCGATTTGGCTCCTGCTTGTGATCATCCAATCCTGTGAGTGAAATCAGCGCTTCCCTTTGTGTCTCTAGTAAATGCTCGACTAAGTCATCTACTGTCTGATATTCAAAAAACAACGTACCGCTGATCGTTTCTCCGAAAATTTTCCGAAATTGATTGATCAGTTGTACAGATAAAATGGAATCCATCCCATATGCCTCTAAAGACTCTGAAGTATCCATTCGGTTACTCGGCATTTTCAGCGTTTCAGCGATCAGCTGTTTGATGTATTCCGTACTTTTTTCGCGCAGGACTTCCTCGATTGCCTTTCCTTCAGGAGCGGAAGGTATGTTCACTCTCTTTGGTTTTGGTTGTTCCGCATTTATGCTCGTTGCAGGTTTAGGCTGTTGTTTTTGCTGTTGGCGAATCACGCCGTCGCTTTCGGTAACTATAATCTGCTGCCCCATCACGTGCGCCTCTTCTGTCGGGAAAAAGACCGACTGAAATCCTTCTTCCTCCAATACTCTCTGCCACTTTGACGAAGATAGCCCAGGGCAGCCTGAAAGGCGCAGCTCTGGGTCTTCGTACAGCCACCATCCCTCCAGCAAACCAAAGGTAAGATGGAGGAAGATGGTGTTTTTACTCATTTCATTTAGCAGTAGCAAGCCGTTCTTTTTTAAAACAGCTTTCGCATTACGCAGCGTTTGGCGAATATTTTTAGTGGCGTGCAGGACATTGGCTGCAATGACAATATCATACCCGCCTAGATCAATTCCTTGTCCCGTCACCGACTGTTCTACGTTAAAAATCTGATAGGTCAAATAAGGATTGCTTGGGCCATACTCTTTTTCTGCATGCATGAAAAAAGCTTTGGAGAGGTCTGTGTAGCAATATTCCTGGATATGCTCTTCATACGCCTTTAGTTTTTGGAAAACGACGGCACTCGTTCCTCCCGTACCTGCACCAATCTCGAGAATGCGAATGCGGGCCGCAGAATCTTGGTTCAGCCGTTCCTCAACAAAAGCAACCACTGTATCAGCGAGCACTTCATTGAAGTAGTCGGAAACCGTGTTATTTTTGTATACCTTCTCGACTAATTCCATCGTCGAATTGGGAAAGATGACTTCTGTGGCCCGCACTTTTCCAGTGAGAATTTGCGGTAAAGCACGCAGGGTTGCCTCGACTAGCTTGACTTGCACATTCGTATCCGAATTTTTTAGCCAGACTTCTTTTTCTTGCTCCCATTCTTGCCAGACAGCGGCACTAGAAATGGGAGCCGTATCGATCACGGTAGATGTCGCGCTATCGTAAATGAGATAATCATTCCGGGCCAAAACAGAAGCCGTTTCTTCGAGCCACAGGTCATATAAGTCAAGCAGACCGCTTTTTCTTTTGAGATCGCTGAGCGCTTGATTCTTTTCCGTAAAGCAGCCAAGCGACTGCATTTGACCCCACAGTAACTTTAAGAGAAGCTCGTCCATTTTGTTCATTCTAGGCACTCCTTCGGCTTACACGTATAGAACCGGTTTGTCCTGTTCTCTTTCTGATTGAGATTTCAGGGTGGTATTGACTAGAAATTCAGTGATGTGCTTAAGCGTTGGATAGTCCATCATCACAGCAGGTGTCAGTTCAAGCATGTACGTCTGATTGATTTTGGTAGAAAATTCGGTGAGCTTGACTGGATCGAAACCGTACTCCTTTAGTTCAATATCCGTATCTATTTCTTCGCTCTCTACCTTCAGGATTAGAGAGGCGAGTTGAATGAGCGTTGCTAGTACGTTATCAAACAAGCTGTTCCTGTCCATATCTGCTTCTGATGCAAAATAGGCTGCTGTGGGCATCTCTTTTACTTTTAACTTGTTTTTAATGCTTGCCATGCTGGAGGAAATTTTGGTTGAAACGACTGTAACAGATTCGCTTGTATGGATTCCTTCCATATCGAGTGGCTTGGTTGTTTTCATCAGCGCCAATTGATTCATCGGACCTGATAGCAAAGCTTCCAATGCCTCCATCCCTTCTGAAGGTTCAATCGAGCCAATGCCGATCTGTTCCATTCGTTCCTGATAGCCCTTGGACGCAACGATTCCAACACTGCCCCAGTATCCCCAGTTCATTACTTTCACCGCACACGTCCATTCCTCGGCAAGCTGATGGGCGAAAGCATCTTTAAAGGCGCAGCCTGAAGCATAATTGCTTTGTCCAGGCGATTTGGTAAACGAGTTAATCGAGGAGAAAAACAGGACAAAATCCAATGGCTCCTCGCCAAATACTTGACTCATCCGCACACTTACCTCTACTTTTGGTACCAGTCCGGCTCGGAAGGCTGTCTCGTCCATATTCGCCAGACTTCTATCAAGGAGAACAATAGCGGAATGAATCACTCCGTTAATCATGCCAAATCGTTTCTTGCTCTCTTCGTAAGCAGCTTGCAGCGACTCGCGATCCGTAGCATCGGCTTCGAAATAGAGCGGAGCAGGTCCTAGGGCAGCAAGTTGATTTATTTTGTTCTGAATCGACTCATCTTTCTTACGGCGACCAATCCAAATGATTTGTGCCTGATAGGTGCGGATCATGTATTCGCTCCACGCTTTTCCAATACCACCCGCGCCTCCAATCACAACATAGACTCCATGCTGTTTGTAGACGGTTTGGTTAATGGAAGGACTCTGCACGGGCATTAGCTGCTGTCGATACCACGCATGTCCACGATATACCCAAGCGTTTCCATGAGCGTCGGCAGGTAAAGCAAAAATATCGCGTAGCGGCCAATCGGCATGCGCGTCCAAATCGACGAGTCTTACCTTCCAGTTCGGATATTCCTTCGCCATCGATCCGATCAACCCGTGGATGCTGGCATGCGTTGGATGAACCGTATCTTTTTTGTAGATAGCCTGCGCCTGAACAGTAATGATCGTCCAGCCCAAGTCTCTCGTCTGATACTCCAACGCAAGTAAAGCCTTGATCAAGCGGAAAACTTGAATAACGCCCCGCTCCTGCCCAATCATCAAGGACTCCTCTTTTACAGATTCCACTGGGCTGTTAGGAGCCACCCACATGATATGATCGATCACACCCCGCTCTTGCAGCTTACTTGCGATAGCCTCAATAGAGTCATCTGACTGAAGCGGTAAAACAGTAGCTTGAGGGTAATGACGTTGAAGGAGACTTCTGTCCTTTTCTTCGGCGCAAACGATGACTACTTGATCACTTGTTGCTGGAATGACTTCCCCTTTTTCTACAGACACGGCGTTCCATACTGGCGTGAGCATCGTGGTTCCCATCAGCGCTGGAGCGGAAGTCACTGTTTCTTGAGTCTCTCTCTCCGTCGTATCCCGTTTTTCACTTCCAACTGCAAAACCTTTTATCCTCACGCCAATTCTGCCTGACTCATCACATATATCGATATCTATTTTCTTGTTCTCCGATTCATCACTGGATCGAATGAGAGCATACATGACAGCAGGATGATTCTCGAAGATCTCCAGCTCTTCAAGGGTAAACGTATCATTTGGTTGGATGGAGCTGATGTTGTCAGATGATGTAGACTCCGTGATGAGATAACGAGATGACTGCAACAGAGACTCCAGCTGGCTAGGATGGAGAACGAATTGTCCTGCTGGCTCCATGGCAATCGAAGGCAAGGAGAGTTTTACCAATACTTGTCCTCGTGTCCTGTATACTTGGTCAATCCCTTGAAACAGCTCGTAGCATTTTTGGGCAGTAAGCACCTCACTACTCTCGGCTTGCAAGGCAGGTATATCCAACATTGGTGCTTCAACGAGCGAAGTGAATTCGAGCATACCTTGGCTATGTACCACAGACCTGGTCTCCTCTTCTTTCGATTCGCTGTAGATTGCATAAGCAAGCACTCCAGTGTCCTCTGGATAGATACCCAGGTGTACCTGAACCAGATCATCGCCCACCAATAGCGGAACATCTGTAGCAACATGAGTCATTCGGATTCCAGATAAAGTCCCCTCTCGATCTCCTGCTGCCTGTTTCACTGCCGCCCGTGCCATTTCCAGATAAGCAGTGAGTGGAAAGAGGCGCTGCCCGTTTCCAAGATGATCTGCCAAGAACGACTCCTGCCCTGTAAAGCTGGAACTGTATCTCAGCTCATAGAGGTCAGAAGTGTTCTTATGAAGCAATGGATGGAGGATATCCCCGTTAACGGAAGAAGCTTTAGTCCTACCTGTTGCCATTGGTTTTTGAACGTCTATCCAATAACGCTCCCTGGCAAAAGGATAGGTAGGCAAACTGACGCGGCGCGGCTTATCTTCGCTATATAGCTTATTCCAGTCAAAAGTGACGCCCTTGACCCAAAGATTCAGCAGTTTAGCATATTTCCCCTTGGCAATCCATGTCTCCACTGTTTGCTTCATATCCTCATCAGCAAAAAGAGCTACCGTGTCATGATTGCGCTTCACTCGCCCACGATACAGCTCGGCAATGTTCTCTGCGCCTTCTGCAAACTGCGTTAGTTTTTCCGCAAGCTCACCCACTGATCGGACGATAACAGCCAAGCGTTCTTCCAGCGCTTCCCGCCCTACTTGAAGTGTAAAAGCGACGTCAGTCAATTGGGCATCGGTGAATGCTTCTTCTTTGATCGCCTTCAATAATCGATTCACTTGAGCGAACAGTCTCTCTTCGTTCTTCGCTGAGAGAACGATCATGTTTGGTTGCTGTGGCTGAATGCTACTCTCGGGCTGTCTATCTTTTTCGAGATACTCTTCGATGACAATATGGACATTGGCTCCTCCCGCGCCAAATGACGATAGCCCAGCGATTCTCGGATACTCTTTGGTTACTCCGTTGATCTCCATGATGGGTCGTTTCCATTCAGCCAGCTGTTGCTGAACCATAAATGGCGTTTGACTGAAATCAATGTTCGGATTCATTACCTCAGCGTGCAGGGATGGTGCTATTTGACCGTACTTCATCTGAAGCAATATTTTGGTCAATCCCGCAATTCCTGCCGCGCTCTCCGTATGCCCAATGTTCGACTTGGCCGAGCCGATGGCGCAGAATTGCTTGTCTTTCGTATCTTGTCCAAATGCGCGAGTCAGTCCCGCAATCTCGATTGGATCTCCCAAAGCGGTCCCTGTACCGTGCGCTTCGATATAGCTGACGGCACGAGCATCCACTCCTGCCCGCTGCAATGCGTCGTGGATTACCTGCGACTGCGCGATTGGGTTGGGAACCGTATATCCATTTGTTTTGCCGCCTGCATTGAGCATGCTTCCCTTGATTACGCCGTATATGTGGTCACCGTCGGCAATCGCCTTTTGCAGAGGCTTCAATACGATAGCTCCCACACCTTCTCCATCTACGAAGCCATCCGCTTGGTCACCAAACGACTTGCAGCAGTCACCAGCAGATAGCATAGTCGCTCCAGACAGTCGAATATAGTGGAACGGATCGACAATTAAATTGACCCCGCCTGCGATGGCACATTCACTTGTTCCGCTATACAGGCTTTCCAAGGCTAAATGGATCGCCGTCAAAGAAGAGGAGCATGCCGTATCCACTGCTAGACTTGGTCCTTGGAAATTGAACAAGTAGGAAAGGCGATTGGCAATTGACCAGTAGCTCGTTCCTGCTGGGTAATTTCCATTCATGACACCAACAAACACACCAATTTTTCTGCTTTCTCCTAATGTCGCAGGAGTATAACCCGCATCCTCCATACATGCGTATGCCGTTTCTAAAAATAAGCGCTCCTGAGGGTCCATCTGCTCCGCTTCGTTAGGCGAAATTTGGAAAAATAACGGGTCGAATTTATCCATATCCTCGATGAAACCGCCCCATTTGGTGTACATGTATCCTCTTCTTCCTTTTTCTTCGCTGAAATATTCTTGCCAGCTCCAACGATCCTCCGGTACTTCTGTGATACAATTCTTCCCTTCTTTCAGGCGAGACCAAAACTCCCAGACATCTTCCGCTTGCGGATAACGACCTGAAAGACCAATGATCGCCACATCCTGTCTGGACGGCGCTGCTGGTTTTTCCGGTTGCGTATCAAGAGCTTGCAGGAAACGGCGAGACTTTGCCTTTCGAAATACCGAGCCAGCTTGCTCTCTGGTTGGCTTTGCAGTAGCTGCTGAGTTGGTTACTTGCTTTTGAACAGGCTGCTGTTCATCTATTCCTACTAAAGCTAGTAGTTCATCCGTTTGTGTTGTCATGAAATGCTCGACCAGCGCATCAATCGTTTGATATTCAAAAAAGAGGGTCGTGCTGATCTGATGCAATTTTTTGCGTAAGACATTCGTCATTTGCACAATCATAATCGAATCAATGCCATACTCCTCCAGGGCGGCAGAAGAGTCGATCTGGTCAAATGGAATTTTCAGTGTTTCTCCGACCAATTGCTTGAAATAGGCGATGCTTTTCTCATGAAGCATATCCTCCGTGCTTGTTCCTCTGCCTGTAGCTGGAGGACTTGGCTGAGTAGAAGCTGAGGTCCCCATTGATTTCTGCTGTTGTTTGGACTTGCGAACAACGCCGTCACTTTCAGCAATTATCAACTGTGGATAGGAGACAACTCGGTAGCCCTCATCTCGCAATACTTTCTGCCAAGCTTCCATAGGCAATGAAAGTTCTAGTAGAAGCAGACCATTCCTTTTTAAGAGATACTTGCAGTTACGCAGGGTTTGGCGAATTTGTTGAGCTGCGTGCAGTTTATCAGCTGTGATAATCAGGTCGTATTCACCAGCGTGCATTCCTAGTTCACTTAACGCCGCTTCTGGATCAAAAACTTGGAAGCTCATAAGCTCTTGATAGGCATCTAATTTTTGTGAAATCAAGGAACTGGTAGATTCTGAACCTGCTCCGATCTCGAGAATCCAAATTCTTGCAGATTGCTCCTGCTTCAACCGCTCCTCGATAAAGGCAGCCGCTACATCAGCAAGCCCTTCATTTTCATGGGCAGACAACTGTAGCATGGATGGATAAAGTTCAGGGTGAACATCCACCCACTCTTCTACCTTCATCCCTTCAATGACAATAGGCTTCGTTATCTTCATGAAAGCAATTTGATTCATGGCTCCTGCGAGAAGTGTCTCTACAGCTTGCATAGCTTCTGGAGGCTGAATAAGACCAATGCCGATTTGCTCCAAACGACGATAGGTTTCTACCATCTCTTGATGAGACTCTTCCACTTGCCCACTGCTCCAATATCCCCAATTGATCAGTTTCACCGCACATGGCCATGCTTGGGTCAATTGATGAGCATATGCATCCTTAAAGGTACATCCGGCAGCGTAGTTGCTTTGCTTCGGAGCTTTCGTAACTGCCATGAGCGAAGAGAAGAATAATACGAAATCCAAAGGTTCCTTCTTAAACACCAACGCGATGTTCACACTCACATCAACCTTAGATGAAAGCACTGCTCGGAAACCTTCCTCTTGCATAGTCTCCAAGCTCTCCTCAACCAAGACCATGGCAGAATGAACAACTCCGTCAATCCGTCTATACGTTTGCTTTATTTGTTCATAAGCTTGTTGCAAAGCGTTCTGCTGCGTTGCATCCGCTGTTATATAGTCTGGTGCTGGTCCAAAAGCGGCAAGTCTATCCATCTTCGCTTGAATCTCTTCATTTTTTTGACGACGACCCATCCATATGATCTGGGCTTGATAGGTACGAATCATATATTCGGTCCATGCTTCGCCGATGCCACCAGCACCGCCAATCACCAAATAAATGCCACCTTGCTTCAACCGTGTCTGATCGATCGGAGGATGGTCGATGGTAAGCAACTGTTGGCGATACCATTCTCCCTGACGATACACCCACGGACGACCCTGACGATCTCTTGGCAGCCTCAACATATCATCCAACGGCCATTCAGATTCGGCCTCTACATCCATGAGTCGAATCTTCCAGTTTGGATATTCCTTCGCCATCGAACCAATTAACCCGTGAATACTGGCGTGACAAGGATTCACAACATCTGTATTCCGAATGGGCTGGGATTGAACCGTGATGACGCTCCACCCTAACTCCTTACTTCCGTATCCCAAGCGAAGCAAGGCTTTAATCGTTCGGAAGCATAGAATCACTCCCTGATCCTGCCCCGCGATTAATCGATGATCCGCCAAGGAATCTATCGCATCAAAAGGAGCGATCCACACCATATGATCAATGGAACCAACCTCTTCTAGTCGGTGTACGATTTCCTCAATCGTATTCTCAGCCTTAATGGACAACACTTTTGCTCGTGGATAGTACGGTTGAATCGCGCTCCCATTCTCTTCATTTCCCCCCACAATGACAACCTGTTCATCAGCAGTAGGGAAAAGCTGCCCCTTCTCAACGGGAGTCACATCCCACACAGCGGACAGCATGAGATTCCCCACCGGAGGCTCCAGTGAGGGTACAGAAGAAGCGCTGCTCGAAGAAACGTGATTCGCTGGCTTCCCGTCCTCCAGCACTCGCATGGAATATCCCTTTATTCGTACACAAACGGTTCCTTGGTCATCGCACAAATCAATATCTAGCTTCTGTACCTTGTCATCTGCGCTGCTGTTAGCACTGTAACGAACGTACGCCCACATTGAGGATGTGCACTTGTTGTGAATTTCAATTTCCTCCATGGCAAAAGGCAAGGAGGGCTTGCGACTGGAATCGCCATCCGCTGATGGGGTATCTTCCTCACCCATCATAAGCCCTATAGATGCCTGCAAGGCAGAATCCATTAAGCTTGGATGCAGGACAAAAGGGTTCTCCATTTCGGAGACGGAGGCAGGCAAGGTTAGCTTGGCTAATACTTTGCCCTCCCCTACATACAAGGTGTCAATTCCTTGATGTGCCGAACCATAATCCATTCCTATTGAATGAAAAATGCTGTAGCATTGATCGGATGAAAACTCACGATGACCGCACTCCGCTTGTAAGGACGACAGATTCAAGGCATGTTTCTCAACAACGGAATGAAGTATGACGCTGCCCTGACTGTGTACGACTGGTTCTGCATCCATAGCCTCCGACTCGCTATAGATTTCAAAACTAATTTCACCATTCTCTTCGGGAACAAGACCGATATGGATCTGTGCAGGTTGGTCCCCCACAACAATTGGTCGTGTCCAAACCACGTTTTTCATTTGAATCTTGGCTGGTTCTTCGGTCAAGGCAGCCGTTGCTTGCTCTGCTGCTGCTCTCGCCATCTCCAGATAGGCAACTCCCGGCAAGATTCTCTGATTCTTCACGACATGATCCGATAGGAAAAACTCCTGACCTGTAAAAGTGGAGCTAAACCTCTGTTCAGAAAAATCAGAAGTATTCCGTTGCAGCAGTGGATGAATCACAGTTTCACTCGTGAATGGAGCTGCTGTCTTGCCGCTTACAGATTTCATTTTGCTCTCTGGAATCCAATAACGATTCTTCGCAAATGGGTACGTCGGCAAGGGAACACGTCTAGGTTTGTTATTCAAATAAAGCTGTTCCCAATCCACTTCATAGCCTGTCACCCAACATTCAGCCATTTTTCTGATGTTGCCTTCTGCAATCCAGCTTTGGAATCCGGATGACTCGTTGTTAGGCTTCAAACTCCCTTCCCAACAAGTATCGATCGTATTCTCGCCTCTCGAATAAGCTTCCAATTTTCCGATCAACTCAGGTATATCCTCGACAACAAAGGCTACTCGTTCCCTCATCCCTTCTCGTCCAACTTGCAAAGTATACGCCACATTTTCCAGATCGATTTGCGCTGCTGGATCAGCAAAAGACTGACCTTCTCCCTCTATATCGTCTCGATGGTTATCTAGGAGAGAAGCGATGACGGAAGCAATGGAGCTGCTTTGATCGAACTCCTTGATATCTAGCTGAATATGCAGCTCCTCTTGCAGTTTTTGCGTTAGCTGTGTGATTTGAACGAGGTCTACTCCGTATTCATGCCACTCTTGTTCCATCTCAATGCTGTTTTCTCCCACGTGAATAATACTGGATAAAATCCCGCGAAGCTTCTTCTCCAGCATTTCTTGAAGCTGATTTCGCTTCTCTTCCGTGCGTAGTTGAGGGTGATTGTCTGATGATGCCCCTTTTAGAAACTCCGCTACTTTTTGCGCATAGGCTTGCAATCGTTCCTTATTCTTGGCAGATAGCGGAATCATCACTGAGTGATTTTTATGGCCAATGGATCGCGCTTTCGGCTTTGTTTCCGCTGGAATGTATTCTTCCAAAATAATATGGGCATTGGACCCCGAAGCTCCAAACGAACTTACCCCTGATCGCCTCGGAACGGTGACTTCTTGACCGTTTTTCATGCTCTCCGATTTCCATTCTTCTGTCCGTTGCTGTACATAAAAAGGAGATTGCGCAAAATCAATAAACGGATTCACTTCCTTGGCATGTAAGGAAGCAACGAGCGTTTTATGGTGGAGTTGAAGAACAGCTTTTTGCAGACCGCTGATACCCGCAGCAGATTCTGCATGTCCGATATTTGATTTCACCGAGCCAATAGCGCAAAACTGCTGATCCTCTGTATATTGACGGAACGCTTTCACCAATCCTTGAATTTCAATGGGATCACCTAAAGAAGTTCCGGTCCCGTGCGCTTCCACATACCGAATCGTTCGCGCGTCCACACCGCTCTTTTCCAGGCATGCTGTAATCACTTCTGCTTGAGCAACAGGGCTTGGTACGGAAGGCCCGCTCACCGATCCGACGTGATTCACACTGCTTCCTTTTACCACGGCATAAATATGATCTCCATCCTCAATCGCTTGGCGCAATGGCTTTAACACGACGGTACCGACGCCTTCTCCAGAAACATATCCATCGCCATCCTTGCCAAAGGTATGACAATAGCCATCACTAGCGTGCATATCCATCATGCCATAGGACAAGTATTTGCCAGGATGCAAGGATAAATTGACGCCACCCGCCAATGCTACCTCACATTCTCCGCGCTTGATGCTCTCCAGCGCCAAATGAACAGCCGTCAGCGAGGATGAGCATACGGTGTCAATCGCCATGCTCGGACCATGAAAATTGCAGAAATAAGAAACGCGATTGGCAATCGGTGCATAGTTCAACGATAACGGGAACATTTCTCCCCGAGATATCGCTTCCGCTCCGATTAGGGAATAATCCTTGTGCATCACGCCAACAAAGACACCAACCTGCCGCCTGTTACTGCTCCCCCGAGGCGGAACAATCGTCTTCGGCGTATAACCCGCGTCTTCCATTGCTTCCCAGCATGTCTCCAAAAACAACCGCTCTTGGGGGTCCATCGTTTCTGCTTCCCGCGGGGATATTCTGAAAAATGGAGAATCAAAGCAATCAGGGTCTTCAATAAACCCTCCCCATTTGGACATCTGCTTTCCAGAAGGGGATTTGAGTTCTCCAAACTGCTGCCAATCCCAGCGAGATTTCGGGACTTCTTTGATGCAGTCTTTGCCCTCTTTTAAATTTATCCAGAATTCATGGAGATTTTTGGCCTCTGGATAACGACCTGCCATCCCGATGATCGCAATTTCTTCATTGGCATTCGCTGCATGATTCTCAGAGGGTGCTGTTGAATGTACGACCGTTGCAGGTTGCGGCAACTCTTGGCTACCTTCCTGTTTCATCAAATCAAGCCCACTGAATACGGAAGCATGATTCTCGGCAAGATAGGCGGCCAACTCAGCGATATTCGTATATTCAAACAATAAAGTAGGAGCCAGCGGCATTCCTACTTTCGCTTCGACAGCCTTCACAACTTCCAACATGCCCGGCGAATTAAGCCCCATTTCATAATAACCAATCTGGGTATCAATCGACGCGGCTGTAACTTGTAATCGATCTGCCAGCAGTTGTTGCAAAAAAGTTTGTGCTTTACTCACGAAGGCAGACTGCGGCTCATTCGATTCATGAAGGGGTTCTTTGATATCCGCTCGCAGCTGAGGTACTTCGTTTTTATTGGGATTGATCAGACCAGGATCACGAACTAACTTGCCCGCAAAATTTTGCAAATGCGCAATTTTTTTGCCTGATCGATCAAAGAACTCCATCGTCATATACATCAGTTCATTTTTTCGCTGGATGGATGAGGTTTGTACTCTGGCAAAGCAATGTTGCTGTAAAAGAGCTGTGGCCCGAAAAGATTCATAAAAAAGCGGCAAAAATAGCCGTTGTTCTTCTTGGATTACCGAGGTGAACAATACCATCGAGGCGATAGCGGACCCATCGATCAACGTCGGGTGAAACATGAACCCTTCCGCACTGGGAAGGGCATGTTTACCGAGAGATATATCCATTACCGCCGCTGAATCTGTTTCATATATCGTTCCTTCTGCCTTCATAAAACCTGTATGCACCAATTCCTGACGACGGCATTGTTCATATACGTCATGCAGATTGACTTTTTTGTTTGCAGCTTGCTCTAGGATGGGAAGATCCAGCGTTTCATCGAACTGCGCAGGAGCACTTTGATGCATGTCAGCAGTGACATATAGCTTTTTCTCCGAGTCTAACATGCCGTTGCGCTGTGTCTGACCCTCCATCCGAATCTGCCACTGTCCTGCTTTGCCTTGCGTGCACCAAATGCTCAGCATGACATCATAATCTTGTCCCACCATGATCGGATGATAGATCGTTAGATTACGAAGCTCAAGCTCGCTGTAATCATGACCATTTTCTCGAAACATTTGATACAACAGATCAATATGGGCTAATCCGGGCAACAGTTCCTGACCGTGCGCTTTATGATTTTTGAGGATTGGATGGTTGATCGTTATGAGAAACTGATCATGCACTTTTATCCCTCCACTATTTGTCGCTTCCAGATACTGGTCGTATGGTTTGGTTTCTGGCTCAGATATGTCAGTGTTTTTGTTGAACGACCTGCCTCTTCACGGTAGACGTCAAATCGGTTTAACGTCGGAGGTGCAATCGACTGTCGTTTGTTCGGACGTGAGACTGCCTCCTCCCAGGATTGTAAAACGACGTTGGCGTTGGTTCCCCCATCTGCAAAACAATTCATCGCTGCTATTCTGTGCGAATCGTTCCATTCAGAAAGCTGTCGCTGAAAATAAAAAGGCGTTGACTCCATATGGAAATGGGTCATCGGCTCTTGCCCCGACAGGAACGGAACCAATTGTTGGTTTTTGAGCATCAGCACGACTTTTATCAAACTGGCAATCCCTTCTGCACATAATGGATGACCGATATTGGGCTTGATCGATCCTAATCCGCAAGCAGCCGTATGAGATGAGCGGTACACAGACTGAATCGCTTTGAGTTCAAGTAAATCTGTCACCTCTGAACCCGAGCCATTCGCTTCTATATAGCTGATTTGTTCCGGCCCCACACCAGCTTTAGTCAGTGCCAACTGCATAACCTCTTTTTGGGCTTGCATATTCGGGGTGGCAGGACCTGCCGTTCGTCCATCATTGTTGACCGCTACTCCCTTGATGACGGCATGTATTTCATCACCATCTGCAAGTGCTTGCTCCACGGTCTTCAATAAAACCATTCCTACGCCTTCTCCCAATACGAGTCCGCCCGCACGTTTGTCAAAAATATGAAAGGCTGGCTCTTGGCTTAAAATTCCTCTTTGGTGGAACATCCGATGTGCTTCATCACCGCTTAACACGTTAACCCCACCGACGATAGCAGCCTCAATCTCTCCACTCCGAAGGGACTGAATCGCCATATTCATCCCGACCAGCGCCGATGAGCATGCGGTATCGATGACCATACTCGGACCTCTAAGATCGAAGTACTGGGAAATATTTGTAGCCAAATAGTTTTGTCCCACGGTCATAATCGGGTTTTGTGTTTGATGAAGACGATCTTCACTTGGGCGATGATTACTTCTTGCCCCGATGTAGACGCCTACCGATTTTCCCTTGATGTCCTTCGTTGTGTATCCAGCCTGATGCCATAGATGAAGACTTTCCTCCAATACCAATAAGGCTTGCGGGTCCATGGCCTTCGCATCTTCTTTTGCTATCAAGAAGAAAGAAGGATCAAAAGCAGTAATGTTGTCCAGAAGTCCTGCATGATAGGAATTTTCATAGCCCCAGCGTTCCTTGGGTACAACACCAATGGCTGAACGGCCCTCCGCTAACAAATTCCAGTATTCTTCCACATTACGAGCACCCGGAAAACGGCACGAAAGCCCCACTACTGCAATGTCAGATGGATTTGCCTCCCTATATGCAGTAGCCTGACTACCCACCCTCTGGCTTTTCACAGTCTCACTCTGGACGGGCTGACTCTTCGGATCGTCGTTCCATTCAGGAGAAGTCAGCGTCTGATCGTCAGTGATGGAAGCGCCGTGATTGCTAGACAGCCATTCTGCAAGCGTTTCTATAGTGGGATATTCATATAAAATCGTCGGGTCCAATTCCTTGCCTAACCATTTACTGATCTCATTCATGACTTGAGCCAGTAACACTGAATCGATCCCATAGTCTGGAAACTCTTTATCTATCTCCAATCTGGCAGGCTCTATTTTCAGTTCCTTCGCAAACAGGTCAATCAGTCTTGTTTGTGCTGTCTTCACAAGATCCACTACGCTTTGCGTCGGCTTGCCTGCTGTTGGACGACGAGAAGACAGGCTCGCAGCAGAAGCTTCTTGCTTTTTGTGTCGCATCAACTGATGAGGTTCCCACAGCTCTTGGTTAATGACTGCCGGGAAAACAACGGGACCCATCTTTTTCAATAGAATATGATCCAACAATCGCAGTCCTTGCTCGTCAGTGATGTGTTCCAGCCCTGTTTGTTGATAGGCTTTGGTCGTGACTGCACCGATTCCTGTTTCCTTCCAACTTGGCCACTGAATGCTCATGATCGGGCAAGAATCTGCATGTACCTCTGCAAAATAATCCATATAGGCATTGGCTAACGCATAATCACTCTGGCCCGAAGCCAAGGACGGAATGATTGCCGAAACAGATGAAAAGAGAACGAAGAACTGTAAAGGCTCGTCCTTGCAGTTATGGAAAACCGTATGCAGCCCAGCCACTTTCGGTTGTAATACCTGCTGAATTCCATCCGTCGATTTCCGAATAAACGCAGGATTTTGGTCATCGCTAAAACCAGCGCAATGAATCACCCCGCCAATCGGACCCATCGTCTGTTTCAAATCCTGCAAATGCTGTTGCCAAGCCCCTTCATCGGTTAAAGATACAGATAAGACTCGAACCTGCACGCCTTGTGCTTCCAAAGCTTGTATCGCCTGAATTTTCTTTGCTACAGAATTGCTTTGCTGCTGATAGGCTCCCCATTGCTCGCGTGGCGGCAGACTTTCTCGCCCTGTGAGCACCAGTTTTTTGACACCATAACGCTCTACAAAATGCTTGGCACATAAATATCCAAGCCCTCGTGTACCTCCTGTGATCAATAAAACATGGTTCTCAGGGAAAACAAGCGCTGGCTCCTGACTTTCTGCTACCATCTCTTCCTGCAGATAAGCGCTATAACGCTCACCTGATCGATAGCAAACCTCTGTTTCCTGATCATCGATGAGAAACTCTGCTACAATCTGTTGCGCCAGTTCTTCTCCATCAGCCAATGGATCTAAATCCACATGGCGTGATTGCAGATGCTTATATTCACTTTGCAGCATGCGGTACAAACCAACACGTGAGGCACCCGCCAAATTGACCGAGTCATTCTGGAAAGACTCCAAGCCTTTTGTCACACCCAATAGCTTCAAGCCTTCCTTATGACCATTCTCAATGAGTTGTTGCAGCCATGGAATCCAAGCCAGCGTATCGGTCTGCTGCTGATGTCCACAACCGATCAAATCTACGATGCCATCATAGTTTTTCCACTCCATCCCATCCTGATGGAATCGTGATTCGAGCTCGTTCAGCTCCATGATTTCACTCTTAGCGAAATGGTTGGACAGTTGAATCGCCAAATGCTTCGTTTCATCCGTTGTGAAAATACCTATCGTCCGATGAGCTACCTTGGTTGGCATCACTGGGCAAGCCTTCCATTGCTTTTTCACAATGCGCATGTCTGGGTGAACGGGATGTTGCTCATATGTGGATAGGGATGTTGCACCTGTAAATGACGTATATCCACCAGGCACCCAATAAGCTTCTCTGCTAAAGGGATAGGTTGGAAGACTGATCCGGCGAGGCTTTCTCTCCCCATACAAGCTGCTCCAGTCCAAGTTCAGCCCTTTCACCCAAACGTCCAGCAATTTGCCGTATTTGCCTTTGATCATCCAGGAATTAATCATTTGCGGCATATCATCATCTGCTGCAAAAATTGCCAAGGTCTCTTTATGACGTTTTACCTGTCCGTGGTACAGGTCTTCAATGTCCTTCTGCCTTCCTATGAATTGCTTTAATTTCTCTTCAAGTTCCATCATCGAGCCCGCAATCACAGCCAAACGTTCTTCCATCGCTTCTCGTCCCACTTGAAGGGTATATGCCATTTCAGCTAAATTCGCATCAGACAATCCCTGTTCCGCCATGGCTCCGAGCAGTCGTTGTACCCGTTGATGAAGCTGTTCTTCATTTTTGGCTGATAAGAGAATCAAAGCAGGATTTTGCGGACTTACCCGTACAGTAGGCTGCTCTTGCATTTTGGGAAGATATTCTTCAATCACCACATGAGCATTCGATCCTCCCGCACCAAAACTGCTCACACCAGCACGTCGTGGAACTTCCCGTCCGTCAATGACAGGGCGTTTCCACTCCGCCAGCTCTTGCTGAACAACAAACGGCGTCAAGCTGAAATCTATATTCGGATTGAGTACTTCAGCATGCAGAGATGGTGCTAATTGTCCATGCCTGAGCTGCAATAAGACCTTTGTCACCCCAGCAATACCCGCTGCACTCTCGCAATGCCCGATGTTGGACTTCGCTGATCCAATGGCACAAAACTGTTTGTCATTTGTATGCGTTTCGAAAGCCTTCGTTAAGCCCGTAATTTCAATGGGATCGCCTAAAGAGGTTCCCGTACCATGTGCTTCCAGATAGCTGATCGTCCGCGGATCGATTCCGGCTTTTTGGAAAGCACGTCCAATAACCCGAGCTTGGGCATTCGGGCTAGGTACATTGTATCCATTCGTTTTTCCTCCATGGTTAACCGCTGTTCCTTTTATCACACCATAAATTTGATCTCCATCGGCAATCGCTTTCGCCAGAGGTTTGAGCAGGACTGCTCCCACACCCTCGCCAGGTACATACCCGTCACCGCCGATACCAAAGCTCTCGCATCGTCCCTTGCTGGATGCGAATTTTCCCTGTCCAAGCATCAAGTATTTATTCGGGTGAATCGATACATTGACTCCACCTGCAATAGCAGCCTCACATTCCCCTTGCTGTAGACTTTGGCAAGCCAAATGAATGGTTGTCAGGGAAGAGGAACACATCGTATCGACCGCCATGCTAGGTCCATGGAAGTTGCAGAAATAAGAAACCCGATTCGCAATGGAGGCTGGACTTCCTGCCAGTGCCATCGGTCTGCCGAGCATCGTTTCCTGGGCTCCGTAGAGCTGGTATTCTTCGTACATGACTCCTACATAAACCCCGACATTACCGCCTAGACCCATGCCAAGTGTTGAGCCGAGAGATTCACGAGTATACCCGGCATCCTCTAACGTTTCATAGACGCATTCCAAGAACAAGCGCTCTTGCGGGTCCATGATCTCAGCCTCTCTTGGTGTGATATTGAAAAATAACGGGTCAAATTGATCTACACCGTCCAGGAAGCCTCCCCACTTGCTGTAAGTTTTTCCTTGCTTTTTCTTATCTGCATCAAAAAACAGGCTGTGATCCCAACGCTCTTCAGGAATTTCTGTGACACAATCGTTGCCATCACGCAGGTTACGCCAGAACTCATTCATATTTCCAGCTTTCGGATAACGACCGGAGACCCCAATAATCGCAATGTCTAAGGCGTCGTTTGCTGGTTTGGTTTCTCTCGCCATTTCTATCAATGCGTTACCTCTGCTCCTGCGGTTGTTAATGATCGGTTTTGCCGTTGCAGCAACCATCGCTGGTACAACGCTCGACTTTTTAACAGGGGATGCCGTTGGTGCTTCTTTCTCGTCCATACCAAAGATACTCATCATTTGCTCTCGATGCGATGCTAGGAAGTATTTCGCAATTTCTTCGATGGTTTGATATTCGAAAAATAATGTTTTCGACAACGAACCAAACGTTTTTTCTAGTTCATTGGTTAATTGCATGACCATAATCGAGTCAATTCCGTACTTTTCCAACAAGGCGTCTGCTTCGATGCGGTCTATTGGCAGCTTGATGACGGAAGAGACCAGCTTTTTGAAATAATAAATCGCTTTTTCCTTTGGCAAATGATGACTTGTTGGTTGTATGACGGTAGAAGCTTTGACGTCTTGTTCTGTTGTCTTCGGTCTTCCCACCACTGCTGCGTGGAGGCGTTGCAGGTCTCCTTCCATTACCATCACCTGATCTTTTCGAGAAGCTACGGCTTCATAAAATGCACGAATACCCGTCGCGGTCTGCAAAGCGATCATTCCAACCCTTTGTTTCACCATCTCCTCAACAGCTTCGTCTACTTGCATCCCGCCCTCTTTCCAGAGCGGCCAGTTGATGGAGACTGTTTGACCTTGACGTTGCTTTGCCTGCACCCGTTCATTCCGATATTTCGCATAGCCATCCATAAAGGCATTCGCGCAAGCATAGTCTGCCTGACCAACATTTCCTATACTTCCTGCTATCGAAGAAAAGAGGACGAAGAAATCGAGAGACTGATCTTTACTTGCCTCATCCAAATTCGTAAGGCCGGCAACTTTTGGGGCTACTACTTGGTTCCATTCTTCTGTCGTTTTCTTGAGGATGAAGTTATCTCGAACGACACCCGCGCTATGGATAATGCCGTGAAGACCTCCGAATTCCTGTTGAATACTTTGGATGAGCTGGACGACTTCCTGCTTGTCCGTCACATCAACTTGACGATAGATAACACTTGCCCCTGACCTTTGCAAATCATGGAGCATCGCTTGTTTATCTTCGAGAAGAGGAGAACGTCCTGTGAGTATTAAGGTTGCCTGTTTCGCTTGATTTGCGATTTCCCTTGCGAAAATCAACCCTAAACCACCTGCACCACCCGTAATCAGATAGGTTCCTTGATCTCTCCATGGAATAGTGACTTCATCATGCAATAGCTTGGTTTCGCACCAGCCCAGTACATAGCGGTTACCCGCTTGATAGCGAATTCGGTCGTCCATAGGGTGGCAGGCATTCTCTTGCAGCTTGTTTACGATTACTGCCGCATGTTCACCTGGGTTTATTTCCATGAATTGACCGACTACATTTGGATTCTCCTGCTGAGCTGTTTTCAGCAAGCCAGAAAGTCCGCTTACGTACGATTGCTCCGCTTCGTCGGGAACGACGACCTGCAATAACACTTTGCCAAGTATCTTTTGTTGAAAGATGCTTTGGATTTCCAAAAATACTTGGGAAGCATAGGTCTCGAACTTGTCCGCAATGCCATCCTGTTGGGATTGCAAAGGTATCAAGCGCACTTCGTCCATCTGTGCTGCTATACTTGCGAGCGACGATTCAAAGCCTTCCGCCATCATCACGATATGCTGTGCATAGGTAGGAGTCTCCGTTTCCTGAACACCTGCCTGTTCCTTCCAGCAAGGATGAACCATCAGCATCTCTTGTGCCCCTGTAGTTTCGAAGTCTTCCACTTTGCCGTCCAGTTTACGAGATGAAAATCGCTTCATTCTGACGCAAACATTTCCTTGCTCGTCACATAAATCAATATCCAGCTTCTGCACAGGATCAGAAGCGCTGCTGCCATCACTGTAGCGAATATACACCCACATCTTCGTCGTGCATGGACTGAAGATTTCCAGCTCATCCAGCGCAAAAGGCAAGATTGGCTTTAGCGAATTAGGCTGGTGAGAGAAGCTCCTGTCATCTGCCTCCATAAATAAACCAATCGCCGCCTGCAAAGCAGAATCCATCATACTTGGATGCAGCACAAACTGTTCTTCTGTCCCCAAAACAGCGAAAGGTAAAGACAGCTTTGCCAACACCTGCTCCGTGCCCTTATACACTTGCTCAATTCCTTGCAGCGCCGGACCATAATGGATTCCCATTGCTTTATAACCGTCATAGCATTGGCTGCCACTCAAGATGCCATGGCTGCACGCGGCTTGTAACATAGCGAGATCAAGCGTTGGCGTCTCGGCAACCGTATGGAATACGGCACTTCCCTGACTGTGCACAATCTCTTCTGCTTCCTTTCCTGTATGCTCACTGTAGATTCGATAGCCAATCTCTCCACTGTCTTCCAGCTGAAGACCAATGTGAACATCGAAAGGCTGATCATCGACAGCAATCGGCTTGGCCCACACCATATTTTTGAGCGTCAGGCCATTCTGCCCCGCCCTCAAGGCTCCCGCTGATTGATCCATTGCCTCGCGTGCCATTTCGAGAAAAGCAACACCCGGTAAGAGCTGCTGTCCATTCACAACATGATCCGCCAAGAAAAATTCCTGTCCACGGAACGTAGAACTATACCGTTGTTCCAACAATTCAGACGTGTTTTTCTGGAGCATTGGGTGAAGGAAGAGCGTCTCTTCTGATGCTGCTGCAACTTCTCTCACAAATTGCGTATCCATCTGAGGAATCCAATAACGTTCTCTTGCAAACGGATACGTAGGCATGCTAATGCGACGAGGTTTCTTCTCAACGTAGAGCTTGTGCCAATCAACCACGCCTCCACTTACCCACAGATCAAGTAGCTTGGCGTATTTTCTTTTGCTTATCCAAGCATCGATTGCCTGTTTCAAATCTTCATCCGCTTCGAACACCGCAATCGTCTTTTTGTTGCCTTTCACCTGTCCACGGAATACGTCTGCGATGCCTTCCTGTCCATCTACAAATTGCGTCAGCTTTTCCTGAAGCTCTTGAATGGAGCTGACCATCACAGCCAGGCGCTCTTCCATGGCTTCTCGTCCAATTTGAAGCGTGTAGGCAATATCCGCTACATCCAGGTCAGAAATGGACTGATCCTGGATCACGGTTAACAAACGCTGTGCCTGTTCGTGGAGCTGTCTTTCATTCTTCGCTGACAGGAGAACGATCGCTGGATTCGTGTGACTTACTTGGCTAGCTGGACGTTGCTCATATTCTGGAATGAATTCTTCGATGACGATATGAGCATTCGAGCCACCCGCACCAAAGCTGCTCACCCCCGAGCGCCTTGGAATTTCCTGACCGTCAATAACAGGACGTTTCCACTCTGCCAGCTCATGCTGTACGACAAACGGAGTCGTGCTGAAATCAATATTCGGATTTAGCACCTCCGCATGCAAGGATGGTGCTAGTTGTCCATGTTTGAGCTGCAGAAGGATTTTCGTTATCCCGGCAATTCCCGCTGCACTCTCACAATGCCCGATATTGGACTTCGCTGATCCGATTGAGCAGAATTGCTTGTCTGTGGTGTACGCTTGGAAGGCTTTTGTCAATCCTGCGATCTCAATTGGATCTCCTAAAGAAGTACCTGTGCCGTGAGCTTCCAAATAACTAATCGTCCGTGGATCAATTCCTGCCTCCTTCAAGGCACGTCCAATTACACTCGCTTGTGCATTCGGATTAGGTACGGTATAACCATTTGTTTTGCCGCCATGGTTAATGGCACTTCCTTTTATCACACCGTAAATTTGATCTCCATCGGCGATTGCTTTCGCCAGAGGTTTAAGTAGTACCGCTCCGACACCCTCACCAGGTACATAGCCGTCACCGCCAAGCCCAAAGCTTTCGCATCGTCCCTTACTGGAAGCAAATTTCCCCTGTCCGAGCATCAAATATTTATTCGGGTGAATGGAAACATTGACACCACCCGCAATCGCAACCTCGCATTCACCACGCTGCAAGCTTTGGCAAGCAAAATGGATGCCGGTTAGAGACGAGGAACACATGGTGTCTACAGCAACGCTAGGACCATGGAAATGAAAGAAATAAGAAACACGGTTCGCTACCGATGAGAAGCTTCCGCCAAGGGCCATCGGTCTACCCATCATGGTTTCTTGTGCACCATACAGTTGATACTCTTCATACATAATGCCTACATAAACACCGACATTACCGCCAAGTCCGAAGCCTTGAGACGAGCCAAGAGATTCGCGAGTATAACCTGCATCCTCTAAGGTTTCATACACACACTCCAGGAATAAACGTTCCTGCGGGTCCATGATTTCTGCTTCCAGAGGCGAGATGTTGAAGAAAAGCGGATCGAATTGGTCAACACCGTCTATGAATCCGCCCCATTTGCTGTAAGTTTTCCCTCGTTTGTTCTTATCCTCATCAAAATACAGGCTGTGGTTCCAGCGCTCTTTGGGGATCTCCGTAATGCAATCCTTGCCATCGCGCAGATTGTTCCAGAACTCTTGTGTATTCCGAGCTTTCGGATAACGTCCAGAAACCCCAATGATCGCAATGTCCAAAGCGCCTTTGGCTGGTTGGGTTTCCTTTTGTGTCGTAATGAACCGCGAGCCTTCGCGACTTCTTACGCGATGGCTGTTCCTTTGCCTTTTCGACGTGTTTTCTTCTTTTGTCACGGATGCTGTTTCTTGGATAACAACGGTTTCCTGCTGTTCCGTAAGACCCAAGATTTCCATGAATTTGTCTCGATAGGTGTCCAAGAAATATCCAATCAATTCTTGAATCGTTTGATATTCAAAAAATAACGTTTTCGGCAGCGAGCCAAAGCTTTTCTCTAATTGGTTGGTTAATTTCATGGATAGAATCGAATCAATTCCGTATGTCTCCATCGCGACATCTTCTTCGATTCGATTCACAGGCAGTTGCAGAACCTCGGCAAATTCCTTTTTAACAAAATGAGTTGCTTTCTCTTGAAGGACATTTGGTTCCACAGTGGTGATCGTTTGTTTTTCATTTGGCTCTACCTTCGTTGGTGTGATCGATACCACTGGCTGCATCTGTTTGACCAGCATCTCTTCAAATTCTTCAAGTAAATAGGATGCAAGCTGCTGTAGCGTCGGACACTCTACGAATACAGTCGGAATCAGCCCAATGTGATAGTGCTGATTAAGCTTGTTGGCGAATTCAGTCAGTAGTACCTGATTAAATCCGAGTTCAGACAGCTCCACTTTGACATCGATATCTATGGGTTGAACCTGAAGCAGCTCCGACACGATGTGCATCAAAGCAAGTTCCACTTTTTGCAACAGACTGCTGGTATCCACCGTGACCGAAGCTTCGGATCGGGCAAGAGCATGCTTCGATTGAGAACTGCTGACTGGTGTTTGCAAAAGCAGTGTTTGCTTGAGCTTTGCCAGATCACCTTCCATCACCATGACCTGAGCTTTTCCGGAGGCTAAGCCTTGGTACATCGCTGCAATACCCGTCGAAGTCTGCATAGCAACTACTCCCATGCTTTGCTTCAACATGTCACCAGCCTCTACGTCTGCCTGCATTCCGCCCTCTTTCCACAATGGCCAATTCATGGACAATGTCTGTCCGTGACGTTGCTGTAATGCAACCAATCCATTGCGATAGTGCGCGAATCTGTCCATAAAGGCGTTGGCGCAAGCATAGTCAGCTTGTCCGATATTCCCCAAGCTGCCTGCCACCGAGGAAAACAGCACCAGAAAATCCAGTTCTACATCTTTGCTGGCTTCATCCAGATTGATGAGACCCGTAACCTTCGGACCCAGAACCGATTGGACTTCCTCCCTGTTTTTCTTGAGGATATAGCTGTCACGAAGCACGCCAGCACTATGAATAATGCCATGAAGACGCCCATAGTCCTGTTGAATCGTGCGAATCAATTCTGCCATTTCCTGTTTGTGCGTCACATCAACTTGGCGGTATTCAACTCTTGCTCCCGATCTTCTCCATGTCTGGAGTTTCCCTTGCTTCTCTTCATCCAATGGGGAACGTCCAGTCAGAATCAGGTTCGCATGTTGAACCTTTTGTACAATTTCGTTGGCAAAAAGATAACCCAGTCCGCCTGCCCCGCCAGTGATGAGATAAACCCCACCGTCTTTCCACGGAATACTCGCCTCTTGTGGAGCATCCAGTTCTACCCACTCTGATACATATCTCTTTCCAGATTGATATCGAATCTGAACATCCAATGGGCGGCGTACATTCTCCTTTATTTTTTCAGCAATCTCGAATTCGCTGTCGCCCGATTCTACCTCTATTACCTGTCCAATCAAGTTGGGATTCTCCAATTTTGCCGTTTTCAGCAACCCAGAGAACGCAGTGAAAAACGGCTGTTCTGCTCGCAAAGGAACGACAAGCTGAACCAATACCTTGCCGCGTACTTTTTGCTTGAAAATCTCTTGAATTTCCTCTAATACCTGCGTCGTATAATCAATAAAACGCTCGGCAATGCCTTCGTGTGAGGATCGCAAAGGAATGCAACGGACTCCATTCAAGTAGGATTGGAGATTGTTCCAAGAAACGCGATCAGGTTCAACCATCATCACGACTCGCTGTGTATAGTCAGCGGCTTCGGCGTTGCTCACAACCGCTTGTTCCTTCCACTCAGGATGAACCAGCAGTGTTCCGAGTTTCCCTTTGGAATCCACCGTCTCTCCTTCGCCTTCCAGCACTCGTGCGGAGAATCCCTGCATACGCACGCAAACCGTTCCTTGGTCGTCACACAAATCAATGTCTACTTTCTGTACCTTGTCTCCCGTCCTACTGCCATCAGCCTGTCGAATCCATACCCACATCTGGGAGGTAGTCTGGCTAAAAATGCTCAGCTTCTCCAGTGCAAAAGGCAGGAGTGGCTTCAGAATCGCTGTATCGCCTGTGCCAAGTAATAATCCGATAGAGGATTGTAAGGCCGAATCCAGCATGCTCGGATGCAAGACGTATTCTCCTTGCGTCTCGGCAACCTTGGAAGGCATGGCTAACTTGGCCAATACTTGTCCTTCTCCCACGTACACTTGCTCGATTCCTTGCTGGGCTTGCCCATAGACAAGTCCCATTGTTTGAAAGGCTTCATAACACTCACTTGCATGAAGCGTGCGATAGCTGCATTGGGCTTTGATCCCATCGAGATTATGCGTCGGAGCAGCAGTAATCGCTGCAAACACCATACTTCCTTGACTGTGTACTACCGATTCAGCCTGTTCGTTCTTCGGTTCGCTGTATATTTCATAACGAAGGTCTCCGTTATCCTCAGGATAAATGCCGATGTGCACCTGAACAGGCTTGTCTTCCACCACAATTGGTTGCGCCCACCCTACATTTTTAAGCTCTATCGTGAATTGCTCTTCTTCCAGCACTCCCGTTGCCAGCTCCGTAGCAGCACGAGCCATCTCAAGATAAGCAACCCCTGGCAGGATTCTCTTTCCTTTTACAACATGATCCCATAAAAAGAATTCCTGACCATCAAAAGTAGAGCTGAATCTTTGCTCACTAAGATCCGAAGTATTTTGGTGCAGCAAAGGATGTAGGGAAGCAGTCAGACCACGCGTACCTTTTGTGTTAGTTGACGGTTGTGTCTTTGGTTCTGGCAGCCAGTAATGCTCTCTGGCAAAAGGATACGCTGGCAAGCTAATCCGACGAGGCTTTTCATCGTCATAAAGTTTATTCCAATCGAAATGCAAACCCTTCACCCAGAAATCGAGAAGCTTCGAGAATTTTTTGCGTTGCATCCATTTTTCAATCGCTTCTTGCAATTCCTCATCGCCTGCGAAGATGTCTGCTGTTTCTTTACCGCGTTTTACCTGACCGCGATAGAGGTCGACAATGCTTTCATTACCTGCAAGAAAGCTACGCAACTTCTCTACCAACTCTGTAAGCGAGCTCGTCATCAGGGCCAGGCGTTCTTCCATTGCCTCGCGTCCCACTTGAAGCGTATACGCAATATCTGCCAGATCCACATCTGTAAAGGATTGCTCCTCAATCGACGCTAACAGTCTTTGAGCCTGTTCGACGAGACGCTCCTTATTCTTTGCCGACAGGACGATGATCGCCGGATTTTGCGGACTGATCGTAATCGAAGGCCGTTCCTTGACCTGAGGAATATATTCCTCAATCACGACATGTGCATTGGACCCTCCTGCACCAAAAGAAGAAATCCCGGCAATTCTCGGGAATTCTCTCCTTTCTCCATCCACTTCCATGATCGGTCGTTTCCATTCAGCCAAGTCCTGCTGAACGACAAAAGGCGTTTTCGAAAAAGGAATATTCGGATTCAACTCTTGCGCATGCAGGCTTGGGACCAGCTGTTGATGCTTCATTTGCAGCAAAATTTTTGCCACTCCTGCTATTCCAGCCGCCGCTTCCAAGTGACCAATATTGGATTTAACGGAACCAATCGCACAATATCCCGTATCCTGCGTATCCTTGCGGAAGGCTTGGATGAGACCCGTAATTTCAATCGGATCACCTAGCTCCGTGCCTGTTCCGTGCGCTTCTATATAGCTTACGGTTTTGGCATGAACGCCTGCCTTATCCAACGCCTGGCGAATCAGCTCTCCTTGAGCAGTTGGATTCGGTACGGTATAGCCATTGGTTTTTCCACCGTGATTCACACTGGTTCCACGAATCAATCCATAAATATGGTCGCCATCTGCCATTGCTTTTGACAGTGGTTTGAGCAGTACTGTACCTACGCCTTCTCCCGGTACAAAACCGTTTCCGCCTTGCCCAAAGCTTTTGCATTGTCCATCTACGGAAAGCATATGCAGCGCTGACAAAAAGACATAGCTGGAAGGATGCAGATACAGGTTGACTCCGCCAGCAATCGCTAGCTCACAATCCCCGTTATACAGATGCTCGCACGCTTCATGAATCGCTGTGAGCGAAGCGGAGCACATCGTATCAATCGGCATACTCGGACCTTGGAGATTGAGGAAATAGGAAACACGATTCGTCAGTGAGCTAAACGAAGTGTGCGGGTAAATCAATTCACCCTGCTTCCATAAATCAGGTCCGTACAAGCTGAACCCTGTTTTTGTGATCCCTCCAAACACTCCGACTCGTCGATTGTACTTTTCTGCAAGCAGTTGTCTCGTATAACCTGCGTCCTCCAGCACTTCCCAGCACGACTCCATAAACAACCGTTCCTGCGGATCGAAATGCATCGCTTCCCACGGGGACATATTGAAAAAGAGAGGGTCAAAGTCAGCGAATCCGTCTACAAAGCCGCCCCATTTTCCGTAGCTTTTTCCTTCTGCCACAGCTTTGTCTGGGTCAGGTTCGAAAAAGCCATCCAATGACCAACGTTCCGCTGGAATTTCCGTAATGCAATCCTTTCCGGATTTCAGATTCTCCCAATACTCGTTCAACGATCGCGCTTTTGGATAACGTCCGCTCATGCCGATAATGGCAATCGGCTCCCGCGCTATCTGATTTCCTGATGGCACGGCTACACTGCCAGTCGGTTCATGGTTGGCTGTATCACGTTCGTTATGCGCCTGTAGTGTTGGAGTTCCACGATTGACCGCACCCTGACGATCAAGCCCCGTCCACTTCATGCATTCCTGATAATGATCAGCGACGAGATAATCTGCAAGGGTGTTAAGAGTCTGATATTCATACAGGATGGTCTTGGACAATTCGCTAAAGATATCACCTAGCTTTTTATTCAGCTGGATCACCATAATCGAATCGATTCCGTATGTTTCGAACGGTTCGTCGACAGCGATTTTACCTGCCCCAAGCCTCGTCTCTTGACCGAACATCACTTTTAGCTGATAGAGCGTTTTATCTTTTAACACGCCTGTATCGACCGATAGCTTCGCATCCTGCATCGGTGTCGAATCGAGTTGTGACACGACAGGATTACCTAGCAAGTGTTCCTTGAGTGTTGGCAAATTGCCTTCGATAACCAACATCTGCACAGAGCTAGAAGCCACCCCTTGATACAGTGCCTGAATGCCACTTGCAGTCGGCATCGCTACCATGCCTCTTGCCTCCATGATCTTCTCTGTCGCTTCATCAACACGCATACCGCCATCTTTCCACAACGGCCAATTGATAGAGAGTGTTTGACCCTGTCGTTCGCCTGCTTTCATCAATCCACGACGATACTTGGCGTATTGATCCATAAAGGCATTGGCAGCAGCATAATCGGCTTGCCCCGCATTCCCGAAGCACCCCACCCCAGAGGAGAAGAGAATAAAGAAATCGAGCGCCATATCCTTGCTTGCCTCATCGAGATGCACAAGTCCAGAAACTTTTGGCGCCAACACTTGCTCCAGTTCATCCGTTGTTTTTCTAATGATGAAACTGTCACGAATGACTCCCGCACCATGAATGATGCCAGTGAGGCTACCAAACTCTTGCTTGATAGATTGGAACAAGTCTTCTACCGCCTGCTTTTGTGTGATATCAGCCTGACGATATTGAATATTGGCTCCTAGTGCTTTCCATTCCTTGCATTTGGCTTTCTTATCTTCATCCAAGGAAGAACGACCCGTGATAATCACAGTCGCTCCCTTCGTTCGCTCGGCGATTTCCTTGGCAAAAATCAAGCCTAATCCGCCTGCCCCACCCGTAATCAGATAAACCCCATCCTCTTTCCATACATGCGCCGCTTGGCCAGAAGAATTCATTTCTGTCCAGCCGCTCACCCAGCGCTTACCATCCTGATAACGAATGTGCTTACTTTTCTCATCATTGCTGTTTTGTTTCAGCTTCTGGACCAAATCTGCTGGATTCACCTCTGCCATCACTTCAATAAGCTGTCCAATCAGCTTGGGATTCTCCAATTGAGCCGTTTTCAGCAAACCAGAGAGAGCGGAGAAGCATTGCTGTTCCTCTTTGTCAGGTACAACAAGCTGAACTAGAACTTTTCCCTTTGGTTTATTGGCAAGGATTCGCTGGATTTCCGTGAATACCTGGACGGTGTAGGCATGGAACCGTTCTGCGATACTTTCCTGCTGTGCTTGTGGTTGTAAGACCAGGCAGTGCACTCCGTTCATTTCGGATTCGATACGCTCTCTGAATTCCTCTGCCCATTCACAAAGGATCACGAGATGCTCTGCAAAAGTAGGCGAACCAACTTTTTGGCTGATCTCCTGTTCGTTCCAGCACGGTTGGAGAAGCAGCGTTTCTGGCGTTGGAGTTGCTGAAGAGATTGGCGAAATCTGTACAGAAGCCGGTCCCGACTCCGTGCGCACATTCATGTTCGTTTTCGTATCCATCTCGGGAACCCCATAGGACTCCTCCGCAAAAGGATAGGTAGGAAGGCTGATGCGACGCGGTTTTGCGTCTTTATACAGGACTTCCCACTCGATATCCAGACCCTTGCTCCACAATTCGGCTGCTTTTTCTCCTTTGCCTTCTGCAAACAGCTTGGAAATCAACTCACGATTCGTCTCATTCTTTTTCAATAGGGAGACTTCATGGTTTGCTTGTTTTACGTTTCCGCTAAAGCTACCTGCTGCTTGTTCCTCTCCACTCAAAAAGTCACTCAGCTTTTGAATGAGTTCCGCTGTATCTTTGACAATAAAAATAGCCCTGCTCTCCATCGCTTCTCTTCCCACTTGGAGTGTATAGGCCAAATCTGCAATATGGACTTGTTCATAATTCCCGCTAAGGAAATCAACGAGTTGCTGGGCATACGCGAGAACACGATCATCGTTTTTGGCAGATAACGGCACGAAATAAACGTGCTGGTTGTTATCATCGCTTACGCTGACACGCTTAGTTTCTGTCCCATTCTTCCATTGTTCAAAAATCGCATGAGCATTCGTCCCGCCAAGTCCAAATGAACTTAACGCCGCTCTATGGGGAACAGGCGCATCCTCCCATTTTTTGAGCGTATCAACTACATAAAAAGGTGATTGATCCAAATTGATATTCGGATTCGGCTTTTCATAGTTTAGTGATGGAGGAATTTCATTATGGTATAAGCTTAATGCTACTTTAATGCAACCCGCTAACCCTGCGGCTGTATCGAGATGTCCAATATTGGTCTTCACCGATCCAAGTCCGCAGTACTGTTTATTGGTTGTGTATTTTGTATACACTTCATTGAGCGCCGCAAATTCTATCGGATCTCCCAAATAAGTGCCCGTTCCATGCGCTTCGATATAGCTAACTGTTTCAGGATGAACCTTGGTGTCATCTAATACTTGCTGAATCACCTCAGCCTGACCTTTTATACTTGGCGCATAAAATCCGACTTTATCTGCCCCATCATTGTTGATGCGAATTCCTCTCATGAGGGCATAAATATGATCGCCGTCCTTGATCGCATCGGAAGCTTTTTTGAGGACAACTACGCCGACTCCTTCTCCACCGATCATGCCGTCTGCTGACGCGTCGAATGTCTTGCAGTGACCATCACTGGAAAAGTTCAATCCAGCTTGATAGACATACCCTGTATAAGTCGTAGGGAAAATCGTCGCGCCCCCTACCAAAGCTACCTTTGATTCTCCCGCTTGCAGGCTGCGATAAGCCAGATGCAAACCAACCAGCGAGGAAGAACAATTGGAATGGACGGCAAAGCTCGGTCCCTTCAGCCCCATTTTATGAGAAATCATCGTCGGTATGGTTCCACCTTGCGCCAAAACCCACGAGACATATTCATTCGGGTCCTTCATGACATTCGGTGATTCCTTGGTGAAATGCGGCAAGAGTGCTTGATAATAGCTATTGCTCGCCGACATAAAAACACCCGTCTGCGGAACCTGTTTAGGTGTATACCCTGCATCCTCCAATGCTTTCCATGAATGGGTTAATAACAGACGAAACTGCGGGTCCATAAATTCTGCGTCTCTAGCTGAAAGGTGAAAGAATCCTGGATCGAAGTGATCTTTTCCTTCGATGGTGGACTGCACCGGAATAAAGTTCGGATTCTGTAAGTATTCATCAGGCAGGTGTAATTGATCGATCTCCTCATCAGAGAAGAAACGTACACTTTCTACGCCGTTCCGTAAATTCTCCCAAAACTCTCTATGATTTTTCGCTCCCGGGAAGTGGCAGGAGATTCCAATAATCGCGATGCTATCCTCATAGTATGCAGGATAAGTCTCCTCCACTTGTCCTTCGCTATACGCCATTGCCTGGTTCGGATTGACAAAATCCGCTTGCTCATCTGATTCATTCTCTTTCCTTGTTGCGATATATTCGCTAATTTCTCTAATATTGACGTACTTAAACAACGTGGTCACATTTAGATCGCACTGAAACTCTTCCGTCATTTTGGCTACAACCATGGTAGCGAGAATGGAGTCTCCACCCACATCGAAAAAGCCATCTTCTGTACTGATCCCCTCTACATTCAGGACATCCTGCCAAATTTTCAAAGTCCTTTGCTCAATATCAGATTGAGGCAGACTCTGCTTCTTCGCCTGTGTTACCACAAGCTTTTGATTTAGCAGCTCTGTGCGATCCACTTTTCCATTAGCGGTTAACGGGATTTTATCCATAGAAACAAAAAATGCCGGAAGCATATACTCTGGCAAATTCATTCTCAAATAATCCCGTAATTTTGAGGGCTCAAACCGTTCATGGTTCGCACCTGCTTTCGGAACATAATAAGCAACCAACCGCTTATGATCTCCCTCTTCTTTTACCAACACCACAACGCTTTGAATCTGTGGATGAGCCATTAGTTGGCTCTCGATCTCACCCAATTCAATTCGAAAACCACGAATTTTTACTTGATGATCGATTCGGCCTAAATACTCAATCGTTCCATCAGGGAGCCAACGCGTTAAATCCCCTGTTTTGTACAACTTGGTTCCCGGTGTAAACGGGTTATCTACAAACTTCTCTGCGGTAAGCTCTGGGCGATTCAAATAGCCGCGAGCCAAGCCTTTTCCTGCAATACAAAGCTCCCCTGGAACACCAACTGGGACGGGATTCATATGGCGATCAACGATGTAGAGTTGTGTATTTGCGACAGGTCTACCAATCGGTGTATTGTTGCTAACCAGTTCATTTTCAGAGCAGGAGAACCATGCCGCATAAATAGAGGCTTCTGTTGGTCCGTAAATGTTTTCAATCTTCGCCTTTTGAAAAGTAGCAACCGTCTTTTTCACCAACTCTTTTGGAAAGGCTTCTCCTGCAACCATTACATATTTGAGAGGACAATGCTGCAAGAATGGCTGATTCTCTCCAACGCCGTTCACGAAGACATTCAGCATCGCCGGAACAAAATTGATATGTGTCACGCGATGCTTCACGATAGATTCGGCTAACATTTCTGGAGACTTCTCCCCATGTGGCGGAAGAATGACCAGACGTCCTCTACCAATGAACCAACCAAACAGCTCGGACAAAGAAACATCAAACACATAGTTGGTTTTGAGCAGAAAAACGTCGTTCTCCATAACGGGATAACGGGATTCAAGGAAAAAGAGGGTATTGATGATACTTTCATGACTCACCATGACCCCTTTGGGTTTCCCTGTGCTTCCAGATGTATAAATCACATAGGCTAGATTGGTTGGGTTTACTACCCTGTTGAGTGTTTTTTGTCGCTGGGCTGTCTGCTCAACCTCTTCCCAATCCCTGTCTAACACGATGCATTTCGTATTTCCTCCTGCCGCTGAAGATACCTTGTCCAAAAGGCGAGCTTGGGTAAGCACCAAACGGCTCTTACTGTCTTCCACCATGTATGCCAACCGCTCTGTGGAATAGGTTGGGTCCAATGGAACATAAGCTGCGCCAGCTTTCAGAATACCGAAAATGCCGATGACCATTTCCAAAGAGCGTTCGACACAAATCCCCACTGTAGCTTCAGGACCTGCTCCCTCGGCTTGCAAATAGATAGCCAGCTTAGTAATTTGTTCATCCAGTTCACGGTAGGTCAACGATTGATTGTCATAAACAACAGCCACAGCATCTGGTGTTTGCTGGACTCGCTTCTCGAACAAATCATGGATGCATAAAGCCTGTGGGAATGCCGCTTCAGTCGCATTCCACTCAGCGAGCAGCATGTTTCGTTCTTCCACAGAAATAAGGCGTATCTCATCCAAAGCGATGTCAGGATTTTGGATGACTTCGTTTGCGATATTGTGATAATGCTCTGCCATCCGCTGTATCGTCGCTTGGTCAAATACATGAGGATTGTATTTCAGATTCAATACAAACTCGGCTTCCTGCTCAAACACCTCTAACTCAAATTCATACTCACCCTCTTGATGAACACCCTCCATCAATTCGATGGCAAGCTTGTTTTGACATTCATCATAAAATCGCTGCAAGTTTTGCGATTGCAGAAAATTTTGGTACGTAAAGATGATATCGAATACGGGTGAATTCCCATGAAGTCGAGGAATATTTGCCTCTCGTACCATCGCTGGGAAAGGATAGACAGCGTGATCCATCCCGTCAATCAGCGTAAGCTGCAATTCCCGAATGAACTGAGAGAAAGACTTTTCCCCCGTTACCTGACTGCGAATGGGGATCATATTGACAAAATAACCGATCAGAGAATCGAATCTTTCTTCTGGACGTCCCATTGTCGGCATGCCGACAATCACATCTGTTTGACCTGTATAGCGATACAATAAGGCTTTAAAAATCCCTAACAAGAGAACAGATGCGTTCATTCGGTAATGCTTGGAGAGCTTCTTCACCTGCTGACTCAACTCTCGTGAAAATACGTGCGTAAAAACCTGCCCCTCAAAGCTTGGTGCAGAAGAACGCGGGCGATCGGCAGGAAGCTCCAGTTGTGGAAGCGTCCCGGACAATTGCTCCAGCCAGTAAGAACGATGTTCCCTACCTTCCCCGCTCGCCATCATGTCCTGTTCCCACTTTACGAAGTCAGCGTAACTGGTTGAATTCGGTGTTACTTTTATCTGCTTTCCTTCAACCAGCTCGATATAGATATGGACCAATGCTTGTAGTAATAACAAGGAGGAATGTCCATCAAATATCATATGATGAATCGTAATCAGGACAAAATGCTCTTCTTCCGAACGCGACAATAGATGAATGCGAAGTAAAGAACCCTTTTCCAATGAAAAGGGCTCTTTTACTTTTTGCCTAAGATACGGCAATACATCCCGAGACGTTAGGCTTGAGATGTCCTCCTGCTCAATGGGAAGCGATTGCTCCAAACGTTGAAGCAGATACGGAACACCATTCTTTTCCATACTCGAACTCTGTAAAATCGGATGCTGTTTGAAAACAAGGTGGCAAGCCTGTTTAAATAAGGCAACGTCCCATTTCTGACGGATGCAAAAGCATAACGGAACATTATAAGCACTCATCGTAGGAGACATTTTTTGCAACATCCACAATCCTTGCTGCCCGACGGACAGAGGACTTGTAAACGATGGGTTTTCCAGCTCCAGAAGCTTCTCTTGGACTTCCGCAGCAGACAGCTTACCTTCTTTGTAAGCCATGAGGATTTCCCGTCGCATCATATCATCCCTCCTTTGTCGATTACCTGTTCGATCTCTTCTAAACTTAGCAGGCCTTCTTTGAATTTTTGCAACAGATTCTCTGTCCGTTCACTGCGAATCTGAGACGTTCCTTCTAAATCTGTAGTGGAAGCAATCTCTTTATGACTCAACTCTCTTATTTTTAATGCAAGTAGATGAGCTAAAGACTTCATCGTCGGGTTCTCCAGCACTTCCCGCCCTTTGATTTTGATATTCCAGCGCTGCTCTAAATGACGAATCAGTTTGGTAACCATGATCGAATCCATGCCATAGTCCAAGAAATATTTGTTTATCTTAATTTGCCCTTCCGAAAGATGTAACTCCCGAGAGAGAAATTGTGCCATATCCCGCTGAATGTTTTCCTCTGTTGGGCTGTCAGGGTTGATATCAATCGCGAACGTCGCTTTTTCCATAGGTTGACGGATCGTTTCAGTCCCAAGCTGCTCCCCCTCACCCTCTGAAGCGGAGAGCCAATAGCGTTCTCTAGCAAAAGGATAAGTAGGCAGAGAGAGTGTGCGACGCTCTTGTGGATACAAGGATTCCCAAGGAATTTTACCTCCCTGCGTCCAATGAAGGGCAAGCTTTTCCAGATTATTTTCTGCTAAAAGAACCTGCAACACCGTATCTCCTACCTTGCCTGAAAGAAGATTTCGCACGCCTGCCTGCTCTTCTTCGAGATCTCCTGTATAGATTGGAATCAATGCCGTTGGCTCGCTGCCTTGTTCGACCGCTTCCAAATACGCCTGTAATCCTTGAATCAATTCCTCTCGATTTTGAGCCAGCATAGCCAACCTGCATTCCATGGCTTCTCGTTTCACTTGAAGCGTATAGGCAAAATCCGCCAAGGAAAACGCTTGCTGCTTGGCAAATGCAAGCATCTGCTGGGCAACGGCACGCAATCGCTCTGCATTTTTTGCCGAGAAAACCACGATCTGGGGTGAAGTGGCAGAAGAAATGGATTTCATCTCTGTCTGCGGCGCAATATATTCTTCGAGAATCAAATGAGCATTTGACCCGCCTGCTCCAAACGAACTGATCGTAGCCCGGCGTGGAACCTCTCGATCTTCTCCATTGATGCTTACCAGTGGTCGCTCCCACTTTTGTCGATCTTTTTGCAGATAAAAAGGCGTTTCTGCAAAATTGACATGCGGGTTCAACGGCTCCGCTTTTATAGATGGAACCAACTCCTGATGCTGTAGCTGCAAGATCACCTTTGTCAGCTGAGAAATACCTGAAGCTGCTTCGGCGTGACCGATATTCGATTTGACCGACCCGATTCCACAAAACTGAACATCATCCGTCTGCTTCGAAAAAGCATTTGTTAACGCCTTCAACTCAATCTGATCTCCCAGCAGCGAACCATTAGCAGCGGCTTCCACATAACTGATCGTCCGTGGATCTATGCCCGCTCTAGCAAAATTATCTTCCATCAACTGTGCTTGTGCATGGGGATTCGGCACCGAAAATCCATTGGTACGTCCGCCATGATTGGTCGCAGCTGATTTGATGACGGCTAAGATGGAATCCCCATCTTCCATCGCTTTGGCTAAAGGCTTCAATAGTACAGCCCCTACGCCTTCTGCTGGTAAATATCCGTCTCCATCTCCAAAGCTTCTGCTGTCTGCGTGGCTTCCAATCATTTGAGCCTGACTTAATCCTAGGTATTTCTTAGGATGGATCGAAACATTCACGCCCCCTGCGATAGCAAGCGTGCTTTCTCCCTTTATCAAGCTTTCACAGGCATGATAAATGGCAATGGCAGATGAAGAGCACGCTGTATCAATCGCCATGCTCGGACCTTGCAGATTAAAGAAGTAAGAGACTCGGTTGGCAATCGAATGGTAGGAAGAGAGGGAAATGATAGAGCCCTTTTCCATATCCGTATCAAATGCGTGATACGGCTGATACATCGCCCCTACATAGACGCCGACTCTATTATCATATTGACGTTGTAACACCTCTCGCGTGTGTCCTGTGTCTTCGAGCAGATTCCACACGGTTTCCAGGAAAAGGCGTTCTTGAGGGTCCATCATTTCCGCTTCTCTCGGAGAAATATGGAAGAACAGCGGATCAAATTGATCGACACCGTCTATGAAGCCGCCCCATTTGCTGTATGCTTTTCCTTGTCTGTTCCGAGCCTCGTCAAAGTACAAGCTGTGATCCCAGCGCTCTTGCGGAATCTCTGTAATACAATCCTTGCCATCCCGCAAATTGTTCCAGAACTCTTGTACATTGGCAGCCTGCGGATAGCGACCCGAAATACCAATAATGGCAATGTCCAGGTCAGATGTGGTTTGATTATTTGCATGCTCACGTGCAACAAACCGTGAGAAACGACGACGATGCTCTGTTATGGAGTCAGTAGGGGCAAGCACGTTAGCAATATTCTCTACTGTGCTTGTCTCTGCTGTTTTCCCAGCTCCCATAATCGCGATGATTTTGTCTCCATGATGCGCCAAAAGATAGCCTGTCAAATCCTCTATGTTTTGGTATTCATAGAGCAGCGTTTTTGACAGCGAACCGAATGCTTTTTCCAATTGATTCGTCAATTGCATCGCCATAACCGAGTCGATCCCGTATTTCTCCAACGGAGCATCCTCATCGATTTTATAAGCTGGGAGCTTGATAACAGCAGAAATTTCCTTTTTCAGATACTCCCTTACTTTTGCCCGAAGCACATCTTGTTGCCCAACAGAAACAAGATGTGCGTTATCCGTTTTTGCAGAGATATTTGCGCTCTCTATTGGTTGGAACTGTTGGATGAACCGATCCTGGTAGGCATCCATCAAGTGTTGCGAGACAGCAAAAAGCGTCGGGTACTCTACCAATACAGTTGGCGTAAGTTCAAGCTCATAGAATTGATTCAGTTTGTTTGTCAATTCGGTCAGCTTAATCTGGTCAAAGCCGTACTCATGGAGCTCAGCGTGGATTTCAATATCCTCTCTATCAACCTTGAGCAAATCAGCAACTATTTTCAGCAAAGACGCTTGAACTTCACTTTGCAAGCTGTTCGAATGAGCTGTTGGTGTCGACGAGGTCACAGAGACCCCCATCAGCCTTTGCTTCATTCGTACAAGATCGCCTTCAATTACCATCAACTGATCTTGTCCCGAAGCTAACCCCCGGTACAAGCAGTTGATACCCGAAGCCGTCTGCATAGCAACCATGCCAAGGTCGTCCCACAATCTCTTTTCTGTCTCTTCGTCTACCTGCATTCCGCCCTCTTTCCACAGAGGCCAATTGATGGAGATCGTCTGACCCTGCCGTTCACCTAACGCGATCTGTTCGTTTCGGTATGCGGAGTAGGTATCCATAAAGGCGTTGGCAGTCGCATAATCTGCTTGTCCCATATTGCCCAAGCTTCCAGCCGCTGAAGAAAAGAGCACAAAGAAATCCAGATTCAGCCCCTTAGTCGCTTCGTCTAAATGAACGAGTCCCGCAACTTTTGGCGCGAGAACTGCTTGTACTTCTTCTTTGGTTTTCTTTAGGATAAAATTGTCGCGAGTCACACCCGCACTGTGAATGATGCCGTGAAGATCGCCAAACTCTGATCGAATGCTTTGGACCAAATCCTCCACTGCCTGTTTCTGCGTGACATCCACTTGGCGATACTCGACTTTTGTCCCGGTGTTCGCAAGCATACGAAGCTTTGCTTGCTTCTCATCAGTCAGCGCAGAGCGTCCCGTCAGAATCAAGGTGATGCCACGGGCTTTCTCCGCCATCTCTTCGGCAAAAATAAGTCCCAAGCCACCTGCTCCGCCCGTAATCAGATAAATTCCGTTGTCTTTCCACGGCATGCTTGCTTCATGCTGTGGAGCTGCCACTTCACTCCATCCCGCCATATATCGTTTGCCTAATTGATAGCGAATCTGGCTATCTGTTGGGCACAAGCTGTTTGCTCTCAGCTTCTCTGCCAATCTCGCTGAATCTTCTGTTGAATCGATTTCGATCAACTGTCCGATTACTTTCGGGTTCTCGATCTGTGCCGTTTTTAATAGGCCAGCAATTCCAGCAAACAGTCGTTGTTCTGATCGGAGAGGAGCAACGATCTGAATCAGCACCTTCCCCTTTGGTTTTGCTTGAAGAAGGGCTTTGATTTCTTCGAAAACCTGAACAGCATACGCTTGGAATCGTTCCGCTATGCCTTGCTGATCGGATTGCAACAAAAGGAATCTCACACCGTTTATCTGAGAGGAAGTGCTTTCCCAAGAAATCTTCTCTGGTTCGCAGAGCATCACTACATGCTGTTCATATTCAGGAGCTTTGGCTTCCATAGGAATGGCTTTTTCGATCCAAGCAGGCTGAAGCATCAGCGTACTCGTGATTTTATCTGACTCCCCTGCACCTTTGCTGCCTTGTACAACTCCGGCAGCTATTTCACCTTCGAGGCTCCTCGTTGTGAACCCCTTCATCCTTACACAAACCTTGCCTTGCGCATCACACAAATCAATGTCGAGCTTCTGCACTTTTTGGGTAGCTGCATTGCCGTCACTGTATCGAACCAACGCCCATACAGCAGCTGTAGAAGCACTGTAAATATTCAATTGCTCCAAGGCAAAAGGCAAGGACGGCTGAAGGTCGGTAGTGCCCATCATGAAACCGAGCGATGCCTGTAATGCGGCGTCCATGATACTCGGATGGAGGACAAATTTTCCTGCTGTATCCGTAACAGAGGAAGGCAAGATCAGCTTCGCCAGCACTTGGTCTGACCCGACAAACAGCTTCTCAATCCCTTGATGTGATGGACCGTATGCCAGTCCTATCCCATGGAACGTTTCGTAGCATTGGCCAAAACTATAACTACTCACTGTGCACTGTGCTTGAATGGCAGAAAGGTCGAGCGTTGGCGCTTCCATAGCTGATCGTAGTACTGCTCTTCCCTGGCTATGTACTACTAGATTCTCCTCGGCTTCCCTTGGCTGGCTGTAGATTTCAAAAGTAATTTCACCATTCTCTTCCGGGTATAGTCCCGTGTGTACTTGGATGGGTACATCTTCCACAATAACTGGTTTCGCCCACACGATATTTTTCAATTGAATCGCCGACTGGTTATCAGATCGGACACCTGCTGCCAAATCCACAGCCACTCGTGCCATCTCCAGATAAGCTACCCCAGGTAAGACCTTTTGCCCCTTCACGACATGATCGTTAAGGAAAAACTCCTGCCCTGTAAAAGTAGAACTATGCCGTTGTTCCGAAAGTGTCGACGTATTTTGATGCAGCATGGGATGTAGGGTAGCCAGCGCTCCTGCGGTAAAACCAGCTGCTTGTGAATCCACCTTTGGCAGCCAATAGCGCTCTCTTGCAAAAGGATAAGCAGGTAAGCTGATTCGACGAGGCTTCGTATCCCCGTAGAGTTTGTTCCAGTCAAAAATCAGTCCCTGTACCCACATCTGCAAAATCTTTGCGTATTTCCCTTTTGCGATCCATGTATCGATTGTCTGTTGTAAATCTTCATCTGCGGCGAAAACATCCATCGTTTCTTTATTCCGCTTTACCTGACCCATGAACAGGTCTTGTATGTCATCCTCCTCTTCCAGATAACCCGTTAGCTTTGCTTCCAGCTCGGAGATCGACTTGACGATCACAGCGAACCGCTCTTCCATCGCCTCACGTCCTACCTGTAGCGTGTAGGCAATGTCTGCTAGATCGTTGTCCGTCAGCACTTGCTCCCGAATAGCAGATAACATCCGCTGCATCTGCTCTAGGAGACGGTCTTTATTCTTGGCTGACAATACGATGACAGCTGGATTTTTTGCCGAGATGCTGAATTGTGGGCGGTGTTCCTCTTCGATGTATTCTTCCATGACGAGATGAGCATTTGCCCCTCCCGCCCCAAAGGAGGATATCCCCGCAATCCTTGCATATTCTCTCGTTACCCCATTGATTTCAATCACCGGTCGCTTCCATTCCGCCAGCTCTTGCTGCACGACAAATGGAGTCTTGCTGAAATCAATATTCGGATTCAGTGTGCGGGAGTGAAGGGACGGAACTAGCCTCTTGTATTTCATTTGCAGCAATATCTTGGTCAACCCTGCTATCCCTGCCGCACTCTCAGCATGCCCGATATTTGACTTGGCCGAACCAATCGCGCAGAACTGATTCTCCTTCGTGTATTCCTGAAAGATCTTCGTCAATCCGGCAATTTCAATCGGGTCCCCCAATGAAGTCCCTGTACCGTGTGCCTCTATGTAGCTGACCGTTCGCGGGTGAATTCCTGCCTCTTCGAAAGCACGGCGAATCACTCTTGATTGAGAATGAGGATTGGGAACCGTATAGCCGTTCGTTTTTCCACCATGATTAATGGCGCTTCCTTTGATCACACCATAGATGTGGTCTCCATCTGCGATTGCTCTCGCCAGAGGCTTGAGCAATACCGCTCCGACTCCTTCGCCAGGTACATATCCGTCTCCGCCTTCCCCAAAGCTTTCGCATCGTCCTTTGCTGGAAGCGAATTTGCCCTGCGACAAATACAAATATTTGTTTGGATGAATAGAAACATTCACACCACCTGCAATCGCAACCTCACATTCACCGCGTTGCAGGCTGTGACACGCTAAATGAATTCCCGTCAACGATGAAGAACACATCGTATCGACCGCCATGCTCGGACCGTGGAAATTGCAAAAATAGGAGACGCGGTTAGCGATGGAAGCTGGACTTCCCGCAATCGTAAGCGCTCTGCCCAACGCCTGTTCAGCGGACGCATAGAGCTGATATTCCTCGTACATAACCCCTACGTAAACCCCTACATTGCCTCCCAAGCCATCGTGCTTGCCAAGAGCATCGCGCGTATACCCTGCATCTTCTATCGTTTCATAGACACACTGTAAAAATAACCGCTCCTGTGGGTCCATCAGCTCTGCTTCCCGCGGGGAAATATGGAAGAACAGCGGATCAAATTGATCGACACCGTCTATAAAGCCGCCCCATTTGGAATACGACTTACCGCCCTTGTTCTTTGCTTCATCAAAGTACAGACTGTGATCCCAACGGTCTTTTGGGATTTCGGTAATACAATCTTTGCCGTCACGCAGATTTTTCCAATAGTCATGTATGTTCCAAGCTTGCGGATAGCGTCCAGAAATACCAATAATGGCAATGTCCAACGCTCCTTTTGCTCGTTGGGTTTCCATGCGCAGGGACGCGAAACGCTGAGACTTGCGTTTTTTGCTCCTGCGCTCTGTCTGTGCTGTCCTCTCATCCACAATCGTTGTTTTTGGCTCTTGCGTGAGGGGAGCTTCCGCATTTTCCCCCATCCCCAGGATGTGCATCAGATTTTCACGGTAGTTTTCAACGAAATAACCTGTTAATTCTTTAATCGTTTGGTATTCAAAAAATAGCGTTTTTGGTAACGAGCCAAATCGCTTTTCCAACTCCTTGGTCATCTGCATGGCCACAATGGAATCGACACCGTATGTTTCCAACGAGGCGTCTGCTTCCATTTTCGTTGCTGGTAATTTGATGACGGAGGAAAGCAGCTTTTTTAAATAATGGGTTGCCTGTTCCATTAGTGAGGAGAAATCCAAGGCATTCTCCTCTTCGAAAGAAACTGAAGCTTTTGACGCTTCTACTCCTGATCCAACAGATTCATTTGCGATCTTGCGCGTAGAAAAGCCCTTCATCCGCAGCTGGATATTTCCGTTCTCGTCACACAAGTCGATATCAAACTTCTCCACTATATCTCCAGCTTTACTGCCCTCACTATAACGAATGAGTGCCCACATGGAAGCGGAGCAAGTACCTACGATCTCCAATTCCTCAAGAGCAAAGGGAAGAATCAGCGAAAAATCACTGGTTGCCATCATCAAGCCAAGCGACGACTGTAGGGCTGCGTCGAGCAAACTCGGATGCAGACCAAATTGTCCTTGGGTCTTCATCACGGACGAAGGCAGAGACAGCTTCGCCAGCACCTGCCCCTGACCGATCAAAATTTGCTCTATCCCACGATGTGCAAGCCCATAGTCGACTCCCATCTTTTTGAAAGCTTCATAGCATTGTTCCGCGCTGAGTGTGCTTAGGTTACACTGTTCCCACAATGCGGTGAGATCGAAAGGTAGAATATCTGGAATGGAGCACAACACGGCACTTCCCTGACTGTGTACAATCTCCGCTCTTTGCTCCTGGTCTTGCCTGCTATCGCTGTAAATTTCAAAAACAATCTCACCATTCGCCTCAGGATAGAGTTCGATATGAGCCTGAACGGGCTCTGACCCGACAACCAAAGGTTGAGTCCAGACCACATTTTTGAAACGAAGTCCTTCCTGTTCTTGCTCCGAACCCAGACCTCCCGTCGCCAATTGTATCGCTGCCCGTGCCATCTCCAGATAAGCCGCACTTGGCAAGACACGTTGACCCTTGATGACATGGTCACTCAGGAAAAACTCCTGTCCCGTAAACGTGGAGCTAAACCGCTGCTCCATGAAGTCTGATGTATTTTTGTGTAACAAAGGATGAATCGAACCTACCCCTGCGCTACTGCTAACAGGCTTGGCTTCGATCCAATAAGCTTCCTTGGCAAAAGGATACGTCGGCAAACTGATACGACTCGGTTGCTCTTCCTGATAAAGCTTGTTCCAATCAATAGGTAAGCCCTTCACCCACAGGTCGAGAAGCTTGCTGTATTTCCCTCGTTCCATCCATCTCGAAATCGTTTCTTCCCATTCATCATCGGACGTTAAAATATCCAGCATTTCCTGATTTCGGTTTACCTGACCCCGATACAAATCAGCAATATGCTCTTGTCCTTCTACATAAGCTGTTAGTTTTTGTTGCAACTCCTTCACAGAGCCAATAAGGACAGCAAGACGCTCTTCCATGGCGACACGTCCTACCTGAAGCGTGTACGCCATGTCGGCTAAGTTCGCATCAGATAAGGAGTGTTCTTGGATAAAGGCTAACAACTGCTGAGCTTTCTCATACAACCTCTCCGCATTCTTTGCTGACAAAACAAGAATAGCCGGGTTCTGAGGTGTGATTTTTATACTGGATGGCTGTTGCTCTTCCGGAATATATTCTTCAATAATCACATGGGCATTGCTTCCCCCCGCACCAAACGAGGAAATCCCTGCAATTCGTGGATATTCATTGGTTGTGCCATTGATCTCAACGATTGGGCGTTTCCATTCCGCCAACTCTTGCTGCACCACAAACGGAGTCTTGGTGAAATCAATATTGGGATTGAGTGTGCTGGAATGTAAGGATGGCACTAATTGCGCGTGCTTCAGCTGCAATAATATTTTCGTTACTCCAGCAATCCCTGCCGCACTTTCACAATGTCCAATATTCGACTTCGCTGATCCCAATGCACAAAACTGTTTGTCCTGGGTGTCTTTTTCAAAGGCGCGAGTAAGTCCAGCAACCTCGATCGGGTCTCCCAGCTCCGTCCCTGTTCCGTGTGCTTCCAGATAACTGACCGTTCTTGCATGTACCTTGGCACGTTGTAAGGCATCTGCCACTAACTGCGCCTGCGCCTGCGGATTTGGGACGGTATAACCATTCGTTTTCCCACCGGCATTCATCATACTTCCTTTGATGACTCCGTAAATATGGTCGCCATCGGCTATCGCCTTATCCAAAGGCTTCAAGACGATTGCGCCCACACCCTCTCCATCCACAAAACCGTCCGCTTGATCGCCGAAGGACTTGCATTGATCCGAAGGAGAGAGCATCGTCAAAGCTGACAATTTCATATAGTGCACGGGATCGACAATGAGATTGACTCCCCCTGCGATTGCACACTCGCTTGTACCGCTGTACAAGCTTTCCAAGGCGAAATGAATCGCTGTAAGAGAAGCGGAGCATGCGGTATCCACCGCCACACTTGGACCTTGAAAGTTTAAGAGATAGGAGAGTCGATTCGCGATCGACCAATAAGTGGCTCCCGTCGGATAATTTCCATTCATCACGCCGACAAAAACGCCTACTTTTCTGCTTTCACACAGAGTGGTAGGCGTATATCCAGCATCCTCGATACTCGCATAGGCTTCTTGTAAAAATAACCGTTCCTGCGGGTCCATCTCTTCGGCATCTTTTGGAGAGATTTGAAAAAATAAGGGATCGAATTTATCCATATCATCGATAAATCCGCCCCATTTTGAATACATAGATTCCTTTTTGCCTTTTTCTTCGTCAAAATAATTCTTCCAATCCCAGCGATCCTTAGGGATTTCAGAAATGCAGTTTTTCCCCTCTTTTAAACGGTTCCAGAATTCATCCACATTTTTCGCCTGCGGATAACGCCCGGAAAGACCGATGATCGCCACATCCCGCACCACAGATGAAGGCGAAATGGATTCCTTGCTTTCTTGTTCTCGAACGGATAAAAAGCGTCTCGTTTTTCTCACAGGAAGATTGGTGTACGCCGTTGAAGCAGCGACGGTCATTTCCTCATTCTCTATCTCGCTCTGGTATGTTTCTTCAATTGCTTCCTGTGCTTCTAAACCTATTACCTTGATCAACACTTCCTTTTGCGTCTCGATGAGATACTCTATCAAGGCATCAATCGTTTGATACTCGAAAAATATCGTACTGCTCATATTCGCAAAATCTTTGCGAAGAGAATTGGTCAATTGCACAACCAGAATCGAATCAATCCCATATTGCTCTAATGGGGCTGATGATTGAATCTGATGGGTCGGAATTCTAAGCGTTTCACCAATCAGCCTTTTCATATAAATCGTACTTTTTTCGCGAAGAACTTCCTCAGTGACTCTGCCTGATTTTTTCGCTGGTGTTGTGCGTACAGGCACTTGTTTTTTGAGTGGTTTCGCCTTCAAGTTTGTGGCTTGCTTTTTTATAGGCGAATACGCAACTGTTACCGCCGACTGCCTCGGCTGACTGCTACGGCGTATAACCCCATCGCTTTCTGCAACAATAATCTGCTGGCATAAATCCAAATGCTCTTCCGCTGGCAAGAAAACTGATCGGTATCCTGCTTTCTTCAACATCTTTTGCCATGTTTCAACCGTTAACAAAGGGCATCCAGGAATACGCCATTCTGGATCATCATAGCGCCACCAACCATCCAGCAAGCCAAACGTCAAGTGAGCAAACAAGGTATTGCTCGTCAACTCATTCAGAATCAGTAAGCCATTTTTCTGTAAAGCTATTTTGGCATGGAGCAAGGTTTGGCTAATATTTTTCGTCGCATGCAGCACGTTTGTGGCAATCACCAGTTCATAGGTGTCCGCAGCGATCCCCTGATCCTCAACAGGCTTTTCCACGTTAAATATCCGATACGTAAGATATGGATTTTCGGCTCCGTACTCTTTTTCGGCGTGAAGTAAAAAGGCTTGCGAAACATCGGTATAACAATATTCCTCGATATGCTTCTGAAAGGGTTTTAGCCTTGGCAGTACGATCGCACTGGTTCCACCTGTACCTGCCCCGATTTCCAAAATTCGAATCCGTGCAGAAGCATCTTGCTCCGTACGCTGCTTCACATAAGTAACAATTGTATTGGCTAGCACTTCGTTAAAGTAATCTGCAACCACGTTATGTTTATAAATCCCTTCCACCAATTCCATCGAGGAATTAGGAAACATGATCTCTGTAGCTGGAATCTTTCCTAGTAAGATCTCTGGCAATACTCGCATTGTTGCCTCTACCAGAATCACCTGAGCTTTACTATTCGGGTCGTTGAGCCATGCTGTTTTTTCTTCCTCCCATTTTTTCCATGCTGTATCGAGATCAATAGGGGTGATATCGTTTGCGATGAGTGACTCTCCGTCGTACGCAAGATAATGGTTTTGCACGAGAACGGCTATGCTTTCTTCCAGCCATTTGCCGTACCTGTCATGCAATTTGGCTTTGAGTTCTGCTATTGTCTGTTTTTTTACCGTGAACAGCCCGATTGACAGTAATTGACCATAGAGTAGTTCACTGAGAAGCTTATCCATTGTGTTCATTTATAAGCCTCCATTTCAGATTGTCTGCGTTGAGACGAAAACTCTAGTTTGGGCATTTCATTCTTTACACTTTCGATGTGTGATACCAGTTTTTCTGGATAGATGTGAATCGATTTATCCGAATTTATCGTAAGCATGGCCTGTGCTTTCGTTGTTTTCACCAACGCGACTTGATTCATCGGTCCAGCAAGCAGGTTTTCCAAGGCCATCATCGCTTCACTAGGTTCAATGGAGCCTAATCCTGCCTGTGCCATCCTCTCCTGGTAATCCTTGGTGGCAACAATGCCTACGTTCGCCCAGTATCCCCAATTCATCACCTTCACTGCACTGAGGCTATGCAACGTAAGCTGGTGCGCGAATATATCTTTAAACGTACAACCTGACGCATAATTGCTTTGTCCAGGCGACTTGGTAAATGAGTTGATCGATGAGAAGAACATGACAAAATCCAACGGCTCCCGATCAAATACTTGCGCAATCCGCACGCTTACATCTACCTTTGCCGAAAGTCCGGCACGGAAGCGCTCTTCGTCCATATTCGCGAGGCTTTTATCTAGCAGGACAATCGCGGAATGAATGACTCCGTTCACTTGCTTGTATCGCTTTTTGATCTCTTCATAGGCAAAATACAAGGACTTGCGATTCGTCGCATCCGCCGCCATATAGACAGGAGCAGGTCCGAGCTTCGCAAGTCGATCCACTTTGGCTTGGATTTCTGCATTCTTTTCTCGGCGTCCAATCCAGATGATTTGCGCTTGATACGTGCTGATCATGTATTCGCTCCAGACTTCGCCAATACCGCCAGCACCTCCAATCACAACATAGACTCCCCCCTGCCTGTAGGAAGCCTGTTCCCATCGCGGTTGACGTAATGGAATCAATTCCTGACGATACCATTTCCCTCCGCGATAAACCGTTGCATTTCCCTCGGCATCTGGCGGAAGGGTGAAAACCTCTTCCATTGGCCAAGCACGACCAGCTTCCAGATCAACAAGTCGGATACGCCAGTTTGTGTATTCTTTTGCCATCGAACCGACTAATCCGTAAAGACTGGCATGAATAGGGTTGACCACATCGTTTTGATGAATGGGTTGGGTCTGGAAGGTTACGAGACTCCATCCTAGCTCCCTTGTATCGTAGCCCAGCTTGAGCAGCGCTTTTAGCAAGCGAAACACATGAAATACACCGCGCTCCTGCTCGATGATGAGTGCCTCTTCTGCCAGATATTCTAAATCAATCCATGGCGCAATCCAGATGATATGATCAATCGAACCAACTTGCTCCAGCTTCACCGCTATTTCATCTATACTCTCTGCGGGTGTAATCTCCATAACAGCTGCCTGAGGATAGCGTTGTTGAACAAGGCTTCGGTTCCCATCATCTGCACAAACAATCAGAATACGATCACTTGCAAGTGGCGTTTCCGAACCACGGTCCATCACAACCTCTTCCCATACAGGGCTGAGCAGCATCGTTCCAATCAGCGATTCGCTAGAGGTCTCAACTGGCGTTTTTGTTGCTGTCCGATCTGTTTGGATCTCTCTTTCCAGTATCCGAGATGTGAATCCCTTCATTCGTACACAAACCGTTCCTGTGTCGTCACATAGATCCATATCGTATTTTTCTACCTTATCCCCCGCTTGGCTTCCGTCGCTGTATCGCACGTATGCCCACATCTCAGGGGTACACGGGCTGATGATTTCAATCTCCTCCAGGGCAAAAGGCATCACTGGCTTGCGTTTTGCCATACTATCCGACGACATCACGTGACGGGAAGAGAGTGTTAACTCCACAGAGGCCTGCAAAGCTGAATCCATCAAGCTAGGATGCAAGACAAACTGATCCTCTGAGCCGGTGACCGATAATGGTAAAACCAGCTTTGCCAAGACTTGTCCTGGCCCGACATATACCTTGTCTATTCCTTTATGTCCGAATCCATAATCAATCTGAATCGCTCTAAAGAACTTATAGAATTCCTCGGATGAAATCACATGCTCGCTGCACTGCGCTTGCAAAACGGGCAAATCAAGCATTTGCAACTCCGAAAGCGGACTAAGCACAGCATTTCCTTGACTGTGTACCACGATCTCAGCATCACTGCCCTCTGCCTCGCTATAGATTTGGTAGGACACCTCACCATCTTCTTCGAGAACGAGACCCGTATGTACCTGAACAGGCTGATCGCCTACAACGATCGGACGAGCCCATACGACATTTTGTAGTTTCATCGCCGTATCCCCGTGGACTCTCACTCCTACAGCGTGCTCCATCGCGGTTCTTGCCATCTCCAGATAGGCAACTCCCGGTAACACCCGCTGCCCTTTGACTACGTGATCCGCCAAGAAAAACTCTTCTCCCGTGAAGATGGAGCTAAACCGTTGCTCGGAGAAAGTAGAAGTGTTCTGATGCAGCATGGGATGGATCACGGACGCTGTGGCGTTTTTTGCTGCTACCCTTGCATTTGCTTTTGTTTCACTCTCAAGTACCCAATGGCGTTCCTTGGCAAAAGGATACGTGGGAAGAGAAATACGAGAATACGAATCGTCCGCAAACAGCTTGTCATAGTCCAATCCATATCCCTGCACAAACAATTCTGCGATCACAGACAACTGTTCCAAATATTCGCTCGCCTGACTCGTCCCATGCAAATTCTCGATGCTTTGATTACCGTAACGTTTCAATGCGGTTTGTTCACGATGATCTTTTTCATTTAACTCGGAAACAAAAGCCTGAGATACTTTTCCTGTTTCCAGCCACTTTTTCAAAAGCTGGACAAGCTCAGCTGTATGCTGAACCATGCAAGAGAAGCGGTGATGGAAATGCTTTCTGCCTACTAACAGCGTATAGCTGATATTTCCACAATCCGTCTCCGGTGCTTTTTCACAAAACGAAAGCAATTGGGCAACCTGCTGGCGTAGCTGTTCAAAAGTGCGAGCCGACAACACAATCAAATAGCCCGGCTTTTTCGCATGATTCCGCTCTACCTGAGGCGCCTCTTCGATGACCATATGCGCATTTGTACCGCTGGCTCCAAAGGAACTGATCGCCGCACAACGTTTGGCTTGCGGCTCCACTGACCATTCCTTCAGGCTTGTATTGACATAAAACGGGCTGTCTGCAAACGTAATGTTTTCGTTCCCTGCTTCAAAATGCAGCGATGGCGCTATTTGTTTGTGCTTCAATGACAAAAGGATTTTGATGACCCCTGCAACGCCTGCTGCGATCTGGGTATGACCAATATTCGTCTTGATCGATCCAATCGCACAAAATTCTTTTTTATCCGTATATGTCCGAAAAGCGCGAGTTAGCGCTTGAAACTCAATCGGATCTCCCAGCTTGGTTCCCGTTCCATGAGCCTCGACCATCGTAATTTGCTCAGGATTGATGTCGAATGTATTGTAGACATTGCGTTCCAATCGCTCCTGAGATTTCGCACTCGGCGCAGTAATCCCATTCGTCGTCCCATCCTGATTGATTCCCGAGCCTCGAATGACACCGTAAATATGGTCACCGCAAGCGATCGCTTCCGAGAGACGTTTCAGTACAACGACACCAGCGCCTTCTCCCGTCGCAAAGCCATCGGCCCGCTCATCAAATGTATGGCAGCGTCCTGTCGGTGACAGCATACCTGCTCGCTTGGCAGACAAATAGAATCCCGGCGTAGATTGAATGAAGACACCACCTGCCAATGCCATGTCGACCTCACCTGTACGCAAGGCTTGGCATGCCATATGAATCGCCACCAAGGAACTGGAGCAAGCCGTATCAATCGTGACGGCAGGTCCCTGCAAGTCCAGATGATAAGCAACCCGAGCAGGCACAATGGACTCCATATTTCCCCAGAAGGCTTGGGCAGGAGGATTCTCTCCCACGAGACGATCGTAATCACCTTTGGCACATCCTGCGTAGACGCCGCATTGGATTCCATGCACGCCTTGACCTGCATAGCCAGCATCCTCCAACGCTTTCCAGGATTCCTCTAAAAAGAAGCGTTGCTGCGGGTCCATATAGTCAGCTTCCAGACCGGAGATGTTGAAAAAAAGCGGATCAAACAAGTCAATATTTTCTACAAGCCCGCCGTATTGATAGCCTTCTGCCTCGTCCAGTCCGTACGCTGATAAATCCCAACGAGTCACTTTCGTAAGCAAATCCGAACCGTTCACCAAGTGATCCCATAAGTCGTCAGTGTTGTCAGATGAGGCAAACGTACCGCTCATTCCAATAATCGCAATGGGTTCAGCGAGGAACGCAGCTTTTTCTGATGCGCGCCCTTTTTCCGCTGAAAGCATAGGAGCTGCTTGAATGAATGGCTCAGTCTGAATAGCAGAGACGGAATCTTCCCTCTGCTCGGATAGACTGACTTTCTGTCCTAACGCATGAGAAATGACCTCTTTGTACTCAGACAAAATATAGCTGGCAAGTTGATTGACTGTACTGTAATCAAAAAGAATGGTCGTCTCTATTTCAATGATCATCGCTTGATTGATCTCTTGAACCAAACGAACCCCGAGAATGGAATCCAATCCATAATCTCTAAAAGGTTCGTCCACATCGATCGAATCGACATCGACTTCCAATGCGGTGACCAGCTTTTCAATAATCATATCCTTCACATAATCCGTCACCGTCTGCTCGGTCACCCCAGACTGGCTTGGAATGTTTTGGGGTGCTGGCTGCGAAGAGACTCTCCCTTCTGCTTTTGACTGATGGACAGTCTCTCGCGCGATAGGTGAAGCAGTCGTACCGACACAAACATCAGGGTGGAGGACGCCATCGCTTTTTCCAAGGACAATCTGTTGTCCCAGATCATGAGCTTCCTGAGCTGGAAAAGAGATCGCGTGAAATCCTTCCTTTTCCAGTACTGTTTCCCAATCTGCCGGAGTTAAGGCAGGAGAACCAGGAATACGTACATCCGTATCTTCAGACAGCCACCATCCCTCCAAAAGACCAAAGGTCAGATGAAGGAACAAGGAATTACTGCTAATCTCATTTAAAAGAACCAAACCGTTTTCTCGTAAAACAGCTTTGGTATGGCGCAAGGTTTTACGAATATCTTTGGTGGCGTGCAACACATTAGCTGCAATCACCAGATCGTAATAGCCCTCTCGAACGCCTTGCTCAGCAAAAGGCGCTTCCACATTAAAAATTTGATAGGTCAGATACGGAACGTGCGGTCCATATTCCTTTTGTGCGAACATCAAAAATGCTTTGGAGATGTCGGTATAGCAATATTCTTCCATAAACTGCTGATAAGGCTTCAGCTTTTCAAATACAAACGTGCTCGTTCCGCCTGTCCCCGCACCAATCTCTATGATGCGAATTTTTGCAGACTGATCTTGTTTCAACCGTTCTTCCACATAGGTGGCAACTGTTTCCGCTAGCACTTCATTGTAGTGATCTGCCACCGGGTTATTTTTATAAATATGTTGTACCAATTCCATAGAAGAGCCTGGAAACATGACATCCGTAGCAAGTCGCTTGCCTGTTACAATGTGCGGCAGAGATTTCATCGTTGCTTCCAGCAATCTGATCCGCACTTCTAAATTGGCATCCTTACGCCATGCTACCTTACGTCGATCCCATTCTGCCCATACAGCATCTACCTCGATCAAAGTCGGATCAACCACCAGGCATTGCTCTCCATCAAAGCCATCGAGATAGCCATGACGAGCTAACATCGCTATACTTTCTTCCAGCCATTTTTCATAACGGTGCTGGAAGCCTGTTTTTGCCTTGAGGTCGGCTACATTCACACTCTTGTCCGTAAACCAACCGATGGACTGCATTTGCCCCCATAACAGTTTGCAGAGAAGCTCGTCCATCTCCTTCCACAATTCGGGGTGGGTATTGGGCAAGCGATCCTGTCTCTTTGTTTTGGGCAGCCAATAGCGTTCCCCTCTAAATGGATAGGCTGGCAAAGGCACCCGGGTATATTTGCCGTTTTTATATAAGGAGCTCCAATCCAGCTTGTACCCTTTTACAAATAAATCAGCAAGCGTGGACAGCTTCTCTTTCCTTGCTTGGGTGGTTAGCGAACTGTTCTCTACTACTTCTGTAATTAATTTTTCTCCGAACTCTTTCAAGCTCTTTTCTAGCTGCACGAAATCCGATTCATTATGGACAAAATAATCAGCAGTTGTTCCCGTTTCTTTTACTTCCGCGATTTTTTGCCGTAATTCTTCTACGTCCTTGGCAATAAACATGCAACGGTGCGAAAAATGACTTCTCCCAGTGAACAAGGTATAGGAAATATCTTGTTCGTGAAAACGTCCCGCTTCTTTTGCTAACCAATGGGACATTTCATCCACTTTTCCCGTGAGAGCTGACTCGCTCTTGGCTGAAAACGGAAACAAGTAATAAGCTCCTGCTTGCTGCTTGCTTGATTGCAGTTGTACCGTCGGCGCTTCTTCCAGAATCAGATGACAATTGGTTCCGTTCGATCCTAAAGCGCTCACTCCTGCTCTTCGCGGAGTCGCGTCACTGGTATTCCATTCGATGAGCTCGGTATTGATGAAAAAGGGACTTCCCGTCAATTTGATATGCTTATTGACTTCCTTGATACTGATCGTCGGAGCGATCTTCTTATATTTCATCGCCATGACCACTTTAAACAGACTCGCCAGTCCCGATGTCATCGTGGCATGACCGATGTTGGGCTTATGTGAGCCAATCGCGCAAAATTGTGTTTTATCGGTAAACGAACGAAATGCTTCCATCAATGCTTTCACTTCAATAGGATCACCCAGTTGCGTTCCTGTCCCATGCGTTTCGATATAACTGATCGTCTCCGGATCAACCCCTGCATTTTCATAGGCATCCACAATCAATTCTTTTTGGGCAAGCATGCTCGGTGCTGTAATACCGTTTGATTTTCCTGTCTGATTCACGGTCGAGCCCTTGATGATCGCATAAATATGGTCGCCATCTTCCATTGCTTTCGCAACTGGCTTCAGTACGACTGCTCCCACTCCTTCTCCAAACACCATTCCATTCGCATGATTGTCAAAGGTGTTGCATGTTCCATCAGGTGAGACCACGCCCATTTTGGAGGACATCACAAAAAAGTCAGGGGAGCTGTGAATCGCCACTCCGCCTGCAAGAGCCATTTCGGTTTCTCCCCTGCGCAGACTGTCGCTGGCTAAATGAATGGCTACCAAAGCAGAGGAGCAAGCTGTATCAACAGCAAGACTTGGTCCCTTGAGATTTAAAAAGTAGGAGAGTCTTGCCCCTAACATCGACATTTCATTGCCTAGCATCGTTTGGGAAGAGACACCTTCGGCCAACACAGATTTCTCTTTGTAGTCTGAATGGCGTCCCCCGACAAACACACCTACTTTTCTCCCGGATAACTGTTCAAACGAGTATCCGCTATCTTCAAAGGCTTTATAGGATTCTTGTAGGAACAACCGTTGTTGAGGGTCCATACTTTTTGCTTCGTCAGACGAAATATTGAAAAAGGATGCATCAAATTGATCAATGTCCTTGAGAAGCCCGCCGTAATATTGATCTGCTTCCCAACCACTGCGTGATATTTCCTCGATACAACTGTCGCCAGACGCAAGATGCTTCCAAAGCTCTTCCACCGAATCTGATCCAGCAAATCTGCCTGCTATTCCGATGATCGCGATATCGGAGTGGCGAATTTCATTTGCAACAGTAGGCAGGATTTGGCTGTCGTCTGCTGCCATCTCTGACGCAAATTGCAGAGAGATATACTCAGCCAGCTCACCCACCTCTGTATAATCAAAAATAACTTCTACGCCAAGATGAAGCCCCAAGTCAGCATTGATTGCTTCTATTAATTCGACCGCCAACACAGAATGAATGCCCAGCTCTATGAAACTTTTATCGAAATTAAGAGTTTCCACAGGTGTATCCAATAGTTGAGCTATGATTTTACCTATCTTGCTCGCAATCGTTGTTGAGCCATGATCAGCCTGGATACGATCTGTTGCTTGAGCGATTTCCTGATATTTTTCGAAAATGTGTGTGGCTAGTTGCTTGATATTCTCATGATCAAAAACGACCTCAATCCCCAAGTCTATGCCTAGCTTCCTATTCATCATCTCTACCATTTCTACAGACAACACCGAGCTGATACCTAATTCCACAAAGCTTTTATCGAAATCCAAGGGATTCGTCGTATCTTTTAATAAGTCGGTCATTACTTCTTTCACTATGGTTTCCACATCATGAAATGAATGAAAAAGTACCTTCATACTCGACTCCCCCCTTTCTTCTACACCGATTTCTCACCAACAGCCATGTATAGCTGTCTGAGAATAGAATGACCTTCCGTATTCAGCATGTTTCGCCATGCCACAGATAGCTTACCCAACGCCTTGCTGGATAAATAACCGTCACGCACCAACTGCACAGGAATGCCTACACCCTCCGACTTTAGAAACATTTCGTACCCGAGTAGCTCACTGTGAGCGCAAATGACTTCGAAATCTATATTTCCAAGTCCGCCTTGCTTGAGGACCGTTGGCAGTTCTCGACCGATTTTCGGGTTGCCGCCTTCCGCATAGCGTGCCGCACAATAGGCATCATACAGCTCTCGCAATTCTGGTACATGTGGGGTGGTCATGATGTGCATCTCGAAATCATTGTCGATAAATACCGCTTTGCCGCCTGGTTTTAATAACCTCGCCACTTCACGAACCGCACCGACTGGGTCGGGTAAATGTTCCAATACGAGACGAGTAATCGCAAAATCATAGGAATCGCTAGGTAAGCCAGTTTCCATAATCGATCCCGCGACAATCTCAAATCGATCCGACTGCTTTTGAGTCAAATAGTTTCTTGAATAATCAACGAGAAGAGGATCAAGCTCCAATCCCGTCACTCTGCAATTTGGAAACTCCTGCATGACCTTTTCCATTACGAATCCTGGTCCCGAGCCTAGCTCTATCACCGACATTCCATCTGTCAGACCGAACTCGATATAATGCTTCAGCTCTTTATCCCAAAACAACTCCACCTGCGATTTCAAACGTTCTATTTCTACCTCAACATTCGTGGCAATGTTTGCGATTTGATAAGAACCTTCCATGTTATTTCCTACCTCCGCTATTCAGATATAGATTCGCTCAAAAAAGTCAAAATGTGGCCAGCAACAGCTTCCCATTCAGGATCAAGCATCATATCATGACTGATATTTTGGAACAGAACGGGTTCGATTCCGTATGTTTTGCCAATTCGGCGCGTTGTTTTCTCAGAAATCATCCGATCCTGCTTGGAGCCGAGAACCAGTATCGGAGTTTTCGCACGGACGGTTTTTGGAACAATTTTTCCATTCATCTCGGTTCTTGCTTTCAGTGATTCAGGCTGCAAGAGCTTCACCCACTCATCCTTTTTTTCAATCGGCAGCTCCTTGGAAAAAAAGACATTGGCGAGCAGTGATGCATCTCTTTTCTCGTTATATGTAAATAATTGCATAGCTTCTTTAAAATTTTTGAACATCAATCGGAATAAGTCACCCATTCCGCCATGTGGAGAAATCGAGGCAACCAGAACGGTACCTGAGATTATATCTGGATGCTTGTGCAAGATCTTCTGCACAATTCCTCCACCCATGGAGTGTCCGACCAGCACTGGCTTACTTTTTAGACGCCCGATCACTTCAAGAACATCATCCGTGTAATCCTGAAGTGTGTAGGAATGAAGATTTTCATAGCCGTCACTTTCACCGTGTCCACGAAGACTCAGCGCATAGGAAGAAAAGCCTTTGTCAGCAAAATAAGGAAGGAAGTTTTTTTCCCAACACCATGCTCCGTGACATGCTCCATGGACAAAAAGAAGAGGCGCTTCGCTAGAAACGCCTTCAGGATGGTATTCTACTAGTTCCAAATTCATTTTCGCCGTTCCTTTCTTATTTGAGGGTCATTGCTTCTTTATTTGCTTGAACCTGTTAAGGCGTGGATACGCTGATTCAAAAGATTGGCTGTCTCCTTGATCATCATTTCACCAATTTGATCAACATGACGGTCTCTCCAGTTTTCAACAGCCGTTCCCTTTACCCATTGATTAAAAGAACCTAACGCTGGACCGCAGTAAATCTGATAATCCACTTTATAGCTTTCGGCTCCATCCAAAGCCCAGTCAAAACAGCGGTTAAAATACCATTTGAAAAGTAACGCCATTTTGTATTTAGGCGTTCGTTCCGCTCTTTTCAGTTCCTGAGGTGGGCAAGTCGTTTTCATCTGCTCATACACCTCTTCAAAGCTGTGTTTAAAATACTTTTCCTGGAGCTGCTTCTTGGTTTTCTCATCGATTTCATCAAGCGAGTTGTATTGACGATAGAGGTCGTGCAATTTGTTCGCTCTCGCTGGAAAGAATAAGCCTTTTTTCAACACTTGAATTTTGGCTCCCATTTCAAACATTTCACCCGCCGGAGCATACTCTGTGTCTTGAACATTGGCCAACTGCAACGAATCCTTCACTGACTCGCTGGTCGCGGCCTCCACTGTGCACTGGTTAATCGAGCCTGTAACAATATAATCTGCCCCAAGCATGAAAGCGACCGCTGCAGCCTCAGGAGTTCCAATCCCTCCCGCAGCCCCGATTCTGATCGGCTTTTGGTATCCATACTTGTGCATCATGTTATCTCGTAGTCTGATCATCGCTGGCATCAAAGCAGATGCTACACCATGATCGGTATTTCCGCCAGAATCGGCCTCTACCGTTAACTCGTCCGCCATCGGAACTTCTCGTAACAAACTCGCTTCTTCTGTCGTAAGCTTATGTTCTTGCACCAATTTTTCTATCAGATACTCAGGTGCGGGACTTAAAAAGGCTTCTGCAACCTCAGGCTGTGATACTTTGGCAAAAATTTTGTTTGCCGCTTCCACTTGCCCGTTCATCCCCCGCTTTAATCCCTTGGCCCGATAGATGATCAACGCAGGGGTAATCGCCATAAACGCCGATGCTTCCATCACCCTCACTTGATAAGCAAGATACAGCTCGACGGTTTTTTCTTCCATGGACGGGTCACTTGGATGATGCAACAAATTCATACCATACGGCTCGCCATGCTGTAGTTCACGTTGAATCTGTTGGATGGCTCGCTCGATTCTATCCAGCTGTAAGCCACCGCTTCCGAAAAAGCCCATCATCCCGGCTTTCCCCATTTTAATGACCAGCTTTTCCGATGAGATTCCCTTGTACATTGCTCCTGCCAGGTAGGGATATTTCAGTTTGTAGTCCTGTTTAAATTGCTGATTTCCCAGCGAAAAAGCGGTAATCCCTTTTGGCTGCTCCATGCTGTTCGATATCTCTTCCTCCTGTACAGTGATAGCAACCGGCTTTGTCTCTTGCTCCATGTTTTCTTTCTCCGCTTCCTCTTCTATGATCAGGGGTTCTGCTTCATTTCGGATCGTAGTAACTAACTTGGTCAACACAGTACCAGGACCAACTTCTTCTATTTCGTTTTCCCCCAAGGCCAGGAGATATCGAATGCTGTCATTCCATTTCACTGGGTGTGTAATTTGTTCCACCAAATTTCGTTTCACATCGCTCTGTTTATAGGGTCTTGCGTGAACATTTGAAATCACAGGGATAGTCATACTGGAAAAGGCAAACTGATTTAAATAGTCCTCAAAGCGTTGCTTCGCATCACTCATGTAACGGGAATGGAATGCTCCGCTCACCTTTAAGGGTATGTATACTTTTACACCCGCTTCCTGAAAAACAGGATTGGCACGCTCTATATCTTCTTTTCGACCTGCAATCACAAATTGGAAGGGAGAATTGTGATTGGCAATATCGATACTGGTCAAATTATTTTCATGTAACACGCGTTCTACTTGCTCCGAAGTAAACCCGATCACAGCCGCCATACCTCCACCGACGGCCAGACTCATCAACTCGCCTCTTTTTTTCACCAAGTGTAACCCTGTCTCAAAATCAAACACCCCTGATGCAAAAAGCGCGTTGTACTCACCCAAGCTGTGCCCCGCCACATAATCTGGTTTTTTCCCGGTTTCCTTCACTTTTTTCAGATAGCTAAGCGCATTTACCACATACAGAGCCGGCTGGGTAAACTGGGTTTTACTTAACTGTTTGTCCGGATCATGCAGACAAAGCTCTTTGATGGAATAACCTAATATCTGATCAGCTTTGGCCGTTATTTCTGGAAACTCATCAAACAGAGAGCCCCCCATTCCTTTTATTTGGGAGCCCTGCCCGGGGAAAACATATGTGGTCATTTTTCTGTCTTCCTTTCTGTTTGTATGCAAACTTTTATTTGAGAATAGTTGCTTGATGCGCTCTACATTTTCGCCATCCTTTTTAAAAGGAGTGATAATCGAGTAGCATTCTGATTGTGAATCTTGTCGCAGATTTCGCTTTGTAAAATTACTCAAATTTCCTGCTGGTCCCAAATCCAAATAGATGTAGCTTTGCTGTTTCTCCAGCTCTTGGACAGCTTTTGGAAGCTGCATTGGTTTTCTTACCACTTGCCAAAAGTAGTCAGCTGGCAGTTCCTTCATGATTTCACCGTGAACACACGAGACAAAGGGAATCTGGGGAATTCCAAACGATTTCTGTTTCAATACCTCCCGATAATGTGGTTCAGCCGGATCGATGTAAGCTGAGTGAAAAGCATAAGATACGGGTAGTCGTTGACAAATGATCCCCTTGCCTTTTACATAATCCTCCATGCGTTGTAGCTGATGACTGCTCCCAGCAATGACAAAATGCGAATGAAAATTCACTGCTACCAACTCACTATTTCGATGCAATAAAGGGTCTTGATCATACAAATCGGGATTGTGGAGAATCGCAAGCATACTCCCTTTCTGACAATACGTTTCGTAAAGGGTGGCTTGTTCAACCACGAGTTGTAGCAATTCTTCCACAGGCATGATCCCAGACACAGCCCCCGCCGCAAACTCCCCCAAACTGCTCCCCAGACAATAGTCAGGCTTAATTCCGCTTTCCATGAGAACCTGAGCCAGAGCGTATTCCACCATAAAAATGGCGGGATGCGTAAAAAGGGTGCGATCAAATATGTCGTCTCGACGCTTCGTGTCATCATATAACTGGGCAAGGACAGACTCCCCGATCAGGGAATGTACCTTTTCATCTAACCTAAGCATCCATTTGCGAAATACCGGATTCTGATCAAAAAGGTCTCTCCCCATCTGATAGTACTGAGACCCCTGTCCAGAAAACATAAACACAACAGGCTTTTCCATGTATGATGCACCCCTTGTTTTAAAAAACAGTTTTTTTATAATAAAAACTCCCCACAGCCTGGTCAATTGACCGTTGTGGGGAATTCATAAGCGATTTGTCATGGAGTGTTCTATCTCCTGAAGTACATCTTTTACGGCAGCAACACTCCACTCTGTCTTTTTCGGGTAGGTGATCGAACACACATAGTCACCAAGGATAAAGGATGCCGTACGGTATTGAGGAAAGTTTTCAAAAAGACTATAAACAACCCCATCCCTTGCCTCTACTTGGCTTATTTCATAGATATGAAAAGAAGTGGTTAAACCTGTTTTCAAAATTTTGGATAACGCTTCCTTGACTGTCCAGAAAAGAGTGAGAGTTGTTTCATAAGAATAAGGCAAGCATGAAAACAAATCGCTCTCTTTCACAGTCATTTGCGTCTCCAGAACTTTATTTCTAACCACGCTAATTCTCTCCATATCAATCCCCATCGGCAGTTCTTCCGAAAAAGCAATGCCGGCTGCAAGATCGTCACAATGGGTGATACTCACCTGGACGTTGGTTGCATTCGGTAAGTTTACGACAGGTTGATGAAAAATGCCCTGTTCAATACATATTCGCTCTAAGCTTTCGTCTCCAACCAAAAACGAAACGGCTCTTTTGGCGACATATCTCCCTGTCAGGTAGCTTTTTACTCTCCGCTCATACTCCAGCTGAAAATAGTACTCGAATTCTTTTGGATTCAAGAATTTTACTATTTTTAAAAAATCAGCGGGAACAGAAAAATAGCCCATGCACAAACTGGCACGATACTCTCTATCCTTACCTTTTATAACGATTTCTTTCGTAAAGATCTGTGGAAACACATGCAATTCAATCTCCGCCTTCCGTTCTCCTACTGTGCCAAAGGGCAGAGCTTCCCCAGTTCGTGGGTAAATAAATATACACACTACCGTTTCAACGTATGTCCTCCCTACGTTCCTTTAACGTGCCGAAACATCGATTAAATTCCCTAAGGGATTTTCCTTTCGATAAAAAACTTATAAAGCTAACTCTTTATATTTATGCAGAAGGTTACAACAACCACGTTTATTGCATAACGCGAAGGAATTGGATATATTTAGTATAATACCACAATTTTTAGGATTTTATCTACTCAATCATTCCTATTTTTGTGGAAGCAGTAAGCGCTCAAGATACTTGCGAATCTACTTCATAATGAAAGGATTACTCACCTTGAAATGGTATGCCATCTTTGTAGAATCTGGTAAAGAAGAAGTCGTTCAAAAGTACCTCAAACTCTATTTTAATGAGCAGTCTTTAAAGTCCGTTGTGCCGAAGAGATTGGTTCCTGAGAAAAAGTCAGGCATTGTGAATAGTGTCATGAAGAATATTTTTCCTGGATATGTACTTATTAAGACTGAAATGACTAACGAAATGTTCCACAAAATCAAAAAAATTCCTAGAAGTTTGCGTTTAGTCAATAACGGTAGTTACTATTCGCAAGATGAGGGTACTTATTATTCGAGCATTGATGAAAGAGAAATCACCCCGATCCTCCAACTCATGGGAAACGGTGAAGTTGTCGATTATTCAAAGGTTTATCTAGAAAATTCTAAAGTGATCGTAGAATCTGGTCCCCTAAAAGGACTGGAAGGTCTTATCAAAAAAGTGGATAAGCACAAAAACAGGGCTAAAATATTTTTAACCTTCATGGGAGTAGAGAAAACAATTGATGTGGGAATTGAAATCCTCTCAAAACCTTTGTAAAGGGGGAGCGTTGCGTACGCCTCCCCTTTTTATTTTTTTCATACAAGCACGCATTCCATCGTAAAAACATAGGCTCATGGTAAGTATCATTCGAGTAGGATTGCCCTGCTTTCATTTGGGAGAGACAGACAAGAGTTCCGATGTACGACTTTTCAAAAGTGTTGGATCCTTATTCTTGTTTGGAAAGGAATTTGTATACATGTTTTTCTCCGACGAAGACAACATGTTTACTAGTCAGGCTGCCATTTTCCTAGCAGCCATGAGCTATCAGACTTATCCATTATATTTTGAAGGGAAGCTTACCTTACCAAAAGGTTTTCAGCTTCGATACACGATTCAGGCTTTTGCAGATGTAGAGAATCCAACGGAACATGTATATGGTTTTGTGGCAGAATCTAAAGATGAAATCATCATTGCCTTCAGAGGGTACGCAGCATATCCGGCAGACCTTTTGGCGGCCTATGACATCCTACAAGTCCCCTATCCTTTTGTTACAGATGCAGGGAAAACCTCACGTGGATTTACATGCCTGTATCAATCAACACGGGATCAGTTCATCAGAAAAATCAATCAGTTTCCCGCATCAAAAAAGCTGTTTATTACTGGCCACAACTACGGCGGCGCGCTAGCTGTACTAGCAGCTTTAGATATTGCGGTAAACACGAAGTTTAGGCAACCAATCGTTTATACCTATGGCAGCCCGCGTATTGGTGACCCCCACTTCGCTTCACGCTTCAATCAAGTCGTTGCCAATAGTCTGCGCATTGTAAATGTCCACGACTCTTTTCCTACATTCCCCGATCAAAAGTATCCGCCTCCTTTTACCCAGAAAGGTATCTATTATCAACATGTAAAAAACAAGTTTCCGCTCTCGTTTCAACTGAATAATACGCCTCGAAACGATAGTATCGCCTGCTATTTTCATAGCCTCACTCAGCTTGACCCTGATTATGCCCAAACGCTCTGTGTGGAAAACCCGGGGTTTTGTCCCAATACCGATACGTGTATTCCGTTTCTAGGCAAATGCTAGCTTTTACAGCCTTGAAACTCAGAAAGGGAGACACATGAATGATCGATCGTATTTATAACAGCAAAGATGCAATTTTACTTGCGGCTATGATCCATCAGGCCTATCAGCTATTTGAAACAGATTCACTTGTCTTGCCAAAAGGGTATCGCCAGCTCTCGACTATTCGAGCATGGGCTGGTGTTGAGACTCCGGAGTCAGAGGTGTTTGGTTTTGTAGCCGAGTCATCCGACAGTATCGTTGTAACTTTTCGAGGAACACGCACGTTTAACGACAATGAGTCTGATCAAGATTTGTATCAAGTCCCCTATCGTTTTGTCAGAAAGGCAGGAAAAACCCACCGTGGGTTTACTTGTATGTATCAATCCGCGAGAGATGAATTGATTCGGGAGTTGAGCAAGCTCTCAAGATCGAAAAAACTATTTGTTGCAGGGCACAGTTTAGGGGGAGGGTTGGCCGTACTAGCTGGTTTGGATATTGCGGTGAATACGAAATTTGCGCATCCTTTTGTGTATACGTATGGGAGTCCTCGTGTCGGAGATCCTGTCTTTGCTTCGCGGTTTAATGAGACAGTAAAGAACAGTGTTCGGATCGCGAATGTTCATGATATTATTCCAACTTTGCCGTCCAAGGCGTACCCACCTCCGTTTACGAAGAAAGGATTGTACTACCAGCATGTGGATCGGAAGTATTTGTTGGATTTTCAGTTGAATAGTGTAGCTGTAAGGAATCATGAAATTGTTTGTTATTTTAAGTTTCTGGCGCAGGAGGAGTCTGGGTTTACGGAGAGGTTGTGTGCCGAGAATGAGGGGTTTTGTCCGGATACAGGGATGTGTGTGCCTTTTTTAGGGGGATGTTGATTCAATGGAATCACTCTCTTTTTTTATACTCTCTTTTTCACGCCGTGAGAGGTAATCTACAAAAAAACTTATTGATAACCATTTTCAACGAGATTATAATGGTTGTAATTTCCAAATATTTACTTTCGCTCATGGATGAGCAAAAAAGGAGGCATTACGATTATGAAAAAAGCCATTTTAGCAGGAGCATTAGGGATTGCCGTACTTTCAGGTGCAAATTTGCCAGGATTAGAAGTCTCAAAAGCTAACGCAGCAGCAACGGCTTTAGACATTCAAGAGGTTACGAAATACTATTCTCTGAGTTCATACGAAGTGACGCAAAAAGAATCTTTTCCGCTTAAAAAGGGTGAAGAGCTTACAATTTTTGTAAACAATTCAGGATTCCCGATCTCTTATACAGTCTTTGATGCGGATAATCAAGCGATTGGTACATACCATGCGAATTCGCCTTACGGACGAGTATTCCAAGCACAAAAAGACGGCAATATTTCTGTACAATTTCAAGCCGGAGCGAACTCTTCCTATATGAAAAAGATGAATTTTACAGCTAAATTCGCTCTTTCCAAGTTTTAATAAGCGTTAAGCGTATGTAAAACAGTAAGGGCTGTCTCAAAAGTCGATTTCTCGCCAAAGAGACAGCCCGCTTGGATTCATTAACAATTCGAAAATCAGCGTAGTTGACGTCAATAAACCAGGCGCAAAAAAAAGACCCCCCTTGTCTACAGAGGGGTTGAGATTATTAGTAACGATGTGAAAGAAGCAGTCGATAAGTACAATACATTCAAACACGGATGTTCTGTTTATAGAGTTATGATTTACAATGGGGCAATGGGACAACCAGTTTTCCCCGTTCGATGTTAAGTCGAGTGAGAAATGGTCTGTGTCGTTCATTGCTCCTTATTTCTTTAATTCCTCTGGAATTTCAGGTTTCCCTACGAAACCAAAGGATGCTGTAGTTACCGCCAGTACCGCAACAAATGAAGCAATTGCTGAAACATGTTTCGCTACGAACATCATCGCTTTATTTTTCATCTTTTCCACCTCCTTTCAGTGGAATTAGCGTCAGTGATTGCACAAAGAAGGTCTTAACCAGTGTCTCGCTGTCTATGAAAAATAATGAACTGACGATGATAATGGAGATGGTCTTGAGGAGCAAAGTCTGATTCTGTTTGAATAGTCGTGATTGCAATTCCATTTCTTGCGGTGCAAAAAGTGCTACTAGGACTAATGTGATAATAATAATCGGGGTGACAAAATCATTAGGTAGGGTAATGAGAGGGATTAATACAGCTCCCACTATACTTGTCATGGTGCAGTAGACAGACGATGAATAGTGAAATCCTCCTGAAAATTGGCGTAGTACTAAAAATCCAGCCAATGTGATTAATGTTCCTTGAAATGTCCCTAACATTAGTGAAATGGTAAGGCTACTCGTAATGATGAGAAGCATGTTGATGATAAGGATTAACCCAAATTTCATTGTAGGCACTGACTTCGTTTCATGTGGATTGATCGACTTTAGTTGGATTGCTATTCTTTCAGCAAGAGTTTCAATCATATTCCCCATCCCTTTTTATAGCCAGCCATGCCAGTATCGTGATTCCGATAGCCATCCCAAAGAAGATCCAGACTATGGAAGCAATTCCATATGTACTTGCTAATTTAAACAAGACCGTTATCAATACACCTGTTACAATAATCAGTGACAAAATAACCATGTTGATTCTATGGTAAATAAAGAAAGGCGCTCCGTCTCTGACAAATGTAAATTGCAGTCCAAATTTTCGAAGTCCATAGCATAATGCAAAGGTAAATAATGCGGAGATTGTCTGGAATATGAAACCTGTGTTGATGGTTCGATCCCGTAACGATTCGATTGTCTCTAGGGCTCCTATGACGGTCAGGAAGAACACTTCCACCATCTGAATCCCCAAGTATATTCCTGCTGTTATCATGGTCATTAAGGCAGCATGTCCCCAATTCACGTTCCATACCAGGATTAATGCCCCAAAGATGATGACGACTTGGGCTATGGTTGCATAGTCACCATATGGCGTAAATTGTCGTAGCCCAAACGAGAATAGCATTAATACCAGACTCACAAAGAGAATCCTGTTGATATGCACCAAAAAACCAAACCTAAATAACGTAGTCATAAGAGCAAATATTGCGAGGTATTCCAATGTTGAAAATAGGACAAACAGCATGTAACTTTTTCACCTCAATTACTTATTGAGTGTTATATTCTACTAAAAACGACAGATTCCTGCTTGAATTTACCAGTTTTGACATTTTAGAGCGACTCTGTGACAGCAATTCGTTTGCCTGTTCCCTTATGCTTCTGTAACAGATCGCGCATGTTATTTTGAAGTATACCTTTACTCATCTGCCCGACCCTCCAGTTCTGCAAGCTGAGCCACTTTTTCAGCCAGTATCTACCTTGTTTGTTTCAGCCTTTCCTCTGCATCCTGAATCATTTTCGCCACCGCTGCCTTTATATCTTCAAGTTCTTGCCCCCAACGGTCTGGTTGTCGATTGTCACGTAATTCCCTTGCTGCTGACAGTAACCACGATTCCATTCATAAGCTGTTCGTATGCTGCTCGGGCAGGTGCAATAGAGCGCACTTCCTTTTCTCCTTCCTCTACTGGCTGCTGTTTCTTCAGTTCTTCTGCTACTACCTGTTCACGTTTTGCCATTCGTTTCATCCTCCTTTGATTTTGAGCATGCAAAAAAAACTCATTCCTACTCATTGTTCAAGTTGGAAGGAGCTTTTGAAAGTTTATCAAGTGTTTGAATTGTTTTGTGTCTGATTTGTGGTTGTATTAAATGCTTCTTGAACTGTTGTCGGAACAGGTCCCAATGACCAATCAGCGGGATTGGCAGGGGTATAACCTAAGCCAGCAGCATCATCCAATTTTTCTATCGCTGAATTTCCTATTAAAGTCACTCTGCTTCTAATAGGAATCGAGTCGACTGTAGCCCTAATTCTAGTAGAGACACCTGCTACACCGTTCACAATCAAACTGCCTTTTATAGCGAAACTTAAGAGGTCGAATGGATCGATTGGAACGGTTCCATTTGCAACATTCACTACTACATCGCCATCTGTCCCTCCACCAATTAGATGTACTTGAGTATCGTATGGAACGATAGAATTTATTGTGATGACGGGTTGGGGTAACGGTAGAGGAACACCTCCAACATATGAAGCGAACATTGTAACATTTGCACCATTCTGCGTATAGCCACCAAATAACTGGGAGTCGCGGATATTAATCTGACTAAGAAAAGTACTATTTCCTGTAAATACTGGTGTTGGAGTAAAATTGATACTCACAAAGAACAATCGACCCGTAGAAGGGGTAATTGCATTGGTTGTAAAGTTAAAATCAAGGGGCGCTGTCAATAAAGATAAATCCACAAAGCCAGAACGATTATCAACATTTAGGTTTCCATTCCAGGATGGGTCATTTATATCGAATGGAATCGCTAGTCTGGTTAATAATGTACTTGCTCCAATTAATTGGACGTTTGCCTTCAAGTGAATAAGGGGTTCTGTGTAGGTTCCTGGTCCTATAGAAATATCATAACGTTTTGTCGGTGAAGCATCTACAATGAACGCCATCGCCCTTGTCACAGTTAAAAAGGGGTTACATTCCGTACCATCACCAGTTGTATCATTCCCGCCCTTATTAACGTAAACAATCTGAGTTGCTACTGGTGGAGGATCTATACACCCTGGACCAGGGGGGCCAGGAGGACCTTGTGGACCGGGGGGACCCGGGGGACCAGGAGGACCGGGGGGACAAGTGCATCTTGGGGGGAAAATAGGTTGACAACCCCTTGGTGGAGGTCTCCAGCAATTATTGTTCATCGGAATATCAAGCCTCCTAATCATAATGATTTCACATCGACACTATACTATGCAAGCCAACATCTGAGGTGTAAAAATCAGGGAATTTTCCAAACCTGTTTTATGGGTAAAAGTCCTTCCCCCGTTAACCGGAAGGAGGGCTTTCGCTTTTAGAATGCAGATAGAGCCAATTCAAAAACCTGTTGGAGTTTCTGGACTTGCTCCTCTGAGAGTAGCCGGTACCCTGCTCCTACAATTGCAGGAGCTCCCCCGACGATCATCAAAACTCCTTGTTTCTTTTTGCTTGTTTTATCCATGAAACTCATCCTCTCAATATTACTGACAGCATCATTCAGAAAGCAGGTGTACGAAGATTCGCTTTCATGATTTGTCATCTACTACCGAATCTCTAAAAGACACCGCTGATGAATTCGGTAAGCTCTTCAATAAATCGCAGAGTAACTGATATTCGTATCAAAACACCATTCGTATCAAAAATGGACAAGTCTAAATAATACAAAATAATAAATACCCCTTGTCTACCAAGGGGTTTGAGTTTTCATATTATGGTGATCCGGACGTGGTTCGAACCAGCACACGAAATAAAGGAGGAGAATCGCTTGGACGTAGAAAAGTACATCTTGTAATTGGAAATAAATGGTATACTGATCCTACTCAATAGAATAGGCTTGAAAGAACGTTTGGCTATCCTCTCGGAAGGGAAGTGATGCCTGTGGAGGTTAGAGATGCTTTGACGCTTATGATTGGTTTCGGCATGTTGATTATCATAAACCTCCCTCCCAGGAAAGGTAAGAAGATGAGCGTTTGCCCGAAAAATGGTTAATTTTTTGATTAGCATTAACAACGTTACTAATTTCTAAACGAGGATATTTCTTGCAATGTGACTCACTGTTCAACACTTTTACATCTATTTTGAAGCTAAATCTAGGAGGAGTTTGAAATGAAAAAAGTCACAAATGCAATAATCGTTGCAACAGTATTATCAGTAGGTTTTTTACCGGGGTTGCAAAAGGAAATGTCTGTAGCGGCTGCGGTAAAAAATCCAAGTCCAACTATAGAACAAAAGAATCCATACTTTGTCGCTGGCATTGATGATGCGAATGCATTTGAGTCATATTTTACTAGTCTGCAAAAAGAGATAAAAGCTGGAGACAAAAATAGTGTGGCGAATCGTTTCGAATTCCCGTTGACTGTAAGTAGCGAAAAGAACGGTGAAGACATAGATATAATAATTAAAACCAAGCAAGAATTTATCCAAAAATATGATCAAATTCTAACCAAAAACGTCAAGGATGCTTTTTTAAACCAAAAAGTGAATGAGCTTTTTGTGAAATATAGCGGGGTAATGGTTGGAACAGGTGAGGCTTGGATTGCACCAAAAAATACACAAGAAAATACGAAAGAGCAGTACTCTGTGTATGCCATTAACGACAAGATGATCGGAGTGAAAGTCGATCAGGATGCTACAAATCCAATGAATAAAGATGCGTTTACTTTTTACGTAGACAAATTCCAAAAAGGTTACACACTTGAGAAGATGGAATGGAAATCAAATGAGAAAACGATTGTGAATACAGTTGAACAAGCGGTGGAGAACGATTTTTCTGAGAGTAATGAACCTAAATTTACGATCGGTGGCTCCTTGCAGATACTCAGTTTTAATTATGATGCTCAAAAGATGAAGGGTCAGAAGGGTGTCCTAACGCTCACTTTTAAAAACGAAGCAAATCAAGAATTGGTATGGAAAAAGGAAATTGTACTAAAGTAACAGTTGGGTATTTGAGACTCCCACCTCTAGAGGCAAGCGAAACCTTGGGAATCAGTGGGATTTTTAAGTGGTATTCGGAAGATGACCTTTCTGCTTTAGAAATTCTATACTTCTTCATGCTCATCAATCTACTTCTTGTTGATTTTAGTGATAGGTAGAACATCTATGATATTCTCTAGACAGGCAGATGAACATTAAAAAGAAGACTATCCCAAATTCAAGAAAATGACTGAGGGATAGTCTTCTTTTGCCTTTATTCTTTTTCTTCTACCTTTTCAATAACCCAATCGCCTTCGCCATCATTTTCACGATTTGAAGATATCTTGTTGTTTTTATTGTTTTTGGAGCTGTCTTCTTTACCAAAATAAGCAACTACTTTTTCACCCTTACCGCGCTGGAGCAATAAGAGTGCCTTTTTTTCATTCTCATGTACCAATATCAAAGGAACACTATCTCCACCCTTTTTGGGGAATTCTACTGATTGGATAAATAATGAGGTAACATCTCTAGAGGTTAAAGAACCTGGAGGTTGCTCTTTTAGTGATTCATATTGAGAACTATCACAAACAATCCACTCATCCTTATTTAAATTGTGTGCTTCCATGATGTCATCCCAAGTATTTTCTAACTGCTCTTGATATTCTGCTGAACGTAAATGTTGAATGTCACCCTTTTTGGAGCTTGATTCTTCAGCACGCTCTGGCGCAATTGCTTCCTGACCCTTTTTAAGTTTATCCTCACTGAACTCCTTGACATGATCTCCATTGTTATCTTCTATTCGATGTACAGCATTTACCTCCCAATTACTACTCTTTTTCTTATTTGGATGGTCTTCTGTGATTGATACCCTAAAACCATTTCTTGAGTTGGATGCCTTATCTAAATATTCACCATCTCGGAATACTTCGTAATAAACCTTTACAGATTTAACATCTCCTTCACCTCTTGTAAATCCATACACATCTGTAACCGTATCAAGTGGATCACCATCGTAAACATCTATACCGTAAGCATCGAACCAAACATCTTCTGAATACGCACTTGCAAAATTAGAAAGCCCAATAACCCCAAGGAGGGTCGTAGTTGCTAAAGATGCAGCTACAATTTTTTTGACCTTCATTCTTGCCATTCCTTTCCGTTGTAAATTCTTATATTTGTTATGACGCATAAGTTGTTTTTACGTTTCAGTGGTATTTTTTTCACTTCACAATAATTGTCCCTCTTATAATTACCTAAAATTTACCATACAAATATAACGTAGCACATATTTATATCTTTGTATATATTTACCATATACACTTCTGAATGTCAGTTAATTCCACTAATTAAGCATCATGATCGGGTACTGGTCTTCATGATTTTCTACATTGTTTTTTGACTTCTTTTGACTCGATTCACTATTCATCGTAGAATATGGAGGGTAGTGACTGTGGCTAATCAAAAGCATAAAATAAAAAACCCTTGATTCCTCAAGGGTTCTAACGTTCATACTATGGTGATCCGGACTGGGTTCGAACCAGCGACCCCCACCCTGTCAAGATGGTGCTCTCCCAACTGAGCTACCGGATCATGGGATATGTGTGTGATCGTTTAATGGTGGGCCCTGTAGGACTCGAACCTACGACCAATCGGTTATGAGCCGACCGCTCTGACCAACTGAGCTAAGGGCCCGAATCGTATCGGACGTCGATCACATTTATTACTATACAGCATCGTAAAATGGATTTCAAGAGGAAATGAATAATTTCTTGTAAAAATTTTCACTCGTACCAAAAGAACACTAAGAAACCCAGTGATATCAGTCTTGCTTTTACCATGTAAAAAGCCTAGTCATCTCGTTTCAGCTATATGTGCTTACCCAAGACCCAACAAAAAAGCCATTCCCCACCGCTGCGACCCACATCCCCCCTACTAAACATGGGGATTACCTACTTGATGGCATCACATCAAACATGACGCCATCAAGCATATGAGCTACACCGGTAAAGAATTGGCTTCTGCCAGTCTAAAGGCGATCCAATAAAGGGTACAACAACAAACAAGATAATTAGGTAATGATCGAGACAAACTTCCTCATCGCAACCCTAACCTACCCCGCCTGCTCCGTCCCTTTCCCTTTCTCCTCGACACGCAGCTCGGCTTCCTGTTGCTTCAACGCCTCACTTCGTGTCAACTCTGCCTCCTGCTCATCTCTCATCCGATGGGCCATCCGGCTAGATGCATTGGCTGCCACGCTCGCCACGAGGTCGTCCAAAAATGTGTGAACACGTCCCTCTCCCGACTTGGTATCCAGCCTTTTAATCACCCCGACCTTGTGCTTATCCAAATGGCCAAAGGTGGTCACCGCGATACTTCCATATCCAAATACGGAGCCTAGCGCCAATGTTTCGTCGCATCCGAACAGTCCTTCATCTGACGCGATGATAGATTGGAGCGGCTCGGACAAGAGGCCCTTCTCTGCTAACGTATCCAACTCAACGCCAACCAGGATGGCGTGCTGCATTTCCCTTTTTTCCAAGACCGCTTTCACGCTCTCTATGCACTGCGCCATCGTGAGATCTGGATGGTAAGGCGATTGCATGAGATAGACGATCTCTGCGATATCATCCATCGTCACTCCGCGTTCTGCCAAACGTGCGAGAGCAGCGTTTCTGACTTCGATGCTGTGTACTTGCTTCTTCATATAAGAGACAACCCCTTCCACAAATCGAGTGAAGTCGTTTCCTACCATAGTATCACACGCTGACCAAATTGCGACAATCTTTCGCCCACAGCCTGACTGACCCTGCACCCAAACTGTTGGGCATGCCCGCTCACTCCTGTATAATAATGAACAGAAGATCCCAATAAGGAGGACACCGCAGTGGCCCTTGAGGAAATCATCTTGGAAAGCCGGCATTTGGGGACGCCGGAAAAGCTGATTATCTACACACCCCAACGCTACTCGCCGCTCTACTCATATCCAGTCCTTTATGTGCAGGACGGAGAAGATTACTTGGCAATGGGCAGGATGGCTTCTTTACTAGATCAATTGAATCGGGACAAAGAATTGCCTGATATCATCGCTGTCTTTCTCCCGGTCGAGAAAAGCAAACGGAACGACCGCTATCATCCGGATGGCAAGGAGCATATGGCCTACCGTCGCTTCCTCGCCGATGAAGTCGTGAGCTATGTCGATACGCATTACTCCACACATCCTTTGGGGAACGCACGAACACTTCTTGGCGAATCTTTGGGCGGGGTTGTCTCTCTGTTCACTGCTCTTCACTATCCACATACGTTTGGACAAGTTGCCTGCCAGTCGATTGCCATGGACGCAAAGTTAAATCGTCTGATAGCTGACGCTGAATTTTCCGTGCCGCAGACCATTTATTTGGAGATCGGGACGGAGGAAACGGCAGTAAGCACAGGCCGCGGTACATTGAATCTTCTAGCGGCCAATGAAGAACTGCGCGAGATTTTGGGCACGAAAAAAGCCACCCTCGTTTATGAAACGTTTGAGGGTGACCATACGTGGGGCCACTGGCAGCGCAATCTGCCGCGTATGCTTAAGACGCTTTACGGGTAAACTTACCGTGGCTGTTCTTCTTGTGGACCTTCATCCTTGATAGTCGATACGAGTGCTTCTTCGAATTCTCCTTTTCGTATCGCAGTCAAGATCGTGAAGGTCAGCACAGACAGTAGAAGCAGAACGAGAAAAATGAATGTGATCATCATAGCCGTATACATGCAGTGCGGCACCTCCTTGCACTACACAGTCTTTCCTTTGACACAAGGAATATACAGACCCACGCTTAACATTACACAAATGAAGAATTTTCTGTTAAAATAATATCTTGTAGAGCATGATAGATAGTAAGGAGGAGTGGTTCAGATGATGTACAGTATCGTAATATTCCCATCTAGCAAGGTGCAAGAAGTAGCCAATTCTTACCGGAAACGTTATGACCCGGGCTATGCTTTGGTTCCTCCGTATATCCGTTTGAAGGAAGCCTTTGAGCTGGACGAAGCCAAGCTTCCTGAGCTGGTGAGCCATCTGGAGCAGGTTGCCTCCTCTACCGACAGCTTTTCGGCTCATTTCCATCGGGTATCTTCTTTCCACCCTACGAACAACGTGATCTATTTGGCTGTGCAAAACAAAGAACCATTTAACGAGCTGCATCAAAAGATTGCCAATCAGTGTGTGAATGAAAAAGAAACCTACGCATACGTACCGCATCTGACCATCGGGCGCGACCTGTCCGACGATGAGCTGCGGGATGTAACCGGCCAACTGAGCATGGCAAAAATTGACCTGAACAGCGAGATTGATCGCTTCCACTTGGTTTATCAACTCGAGGATGGCATCTGGAGCGTTTACCAGACTTTCCTTCTCAAAAAATAAACACCCTTTCCTCAATCATCACCCCTCCCTGCGTATCCGTCGTAGGGAGGGATATTTTCTAACAAAGGACGAATACCGATGAACCTGCAAACCTACCAGATCCAAAGAGTCACCAATGAACAAGAATTGGCGGATGCCCTGTCCGTACGCCGAGTCGTTTTCATCGAGGAACAGGAAGTACCAGAAGACTTGGAGATAGATGAGCACGACACACTGGATGGCGGGACGATTCATTTTGTGGCCTACCGCGATGGAAAGCCAGTGGGTGCAAGCCGTATCCGTACCTACGCACCTGGGGTAGGAAAAATTGAACGGGTAGCGGTTGCCAAAACAGAACGCGGTACCGGACTCGGCCGCCAAATCATGCTCGCGATAGAAGAGCTGGCCAAACAACACGGGTATGACAGCCTGAAGCTGAACGCGCAGACGCAAGCCCAACGGTTTTATGAAAAGCTCGGCTATGAACCTTTCGGCGACTTGTTTGATGATGCGGGTATCGAGCATATTGCGATGGTCAAATCCATTCGCGAATAACAGAAGCTACGTGCAGCTCCATCCCTCAGATAGAAAAACAACCTCGTTTTCGCTATGATCATCATGCGAAGCGAGGTTGTTTTTCATTGGAATCCGATAAAGGTATGAAATCACCTGTGGTTTCCATTCCCTGTTCCGTTGACACTCCATTCATTTTTATTTTGCAGGCGAGATGATCCGACGCTACATGAGAGTCTATCGCTCTTGATTGCGATTCTAAAGTTTTACACTCGTGTGAATATCAATACAAAAGCCAATGCTTCTTGACACTTCACACCCGGTGGAATAACATGGAACCAGAAACATACGATACCGTATCTTTTGAGGTGAACCATGCAATACGTACGTGAAGATTGGATTCGGGCAGGGCTCGATATGTTGGCTGAAGCAGGCATTGACGCTGTTCGTGTGGAACCTCTCGCCAGAAAACTGAAGATCAGCAAGGGGAGCTTTTATCATCACTTTCCAGATCGTCAAGCGCTACTGGACTCCATGATCGATTATTGGGAGGAGCATGCGACGGAGCGGATCATTCGAGCGCCACACGCGGACAGCATGTCGTTGGAGCAGCTGTTGTCGAGTGTTTTTAACAGCGAGCGAAAAATCGAAGCCGCTATGTACAACTGGGCGAAACAAAATCCTGCCCTTTGCAAACGTCTCGTGGAAATCGAGAAGCGTAGGATCGACTTCGTCGCTTTTTTGTATGAGAAAAAAGGGCTGGCTCCAGCTGATGCAATAGCACGCGCTCAACTCGCATACCTCCTCTATATCGGTTGGCTCGTGCGCAGAGAGCTAAAAGCGCCTTTTGATATGTCCGAGCCCTTGCATCATTTTATGACTTGGATTTGATTAACCCTCTCTGCCTGATAAACTAAACTGCCCGCAGGGATTTTTTTACCCAAAACATACGGATGCGTATCTTTTCAAAAATCATTACGAATCAGTAGGAGGCATTCCCATGACGCATGTTTTTTCTATCTCATCTGCTTTCTTCTTAGTCTTCGTATCCTTGCTCCATTTTTATTGGGCCTTCGGAGGAAAATGGGGGACCGATTCCGTCATTCCCACAACAGCCGATCATTCTCGTCGGACCTTTTCCCCTCGGAAAGGCGGAACGATCGTCGTTGCCTGCTTGTTGACTTTTGCCGCTTACCTTTTGCTTGCCCAGAGCGGTTATCTCCCGCCCGTAATAGCCGCTTCTTTCATTCAATGGGGTTGCATTGTCTGTGCCGCTGTATTTGTCCTACGGGCTGTGGGAGACTTCAACTACATTGGCTTTTTTAAAAAAGTAAAAAATACGAAGTTTGCCCGTCAAGATACGGCATTGTTCACCCCTCTATGCTTGTGGTTAGGGATATCATTTCTGCTCGCATTGTTTTAAGTTCACAAAAAACCCTCTTCCCTTGTTCTGAGTAATTAAAGTTGTGGACTGAAAAATAAAGTGTTAGACGGGCAGTTTTGCTTAATCTCTAAAGTCCCAATAGTGGAATAAACATTTTGGGACTTTCCGAAGAAATCACTTTAGGGTGACTTATTGTTGGCTAAAACCCAGAAGGTACTTGTTCTATAACGAAGAATAATAATTATTATCGAATGCACCCTCCCACAAAAATAATGATGAAGGAGAGGATCGGATGGAAAAGTTGATCGAGGAGTATAGCCAAGACTATGCGCTGCTGCGAGAAGCCGTCGAAGGATTGTCTGAGGAAGAGCTGCGTTTCCAACCTGCACAGGACAAATGGAGCATCCATCAGATTGTGATCCATGTGACCGATAGCGAAGTCCTGTCGACACATCGGCTGAGAAAAGTCTTGGCGGAGGAAGCACCGCTACTACTATCATTTGATCAGGAAGCCTGGGCGGATAACCTAGGATATGAACGGTTGGACTGCGAGCAGCATCTGCTCCTGTTCCAAATGCTGCGGGCCAGCATGCTGCCGCTTCTGGCAAATCTGACTCCCGAGCAGCTTGTGCGCGTCGGGCAATATCCGGATGGAGCGCGGTTCACGTTCAAAGAGCTGCTGGAATTTCGCGTCCGGCATGTCCGTGACCACCTCGCCCAGATTGAGCGGGTAAGGCAGGCATATCGGGAGGATAGGGTATAACACTAAATGCTAGTTGTGATTAAGCTAACGGGTTCGATACTTCAACAACACTGCAGGGCTGCCCACATAAATGGATTTTGCGGCCTTTGCTGCGCTAATGTGGGGAATAACAGAATAAAGTTGTTTGTTGTACGGTCGAAGGCAATGATTAGCCAACCTTAGTGTTAGCGCAAAATAAGAAGCCTCAGATTAAGACTTTATTTTTCAAGTCATAGTCTGAGGCTTTTTAAATTTACGCCTTCCGCTTCGCCGCAATCGCACGTATCTGTTCAACAGCATCCATCGTTGCGGTATGAGAGCCGAGCATCGCATGAAACGGCTCCTCTCCACGCCAGCCATGGAAATCAGAACCGCCCGTTACAACAAGTCCGTATTGTGCTGCCCATTTGCTGTAGCGCATTTTTTGTACCTCATCGTTGTCCGGGTGGTTCACTTCAATCCCGTCCAATCCGAATACAATCAACTCCTGGACCAGCTCATCATCATCATACAGACCCGGGTGAGCTAGCACCGCCACTCCGCCAGCCTCTTTGATCAGCGTGATTGCTTCCTGCGGGGTAATTCGTGGAGGATTGACATAAGCCGCTCCCCCTTTGCCCAAGTACTTATCAAAGGCCTCCGCGATCGTCGAAACGACCCCCAGCTCAATCAGTTCTTCTGCAATATGCGGTCGCCCGATGTTTTTGTCCGTGCCCTGCTTGCGGCGGTATACCTTTTCCAATGAAATGTCGATACCGAGCTCCTGCAGCCGTGCTATCAGCAGTTGGTTACGCTCATGTCTTGTCTCTCGCAAACGGAAGAGACGCTCTTCAAAAGCTGGGTCTTCATACGGGACAAAATAGCCGAGAACGTGAATATCCTGCCCCTTCCCTACGGAGCTCACTTCGACTCCCGGAATGATTTCCACGTCGAGTGCGCGGGCAGCCTCCATTGCTTCTGGAATCCCTGCTACCGTGTCGTGATCCGTGATCGCCAGTGCAGCAAGTCCAGCCTCCTTCGCCAAACGTACGTTTTCCGCAGGCTCGCAGGTACCGTCTGAAGCCTTTGTATGTGTATGCAAATCTGCTATAAGTTCCATCCTCGTCCACTCCTTCTTTTCTTTTTCTACAAGTCTGAATTGATATTGCCGTACATAGTATGAGAATAAGTTCGATTTCTCAATGGTTGAACCGAGGAGGATGTCCATGCGGTTAAAAAACAAGACCCTTACCGGTGTCGTTCAGCCACTCTCTTATGTTGACAAAATGCTGCGGCAACAAGGCTTTCATCGATCAGGCGGCGACAGTATGCCAACGTACGATGTCGTCATGTACGACTCCGCCAGCAGCAGCGCGTATTTTTTGCGCATCCCGACGAATTACACCAGCACAACGACCGGAAAAGGGGAACTGAATGTCAAACTGGGTCATCCGTATTTGGAAGCAAAGTTTTATATGAACACCGCATCCGAAGAAGTTTTTTTCATTCCCAAGGCCGTCCGCGAAGCTGCAGAGCATAAGCTAGCAGAAATCGCCGATTACCTTTCTGCTCCCTCCGCTCCATCCTGAACAATTCTCCACAACCACCGATTATGTTCAAACCGGTATGCCACCCTCTTTGTTTTTTGAAGCCCGACCAAGTAACCCATAAACGCCGTCCGAAACAGGACGTAGCTCGAAGCATTTTCTATGGAAATGTGTAAACGCTCACACAGGAGAGTTAATGCTTCTTCTGGTGTTCTCTCCTCTACTAAAATGTCGCAGATCACCGAGAAAATCCGCTCATGCCAAGCAATATTTTTGTTCACGGCATCATGAGAGGTGGTGGTATATGCTCCGTGCCCAGGCAAGTATCCCCTGTAGTTGGTTGCAAGCAGTTTATGAAGACTGAGTAGAGTCTCATGCGCATCCACAAGAAACGGCAGCTTGTGCTTTTCCAAAACCTCTTCGCCTAAATAACTGTCGGCAGCGAAGCAAATCTCGTCACAGACGACGCCAACCTGTTGCCAGCTATGCCCCGGCAGAGAAAGGATAAAGAAAGGTACGCCATCTATCTCGATCCCTTCATCCAGTGGAAGGAGGTGGTCCACCCGAGAAGGTTGCGCCAGCAAAAACTTGTTTTTGAGATCCTCAAGTGGTGCTGCACCCACGTTCAAGTAAATGGGCTCAAGTATCGGATTCCGAATGATCGCCTCTTCCAGCGGTGGCGCATAGACCCTTGCTTCAGGCCAGCATCCGAGCAAGTAGGCGTTTCCACCGAAATGGTCGGCATGAGAGTGTGTCTGAATGATTGCACACAAGGGCTGGGCGATAGCGTCCAGTCCTTTTTTGATTTTTTTTGCGTTTTGGGTATCCAGACCAGAATCAATCAGGATTGCTCCATGCTCACCAATGACGAGGCCTATGTTAACATGACCGGGAAAATAGCCGACACGCTCCGTTATCATTTGAAATGCTTGTCCAGACACAACAGTCCCTCATTTCATCCTTTTCCTATTTATTTTCTCCAAAATATCGCCTTCCCCTTCCCCGTTCCTATTTCTCGTGTTCGTGTTTACATAGAGCCGCGACGAGCGATCATCCATTTTGCGCGAAAGAAGCGGGCCAATGATCGTATACGGTGGTAAAGGTCGTCCGAGTCCACTGAACATATGCGTAGTCGCTGCCACTGCGACGATCGTCAGCAAAGAGAAAATCATTCTCTCCATCCCGATCGTCTGAATCGAGCCGAGTACGATCAGCCCATCGATTAGAAAAATCAGCAAGGCAATGCGCAGTTTGTATCGTCTGGCAAGAAATTGCGCGAGCAGGTCTGTCCCGCCCGTATTCGTCTCGTAGGCAAGCATCAAGCCGATCCCCATGCCAATTAACACGCCGCCAGTAATTGCGGAAAAGGATGTTGACCATAGATTCCAACCACGCATATCCGAGAGAATATCTATAAAGAAAGCAGAAATTAGCATGCCGTGAAAGCTGTGAAAAAACAATCTGCGATCATAAAAAAAGACGATGACATACACAGGAATACTTACCAAAATCATCACGAGACCCGGAGGCATCTGCATGTAATACGTCGCCAACAAACCGATCCCAATCATGCCCCCGTCCATCAGGCGGTGCGGAACCAAAAACAGATTGACTCCTATGCCTAGAAGCACGCTTCCTGTGAGAATCGCTACACTTTTTTGCAGCCAGTACACGTTGCTCCCCTCCTTGGACCGTGCTCGTTTATATTTATGATCAGAAAGAAGCAGGTATGTCCAAGCATTGCCTAAGAATGCGCTCGTTCAAATCGGAACGTTTTGACTGTTCGGTTGACCTATTGGTATACTTACGAGTAACAAGAAAACCTGAGGCATGGCTCATGAAAAGCATATCCATTGCAGGTTTTAGATCGAATATTTATCCGTTTTTGGTCGTACATGTAAAATACCATTATCGTATCGGAGGTGAATTCTCCACCTTTCGCACTGCGGGAGGCGGAGGTGTGCTTGGAGAGTCCGATAGGGGAGATTACGCTGAATCTGCTGCTCGTGGTATTTTTGGTTCTTCTGAACGGCTTCTTCGTCGCAGCAGAATTCTCGTTGGTAAAAGTTCGCCAAACACGTCTGACCCAGCTCGTCAGTGAAGGCAATAACAAAAGTGCCCGCTACGCGCAAAAAGTCACGCGAGAGCTCGACGCCTATCTGTCCGCCTGCCAGCTCGGAATAACGCTGGCTTCATTGGGGTTAGGCTGGGTAGGTGAACCTGCCGTCGCCCATTACGTCGCGCCCGTCATGGCATTATTTCATTTCCCAACTTATTTGGTCGGTCCGACCTCACTTGCAATCTCCTTTGCTATTATCACATTTTTACATATCGTCTTCGGAGAGCTTGCGCCCAAGTCTTTGGCGATCCAAAAAGCGGAGGCCACTTCCCTATGGACTGCTGCACCACTCATGTTTTTCTACAAGCTGAGCTATCCGCTCATCTGGTTTTTAAACGGAGCAGCCAATTTACTGATCAGACGCCTTGGAATCGAGCCTGCCACCGAAAACGAATCTGCTCATACAGAAGAAGAAATCCGCCTTCTCATGAACCAGAGTCATAAAAGTGGTCACATTGACCAGACCGAGATGGCGTTGGTTGACAATGTCTTCGTGTTTTCCGAACGTCTTGCCCGGGAAATTATGATCCCACGGATTGATATGATTTGCCTTTACGACGACAACACGTTTGACGAAAACCTCGAAATCATGAGAGAGTCTCGCCATTCACGCTTTCCCGTCGCCCATGAGGATAAGGACAGGCTGATTGGCTTTGTGCACACCTCAGATTTTTACCTCTCTGCGTTGACGACAGGAAAGGCTGAGCTAAATGATTTTCTCCGCCCTCTATTGACGGTGCCGGAGTCTATGGAAATTAGCCATGTCTTGCGCTTAATGCAAAAACGCCGCTCCCAGCTCGCCATCGTGATTGACGAATACGGAGGTACAGCAGGGCTGTTAACGATGGAGGACATTTTGGAGGAAATCGTCGGTGATATTCAGGATGAGTTCGATGAAAATGAGCGCCCTGAAATTGAAGAAAGCTCCTGCAATACGCTCTCGGTTTCCGGCAAAACTCTCTTGACAGAACTGAATGATTACATATCGATTGAAGTCGTTTCCGACGAAGTCGATACCATTGCCGGATGGCTCTACAGCCAGTTAAATGAAGAGGTCGCGAAAGGCAAAACCGTCACATTCCAAGGCTATCTTTTTGCGATCAGTGAACTGGAAAACCATCGCATCACACGGGTGAGCATCACGTATTTGGGAGCAGAAGATTCGTCCGCTGTCCCGGAGGACATCGTGTCGCTGCACTCCTAATCGAAAAGAACAACCATAATGGCAAGTGTCCCCTGCCGACAGGGGGCACTTCTTGTTTCCGAGGTGTCATGATGAACTACGCTTTACTAGACAACAAACCCATCCTGTTGCTACCAGAGAACTACAACCGCATACCGTTTTGGCGCATGGCTGCCCGGCAGGACAAGGTACGCTGTCCAGCCTGTGCATCAGCGCTTCGTCTTCATGCTGGCATCAGCTTTGAGCCGCATTTCTTCCATCCTGAAGGAGCAGAGTGCCCGCTTCTGACGGAAAATGGTCCTGCTCCTCTCGATTCGCTACAAGCGATTAACGAGACGGCTGCCACTGCCTTTCAGGCTGTCTTGACTGCTACGGCCGAAAAGGATCACAGCGACAGCGACGACAACACGAAAGAACCACTCGCTTTCTCAACCAAGGAACACAGCGCATCCATAGACGAAGTAGATACAACGACCATCGGCTCCTTTCGCCTTCCGAAAAAGAGAACGATTGGCACGAGCACGACGCCTCCCCCGCCAGCTCCGAAGCCACCGGTTTTCCGCAAACGCTTGATGCCGAAGAAGACCATCTCTCACATGGCTGAGCAAATGCGTGATCAACCGCTGCATCCGGGACAACAGCAAGCGGTGCACGCTACCGAGGGACCTTTTCTCATCCTCGCCGGAGCCGGAAGTGGCAAGACGCGCGTTATGACGGCTCGCACGACTCACTTGATCTGTGAGTTGGGCGTAAAGCCGAATCAAATCATGGTCGTGACCTTTACGACCAAAGCCGCCGATGAAATCCGTCAGCGCATTGCCCGGCAGCTACCCGCTGGACAAGCACGTGAGCTGATTGCCGGTACGTTCCACAGCATCTTTTACCGAATGCTCCTGCATCACCAGCCAGAACGCTGGGATCAGCAGCGCCTCTTGAAAAAGGATTGGCAAAAATGGCGGTTGATGCGCGAGACTGGCGCACTGCTCGGTCATGATGACCTTGCCACGTTAAAAGAAACAGAGATCACCGAAGCACTCGGCATTATCAGCCGTTGGAAAAACGAATACATCCTCCCCCATGAGGTCGCGTATCGGGAAGCAACGAACGATGCAGAAAAACGGGCGATCCAGCTATATCCTCTGTACGAGGCCACGAAGAAAAAGCATCATTGGTTTGACTTTGACGACATGCTCATTGGCTGCTACGAAATGCTGCGCGATGATCCAGGACTCCTGCGCCGTTATCAGGAACGTATCACCTATGTGATGGTCGATGAGTTTCAGGATATCAATCGCATTCAGTATGAGACAGTCAAGCTGCTAGCCGCTCCACAAAACAATTTGTGTGTCATCGGGGATGACGATCAGTCCATTTACGGCTTTCGCGGCAGTGATCCCCAGTACATCTTGGGCTTCACCAAAGACTTCCCGAAGGCATCGACATTTACACTCGAGGTCAACTACCGTTCCCATTCCTCGATTGTCAGTCTTGGCTATTCGCTGATCGGTCACAACCGGGAGCGTTGGGCAAAGGAATGTCAGTCCTTTCATCGCGAGGAAGGCGACACGTATTTATTCGAGCCGGAAGACGAAGAAGAACAAGCTTCCCGGATCGTCGATGAAATTATCCATCGTCGTGAGCAAGGAGCCATTTTGGGTGAATGCGCGATCTTGTACCGCACCAATGAATCTGCACGCCCCATTTTAGAGCGTCTGAGCGAAGCAGGGATTCCTTTTCATTACACCCAAGAGGAGGATTCCTTTTACCAACGCCAGACGGTTCGCTGGACGCTGAATTACTTACGGCTCGCGTTAAACCCGGATGACACCGATGCGCTTAAAGAAATATTGTCGACTCTCTATATCTCAGCCGAAATGTGGAATGCCTTGCGCAGCCAAGCAATCATCGAGGACAAGCCGATTCTGCACGTTCTTCCGCATTTGACACAGCTCAAACCGTATCAGCGCAAGCACATGCAGCAAATCAATGAGATTCTCACCGCGTGCAAGGACGTTCCACCTGCTCAGGCATTGGAGCTCATCTTTGAGGATGGCAAACTGCGCGACTATCTAAAAAAACGGGCGAAAGACCGGGAAGATGGCCGGGAACGTTGGAGCGATGAGCTGCAGCAAATACTGGCAGCTTCCAAGCGTCATGCGACAATCAGCGATTTCTTGGCTTATATCGATCAAATGGCCCGACAAGAAAAAGAGTGGCGCACGATGCGACCACTCCCGGACGAAGCTGTTCATGTTTTAAGTATCCATCGGGCAAAAGGTCTCGAATACGATCACGTTTTCTTGCCCGATCTGGTAGAAGGTGCCCTTCCTCATGAGTACACATTGGATGAGCTGCGAAAAGGCGGCTCCGGTGCTCTTGAAGAAGAACGTCGTCTCCTATACGTCGCGATTACCCGGGCCCGTCACAGCTTGTGTATCGGTATCCCCCGGGAGCGATTCGGACGAAAGACCCGCACCTCCCGCTTCATCGCCGAGATGGGCAGGTAAGTACTGAAAACCGCCACCCATATAAATCAAGAATTCTTCCATGTTCGTAATTAATGGAAACATAAAAAACAGGCCCCCTTTCACGCATTTTGGGTATAGTATGCGAGAAACAGGGGCCTGTTATTCTTTTTCGGGAAATTTGCTTCTGGTTAGCCGCCCATAATGCTGTAGCCAGCATCGACGTGCAGAATTTCACCCGTGATTCCTCGGGAGAGATTGCTGAACAAGAAGAGAGCGGTGTCGCCTACTTCCGATTGGTCAATCGTGCGGCGCAATGGCGCTTTTTCCTCAATTTCCTTCAGCACGGAGTTGAAATTGCGGATTCCTTTTGCAGCAAGCGTACGGATTGGACCAGCAGAGATCGCATTGATACGAATGTTCTCTTTGCCCAAGTCGTTTGCCAAGTAACGAACAGATGCATCAAGCGCAGCTTTGGCTACACCCATTACGTTGTAGTTTTGAATCACGCGCTCACCGCCAAGGTACGTCAAAGTCACGATGCTTCCGCCCTCGGTCATCAAAGGACGAGCAGCACGAGCAACTGCTACCAGGGAGAATGCGCTAATGTCTTGTGCCAGTGCGTATCCTTCACGGGATGTGTTGACATACTCGCCTTCGAGCTCTTCGGTTTTCGCAAACGCGATGCAGTGCGCTAGACCGTGAATAACGCCCACTTTTTCTTTGATCACAGCAAAAGCCGCTTCGACATCCTCATCCTTCGTGACATCGCAATTTACCAACAGCGACTCTACTCCCAATTTTCCCGTGAGTGCCGCCACGTTTTCACGCAGACGCTCCCCTTGGTACGTAAAAATCAGATTCGCTCCAGCATTATGTAAGGATTGCGCAATTCCCCAGGCAATGCTGCGGTGGTTTGCTACGCCCATGATGACGATGTTCTTTCCTTGCAACAATGTATTCATTATGTATCTGCCCCTTTCCCAACTTATTCCCCTGCATTATAACCGATCTTGTCCATGGATACGAGGGGATAAACGAGAGGGGCCGTACAAAAACATTTAATCGGTACTTCCGGCCTGATCGGTTAGCGCAGTTAGAGCTTCAGAGGAAGCCCACGATTCCTGCAATGGATTCAACGATGTCCCCATGACCGGGAATTCAGTCAGTGACTGTAAGAGATCGTCTGTTTGCAATTGCTCTTGATGGTTCATACTGTCAGTCCACACTCCCTTCCTCCAGACTAGACTGGCTAGGAATGGGACCTTTTATGCATGCAAGTGGTTCGCGTGTAAAAAGGCAGACAAAATCAAATACACGGCCATGGCACCAACAAAATAAGCTCCGTACTGTGCCTTTTTGGTTTGTCCGATATAAGGGACGAGATGGCTAGCGGATACATACAAAAAGATACCGGTCGTCATGGCCAACATAATGCCAGACCAATTCGAAGGAAACATTTGCTCGGCAAAGCCAAAACTGAGAGCTCCTGCAATCGTCGCGATTCCAAGGGATGTCGCCCCCCAAAATGCTTTCTTTCTCGAGTTGGTCGCTGCCAGCAAAAGAGAGGCAATGGTCACCCCATCCGGAATTTTGTGCAGCAGCATCGCCACCAACACCGATACCCCTACTTCTGAATCCATCTGCAAGCTCGCGACTAATGAGACCCCTTCGACAAATGCATGCAATAAAAAACCTGTCATGACCCCAATGATTCCCGTGGAGCCAAATTCTCCGCTAGACTTGCTGATTAGTTCCAGAGCAAAAAGCATCACAAAGCCAACGAGCACAAATGGCATCAACCACAAGCTCTTGTCAGAAAAGACATGTGGCATCAAATCTAGCAGCGTAATTGCCAGCAGTAGCCCAGCCCCCGCACTGATCATCGCAAACAATGCCTCGGATGACCAGGCACGCAAACACAACAGCAGTCCCCCGATACTGCTCGCCAAGGCAGCAGTCAAAAGGACAATCCAGAAAACAGATTGCATCATCCGGTCCTCTCCTCACCCAACGAGCAAAAACATGGTTTCTCCTTCCATATGTACGCGCCTGTCCCGGTCATTATGAGCAGTCAACCAAATTTGACAAAATACGACGATCTGTCCGAATCGGACGAAAGATCACTAGTTTTTAGAACCTTTGTCGATTCTCTCTTACCCGGAAAATTTTGGTGCTATAATGAGTCCACCGGGAATACCGAGAGGAAAAAAAGGAGTGATTCTGGATGGATGTACAAGTTTGGATGGCTTCAAAAGAGGTAGCTGATCGCCTTGATGTGCATGTTCGTACACTGCGTAACTGGCTGGACTTGTTCGTACCTGCACAGGAACGTCTGAAAAATCCGCAGGGTCACTATTTGATCAGCGAAGCAGGCTTTGAACTGCTCAAGGAAGTAAAGGAAAGAAAAGACAGCGGCAACAGCTCGTTAAAAGATATTCAGCGCCAACTGATAGAAGAAGGACGTCTGTCCGAGGAAATGCTCCTGGAAGAAGAACTCACAGGTGCAGAAGAAACCGCCGTTACGATTAGCGCCACAAACAAGCTGGGAACAGGCATGCGAGAAGTGGAAGTGACTGTCCACGAGACACTCGTCCAATTTCAGCAGGAGCTCACACAGCTCTCCTCTATGAATCATATGCAATCGACCATTCTGCAAAAAATTGCGGATATAGAAGAAATGCAAGAGTCCCTTCGCTTGGAAATGCGTCGTGTTACTTTTGAACTGGATCTCATGCAGCAGCGCTTGACTCGTCGCAAGGAGCGCTATGCCCGCTACGAACCTCGCTGGTCACTCAACCCTTTCCGCTGGTTTACACGTTCAGAACGCGCAGCCGAGCAATAATCGTGTTTTTTTATACGGAAAAAAATGACAATTAAGAGAATAACCTCAACAGCGGTAGTCTCCCCATGTTCTACTGTGATAAAATGGTACTATATGAACTGACTGAAAATCAGGACTATTTACATTCCACCATAAAAGGACTGGGGCTTTCGTTGTGAGAAAATTGCATATTACTTCGGTAAAGCCTGGCGATGTCATCGCCAAGAGCGTGTTCCAGGAAAATGGGAACGTTTTGTTGGGGATCGGGGTACAACTAACCCCTCGATATATTGAACGGCTTGTTCAATTGGGAATTGATACCCTTTACATTCAAGACAAGCACACAGAAGATATCATGCCGGAAGATGTAATCCGCGATGAGACGCGTAAAGAAGCCGTGGATGCCGTGTACAAAACGATGACCACCCTCATGGATCAGCCGCAGATCAAGCGCCGTACGTCCGTACCTGATTTCGGGAGCAGTTTTCAAAAGGTTTTTCGGGAAATCTTTCAAGATTTGAGCAGTCGTAAAGATATCTTGGTCAACCTATCCAGTCTTCACGTATTGGATGGTTACCTTTTTCACCACGCAGTCAATGTCGCCGTTTTGTCTGGTGTGGTAGGGATGGCCAAAGGCTACAACCAACAACAGATGATGGAGTTGGGCATTGGTGCGCTTTTGTTCGACATCGGCATGACACAGGTTCCTAAGGAGCTCTGGACCATGCGTACGGAGTTAAGCGCAGAAGAACGACAACGTGTCCAATACCATACCGAAGAAGGCTTCAATATTTTGCGGAATCAACATAATATCTCGGTCGTCTCCGCACACTGTGCGTTGCAGCACCACGAGAGATACAACGGAACAGGATATCCCCGTCAGCTCTGTGAGAAAAACATTCACGAGTATGCACGAATCGTGGCAATCGCTGATGTTTACGATGCCTTGGTTTCCCCGCGCCCATTTCGGAAAAGCTACTCGCCGAGTGATGCTACCGAGTATTTGTTCGCTACAGGAAACACCTATTTTGACCTCGACCTGCTCAAGCTATTCCTGCAGCACGTCGCTATTTATCCAATTGCTTCAACTGTAATGCTGAGTACAGGGCATACCGGGGTCGTTTCCAAAGTGAATCCATTGGCAGTGAATCGACCGACGATCCGTATTCTTACCAATGAAGATGGATCTGAAGTAGCCTCCACCTATGAAGTCGATCTCTACGATAAAGAATGGATGAGCGTGACGATCGTCAAAACCTTATAGGCCCGCGACAAAGCTGAGATTTATTATTCATCTCAGTTTTTTCATGCGTGGGTACGTGGTGTTTTCGTACGTTGCAAATATCCCGCAACTAACACGAGAGCGACCAATCCAATTTTGATCGCATATTCGAGCCAAGCCCTCCCCGCGATCCACTCATGCATCGTATCATCCATTAGAATCATATTCACCGCTGTTACAGCCAGGACACCTGAACCAATATAAACAAGCCATACAAAGCGCTCCATTGCTTTTAGAATGAGCTGGCTGCCAAAAATCATGAGAGGCACACTGATCAAAAGGCCCAGCACGATGAGGACGATATCTCCTTTCGCTGCCCCTGCAATGGCGAGTACGTTATCCAGTCCCATCATCACATCTGCCACCACAATCGTCTTGACCGCTTGAACCAAGTCTTCACTCGAGCTGATTGCTTCCTCTCGCTCGTCCTCGCGTAACAGGTTGTAGCTGATCCATAGCAGGATAATTCCGCCGATCATGTACAGATACGGGATTTTCAGCAAATAAACAGCAAGAATCGTAGCGATCACGCGTACGATGATAGCAAGAAACGTCCCCCACAATATGGCTCGTTTTCGTTGTTCGATAGGAAGCTTCCGACAAGCGATGGCAATGACCACGGCATTATCTCCACTTAATACGAGGTTGATGGTAATGATGAGTAGCAGCGACGAAAAAAAGGCAGATTCAAACAAAGGATGCACCCTCCCAGAACTTTTTGAGCCCTACTCGCCACCCTTGTACGGTGCCCCTGATTTTTTGTATGATGGTAACGAGGAGGGTTGTCGAAATGTCGAAACAATTCGTTATAGAAGCGATCATGTTGGCTATCTACGGGGAGTTGATGGTCCCATCGCAACCAGTAGAATATCTGATACCCGCGTCGACAATCTATGAATTGGACGAATTTATCCAGAGTCCTGAACCTATCATGCCCTACTCTGCTGATGATCAGTATGTTCGGCGGATTATGAAAGAAATGAGCCAATTTTTTGCCGATCCATTCAATCGCAAGCGAATGGAAAAAGGACTGATAGCCCCATGGTCCAAGGTTCCCTTTTCTTTTCCGAACGGTGTGACACTGACGGTCGTAAAAGTGGAGGACAACGCCATGTGGGGGGAGATATTTGATCCCGTAGAGACACAGCTATTATTGACGGCCATGAAGTTTGAGGTCCCACTTCTCACAGACCAGCCTGATTATCAGGATCGGATATTGGAATATATCGTGCCTGTTCAATTTTACGATGTGGATGATTTTGATTTCGCGCTTGAGCAAGGAATCTCATTGAACGACCTTCGTGAACCATAATCAAAAAAACAGACCGACGAGCCTGACGCTTGTCGGTCTGTTTTTTTGTTACTTTGGAGTCAGCATGACCATTGTTGTTCTCGCATCCTTGCAGATCATCCCCTGAAACTAGTTCATAAGTCTTTGCCTGTCACAAAAAAACGTCCTGAATAGGTTTGTCCATGGTACAATATGGGTAAAGACATGGAAAGCGGTTCGGGGAGGAATAGTGCACATGGAATTGACGAAAAGAAGCAATGATTTGGAGGCAGAAGTAGCTGTTGACCAACAGATTTTGTTTAAAATGGGGAATGAATATTACGGACTGTCGATTTCACTCGTACGTGAGATTATCAAGCCACTTCCCATTACACGTTTTCCAAAATCTCCACCTTATGTCGAAGGAGTCATTGATCTGCGTGGGCGGATCTTACCGATAATCAACTTGCGGAAAATGTTTGATTTGGAACCTTTGGAGCAAACGGATGATACTCGCTTTGTCGATTTGCAGATGGATGGGTTGAACATCGGGATTATCGTAGATGCGGTCTCGGAGGTCATGAATATTCCGCAGAACTTGATCGAGCCTGCACCACCGATTATCGCTGGTGTAGAGGGCAAGTATTTGCACGGCATTGCCCGTTTGAACGACAAGCTGATCATGCTGCTCGATGTGGATGAAATTTTTGGACAGTGGAAAAAGAAGTAAGCGGCAGTGTAAAGCCCAGTGCGATGATGCACTGGGCTTTTGTTCTCTTTATTCGTTACTCCCTACTCTCTGCCTCCGCTTGCTAAATACGCATAGTTCACCCATACCATCTCTTCGATTCCCAAAATTTCTTTGAACAGGTCAACCGAGTCGTACAACAGTGAAGCTCCTGTGTCGTCATCGACGTTCGTCAACAACTGCAGATCAAAAAGGGAACGTAACTGCTGAATCTGCTTCGGACCCACGATCCGACCAAATGACTGCGGCTTGATACGTGTGATCCCTTTACCTACCTCGCGCCGATACAACTCCGAACGCACTACCCTCTCCAGTATGTCTTCATACTTTTGCCGAACGTCCTCGCTTTCTACGATTCCTTCCTGCAGGTCAATCTCTGGATAAAGCCTGCCAAACTCGACTTCCGCCATTTCTACATCGAGCGAGTAGCTGATTGTCGCTGACGCAACCTCGTAGCCTGCATCGAACAAGCGAAAGCCCCAGCCGTTGTCCTCAGCGTCATGAAACCAGAGGAGGGGTACGAATTGCTTGGACAGTCTCAGCAAAAAATCAAGCGTCGTGGAGGTTTCCAGCCACTCATCCTGCAGGAAAAATGCATTCCAGTCGATGTTGACGTTTCTGTGGAAGTATGGCTGCTCTGTCTTGGATAAGGCAATCAGCACTTTCGGTTCGTATTTGCGTGGATAAAGAATGCCGGTCGTGAACTCACCCATCCGTTTTCCACCGCTTTCTGGAAGGCTTCCCTGATCCTTTCTTCTTAGTCTATTCAGGCAACGCTTGTTTTTTGCTGTGATCTTTATCAAACGTGCTCGTGTGGATCATCGTATGTACCGCGCCCTCCGGCAACAGCTCGGAACGATATAAATGGAAATGCCGTGCCTTCCATTGTGGCGGCTCCTGCGCTAAATAACGTTCATTCCAATCCAAGAGGGCAAGCTCATCCCCACTGCGATGCGGACCGCGCGCCAGCGTAATATGTGGCCGATACCGCTTCCGATCGTAGGACAAGCCTTCGTGCAATTCGAACCGTCTACCCAACAATAAATGCAGCTGGTTGAGTGGAGAAAGTTGGCCGCGCAGTCCCAGCCAGAGCACACGAGGATGCAGGGCATTCGGAAAAACCCCGAAGTTACCAACACGCAGGGTAAATGGCTGGATGATCGCGCCGACGATATCCATATCCTCACAGATAGCGGGTACGAGTGACTCATCCACCTCTCCAAGAAAATGCAGAGTCAAATGCAAATTAGCGAGAGACTGCCACCTGTCCGCAGTCACATCTTGCTTCAACCGTTTTTGAACATCGGCAATATAAGCGGCAGCCTCAGCTGGAATATCCAACGCTATGAATAAGCGCATTTCTGTCCTCCTTCGAAAAAAATAGCCCTCCTGTGACGGAGAGCCATTTATCTTTCCTGCCGCGTTAGGCAGCCATCATCTTTCCGGTTACGATTCCCAAAACACTCCTGACATATTCCGCAAGACGGTTCGAACCAGGCTGGTAGGTAAAACGCAAGGTCAGCTCACTATGACCGACATGACCAGCGGGAGGGATATTCCAGAAGTACTCTGCTTCCCCGTATAAAAACTCTTCAATGCGCTGCTTCTTTCCTTCGATATCGATACTCGGATCATGCGTCAAGGAAAACTTCATCATGACTGAAAACGAATCTGTCCAAACTTGATCGCGCTTATGTAATTTCCCATGAATAACGACTAAACCGGCTTCTCCCCACAAATTGTACTCGAGCAAAGCCTGAAACTGCGGATGTACCTGCAGCTCCAAGGCAGGAAGCCCTCCTTCGATCGTAAGTGCATGACGTTGTGCCAGTTGCTCAATCTCCCCTTGAAAACGGTGGGCGCATTCAGAAACAGCCTGGAACAAATTGGGTTCAACAGCGTACATCGTCGTCACCTCTCCCCAATGGATTGTCTGTCTTACTTAATTCGAATTCACGCTTGTCATATCCTTTGTTGAAAAATGACTTATTTACCCATATTTCATCGAAGAACAAAAGATTCCAGGGAGAGTCTTTTTTCACAATCTCTCAACAATTACAGGTAAGGGACAGGCATTCCTGGAAACGCTTTCGCAAACGCCTGCGCGAGATGCTTCTGTACATCTTCATCCAGCTCCAAATGATAGAGGCGACCGCTCTCATAACGCAATAGTGGATAGGCGCCTACCTGCAAGGGAGAAACGTCCTGCGTTTGCACATACTCCGGCAAGGTCATCAAAAAGCGCGAGAACGGATTCGCTTCATCTCCTGACATATGAACGACCTCGAACAAATGCGAGAGACTTGGCGTCAGCACGATCATCGCGTAATCTCCCTCTTCCGCAGCCCATACGGTAAAAGACGTATCCCGGACCTCGCTGCGGGAGTGCCTGCGCATGACCCATACTGCTTGCTGCACAGTACTCATCAATAAATGCTGCGCTCCTTCTTCACCATGGACATCTCTCATGTGCTTGTAACGCAATACGAAGGCCATCCCCGATTCTGTAAAAACAGATCCAGGCAAGCTCATCGCTGAGATGCTTTCTGTCTCTTCCTCACGCACCTGCACCTCTTCTGGAAGAGCATCAGGTGTTCCTTCATAGAGCGCCTGAATCATCTCACGCGTACGAACCACTTCCGCTGGGGAAAAAGAAATCGACTCGGAATAGATGTGAGTAAGCTCACGATCCGCGTAAGCCAAGTAGTGCAAAGAAATATACGGCTGCTCGATCATTGTCAAAGCCATGCTTCGCTCATCAGCATGCGCAATGTCGAACGTCAAGGGAAAACCAAGTGGATTCAGCGGGTCCGACAGTGTCCAAATGACAGCGAGCAGTTTATTTTGATACGTTTTGAATTCGAGCGAAACGGCATCTCTCGTCTGCTCGCTGAAAGCATCCACCGATTCGAACACAAAATACAGCTCCACCTCGCCCGTTCCACTTAGACGGACAAAGTAAGGAAGCCCCTCCTCTTCTGCCAGCTTGTACAAATCGTGATAAACCACGGGATCGAGAACCTCTCCCTGTGTTGAATCGTCTGGAGAACACAGGGTATCATCGGGGGTTAACGGGGGGAAAAATTCTTCATTCATGCGTTATTCCTCCTGTTTTCCCCAAGCTTTTAGCAATGTCCAATTGTCCATTTGTTTTAAGAGAGTCCGATCTGTCGCGTCAATGTGGACAGGGGTAATCGCAATATAGCCATGCTTGAGCAAATCATAGTCCAGCGGCTCCGCCAGTGGCATGACTTGAGGGTACTCGCGTGCCAAATAATAGCCTTCTGCTTCTTCGCTATATTTGTCTTCATAGTGATTCATGGACAAGGTGGCCGGAACCATTCCTTTCACCTCAGCCAGCGGTACATGCGGGATATTAATATTCCAGAATACCTCTGACGCCAGTTCTCCTTTGACCGCACGATCGCTGAATTCTTTTACAATCGGACGAATCATCTCTACTACATCGCCGTAGTTGTCTTGATCGAACCAGTTATCATAGGAAAGGGCAACACCGGGAACCCCCAAGATTACCGCCTCCCTGGCACCGCTGCACGTACCGGAGTAATAAATATCACGTCCGAGATTCGTCCCGACGTTAATCCCCGAAAATACGATATCCGGCTTTTTCCCATGTTCAAACAGGAGATGGTAAGCAGCTTTTACACAGTCTGCAGGGTTGCCATTGACTGCCCACGCTTTCACCGGCATTCCGTAAAAATCACGCTGTTCAGGCGCGAGCGCACTGCGATAAGTAATTCCGTGTCCCACCCCACTTTTCTCTTCAACCGGTGCCACTATATAGACTTCCGCTCCCTCCAAAGTGAGCAAAGCTTCTACCAATCGCTTGATACCAAGAGCATCGATGCCGTCATCATTCGTAACCAAGATCCGCAATTTGGGTCTCCTCCTTCATAAATAGCGTCGCCACTCGCCAAGACATCATTTTTCTTATTGTACTGTAGAATTCGAGGCTGCGCCAAGCTTCCACCTAAAACGAAAGGACCCCAATCATATTGGGGCCCCGTCTATTCTCCTACAATATCTTTCCAGCGTTCGCGCCAAACAATCCCTTCGCGAATCCACTCTTCTACTTGACGCTGCTTTTCCTCCGAGATTCCGATCAGGCAAGCGATGCGGGCAATCTCTTTTGTCTCCGCTGGTGATAACTTCCGATCGATCAATGCCATGTGGTAGAGCTTGCGCATCATAACGAGCTTTTCAGCCTGCGTCATGGCTACCAGGTCTTCCACGATGACCTCCGGACGCTTCGGATAGTCCATGTCATCCATTAAAATTTGTCGTTCTTTCAATGTAAAATGCTCCGAATTCACGATTTCATGAATACGATCCATTTCTTTATTTCCTATATAACCGTCGGCGTGTCCGACGCAGATCATCAAGCGAATGGACGCAAACAAAATGTGTTTGTCCTTTTCGATTTTGGTATACACCGGCATAGTTCCTCCTCAAAAAGCTTTATGAGCATAATATATAACTACATATGATAATACGATGAAAAACGAAAGCGGTTTCACATAATTATGTGACAAATTTATGCTATTCCCTAACAAAAATTCGTCTGAAATCCATCCAGCCATAGGCATCCAGACTTACACCCGATAACCGCGGATGTGCAAGTATCTCTACCCGATTCGAATACAGCGGGACAAACGTACTGCAAGCCGCAAGCGTATGCATGATGCTGTCCACGCAAACTTGTTGGTCTTGTGCTGTTTGGACGCACGACATGCGGTTCATCCAATACGCGATCTCTTCCTTTCCATGCGGATCTAAATGATGTGAAATACTCAACGCACCAGCGTATAGAAATTCTCGTAAAGACAGCTCCGCCCTTTCATCTACATTCGCACTATCCACAACCAAATCTGCCTCTTGTAACAACGGAGGCAAGGCAAGCTCCTCCGGAGATGCATACCTGATCTCAATGGCAATTCCGTATTCCTCGCACGTTTTCTGAATCCACTGGGCATCTTCTATATGATCGGAATCTGGATACGTGTAGAGCGACAGTGCCTCTCCCTGATACCCGCTCTCTTTGAAAATACGCACCAACTCCTGTGATTCCGGCACCTCTCTTTTTTCTTGGAACGAATCACTTCCACCCCAGATGACTGCATGCTCCCTCGTTCCCTGTAGCTCTTGTCTCAAGGCTTGTCCACAAATGATAGCCACCATGAGACTCCGAAATTCGCTATGTGACAGCGGGCCATTTTTTGCTCCATTCAAGCTGACGTATTGAAAACAATCTTCCAATCTGCCGACGTCACTCCATGTCAGAGCGCTCGTATCCCGATGATCATCCATAGCCATTACAGATAACAAGCTCTCATCTGCCTGTGCTTCTGCTGCCATTCCAGGTACGCACCAGATTTCAATTCGGTCCAAGAACGGCCTACCACCAAAATAAGGCGTGAACGCTTCCAGCACGAGCATGGAATCGTCGTTGCGGACTACTCGAAACGGCCCCGTTCCTACTGGCATTTGCGCAAATTGCTCCCCCATCTCCAGAACGTAATCACAGGGGACAATCGCCATATATTCCTTGCTTAGTGCCTGTAAAAACAATTCATCCGGCATATGCAAGGAAATCGTCAATACGTAGTCATCTTTGACGGTAATCGATTCGATTGAAGCGGCTAGCCAGCGATGTTTATAGGAATGCTCCATCAAACGAAGCAAGGAAAAGCGCACATCATCCGCAACAAGTGGACGGCCATGATGGAATAAGACACCTTTCCGCAAGTAAAAAGTCCACTGCTTCCCTTCTTCACTAGCGTCCCAATAAAAAGCAATAGCGGGTTCAATCCGTTTCGTGACAGGATCAAACTGAACCAGAGAATCAAATAGCTGCTTTACCATATGTGACTCGGAGCGCAGGAGAATATGGATCGGATCAAGCCCTGCAAATGGCCGATTGTAAAACAAACGCAAGGTATCGACTCTGCCCTTATTTCCCTTTTCCCGTTTCACACGATGTCCAAACTGACTATTCATCCATCGTGAAAATTTTTCACCCAAAACAGGCAAATTTACCCCATATTCGTCGATCATATCCCGTGCAGCACGAATCTCCCCTTTTTGAACGAGCTCCTTGGCTACGCTCAGAATCAGGTCTTCGGGCGCAAGCAAGCATGTCAATACAGATCGATTTCCTCGCCCTCTCCCCGGCTGCCAGACTACCCATCCCTGACTTTGCATTTTTTTCAAGGTCAAGGTCGCATTCCGCAATGTACAAAATAAAAGCGAAGCAACTTCAGCTAACGATATGTCAAGCGGATGCCCTATCGCTTCATTAGGCCGCCCCGCACATAAACGCATGTATTGTTCAACCAGTTGCATCTTGCCACCACCAATTCCCTCAGAAAACATGAAAAAACTATTCGCCTAATCGTACGCTTTTTCTCCGGTCTTTGCCACCTTACAATTCTAAAAACACCAACTAACCGGAAAAAGCCGAAAGAAAGGACTTTCTTATGTCACACATCCCTCATGCACTCCGTCGATTCTTTGCTACGTATCCAACGCTTCTCTGGGTCCGTCTGTTCGGCGAAACGCTTACCTCTTTATCCAGCGCCATGATCGCTCCGTTTCTCGTATTGTACTTGAGCGAGAACATCGGCGGCTCTGTTACTATGACCATGCTCGTCATTGGCTTGCAGCCCTTCTCCGAAATTTTGCTGACGATATTTGCTGGTGGTATCACGGACCGCTATCGTCGAAAAACGATCATGCTACTCGCCCTGTTCCTGCAAGGCTTCGCCATGTTGGGAATGGCTTGGGCAGACTCCATGCTGGGCTTTGCGATCCTATACATCATCAACGGTGCTGGCCGCTCCCTGTTTATCCCTGCCAGCCGCGCGCATCTCGCTGATACGATTTCCTCTGCACAAATGGCAGGTGCCTTTGCCCTTCTCAATACTTCTAGCAGTATTGGGGCCGCATTGGGACCTTTAGTCGGCGTCATCATTTATAAGTACGATCCTGCTATGGCATTTTTGTTTACTGCGATCTCGCTATTGATCTATGCTCTTGCCGTCTGGTGGAAAATCCCGCAAACTCCGCTGCCAGAAGCTCCTGTCGAGGAAGCAGCAGATGTACGTTCACGAGGCTCCTGGCATGCTTATCGACCAGCCCTTGCCATTATGATGTTGTCTTTGCCGATCAGTCTGTTTTACGCGCAAACCGAGACGAATCTCCAGCTTCATCTGAAATACACGCTGCCAGACTATTTGCAAACACTTGCCTTGCTCATTGCGGTAAAAGGGGTCCTGTTGCTCCTGTTCGAGTATTTGCTCGTCAAATGGACACAGCACTTACCGGCTCGCCTATTGATTAGCGGCTCGTACATTTGTTTTCTCATCGTATCCTTGGGCTACGCCTTCATCGACAACGTACCTGTGCTTCTTTCTCTGCAAGTGCTGCTCGTCTTTGGGGAGAGTATTGGTCTGACTCAGTTGATGGCCTTCGTCACACGAATATCACCTGTCACGATGCGCGGGCGGTACTTCGCAATCACGGGAACACACTGGGATATCTCCCGCATGTGTGGACCATATTTGGGTAGCCTTGTCTTGCTGCATGATGGCGGCACGATGCTATTCACCATTGTAGCGGGCATCCTCTTGATCGGTGCCGGATTCATGTACGTGTATCTTTCCAAGCATGAAAAAGCCTCCCTGCTTGAACAGGAAGGCTGATTCGATCCGATTAGGTTAACAAGAAGCGATCTTCACTGAAGCTTTCTCCACCGCGGGCTGTTTCGAATGCGCGAAGCAGATCCTGCGGTTTCATCGTCCGTTTTTTCTCATCCGGAATGTCGAGGATAATCCCCCCATCGTGGAGCATCAGCAGACGATTGCCCATGTTCAACGCTTGTTCCATATTATGCGTGACCATGATTGTCGTCAGTTTATAGCGCTCCACGATTTTTTCCGTTAAATCTACAATCAACTGCGCCCGTTTTGGGTCAAGCGCTGCTGTATGCTCATCGAGGAGCAAAATCTTCGGTTCTGTGAAGGTAGCCATCAACAGGCTAAGCGCTTGACGCTGTCCCCCTGAGAGGAAACCTACCTTGGTCTTCAAGCGGTTCTCCAGCCCTTGATCCAGCTGCTTGAGCTGCTCACGGAACAGCTCTCGCTTCTGGTTATTCACCCCAAATCCAAGTGTACGGCGTTTTCCCCGCCCCAAAGCGATTGCCAGATTTTCCTCAATCGTCATGTTCGGCGCTGTACCTGCCATTGGGTCCTGAAAGACTCGACCAATCAGACCTGCGCGTTGGTGCTCCGCCAAGCGCGTGACATCTTTGCCATCAATCGTAATGCTGCCCTCATCTGGCGTCAGTCCACCGGAGATCATGTTCATCATCGTCGATTTACCGGCACCATTACTACCGATAACGGTGATGAACTCTCCCTTCTTAACGTCCAGATTAACGTTTCGAAGCGCGATCTTTTCGTTCACAGTTCCTGCGTTGAATACTTTGTTGACGTTTTTAATTTTAAGCATCGCTGCTTCCTCCCCTTGCCGTGCGTACCGCTTGCTTTTTCCAGATGCCTTTTGCCACAGTTGGGACAGTCAGGGCAAAGATAACGATCAGGGCAGTAATCAGCTTCATGTCAGAAGGATTGAGTCCTGCATCCAGAGCCAGTGCAATGACTAAGCGGTACACAATCGAGCCGAGAATGACAGCAAGCGTCACTCGGAAAATCGAAGAGCTGCCAAACAAAACTTCCCCGACAATAACGGAAGCGAGACCGATGACGATCATCCCAATCCCCATTCCTACATCCGCAAAGCCTTGGTATTGGGCTACCCACGCACCAGCTAAAGCTACCAAGCCATTGGAGAGAGCCAAACCAATGATCGTTGTCGAATCCGTGTTTACCCCAAAGCTACGGATCATCTTCGAGTTGTCACCTGTCGCACGCAAATCCAGACCCATATCCGTATGCAGGAACCAGTCAATGATGAGCTTCAACACCATAACCCCTACGATAAAGACGATTGCTACACCAGACAGCAAGGTAACTCCACCCACGGCCAGGTTCGGAATGCCCATATCCTTCACATAAGTGAACAGGGTATCTTCCCGCAAAAGGGGCAGATTCGCTTTCCCCATGACACGCAAATTGATCGAGTACAAGGCGATCATCGTCAAGATCCCCGCCAAAAGTGCGTTAATCTTTCCTTTGGTATGCAAGACGCCCGTAAAAGCCCCTGCCAAACCACCTACGATGAAAGCCAGCAAAGTGGCCAAAAACGGATTGGTGCCATCGATTATGAATTTGGCTGCGATTGCGCCTCCCAAGGCAAAACTACCATCTACGGTCAAGTCAGGAACGTTTAGAACTCGGAAGGTCAGATATACACCGAGAGCCAAGATACCAAATAGTAAACCTTGCTCAATGGCTCCCATTATTGCCAGTTGATTCATAGAAGAAATCCTCCAATTACTGCATTTATTACTCGATCACTTGTCCAGCACGGTCGAGCATGGCTTGCGGAATCGTCACACCCATTTTTTCCGCTGCTTTCTTATTCAATACGAGCTTCATGTCTGCTTGCACTTCAACAGCCATATCAGCTGGCTTCGCTTCACCCTTCAGGATTTTTGTTGCCATATCAGCTGTTTGCTCACCCAGCTTTGTGTAGTCGATCCCGTAAGTGGCAATCGCTCCGCTCTTCACAGAGTTTTCTTCACCAGCGATGACCGGAATTTTTTGTGCTTCCGCTACACCGATAACAGCTGCAATCGAAGATACGACCATGTTGTCAGTTGGTACGTAGAAAGCATCTACTTTGCCCACCATGGACTCAGCTGCTTGCTTCACTTCCGTTGCGCTCGTAATCGCCGCTTCTTTAATTTCTAAACCAAGCTTGCCGGCTACAGCTTTTGCCGCATCCACCTGTACCTTGGAGTTGACTTCACCAGAACTATAAATGATTCCAACAGACTTCGCATCAGCTTTCATTTCTTTGATCAGCTTCAATTGCTCTTCGACAGGGTTCATATCCGATGTACCAGTTACGTTCGCACCTGGCTTGTCCATCGCAGCTACCAGACCAGCTTCTACTGGATCAGTTACCGCAGTAAACAGGATTGGAATCTGCTTGCTAGTTTGTGCGGCAGCCTGTGCCGTCGGGGTTGCAATAGCCAACACCAAATCTACTTTGTCAGCCTCGAATTTTTGGGCAATCTGAATGGCAGTATCCATGCTCGCTTGAGCGGATTGCACATCGATTTTTACTTGCTTGTCTTTTTCGTAGCCGTTTTTCGCCAATTGGCTGATAAAGCCCTCTCTTGCTGCATCCAAAGCAGGGTGTTCCACGAATTGGGCAATTCCAATCGTCAGCTGCTTGGTTTCAGTAGACGGAGCAGGCGCCGTCGTGGTTGCGGGGGCTGGTGTAGAATTGTTTGCAGGAGTAGCGCTTTGCTGTCCACATGCGGTAACAGACAAAAGCAATAAAGGAAATAAAAAACTCTGAAAAATTTTAACACTCTTCTTTTGTTTGAACATTTAGTGAATTCCCCCTCGTGAATTTTTTTCTACAATTTTAACATGGATAAAACGGTTTTAAAAGAATAAAAAGAGAGCATGACGCTCTCTTTTTACTTGATGATTTCTTTCGCCTGTTGTTTGAGTGCCTCAGAAATAGTGAGACCAAACTTTGCAGCAGCTGTTTCATTAATATACAAATCAGCTTGTTTCGAAATCTCTACAGGAGTATCAGCAACACTCTGCCCTTTTAAGATACGGGCAGCCATATCGCCTGTTTGTTTACCGATTTGGTAGTAATCAATCCCATACGTAGCAACCGCTCCACGTTTCACTGTATCGGTATCAGAAGCAAAGACAGGGATTTTGTTTCCCTCTGCTGCTCCGAGTACCGCTTCAAACGAAGATACGACCGTGTTGTCAATTGGGATAATAATGGCATCTGCTTTACTAGCAAGGGATTGCGCTGCTAGCTGCACTTCGGATAGCTGCGAAATGCCAGCTTTGATGATTTCTACGCCTTCTTTTTGCGCTGCGTCTTCCAATTCCTTGACCTGTACCTCTGAATTAATTTCGGAGGTCGTATAGATCACGCCCAGCTTTTTCAACTCAGGCAGGAATGCTTTCACCAGCTTCAATTGTTGTTCCATCGATACTTTATCGGACGTCCCGGTGACATTTTTGTCTGGCTTCTCCAGACTGCCAACCAGTTGAGCCGAGATCGGGTCTGTTACGGAACTGAAAATAACAGGTTTGTCTGCAATCGCCTTGGCTGCAGCCTGAGCGGATGGCGTCGCAATCGCTACGACAAGATCCTTTTTATCTCCGGCATACTTCTGTGCGATCGAGACCGTATTGTTCATGTCGCCATGGGCGTTTTGGGAGTCTACCTCCAAGTTCTTGCCCTCTTCGTAGCCAGCATCCTTCAGTCCATCCAAAATTCCTTTATGAATAGCATCCAGCGCAGGGTGCTCCACGAATTGCGTCAGCCCCAGCTTCACTGTTTGCCCTTGGCCTGTCGTTGCTGCTGTCTCTGTTTTCCCACCTGTTTCGTTGCCACATGCTGCCAAAGAAAACGCCAGCAATGCGGTCAGTACCATACTGACTGCTCGTCTCATCTGTACTTCCTCCTCTAGTCTCTACTCTCAGCTGCTCTAATCGCCCTAAGCAATTAGGCTCATTGCCATCTAGGCAACTTGTGTCCCATTATAGCATATTATTGCGCATTGAGAAGCCCCTTTCCTTACTTAAGTAAAATTGACTTCTTCCTCTGCTTTGCCGATTTTCTTTACATATACCCTGGTGATTCTGTAATGGTCGACTTCTCCCACGACAAATTCGTACTTCCCCTCTTTTACTCGATCCCCCACGCGCGGCGGATGATCGATTTGCATGTAAATCCAACCTGCTAGCGTATCTACATCGCTTGACTCCAATTCGATGTCCAGATAATCGCCCACTTCCTCCAGTAACATACGCCCGTCCAGTGACAGCATTCCGTCACTTCGCTCCACCTCTGGGCGCTCGTCGTCGAACTCGTCTTGAATATCTCCGACAATTTCCTCCATTATATCTTCAAGCGTCACCAGCCCGGCAGTGCCCCCATACTCATCAATGATAATCGCCATTTGTCCTCGTTGTTTTTGTAGCATAGTCAGCAACCGGCTGATCGAGATCGTCTCCGGCACAGTCAAAATAGGGCGCATGAAGCTCTGAAGGTCATTGCTCTCCCCTTCCAGAAGCCCTGTCAACATATCCTTGATGTGCAAACTACCCACAACATGGTCCTTGTCACCATCCACTACCGGATAGCGGGTAAACCGTCCATTTTGGACATGCTTGACGTTTTCGTCAAAGGGATCGCGCAAGTTCAAGACAACCATATCTGTACGTGGAACCATGATTTCTCTTGCCATCGTCTCCGAGAAATCAAAAATATTATCGACCAGCATCAGCTCGGTTTGATCAATCAAGCCACTTTTGTGACTTTCATTGACGAGAATGCGAATCTCTTCTTCTGTATGTGCTTCCTGATGCGGCTCCAAGGATATATGAAAGAGCGCAAGAAAACGACTCGCGGCCCAGTTCAGCATTTGAATAAAGGGATACATGATTTTGTAGAAGAGCTGGATCGGTTTGGCTACCGCAAGTACCACCTTTTCAGAGTATTGAATAGCCAGTGTCTTAGGAGCCAGCTCCCCCAGCACGATATGCAAAAACGTAATCAGCGAAAAAGCGATAATAAAGGAAATACTGCTAACAACCGTTTCATTTAAATGGAAGTAACGAAAAACTGGATGCAGGAGATGCGCGACAGCAGGCTCTCCCAGCCAACCGAGTCCTAATGAAGCCAGCGTAATCCCGAGTTGGCACGCGGAGAGATAAGCATCCAAATTGTGCAGGACCATCTCGACGTCAACAGCGCGCTTGTTTCCTTCCGCTGCGAGCTGGACAATGCGCGATTCCCTAACTTTTACAATCGCGAATTCAGTCGCAACAAAGAACCCGTTCAGGAGTACGAGGATCATGACCAAGATCAAATTAAACAAGCTTCCCCAAATTGCCATGCTCCTCGCCGTCCTTTCCGTCCATGCTTTGGGATATTGTTTCCCATCCTCGCCAAAATGTTACCTGTTCGTTTTTCTTTCTTTTTGAGATTGTGATACCATAGTGCTGATTCCTATGCCTTTTGTAATGAGGTGAGTCTATTGTCGTACCGTCCAGACCTGCCCTTGATCGTTCAAAGCGATCGGACGATATTGTTGGAAACACAGCATCCTTTATTTGCCGAGGCCAGACAAGCTATCAGTGGTTTTACCGAGCTAATCAAGAACCCAGAATACATCCATACCTATCGGATCACCCCTTTATCGCTTTGGAATGCGGCTGCATCTGGTCTTACATCACAAGAGGTAACAGACGTGCTTGGCAGATACAGCAAGTACGGTGTCCCGCCTACCATCATCAAAGAAATAGAAGATACGATGCGAAAATACGGCTTGTTTCGTTTGGAACGCATTGGCGATCATCTCGTATTAATGAGTGATGACCCCCTTCTTTTAGCAGAGGTGACCAGTTATAAATCAATCGCTGCTCTTTTTGAGAATGAATTCGTCATCAAAAGCTATGCGCGCGGTCTGATTAAACAAGAGCTGATCAAGCTCGGGTTTCCTGTTCAAGATTTGGCGGGCTATACAGAAGGAGAATCCTGTGCAGTCAGCTTGCGGGAAACGACATCCCAAGGCCGAGCATTCTCCTTGCGCTCTTATCAAAAAGAAGCTGTCGATGCCTTCTATTCTGGTGGAGCTGTGACCGGGGGAAGCGGCGTACTCGTCCTGCCCTGTGGTGCTGGAAAAACGGTCATTGGACTTGGTGCCATTTGCCAATTGCAAACAGCCACACTCATTTTGACCACGAATACGACATCGGTTCGTCAATGGATCGCAGAGCTCTTGGACAAAACAGGACTTGATCCAAATATGGTCGGCGAATACACTGGTGACAATAAAGAAGTCAAGCCAATAACTGTGGCGACTTATCAAATTCTTACATACCGCCCCACCGCCGAAGATGATTTTCCTCATCTGAAACTCTTTTCAGAGCGCGACTGGGGGCTTATTATTTACGATGAGGTGCATTTGTTGCCCGCACCCATCTTTCGTGTTACTTCTGGGATTCAAGCCACTCGCAGACTTGGGCTGACTGCTACTCTTGTTCGGGAAGACGGGCGGGAGGAAGATGTTTTCACGCTAATTGGTCCAAAAAAGTACGAGGTTCCGTGGAAAGTCATGGAAGAGCAAGGCTGGATCGCGGAGGCGCATTGCCGAGAAATTCGACTCCCCTTTGAGCCGAAGTGGCGTGAGGCTTATGCACATGCAACCGCTCGTCAAAAGTTTCGCATTGCGGCAGAAAATCCAAAAAAACTGGAGGTCGTCCGCGAGCTATTGGAGAGGCACGCCCACGATCGTGTTTTGATCATCGGGCAATATATCGATCAGCTTGAACAGATGGCAACGGCCCTCCAACTGCCACTCATTACAGGAAAAGTACCGGACAAAGAACGTGAGCTTTTGTACACGCAGTTTAAAAAAGGGGAAATTACACGCCTGATCGTATCCAAGGTAGCCAACTTTGCGGTTGATTTGCCGGATGCCAACGTCGCGATCCAAATTTCCGGGACGTATGGTTCCAGACAAGAAGAGGCACAGCGCCTGGGACGCATCTTAAGGCCCAAAACAGACGACAACACCGCCCATTTTTATACATTGGTAACAAGAGACACGAGAGAGCAGGAGTTTTCGCTCCATCGCCAGCTTTTTCTGGTCGAACAAGGCTATCCATACGATATTATAGAAATCGAAACGCTGGTCTGAAACGTTTACGAATAACCAGCGTCTCATAGAGGGAAGGGAGGCCAAAGATTCAATGCAATCCGACGCCGAAATCATTCAGCGGATTCTTCAAGGCGACATCGAAGCGTATCGCGACCTCATCCAGCGATATCAGCATATGATCTATGTTTTCATTTACAAAATGGTAAACAATCGCTCTGATGCAGAGGATCTCACTCAAGAAGTATTTGTAAAAGCGTATGAAAAATTGTCCACTTTCCGCGGGGACAGCCAGTTTTCTTCTTGGTTACATACGCTTGCCCGAAATAAGAGCATCGACTTCTTGCGTCGCCGAAAGTATCATGACTCGGATGAACAATTGGCCTATGTGCCATCAAATACACGGGACGAATCCCCTCAGGAATCGCTCATGACAAAGGAGCAACGTCGAGAAATTCAGGAGGCCTTTGCCTTACTGTCGGATTCTTATCGAGAAGTGATTGTCCTTCGCTGTACGCACGAATATCCGTTTGAAAAAATAGCTACACTCCTCGGCATCGCCGAATCTACAGCTCGCGTCCGTTACTTGCGTGCTCGTCAGGAACTCGCAAAATTGTTATCCCGCAAGGAAGGGGGGCTCGTACATGAACTGCCAGGCATTTAGAAAAGCATGGCTAGATGACACAGATAGCGATTCACACTCACATATTGAAACCTGTGACGAATGCATCGCTTGGATAGAAACGCAAATGACAACAGAAGAGGAGGTGCAGTTCTTGAAGGAGGTTCCACTACCTCAAGCGAACCTGGAAGACAGGATCATGCAAGCAATCTACCAGACCGCCGAAAAAGGTGTACCCCCTCACGCCGCTACTGCATCTTCAGAGCAACAAACGAGCACAGTGATCGTAAAGCCAAACAAGCGTTGGACCAAAGGCTTCCCTTCATACGCCTGGGTTAGCGCAGCGGCTGTCTTGCTCGCAGTTGGTTTCGTCGGCTACCAACAAATGGCACCGGATAATCTTCAAATGGCTACCATTCAAGAAACCGGGATGAAAGACAACCAGAACACTTTTGCATTCAGCGATACGGAATCAAAATCGGCACCGTCAGCCCCAGCACCTGCTATCGCTTCCATACCAGCAGCAGCCGATAGTCCGACGATGAAAAAAGCAGAAAGCAAGCCAGAGTCCGCCGCTACACAATCGCAGGTCGCTCCGACTGCACCTGCAAAAGATACACCTCCTGCATCACCTCCCCAATCGAACAATGCGATTGCGATGGTGAAACCAGAGGAAAAAGTAGTAACACCCGAGCCACGTACGATCAATAAAGACGGGCAGAACAGCGTGGCATCTCGCGGATTACAAGGGAACTCGGCTGATCAAGCAGCAAAAGCGAAATCGGAAGTTCCAGCCGTTTCAGCAAATACTGGTAACCAAGTAGCCGCTAAGGAAGCCAATGGCGCCGCTGCTGAGAAGCCTACGACTTTTGGGATCGCTTCCCAAGTGGAACCAGACACTGCTGATGGCGGTAAGACTGAGAACGCATTAGTGGGTCCAACGTTGCCGGCGGTAGCGAAGCAGCCCATTACTCTTTCCTCCTTCTCGGATTTGAACACTGCTGTACAAGCATCAGATATGCCCGTGCCTGCCCTTTCGCAAGCACCGAATGGGTTCTCGATGAGTACGGTATCGGTCCAATATGAATCCGAAACCAGTCAAAAGGTGACTCGCTTAACTGCCGATTACAAGCGGAACAACGACTGGATTCGCCTAGATGTTGTGCGCAATACAGAAGGCAAGCGCAGCCTCTCTATCCCAGGCACTTTCTCCGCTACTCAGTTGTTCGCTGTCAACGGAGAGCAAGCCATCGCCGTTTCTTTTGATCAAACGGATTCAAAAGGATCAACAGCCCAGCATGCGGTTCATTTTAACGCTCAATCCGACAACCAATCGTTGTATGTGGTAGTGACCGCAAACGGAGTTACCTTAAATGAATTAATGGATGCTAGCAAACATATCACGTGGAATCCGTAAAAAGATCCCTACAATCGGAAAAGACACGATCTGATTTTCGGGATCGTGTCTTTTTAATCATGAGGAGCTAACGAATGAACAAATTTCACATCTGCTTCAGCCTATCTGCCTACGGTACACTTCGATCCGTCTTCCGCAAACAGAATCTACTACAAACAGAAAGCATCATCTGTATCGAGGATGATTTTTCAGTTGGACCGCTACATCAACTGGAGACCGCAACCGGGATGAATGAAAGGATTGAATGGATTCATTCTTTCTTCAAGCAAGTAGAACCGATCTCTAACGAAGACCTGACAACGCTAAAAGCATACCTGCTGCGAAATCTAACCTTGCCATCACAGATCCCTGATGCCAGTAGCGTAATTCTGTGGCATGGTCAGAACGCATCTGACAGCATAGGGATTCGTTATGTTGTCTCCATGCTTCAGGATAAAAACCTCTCATTCGAAGCAATCGATATAACGGCATTTAGTGTGAATTGCGATTACAAAGTAAGAAACATAGACGGCAACGAGGTATCTTATGTATGGAAAAGCGCGGGTGCCCTCCCTCCCAAATTGGTGATGGACGCTTATCAGGTGAAAAAGAATATGCCTGCGTCTCTCGTACAAAGCCTCATCCTCGAATGGGAAAAGTGGTCGCAATCTGATAGTACGCTGCGCGTTTACAAACAGGGTGAGGTATTAGAAGTATCGGAGGATTATTATGATGCCTCGCTCTTGGAACATGCATCAAATAAGTTCCAAAAGGCTGCACGTGTGATCGGTACCGTCATGGGGGAAAGCGATCAATGTATTGGTGACACGTATTTGACATACCGGGTTCACGAGCTGATCAAGCAAGGCCTGCTAGATTATCGTGGAGAGTTGATGCCTCTACGCCGCTTAGAGATTCGATTGAAGTAAAAAAACGCTGTTCTCTTTCGCAAAGAGACAGCGTTTTTTCCTACTCTTTAATGCTTTTGATTTTTCTCCTGATTCCACTGCTTGATTTGCTCGATGATTTCCCGAATTTGATTCCGTGCTTCCATATGCTCAGGCTCGCTTCCCCAATGCTGAATCAGCGGAGGCATTGCTTTTGCCATTGTCGTGTACAGGCACCATACTTTTACCATTTCTACGCGCTCAGGAGTCGCTTCTCCTGTCAACAGCTCTGTAAATTTACGAACGAGATCCTCCAGTTCAGGGACCAATGCTTCTTTTTTCTCGTCCATGTCAGTTACCTCACTTTCGGGAACTTTTCTATTTGTATCCTTGTTTATTTTACGAAAAAACGCCCAAGCAGAAAAGGAAGATTTTTCAGGAACGATCGGTTACGCTTAAGCTATCAAGATGATCGAGGTGAAGACTTATCAAAGACACTGGTATTCAATTGGTTCCAACAACCAGAGATAACTGGCAAGATGCATTACGCTTGCAGGTACAAGATGAGCAGCAGCGCTTTGTCCCGTCTGTTGCCGTTTCATTAGCGAAGGTTCATATCCGCCCTGATGGTGACAACTGCGCATATGAACCATTCTGTTTGTATAACGCTGATGAAATGGTTGGGTTTGTCATGATTACCTATGACGCCTCAACAGATTGGTGTTACTGGTTCAACGGTTTTTTGATCGATCACCAGTACCAAGGCAAAGGATATGGCAGAGCGGCTCTCACAGCGATCGTGGATACGGTACGGAACCGTTTCCCGCAAAGCCGATTTGTCAACCTGACCGTATGCCCAGACAATGCAGGTGCAAGACATTTATACAGACAAACCGGCTTTGAAGAAACTGGCGACGTATACGATGGAGAGATTGTCTACAGAATCACGTTATGATGAGCATGAACAAAAACCGCCAGAAATTGGCGGTTTCATGCATATAGCTCTATTTCGTTTCTGGTACCATGAATTGCAACAGACCAAAAGCCACTCCTGCCGTCAATAACACACTCCAGATAATGATGCCCACCGACATCCACAGCATGAGCTTTTTCGTAGGGGCTCCCAGCGAGATACCAATAGCAGCTCCCAGTGGGGCTCCCGTTAAAAGCGGCGAAGCGAGACCAAGGCCGACCACTCCGTATTTATCCCATATCTGCCACATGCGCCCCTGACGCTTGCTCCGTTTCTCTACACGCTTTAAAAGCCAGGCGCGCAAAGAACCTCCCAGAAAAATGACGACACCTGCGCTGATAATCGCACCCACCGCACTAAATATTCCGATCAGAACCGGTGGTAGTTGCAACATAAAACCTACAGGGATCGCTGCCCACAGCTCAAACATGCCAGATAGTGTCACCGAGCCTGCTTTCCATAATACGTCCATTCTGTTTCGTCTTTCTCCTCTCGCTGTCTTTTTCATTCGTCATGGTAAAGACGAGCAGACATGTCATTAAGTAACGGAATTTGTTAAATTAGGATGTGACATCCTTACGGATAAAGGTCGCGTACGCAATGATCAGCGCTGCGATCGCCCATACACTCAACACGGTCAGCGAGAACGGCAACGTCATCCCTTTAATCGGAGGTAGTGTTCCATTTAGGTAATCCGTAAGCTGCAAATTTACCACGAACAAGTATTTGGACGATTCCCAGGAGGATGCCATCTGCGTCAGGATCGTTCCGCTAATTAATGCTGCCATCATAATTCCCATCCCCGCAGCCGCACTCCGAACCAAAACAGAGACCATAAGTGTGACCGTGGCAACCACGACGCAGACGAACCAGCCTAGCCCATATTGCATCAGCAAAAATTGCCATTGTGGCAGCATGAAAGCGCCAGATGTCTCCAGTTCTCCTCCCGCTACTTCAAAGCCAGTCAAAATGGGCAGGTCCCATCCCGAATAGCCAAATACGACCCCAGAGAGTAAATAAGCGAGAATCAGTGTCGTGAGAACCGTGAGAGAGGTAAACAGCAGCAGGGTGATGTATTTGCTGGTCAATACCTTCCAACGCCGTACGGGTCGCGTTAATAGTAGCTTTACCGTCCCCTCGCTAAACTCTGAAGATACGAGGTCGACCGCGAGTACGACGATAATCATCGGCAAAAACATCGAAATGGCCTGATCCATAAAGCCACGGGCGAATGTAGGTCCACCCGGCGCCATCGGGTTAATGTCATGATCCAAATAATATTGCTGCTGTGCTATCCTGACCTTGATAAAATCCCGCCACTCTTCAGGAAGACGGCTTGATGCCAGCCTGTTTTGCATATCGACGATTTGTTGGGTTAATAACGGGCGCCAGTCGGTCGTCCCCATTCGTTCTTGTGCAGTGACAACCGAGCGGTACTGCGCGTATGTAAAAATCGGGATCAGAATCGCCAAGATCAGCACAACGACGAGAAAACGGCGCCGACGCAGCAATTTTATGGTTTCATTCTGTACGAGCCCCACCATGCTCTGCTCCATGACTTCCCCCTCCTCCCGTCAATGTAAGGAACAGGTCTTCCAGTGTAACCGTCTTTGTCGCAATCCCCATCACAGGTATGCCACCATTGACCAATGCTTGGTTAGCCTCGCTCACTTTTTCTATGTCCATGCGTGATTTCAGACGCTCTTCACTGACCACCCACACATCTGTCACTGCTGGTAGTTTCCGCAGGACTTCCTCGGCCTTCTGTATGTGGGAAGACGGGATTGTCCAATCGACCTGATCAGCAAACTGCTCCATCAGTTCTTTGACTAATCCAACCGAAATGACCTTCCCTTGGCTGATAATCGCCACCCGGTCACACATCATCTCGATTTCACTGAGAAGATGACTCGAAATGAAGACAGCGAGCCCTTCCTCCTCGGCAAGCTTACGAATAAACTGGCGCAACTCACGAATCCCCGCCGGGTCCAAACCGTTCGTCGGTTCGTCCAGGATCAATATTTTCGGACGATGCAAAAGTGCCTGCGCGATCCCCAGACGCTGCCTCATTCCGAGTGAGTACGTTTTTACCTTATCATCAATTGCCCTCTCCAAATCAACGAAGCGGACGATTTCCTCAATACGCTCAGGCGTAATACCACCGCTCATTCTCGCAAACTGCTCCAGATTCTCTCTGCCCGTCAAAAACTTGTATAGCTCCGGATTTTCAACGATACAACCAACCTGCGCAATTGCTTGCGGAAACTGTTCCTGAAGGGAGATGCCTCCGATGCGAATATCTCCCCCATCGGCTTTTGCCAATCCAACGAGCATGCGGATCGTAGTGGTTTTGCCTGCGCCATTCGGCCCGAGAAATCCAAATACCTCTCCGGCGAAAACATCAAACGTAATATCATGAATGATCGACTTTTTGCCAATCGCTTTTTGCAATCCCTTTACTGAGAGGACCGTTTCGGCCAATGTGCGCCCTCCTATCTGAGTCATGCCTCGTCAACTGACGATGGCGTTCTGTTTATGGTACACTGTCATAAGATGTCCATCCACATTATACCATGACCATACACTTTAAAACGAATAGGAGGATACCCGATGCGCACATCCGGCCAATTTCTTTGGCGCACGGCAGGTCTCTTGTCTTTACTCTCCTTTCTCTTATTTGCGACAGGGTTTGTCCTCGCGATGAACCCGCAGCAGTTAGCACCATCCGCAGCACCCCCACCTGCCCAAAAAGAGCAGCCACCCTCTCCTTTACCAGAAAAGGGTGTCCACAAAGTAGTCGCACTAGGGGATTCCCTCACGCGCGGTGCCGGAGACGCAAATGGCCAAGGCTATGTCGGACTCGTTCGCCAAGCATTGGAGAAAAAATCGGGCCAGTCTATTACGTTCACAAACCTCGCAATTAATGGACAGGAATCATCTGAACTGCTCAAACAAATGTCTCAGGAGCAAGTGAAGAAGCTGCTCGCTGAAGCCGATCTGATTCTTTTTACCATCGGTGGCAATGACTTGTTCAGGCAGACAGGTGGGCTGTATACCATTGAAAAAGAAAAAGTGACCACAGCTCTTAATCAGCTTGCGGTCAACTATGAAGAGATTCTCAAACAGATTCGCAGCGTCAACAAAACGGCGACGATCGTCTATACTTCCCTGTATAATCCTTTTGGCAATACCGAAGCAGCCGTCGACACCATCGGGCCTGTGCTCGACTGGAACAATCAGGCGTCCCAAATCGCCTCAAGATACCCGCAAGTATTCGTGGTGCCGACCTACGACTTGTTCTTGCGTAAAGAACAAAACTACTTGTATACAGACCACTTCCACCCGAATGCTGAAGGCTATAAACGGATGGCGGATCGGATCTTGCAAGCGTTAGAGTGATTCAGCCCTCGCTTCATTCAAGGACTTGCCACGGGTTGCTTCAAAGGCGCGAGCACCCGCCCATTGGAAGGCACTGCTCATCATCGAGGTAGCTGCTACAATCAGGAACAGGGTCGTACCTCCGTAGTTTGCCAACAGCAATCCACCCATCCACGGACCGATGAACTGGCCGAGGTTGCTGAAGCTTTTCGCACCGTAATAGCTGCCGCGCATACTCTCTGGCGCCATTCGGTCGATCAGGACGTCTCCTGCTGTAAACGTAAGGATTTCACCAATTGTGAAAAATACCATCGCCACAATGAATATCAGCCATGAGTTGGCAAAGGCATAACCCACGTCACCAACTGCATACATGACGTTTCCCACCACAATCGCGGTGAGAGGCGTCTTTTTTTCTGCCCAGTTCGTCAACGGAAGCTGCATCACAATCACGACAATCGCATTGACTGTCATCAGGATGGCAAATAGCTCTGTTCCATTCACGACCGTCATTTCTGCGAATTTTGCCAGCGTAGATGACATTTGCGAGTAGCCTATCGCTCCCAAAACACCGGCGAGCATGTACAAACGAAACGCTTTGTCGTGCACCACAACACTGAATGCACGGCCGAATGTAACCACTTCTTTCTTTTGACCCTCAATTTGCTTAATGCCAAACTTGTTCAATAATCCTTGCAAGCTAATCACATAGATGAGATAAATCACTGCCGTCATCAGGAAGGGTAAGGCTACAGAGCTTTTCGCCAGCACTACCCCTGCGATAGGCCCTACCGCTACCCCCACGTTAATCGCCATGTAGCGAATACCGAACACACGAAGCCGCTTCTCTTGTGGCGTTACATCTGCCATCAGCGCCTGGGAGACCGGTTCGTAGAAGGATCGACAGAGTCCCCCTGCTATATTGAGAAAAAGCAGAATCCACGGGTCTTTACTAAGCGCAAACCCGACGAACACGAGCGTCCACACGTACAACGCGCCTAGCATGACTCGCCTGCGCCCGATTCTGTCCGACCACGCTCCCGCAATAAAACCTCCGATTGTACCCGCGAGTGGTCCTGCTCCAATAGTCAATCCGATCATAGCCAAGCTCATATCTGTTTGATTAGACAAGTATAAAAACAAAAACGGCATGCTCATCGAGCTGGCGGCCCGGACGAACACGGTCCCGACGACTAATGACCAGACAATCGGGTGAAACTCCTGTAAACGCATCTTGATCCAGCTCATTGTCTCTCTCCTCACCACTGTTATGCCTTTCCATCTTTGCCAGAACAGATGCTCTGTGATGTTCCCATTGTAGAGAGGCAATGGTCGTTCGTCAATGAGCATTCAAAATTTTTTGATTATGAAACATTTCTATTAGAGTAATCAAAATTTCGATAGGGTTGGACACGGTGACCTTAAACAACGCAAAAGACCGCCAGTAAACACTGACGGTCTTTTGCTTGTCCTTTTTACAAAATAACTTCTATCCGATCAATCATTTCTCCCTGTTCGTTCCATTTCACCGCACGGTAAACGCTATCGTGGTAGAACGTGAACCAAGCTCCTTGCTTGATCCCGTTGTTGATCCATTCGTCTTTTGCAAAGATGGATGTCATCGGGTAGTCATCGTAGGCCATCACCCATAATGGATTTTGATGGGCGTGTGTAGGCATGATGTCCGCTAGATGCAAAAGCAGCTGCCCCTCTGTCTCCATCCGTACGATAGCATGTCCCTGGCTGTGACCGCCTGTATGATGAAGCGTGATTCCCGGCACAACTTCCTGCGAAGCTCCGTACGTCTTCACCTGATTCTCAATCGGACGCCAGTTTTCTTCCCAATATGTATTCTTCGAGCGAATATTCGGCTCTCTCATCTCCGCCCATTCCTGCTCCTGCACGTAGATGACAGCTTGCGGAAATGTAGAGATAAGTTGTCCATCACGAATAGAGACAAGTCCGTTGGCATGATCGTAGTGCATATGTGTCATGATGACGATATCGATATCAGCAGGAGTCAATCCTTTTGCAGCAAGGGAGTCCACCACTTGAGACTCTTCTTCCAAGCCAAAATTGCGCTTCTGTTTTTCCGTTAGCCGATCATTTCCCAATCCCGATTCAATCAAAATACGCTTGCCATGAGCCTGTACCAGGATCGGGTCAGCACGCAAAGGGATTTGATTGAGATCATTCGATGGATATCTTTTGCTCCAGAGCGGCTTGGGCACGACTCCAAACATTGCGCCTCCGTCCAGCTTCGTGAGTCCACCTCTCAGCCAAGACAATTGAAACTGACCTACCTGCCATTCGTTCCCTACCATGATCCTGCCGCCTCCTCGATTGCTCGGAATGATGATTGAAGATCGAAAGTGAAAAGCACCCCGTTCAGGGTGCCTTACATCTTTTCTGCTACACTTACAGTTCTAGTCGCCGGGGCGATTTCTAACAGGAGATCACTTGATACAGCCTGCACAGTGACATCTGAATCACTTCGTCTATGATGAAGCACGAGTTGCGCTACCTTTTCATTCTCTCGGTAAACGCTGATTAATGTCTGTAATGGATTGGCACTCCCGCCTGCGATCATCTTAAACCCCGGGGCTATCGTAAACGTCCATCCCTCCACCTCTACTAGCGGTGCTAACGAGTACAGGAAGTAACGTTTCCCTAAGAGAATGCCATTATGGTTCATCAAGGCGAGAGCCCCCAATCAAATGAATTTGAACAGTATAACTTCATTTTGCAAGAATTAGCGGAGGTTGAAAAGCGATTCGACAAAACTTCTAAAAAGACGACATACTTTTCTTAATCATATCCGATCCCCATTGTTTTCGAAATAGAAAATCTTTTCATCACCTTAAATCGCTCTTCCTACCGTCGCGCCCTCCAAAATCGCTCGCTTAGCATCGAGCTCTCCCGCTTCTTTAGCCCCGCCTATGAGGTGCACAGGCAGCCGATCAAGCAATGCGTGGTATAGCGAATTGTTGGAGGTCGCTCCAGCCGCTACAATGACCGTATCAGCAGGTATCATGCGTTCCTCCCCGTTCTGAATGAAGTATACCCCTTCTTCTGTAATCCGGCTATATTCAATTTGTGTCAGCATCTCTACGCCACGTCGCTTCAGGTTGGCGAGAACTGCCCAGCGCGTCGTTTTACCCAAGCCCGATCCGACATGCTTCCCACGCCGCAACATGCTGATCTTGCGTTTTCGCTGTTGCAGTTGCTGTACAGCTCTTCCATCCAGAATCCGATACTCCTGCAAGTATTCCGCTGCCTTCGGTGAAATCGTTTCGTCGTGCATCAGCAAATGGGACAAATCACATGCGATTCCTCCTGCACCGATGATGACTACTTGTCTACCGACCTTGGCGCGCTTTTCAAATACCGCATCATATCCCTTTACATGTCCGAGCTCCACTCCTGGAATCTCTGGACGCCGAGGAATGACTCCCGTTGCCACTACCACTTCTGCAAAGCCTTCTTCAATCAGGGCTTCTGCCTCTGCCAGTGTTCCCAGCCTTATTTCGACACCAAGACGCGCAAGCTCTGTCCGATAATAGCGAAGCGTTTCATTAAATTCCTCTTTACCCGGCACCTGTCTGGCGTAGTTTAATTGTCCACCGATCTGTCTTTTGGCCTCCATGATAACCACCTGATGCCCTCGCTCTGCCAGCACACGAGCTGCCTCCAAGCCGGCTGGCCCCGCTCCGATTACAGCTACCTTCTTGCGGTTTTCCGCCGTAACCAACTGCCACTCTGCTTCTCTGCCCACGAGAGGATTGACCAGACAGGAGGCTACCTTCCCATCAAAGATATGGTCGAGACAGGCTTGGTTGCAAGCAATACATGTGTTTACTTCATCAAAACGTCCTTCTTTACTTTTTTGAACGATATACGGGTCCGCTAAAAATGGACGGGCCATCGAAACCATATCGCTGCATTCTTCATACAAAATCTTTTCAGCCTGGCGCATGTCGCTGATTCGATTGCTGGCAATAACCGGGATGTTCACGACCTGCTTGACTTGCTGGGCCACCCATACATACGCTCCACGCGGCACCATCATGCCAATCGTCGGCACTTGTGATTCATGCCAGCCAATTCCGACATTGAGAGCATCAGCTCCTGCCTCCTCCAGCATTTTGGCAAATTGCAATGTCTCTTCCATCGTCGTACTATCTGGCATTAAGTCCAATCCCGACATCCGGTAGATGATCGGATAATCGGGTCCCACTGCTTGGCGGGCACGCTTAGCCACCTCGATACCAAAGCGGGCTCTGCGTAAAAAGTCCCCACCCCACTCATCTTCTCGCTTATTGGTCACAGGGGATAAAAATTGATTGATCAAGTATCCTTCCGAACCCATAATTTCCACGGCATCAAAGCCAGCTTTTTTAGCACGGACGGCGCCATCAGCAAAGCATTGGATCGTTACTTCGATCTCCTCTGCGCTTAACTCTCTCGGCTTCCAACGGTTAATCGGCGCCTGCAATGGCGATGGTGCTACCGGGTCTAATCCTGTTGCTTCCTTGTACGCGTAACGCCCGGAATGGAACAGCTGCAACGCAATTCTCCCATTGGCTTGATGAACCTCTTTCGTGATCAGACGCAATTTCTCGATATCCTCGTCTTGGTATACATTGCAATACTCGTCGCCCATACCGCCTTCTGGATGTACAGCAGCCCCTCCTGTCACGATCAGACCTGCCTCTCCTTTAGCACGCTCTGCGTAAAAGGTAGCAAGCCTCGCTACACCATTCTCAAGCTTTTCAAATCCAACGTGCATGGACCCCATCATTATCCGATTTGGCAACGTCATCGAACCAATTTGAATCGGTTCCCATACTTTTGAAAGTTCCACGTTAAACGCCCTCCCAACGAGTGAATGCTCATTCATTTTTATTTTCTATACGATTCTCTCTCTCCTCCTCATATTCCTCCTTCCTCACATTTCATGCAAAAAGCTCAGGATAATACCCCTGAGCTTTCCTTATGTACAACCTATTTTTATGTGCCGAGTTTGACGAGCATCCCCAAATCTGCGGAAAATCTTGCGATGGTTTCTGTAAATGCGATTTCTTCAGCTTCTGTTCTCGGCATCTGCACGACAAAGTGATAATCCAGTACGACTTTCGCTTCCGCCTGCGTGCCAGGCTCTACAAAGCGGCGCTTTTCTGTCAGCGAACACTCAGCTACCAAGCTTTTTGCTTGCGTCCATAATTGTTGAATCTCCTCATCTTGCAAGCTATAAGGATAGTCAATTTCCACCTCAATTTCACAGCTGTCCTCTTCCGCAAGCGAAAACAGATGGATGGTAGCCGTTGGTTGCTTTTCGTCCTCTGCCTCCGAAAACGTGATCAGAACCTCTTGCCCTTCCGCTTCTTCCAGCAACGAATGATCGGAGCGCAAGACGATATCCGAAATCATTCCATGCGTATGTAACTGTTGATTTAGTTTTTCCAGCATAAATTGTAACACGTACTTCTTTCCTCCTATTTCACGATATCCTCTCGTAGCAGTATAGCACGAGTTCTACAGATGCGAAAAACCCCTTCACGAGGAAGGGGTCGGTGAATTGTTCATATTTTTTTGATTCATGAATTCTGACAGCCACGCACGACGCACTTCTTTGTTTGGACAATAACCTAAAATGTAGCTTTCTCCGCGCATATATTTTTCCTTAATCCACTCTTTATGCTTGCGGAAAAAGGCATGCTGGAAATCAATCGGCATCTGCTGATATTCTTCCAAAGCTGAAGGGTTCTGGAGGAAAAAATCTTCATCGTACACAAACTCTTCGTTTTGTTGGCGGCTGATCAGGTACACAAAAGCAATCACCAGGAACAGGTTCACCAAGAAAATCGTCATAGAAATCCCTCCAGTCAGTAATAATTATCTGATTAATCTGTCTTATCAGCATATTATTATTGTACCACGAAATTGGTGTTTTCTAAACCTTTTCCATAAACGAATTTTTAAAATTTTTTAATGAATCGACAAATAAAAACACCCGCTCATGATGAACGGGTGTTTTTCGTACTCGTTAAGAGTTCGTGTTCGATCCTTGTGTAGTTGCAGGACCTGCATCTTGACTGGACGGCGGGATGATATCCGGCGGTGGTGTAGAGTTGTTGCCGTTATTACCTGCTGGTACAGTCCCAGGAGATTGTGTTGCATCAGTCGCAGGCGTCTGTGCTCCCTGACCTTGATCTGTCGACTGGCCTTGCCCTTCTGAGTCTACGACATCAGGTGGCGGCATTGCACCTTCATTTGCCGTACCGTCTTGATTGTCTGTTGAATTCGGCTCTTGTTCTTTCGGAGCCTCCGTTTTTTGTTTCGTTGATGTTGACGCAGCTGATTCTGTCGTTTTCTTCTTGACGCTCTTCTTGTTGCTTGTCGCTACCGCTTCACCGGAACCGAGTATCGGAGAATTGTTGAGCGACGCTACGACGCTCCCACTCAATCCCATCTCTGATTGCAAGGAATTGCGAACAGACTCGAGCTTTTCTTTTTCGAGATACGTGTATCCTCCCTGCCAATATGCCCCATTATCCAATGCGGTGACCGTAGAAGAATTAAATCCTTTGAAATCGTAGGCCAAGCCTTTGATCTGATCCTTGGAAAGATCGGTATGTATATTCTTGGCACCTACGTCCATGACGTTAAATATCTTCGTTAAGCCTTCAAGAGAAGCCGTTTTGTCCACGACAGCCTTGATGACCTCTTGTTGGCGACGGTTACGGTCGAAGTCACTGGAGTAGTACTTCGTTCCACGGTTGTCATGACGATGTCGTACATAACCAAGTGCTTGCTCACCATTCAATTTTTGAAGTCCTGGCTGGAGATTGATGTGAGTATCGTCAGTTGGATCATCGTATACCAGTTTGCGATCCACATTGACTTCCACACCACCTAATTCGTCAATGACCGCTTTGAAACCATCGAAATCAATGGCTACAAAATGCTCAATCGGAATACCCAGTACTTCATTCAACGTTTTCTTCGTTAAGGAAATACCATCTTCAGTAACCGTTTGGTTGTTGCGCTCTGCTTGCCTGCGTTCTGCTTCGCCATTGGCATAGACAGAATTGATCTTATGGTAGTCGCGATAGCCTGGGATCTTGACGCGTGTGTCCCGCGGAATCGATACCATGGTAACTTTCTTCGTCTTTGGGTTGGCAACTGCCACAATCATTACGTCTGTATTCATGGAACCAGTTTCCGGACGGGTATCAGAACCAAGCAATACAAACGACATTGGCTTATCCGAGTAGTAAACAGGATCGACATTTTGGGATACTGGCGAAGTAAATCCGCTGTTTGCAGGGCTCGTTACTTCCGTCAGAGTGTCCTCAATTTTCCAATAAATTGCTCCAGCCACACCGCCAACCAGCAGCAAGGTGATCAATGTGAAGGATACAACGAGTTTACGTATTTTTCGATTACGGCTCGGCTGTTTCTTTCGAGAAGCTGAAGCGCGTGTTTTCACAACAGTATCTGGCATATGAATCAGTCTCCTTGTTCGCGCACGCTTTTTGACAAAGTAAAGGGAGGCACGATTTTGAATTGTGCCACTCGACAATATGCACCACTTTTTTCTTCAGTTGGCAATACTCTGATTGAGGTATTGTACCATATCGTTGTCTGCATTTGTAGAAAAATGTTCCTTTAAACGAAAAGTCCCCCATCTTTTTGTCGATAAGGGGACTTTAGTTGCACATATAAATTTCGACTTATTGCAAGCCGCGTGGTGCCTGACTAAATCCTTGTACAGGACCTTCAGGTCGCTTGTTTTTGGAGCGGTGTGAATCCCCACCCTGCCGAACATGGCTCTCTTGTTTTCCATTCACATCATTCGATTTCTTTTCCATGACATACACTCCTCCTCTGTACCAACTAACGGGTAGTGTACGTCAAGCTATGTATTTTCATTCTCTGTCGAGGATCTGTCTTTCTTTTGCGGCATAGTAATCTTTTCGTGCCAAAAGGACATCGATATCGTATTGGCCATTTCCCTTTGTTCTCATCTCGGCCAAAGCAACGCCGAAAGCTGCTTGTTCTGTAAGGGACAATGCCTTGTTTTGCGCATAAATGATACCTGCGGCAAACGCATCTCCTGCGGACTCTCGAATCGGCATAGTCGGGGCAGCAAGCCATTTTTCCTCCTGTGCGGTGCACAGCCACAGCCCTGCTTCCCCACAAATGACCATGACCTGATGAATACCTTCTGCCACCAATTTTTTCGCGCATATTTCCACATCATTATAGGAATGAAGTGATTGGCCAACTAGCACTTCCAGTTCATCAATGCTCGCGACAAGTATATGAACACCTTCTAGCAACCCTTTCCATTTTTCTGCTTTTTTCACAGAAACAGGGTCCACGATGATCTTTTTGTCGAGTCTTCTGGCTTCCGCCAAAAATGCCCGCATAACCTCGACGGGAAGATTGGCATCCAGAAACAAGCCTGCGGCCTGAGGCAAGCGTTTGAGACCTTGCTGGACAATCTCCGCTGGCCACTCTTCATTTAGTTCCATGTCTGCAACAGCCGTGTACAATTCACCGTCACGATCACGAATAGCCAAGTAGCGCCCAGTCGATTTCCCTGCGATTCGCAACATGCCATGAGTAGCCACTCCACTATTTGCTGTGACCTGTCTTAGCCACTCGCCATCTGCATCTTCTCCCACCAGAGCAAACAGCTGCACTTCTTCTCCTAGCCATCCCAGATTTTCCGCCACGTTTCGAGCTACGCCGCCTGCTGCTTGATGTACTTCACCCGGATTACTTGTTCCAGGCAACAGTCTGGCAGAAGTGACCCCCTGCACGTCAACATTGGCTCCTCCCACGCATAGCCAGTATTCTGTTATACCTTCCAGCATTCCAGCATTCCCCCTAGCCTTCTGCTCATGGTCTAGTCCATTGTGCTCCTCTCTTTTTCGACAACGTTTCGCCATTTACCTACTTTTTTAAAAACTTCCTGACAGATCAAATTCTTTATTTCCGACCATCATATTCCCATCATTCATGGATGACGTCCTCTAGAATCCATGCTACATTGAAAAAAATAAAAAGTAAGTTACCTAAGAAAGGTTGGGGATGAACTGACATGAGTGCCTCATCAACACCCATTCACTCTACACCGGCAGGGACTGCGGCACCAACTGTCTATCGCATGCTATTTGCCATTAGCATTGCGCATCTGTTAAACGACAGCTTACAAGCGGTCATCCCTGCATTGCTTCCTATTGTAGAGAAGAATCTGGCATTAACGTTTACACAAGTCGGAATGATTTTACTCGTCATGAATCTTACTTCATCTGTTTTGCAACCATTCGTCGGTTACTTCTCCGATCGCAAATCGATTCCTTTATTGCCACCACTGGCTTTGATCGTATCGGGATTTGGGATGCTGGCACTCGCATTCTCCGGCAGTTACTATTTCGTTCTCGCAGCAGTCGCCTGTGTTGGTATTGGCTCAGCCATCTTCCACCCAGAAGCCTCACGCTTCGCCCACTTGGCATCCGGTCCTCGCAGAGGGCTGGGACAATCCATTTTTCAAGTAGGTGGAAATGCCGGGCAAGCACTCGCCCCCTTGATGACCATCCTGGTCTTTGCAAATCTGGGACAGACAGGGGCTGCCTGGTTTCTGTTGCCCGCGCTATTAGCTAGCGGCATCTTGCTCTATGTTGCTCTCTGGTATCGTGGGCAACAGCGCTTGAAAAAGGCTACTGCCGCACCTGTCACGTATACGAATCGGAACAAGCGATTGATTGCACTCGGCCTCCTGGTTGTCATCGTCAGTGTGCGATCCTGGATGAATGCTGGCTACCAAAGCTTTTATCAGTTTTATTTGATGTATGTGAAAGATATGGATTATGCCAGTGCACAGCTCGTCATTTTTGGTTTTCTTTTCGCAGGAGCGATTGGGACATTTTTTGGCGGACCGCTGTCTGACCGATTCGGAAAAAGGAACTTGCTCGTCATTTCCACACTCGGTTCACTTCCACTGACATTGCTGACGCCTTACGTCTCAGGCTATTGGGCCTTTCCATTACTGGTGATCAGCGGCTTTATCATGCTTTCCAGCTTCTCCGTCACAGTCGTGTACGCGCAGGAGCTATTGCCTGGCAAAATCGGTACCGTATCCGGGCTGATCATCGGGCTTGCCTTTGGAATGGGAGGCATGGGCGCTCTCGTTTTCGGCTATCTCGCCGATCTTTACAGTCTGAGCTTTGTCATTCTGTTATGTTCGTTCCTCCCGTTGATCGGGGTCATGGGCTTTTTGCTGCCGAAAGACAAGACACTCCGCGAATGGGCTCACTAATCTATTCCAAGGAAAAGTCAAAACAAAAAACCCGAGGACACGAATCCTCGGGTTTTTCTTTATGCTAGGGGTTCTAGACTAATACACCTGTTGGTGCGCCCAGCACTTGGGCAATGACTGGTGGATACACTTCAGGCGTACCAAACAGTCTCCAAGTACCGTCCTCACCTTGACCGAACAAGCCATGGATCATCCAATCTGCTGCCAGCATAGCACCCAATTCAGCGCCAATAGACAGCTTGATTGTCTCGCCATTCGCACGTTTTGCCGTACAACCAGATGAAGTGATTTCTTGCACGAGTATGGATTCTTCCGTGACATCTTTGATCGCCACTGGTTTGCTGAAAAGATTTTGAGTCGCTTCCTTTTCCAGCACACCACGCAAGCGATAGGATTCCGGCAATGTTTCCTTCAACTCGGCGAACAATGGCTGCATGACAGGATAAAGCGCGTATGGTCCTTGCTTATCCAGCCACTTGAAGAACGCCGTCAAAACAGACATCAGATTCGTTGCCAACGTTTTGGTCGTTGCGTCTGTGCGCGTGAAAATGTCGTGGACGAAGAAGTATACCAGGTCCTCTCTACGCAACTGCTCCCATGTGAAAGATGGGCCAAACGCTCCTCTGACGAATGAACGGAAGTTGTTCATGACCTCATCGTACTTTTTAACGGTTGCTTCCGACTTGCCTTCGGTCATCTCTTGCACGAAGCGATTGATGTCCGCAAGTCTGTCAGGATGCACGGTGTACACACTCTCCGGCAATCCCTCGATCAACGGACGGCGCAGCAGGTTATGCACATGCAGGCTGTCATTTGACAACGAGAGGCGAGGACGAAGAATGTCCATTCGGATAAAACGAGCCAAGCCTTGTCCGATTTTATGATCCTGTTCCATTTGTTCCATCAGCTTGTGAAGTTTCCCATGCAGCTCCTCGTTTTCTGTAGCCGCAACCAAGAGCGGAGCCAAATCATCGAGCTGTTCATGGGAAGTAACCAGCCATTTTTCGGTAAAATAGGTTTGGACTGCCCACTGCAACACTTTTGGTGGCAAAGTAGGCTGACTCGTGATAAACAGAGTTCCTTTGGACAAACGAGAGCCCGTTGAAGTAAGAACGCGAATCTCCTCTTCGTTCTCAAATGCAAGCAGCAGTAAAAGCTCTGCGACTTCATCTAACTGCGATGCATACCCTTCCAGAATCAGGCTGTCATCCTGCAAAATCACTTCTGCCTGTACTTCGTATAGCTCCAACAAGGCATCCTTTAAATTCGGAAACAAATGCTCTTCCTTGCGTGTCGCATATACCCATGTCTCACGAGCAGCATCCCGTTTTTTCAGCTCGAATGCAGGATTCGACTCGATTACTTTCAGGAGCTGTTTACGATCTGGCATCGCATAGGTACGACGCAGTAGCGATTCTTGCTTCGGTGCTTCCGACTCGCTTGTCGCTCCACCAAATTGAACGATGAAGTGATACAGCTCTGTCGTATAGCTTCTCTTGCTCGTATCTGCCTTCGCAGCTTCTACTTCTGGATGCTGGCGTAACCACTCGAGCAGGCTTTCCTTGACATGTGGCTGCAAGATGATGCTGCCAGAGAAGAGCATATCACGCAGACCTAGATTCAGCAGGCGCCCTACGATCAATTGCCCAGGGACAACATTCAACGTATTGGCACGAAGCAGATAGTGTTTTTCTTCCGATATCGGTTGTTGAACCGTGATGACATCACGATCCACTTCCACGATTTCATAAACGTTCAGGTGCAATCCAGCAAACGCACGGCGAAGATCAGGCTCCATCCGACGTCCATGCTGTTTGATATAGTTCTCAAGCAGCGTGCTTCCACCTGTTTTGACGTCCAATACACACCAGTTGAAGAAATGGGCTGCCCATTCAGGACGTGCGACACTCTCTTGAGTCAAACCTACTTCTTCGGCAAAACGATTCCGCGCTTCTTGAATCGTCTCGCTGGTTACATTTGCGCCGACAAAATGGTTCAGTCTTTCGACCCAGCCAGCGTATTCTTTTTGCAGCTTTTGCTCGTGGCGGCTACGCAGCTCCGTAATGGGAGTGACAACCCCACAGCATTTTTTGTATTTTTTTCCGCTCCCACAAGGGCACAGTTCGTTTCTTCCTACCGACATAGAGGGTTTGGATCTCCTTTCCAGCCCACGCGGCATGCGCGGGGAATCATGCACAATCCCCCTATTTTACCGCATTATTCGTCATGTGTTCAAGTGTTCTCGCTTTGGTTCATGTGCGATACCCACATCCGTGTTGTTGCTTTCCCATTGAACAATAAATTGTTCCAGTCGATTCATCAACCTGACGATGCGCTGCTTCTCGCCCATGCATGCTGAAATAGCAGAGAGCTGGTTCGTGGAAAAAAGCTCTACCACTTCCTGCTCCATTTCTTGAAGGCGAATCCGATAGCCCGCGATAACCTCGCGCAGGATGGCAAATCTCTGCTCTAACCGGATCGTAGCCTCAAGTTTACTCATTGTTGTTCACTGGTCGCCAGCACCTGTTGAATGCCAAGTACGATCTGCTCATGCTTATGTTTCTCTTTCATTAGCACTTCTATAGCTTGCATATTGCTTTGTTGAAAATGAGCGACAACTTCTTGGGACATTTCTTGGTTTCTGGTCTCCAAGCGGTCGATAGCTTCTTGCATCAGTTTTTGTACTTCCTCAAGAACTTGCTGGTTGGTAATGGTAGACATAGTAGCTTCCTCCTTGGTAACTAATAGTTCATGTTGTTCTTCCACCTGATGTAAGGGATTCGCTGGTTCTTCCGATGCAATTTCTTCTGAGACGGACTCGCTGTTTCCTATCGATACAGAAGGGGCAGCAACAGCAACCTCGAGGGCCGCCTGCTCTTCCTTGGAATCTTCGCTACGAGCAATGATGTACATGGTATCACCGTCAATGCGGAAGCGGTCATCTTGCGCAGGGAGAAAAGCAGCATCTGCAGCAATTCCTACTTCCTGCTCCAGAAAATGGACTAATGTGCGAGCAGATACCTGCGTAATGCCATTGTCGCGGCAAAACGCATACACTTGGTCATTGCCCAAAGTCCACTCTGCCAAAAACCACCTGCTGTCGCCTTGATATTGCACAAAGCGAGGATCGCGTTCCAATTGCAACATACGAAGAATCTGATTCCAGCCAAACTGCGTTTGACGACGCAGCTCTGCGACAATTTGCTCAAGCTTTTTTGGTGTTTGGCTATCGCGTAAATAGCGATGAGCCAAGTCGTACACTTGATGCGGCTGGTGAGTGACCTCTACGATCGCCTCTGAACTTCCAACTCGCACTGGAGACTGCTCCATGTTCAACACTTTATCCAGTATTGTCTTGCAGTCCAGATCCAAAAAAGCATTCAGCTCATTCGCTTCCATCCGGGAGCAGATCTCCGTACGTGGAAGGGAGCGCTCACCGGGCCGGAATACCTTTTTTACAATACTTGGTAGGGTATAAGTTGGCCGTTTCATTGCACTTTCTCCTTCTCGTGTTCGGCATTGTTTGCCAAATCAAATGGGAATCAAGAAGATATTCTACAAAAAGAAAAAAAATCCTACCTGACTTGAAGTGTTTATGAATTCCGATAATGATGAAAAGGAAAACCCGACACGGCTTCTACACCATGTCGGGTAATGCTTAGTCGGACGCTTTCCATTCCAGCCAGGTTTCTTCCACTGCACCCGTTGCAGCATCGATCTGCAAAGACTTGGCATCGTCCGTCGGTAAATAGGCCAGCTCTGGCAGTTTCGCTGAATGTGTACCTACCTTCGGATACCAGTATGCCAAGCGTAGATTTGCTTCTTTGACATACGCATCCTTTGCTTTCTCATCCTTGACAATACCGTCTTTACTGATGGTAGCAGGCATGGACGGCAGGTCATTTACTTGAACAAGGACTACATTACCCTTCTTTGCGTCCACTTCCATGTAAAACAGTGGTCTCTTCGTAGGGATACCGTCAATCTCAGGATGAAAAGCAAAGCTACTGATCGGCCGCACCAAATTTTGATCCGCCCAACCCGGCAGATTTTCTATAAGACTCGTCTCCTTTACGGAGAAAGCTTGTTCTTTGGACAATAAGTATTTCTCCACAAATTGTACTGCGATGTCTTTTGCCTCATCATGCGTGAGCGGCTTCTCAAGCTCCTTTTCTACGGAACCGTCCAGCTTGAATTCAATGGGTGATTTTGTTTTACGGTCGAGAGTAATCCACGCACTTTGATACGAGCTCGCATTCCATTCATGACGATCGATGTCACTGTTTTTATACTTTTTGTCTTCTTTTACATTTTTGTACGTGCGCTGATTCAGCTTCAGTCCAAAATCCTTCTCGAGCATCTGCTCCATTTTTTTCGTATCTCGCCAGATGCCCATGTCTGCTGTTCCTTTGATTTTCATCGTCTCATTCGTTGTTTTATACACAGACGGAACTTCTTCACCAGACAGAGCATCTATCGTTGGCAATTGGTCGGGCACGTAAACAAGCTTGCCCGCTGACTCATCGTAGACCAGTTCCATGGATACCTTGTCTTGCCACTCCTTCGTTGCCTTTTCGAGTGGTACAGCTTTACTTGGGTCCGCTACTTCTGCTGGGGTAGGAAGCTTTACCTTATCTTGCTGAAAATCGACAACCTGGCCCTTTGCATCAACCATGACCCGCGCTGTCTCTTTGTCCACCCACGTATTGTTCAACTGTGGGTAGACACTGACGACTGCCAGATGATCCAGCTCTGACGCACGATCGAAAGAGAGCGTCGCTTGCGGGGAAATAACATGGTTAACCGCTATGTAATTTCGAATAAAATCGACAGCCTTTTGATAGGCTTCCTTTTTATTGATTTTAGTTGTTTTGTCCCGATTCACATCATGCAGGACAAATCTGGTTATATCTCCCTCTGCATTCGTGGAGATATTGAGCGTCGTATTCGTAGTAATGATACTCTTTCGATCCGAGAGATTAATGACATACCCCGAGTTGCTTGTCCCTCCGTATGAGTCCACATGAAGGTCTTTCATGAGAGGCACATAGTCCTCTTTCAATTCTGTTAACAAGTGGACGATGTCTTCTGGCAACTGAATGGGTTCCAGACTTGATTTGCCATCATACGCATAGGAAGACAACGGATGCAGAAGTGCCACTGGTGTCGTGACCATGCTGACTGCCAACACAAACATGGCAGCTCTGTTTCGCTTTTTCACGAGAATACCTCCTATTTACAAGCCATTACTGTTAAGACGAGCTTCCTTCAAAAACGTTTCTGATTTATCTAAAAAAAGCCAACTGCTTCGTTTTGCTTAGCAGTTGGCTTTTTGTTCCATGAATTAATACCCGCGCCAGACTTTTCGTCTAAGCACGCCAGCGTACGCCCATTCCTCTTCTTCCGTCATGTCCGCTAGTGTTTGGCTCAAAGCGTTCATTTTGCTGTCGATCTGGTCCAGGTAATGGAACATGACAGCTGTTGGCGTTTTTCCAGATACAGCACTGCCCCAGCCGTTCTCTACCTCTCCATGATGACTCAAAATGCAATGCTTCAAGTGCAGAACCTCCGCGTCCCCTAAAGCAATATCTAGCTTGCGGCAAATGCCACTCACCATCTCGACTCCCATGACCAGGTGACCAATTAACTGACCTGGCGTGGTGTAATCCGGTGCGATGGGATCAGATAGCTCGTACAGTTTTCCAATATCGTGCAAAATACAAGTCGCAATCAGTACATCCCTGTCTACTTGTGGATAAAGTGGCAAGAGGCTCTGTGCCGCCGTCAACAGAGAGACAATATGCTCGAGCAAACCATGATAATAGTTGTGGTGCATGCGAACACCAGCCGGATAATGGCGAAGGCGGTCCTGAATCTCCTCTGTTGCCAGCGCTTCTTGAATAATGGCCTTGAGCGTGGCACTCTGCAGGCTGTCGACTGCATGGGTAAGCTTTGTCCACAGTTCATCTACTGGAAATGGAGAGATCGGAATGAGCGACTCCATCTGAACTTCGTCTGATGCGGCAGCCGGTCTGATCCGCTGAATCACCAGTTGCTTTTTCCCACGATACACTTGGACGGCAGCGTCGATCTTCACGACAGCCTTGACGTTGATCCATTCCTTCATTTCTGCATTGACATCCCATAGCTTTGCCGTGATCGTTCCGGAGCGATCTCCCAGCTCCAAATTCAAGTATTCACTCTGGTTACTCGCTACGCCAGCTTCCTTGCTTTTAATCAGGCAAAAAGCGACAACACGCTCTCCCTCTTGATAATCCATTAAATATTTCATCTATTTGTCCCATCCTAGCTTATTTTTTTCGGAACAGGGTTTCTTCCAGCTTTTTCACTATTTTCTTGCCGACTAAATCATCCGCTGATCGAACTACCTTCGTAATGACAGCCAAGAGGTCTTCTTCGCCATTCCAATGCTCACGTACAATCGATTCATCGATGTCCACCAAAATCTTGCGCAAAGCATAAACGGCCAAAATGACGTCGTCCACAAGCCCGAATCCGCCGACTAATACCTCCGGAATAAAATCAACTGGGGTAATGAAGTAGGCAACCGCTACACCCGCTAACGCTTTTGATTGAACACCTACGCGCTTGTCCAGCATAAGGCGGGCCAAGAGAACAAACAAATCAGGTGCAAGCAATATAAAGTTGGCTACTGAATCATTGACTCCCTTGTCTCTAATGAACGCTTCGATTTTGTCACGCAATTTATCATAAAATCGCTGATGTTTTTCCGGTAATACTACAGGAACCAGTTCGGTTGGCTTCTGAACCACAGGCAGTAGATTTTCTTTGCGGTTTTCTTCACTCATTCTGATCCCTCCGTAATTGCTTTTTTACATTCTTCTTGTGTCTGAAATACGACCAGGTTGCGATCAATGCGAGCAAAGCGATAAAGAAAATCGCGAGGTTACGAGCAATCAAATCAAACAGCTCATCCCAGCGTTCTCCTAATTGCCAGCCAAGCGTCACAAAAAGCAAGCTCCAAAACAGCCCACCCAAATAGGTATAAAGCATGAAAGTCGGAAATGGCAATCGCGTGATCCCCGCAAAATAGGCCGTAAACTGACGAACACCAGGGATGAAATAGCCTAGCGGAAGCGCCCATTTGCCGACGCGATTAAACCACTCTTCCGTTTTTTTGTAAACGGTATAGCCCATCCCTAGTCGTTTCCCATATCGTTCGAGAAAAGGGTAACCTAACGTTCTGCCGATCCAATATGCCACCGTCATCGCTGTAACGGAGCCGAGAAAGCAGACGAAAAAAGTAGGCCAAAATTGCAATTTTCCCGTTGAGACAAGAAATCCAGAAAAAACGAGCAGCGTTTCTTCAGGTAAGGGCATCCCCAAAATTCCTAGAAAGAACAATCCAAACAAGGCGCCATACCCATATTGCGTAATATAGTCACTAAAGGTTCCCATTACATCTGCCACGAATGTCACCACTTTTCCAGCAAGCTGCCCTCTTCCATTATGCCAAAAGAAAGGCGCATTCACAAACCAGAGCTCGTATGGCAACTATTAATTTTTGCCAACTTGGAGATACTCTACAGCATCAAACAAAAAACAAATCCAGCTTCACCATTCGCCTTACCCTTAGGGGATATTACAGACAAATGACTTGGGACAAACGAGGGATAGCACGGATGTGGAAAAAAACATATCGAAAGCTAAAATTCCAATATTACAAGGTGCTGAGAATGAAAGGGGCTCCAGCTTTTGTCGCCCGCGGATTTTCGCTCGGAATCTTCATCGAGTTCATTACCCTACCTACTTTTGGCCTCGCATTTTTGTTTCTTTTCCCACTTTGCAAGCTGTTTCGCGCCAGCTTGCCCGCTGCTTTGGTTGCGTTTGTCATCGGAAAGCTCATCTTACCGCTTTTCATCCTTTTCAATTACAATATTGGATACGTGTTGATTGGCAAACCGTTACAAGGGCATTTGATCCATCACGAGCCTGGGATGGAATGGCTTGTCTGGGTGAAAGAAAAAGGACTTGTCTATTTTACCGGGAGTGCCATCATGGGGCTGATTGTCGCTTTCGCGAGCTACTTTCTCGTCTTAACTGGCCTTCAATTGTATCGTCGCAAGAAATTGCGGCGCTCATTTCCTGAGGAAAGCCCTACCCCTTAATCGCTCGAACGAAAAAGACCGGTCCGACAATCGAATGTCAGTCCGGTCTTTTTTGCTCGCAAAGTTATGCAAAGTAGCCTTTATCCTGCAGATACTCCATGATTTCGGCAACAGTTTTGTCTTCGTTCAAGAGCTCTACGGTTACTTCCACTTGCTCTGGGGACAAACCGTTCGCTCCGAGGCTTTCCTTGATCAACACGTCGTTAGGGCGACGAAAGTACGTTTGCAACGTACGCTTCACACGTCCTTCCAGACTTGTTCTCAGCATCAATTCAGTTGTAGACATCTGTTCCACCTCTTTCCTAGAAAGATTTGCGTAACCCCTATTATCTTATAAAACCGTGGAATAATCAACCTTTCTGCGAAATAGCTTCCTTGTATAGTTGATCCCGGTTTTGGTCATGAAAAGAACGGAGATGTTCATCGATCGATACACCATCATACGTCAGTTGGGAAAACTGTTCTTTGAGTACGTCTTCCCCTACGTTATTGGCGATACCCTCGAAAACAACCGCACGTGCATCCAACAAATACTGGCGATCCCGTTCTATCCGGTGCAGGATTTCCTCGCGTCCTTTTGCAGGTACTCCGTGTCCAGGAATGACTTCTTCCACTTCTCCTTGAAGGACCAACCGCTCGATTTTTTCCAGGCTCTCCAAATAGGCACTGCTATCATCAATAAACGGGAACTCCAAATTGGATAGCATGTCACCGACAACAAGCAGCCTCTGCTCCCGGAACAAGGTCCCCATCTGATCGGGTGTATGTCCTGGTACAGGCAAGAAAAAGACTTCCTGCCAATCCTGTGCATCCTCTACTAATTTCGCGAATGTCGGCATTCCTACTTCATACGATCTGACCACGTAATACGACCCGTCAAACCGTTTTGCCTTGTTCAGCTTCTTTTCGATCCGTCCAGCGGTGAGGATTTCCTTTTGTGCAATGACTGTGGCATCTGGAAATTTGCCAACTCCGACAACATGATCCCAATCTCCGTGAGTCAGGACGAGAATAAGCTCCCTTCCATTCCTCTCACTTTGCACATAATCAGCAATCGCCTCTATCTCATGGGGAAAATAGGCCGGATCAAACAAGAAGAGACGTTGCTCGGTTGATACAATTGCACTGGTCGTTTGCCACAGACAACTTGTAAACAGCTTGTAGGATTGTGTCATATTTATATGCCTGGCATGATGTTGCGCTTATGCTCAGAGATTCGATGTAGGTAATCAATGCGTTCTTTGGCTTCCGGTCGAGTTTCCCCTGTAATCAGCAAACGATCCAGATCCTCATAGGTGAAGCCCATCTCTTGTTCATCCGTCTGCCCTTCCCACAAATCGGCTGAAGGTGGCTTCGTAATGATCTCTCCAGGCACCCCGAGCTCAGCTGCGAGTATTCGCATCTCATGCTTCGTCAGGCTTGCTACTGGATTAAAGTCGGCAAGACCGTCTCCGCCTTTTGTCATATAACCAACATGAATCTCGCTGAGGTTGCACGTATCCGCTACCAAGTATCCTTTTTGGTTAGCGATGGCGTACAACACTGTCATGCGCAAACGAGCCTTTGTATTTCCCTTTGTTTTGTCATCAAGCCCAAGTACACCTTCAATAGCAGGAACCAAAGCGTCGTAGGCAGGCCCTACATCTACCGTATGCAAATTCAAGCCAATCGCTTCAGCAAGTCGCTTGGAATCTGTTTCATGAAGGGTTTGCGAGTAAGCAGGCAGCCAAACGCCAATAACGCGTTCAGAGCCTAAAGCACGAACACACAGCGCTGCCGTAACCGCACTGTCAATCCCACCAGAAATACCGACGACTGCACCGCCGAGGCCATTTCCGTCTATTTGCTCACGAATAAAGGCAATACGTTTTTCCACGTCTTCTTTTACATGAATCTGGTAGTTCGCCAGATGTTCTTGAAACTTGTCCACGCTACCTACCCCCAGGGTTGATTATTTCTCCCTCATCCTACCATGCCGTTTTCGGTGTGGCAATTGGCGCAGAACGGGACTACACTATATACTATAAAGAGTTCTTGACTAACGAGGAGAAGGAGAGAGTCGATGATTATCCTCAAGACACCTGAAGAAATTGAACTCATGCATGCAGCAGGCAAAGTTTTGGCTGCTTGTCATCGTGAGATTGCCAAGATGATTCGTCCAGGTATTTCTACCTGGGAGATTGATCAATTCGCAGAAGAATTTTTGGCTAAAAATGGCGCGACCCCCGAGCAAAAAGGGTTTCATGGATATCCCTATGCCACATGCGGTTCAGTAAATGATGTCATCTGCCATGGCTTCCCGAAAAAAGAGCCTCTGCGTGATGGCGATATCGTGACAATCGATATGGTTGTTCGCAAAAATGGTTGGCTGGCTGACTCCGCTTGGTCTTATGAAGTGGGAACAGTGTCCCCAGAAGCGAAAAGACTGCTGGAAGTCACTGAAAAATCGCTGTATCTCGGTATTGAGCAAGCTGTTGTAGGCAATCGAATCGGCGACATTTCCCACGCCATCCAAACGTATGCGCAAGCACAAGGCTATTCCGTCGTGCGCGATTTTACCGGACATGGAATCGGTCAGGAAATGCATGAGGAGCCATTCGTTCCTCACTTTGGCCCTCCTGGCAGAGGACAACGCCTTAAAGAAGGCATGGTCATTACCATTGAGCCTATGCTAAACATCGGGACGTACCATGCGACTGTCGATGAAGATGGTTGGACAGCACGTACACGCGATGGGAAGCTGTCCGCTCAATACGAGCACACCCTCGCTATTACCGCGGATGGACCTGTTATCTTAACAAAACAATAAGGATGTACGAAGAGCCCTTGCATTGTCAGGGCTCTTTCTTTTTCTCCCAATGTGCTCGGTCGCACATCCAATCGTTGACATCCCTTCTGCCGCTCCGTATGATGCAAGTACGCTTTGTTACTATTCAGTAACAAACTTATCCGACCAGCAACTGCTAAGCACAAGGAGGGTTCCATCCCATGTCCGATACAATCTCATCTAAGCAACTACGAGATATCCCATTGTCCGTTCTCGATTTAGCACCCATTACAGAAGGCAGCAACGCTGCTGAATCGTACAAAAACAGTCTCAATTTGGCGCGGCAGGTGGAAAAATGGGGCTTTACTCGTTATTGGCTCGCCGAACACCACGCAATGCCTAGCGTAGCCAGCTCTGCCACCTCCGTTCTCATCGGTTACATTGCCGGTGGCACCAGCAAAATCCGTGTAGGCTCAGGCGGTATTATGCTGCCCAATCATGCTCCACTCGTAATCGCCGAGCAATTCGGGACACTGGAGTCCCTCTATCCAGGCCGGATCGACTTAGGTCTTGGACGCGCACCCGGGGCGGACCAACGAACATCACGAGCGCTACGCCGCGATTTGCGGATTGGTGGAGAGGATTTCCCGGAGTTATTGGAGGAGCTGCGTGAATATCTTCGTCCACGAACTAGCGAGTCGGCATCAGCTATCCGCGCTATCCCTGGTGAAGGTCTGAACATCCCGATCTGGCTACTCGGTTCCAGTGATTTCTCAGCGAGACTGGCGGGCATGCTCGGATTGCCGTTTGCTTTTGCTGGACATTTTTCGCCGAACTTCACCTTGCCTGCATTGCAGACGTATCGCCATTGTTTCCGTCCATCGGAAGTGCTGGATCAGCCATATGCCATGGTTGGCGTCAATGTGATGGCAGCCGATACCGATGAGCTCGCGAATCGACTGGCCACCTCCCATTACCAGGCATTTCTAAATCTCGTCCGCGGCGATCTCAAGCCTATCCAACCACCTGTGGACAATATGGATGAGCTATGGAGCGAATTCGAAAAACTGTCTGTCCAAGCACAGCTGCGTTCTTCCATCATCGGTAGCCCTGCTACCGTGAAAAGCAAACTACAAGAGTTGCTCGATGCTACAGGCGCAGATGAGCTCATGATTACGACGCAAATGTACCACCATGCCGATCGTGTGCGCTCTTTTGAAATTGTCTCCGACGTCTGGAAGTCCTAAATGGGGGATGGAATATGACGGAAGCAAAACGGCCTCGCGTACCTCGGGAAAAAGCACAAGAGATCATATTGAACGCTGCTGAAGAATTGTTTTATCAAGAAGGGATCCATGCCGTCAGTGTAGACGCCATCGTCGAGCGTGCCGGAATGAATAAAATGAGCGTCTATCGGCAGTTTTCCTCGAAAACGGACCTGATTCTCGCCTACATGACCCGAAAGCAAGACGTTTTTTGGCAAGAGTGGGAAGAGAGCATCGCCAAACATCCCAATCGGCCACGAGAGCAACTCATTCAGTTTTTTGCTGATCTGGCTGAGCGGGCAACCAACGAGCAATTTCGCGGCTGTTGTTTTATCAATGTAGCTGTCGAGTTTCCTGATCCGGTTCATCCTGTTCGCGAGTTGGTCTGCTCCCATCAGAAACGAATACGTGACGCTTTTTTGGACCGCACGACTGCCCTTGGCACTGCGAATCCATGTGAGCTGGCCTATACACTTATCTTGTTGATGGAAGGTACTTACGCGGATAGCCAGACGTACGGAACCGACAGTGCAGCGATCCGCATGGTTCCTGCCATCGTAGAAAAAGTTTTGGACCAAGCGCTTCACAATTAAAAAAGTGGCTCCCTGCCTTCTTCGGGCAGTTGCCACTTCCTCTTTTTGTCGCTCATACAGCTGTTTTAGCGCTGGGTACTGGTCGCATACTTTTCTTGTTTCGTCGTCATCGCTTCTAATTCTTTGACGTCTTGTTCCAAGTCACAGATGTCTTCTTCAATCAGTTTTTTCAGATGTTGCTTTTCCCGCAGGATTTTGCGGGTTTGCTCCAAACGCTGATTCAAATCGAACACGCCGAGATACACTGCTTTTCCCTCCCTATGTAGGTTTTCCACCTTACATGTTATGCAGCAATCACCAGAAGTTGCTGACCATTTTTTTGTAGGGTCAAAATAGGTAAAAGTGAAAAGAGACTTCCCATGAGCGTAAAGCCCTGGAAGTCTCTTTATTTGCTTTAAAGTCCTTTGTATTTGCCCAATTCTTCACGTAGGCGATACACTTCCTGTACCAAAGCACGCTTCTCCAGACGGTCAATCTCCTGATCCAAATCGTTCATTCGTGCATGTCCACTATATGGGGCATCATGCATCGGGAAACCGTCAGAAGCGTATGACCACTGCGGTTCCTTTGGCATGATCATCGCCATCAGCAAGTAAAGCAAAATCGGTACTCCTGTAAAAACAGTGAGAACGACAACTCCTACACGTACCAGCGTAGAGTCAATGCGTAAGAATTGCGCAATCCCACCACAAACTCCAAATAACCGTTTATCATGAGAACGGTATAGTCGTCTTTCCATCATTGCATTCCACCCTCTCTACAGTATCCGCTTGCCTTGTATCTACAGGATACCCGATAGGCGATTCCGGTAAAATGGTCCGTAGAGGGATTTGTCCTCCGTCGCTGGACGGAGATCAATCATTTGGCAGGCGGCTCATAAATGGGGCGGGGACGATCAAACTGTTCTCCCAGAGTCGCATACGTATGGCCCGCTAATCTGCTAACGGGTGCAAACGCTGCGGCATCAATCCTTCCTGCATGATACAGCTCATCCGCTACATGTACATGCACCACTTCCCCGATAATCAAATCCGAAGTCGTCGGACTACCTAATTCCACAATCTGATGCAGCTTGCACTCAAAATGGATGCGGGATGCACGCAGTCTCGGCACCTTGACGAGAACAGATGGGGCGACTTCCAGCCCCAATGCCTCTACTTCACTGGTCTCTGGCGGATAATCAGCAGAAGTCTGATTGACTGCATCCACATTGTGTACGTCCACCATATTGACCACGAATTCTCCCGTTTGCATGATGTTTAGAGCCGTATCTTTTGGGACACTACCCGGCTTGCGCATGACGGCAACCGAAACCATCATCGGTTCAATACTAGCGACATTAAAATAACTGAAAGGAGCGGCATTGACGATGCCTCCCTCCCCTAACGAAGTGACCCAAGCGATCGGCCTCGGGACGATACATCCGATCAAGAGCTTGTATTTTTCCTGCCGTTCAATCTCGTGAATGGCGATTTCCATTGCGTTTTTACACCTCTTCCTATTCCTGTGGTGGCAACCAGCTTGACATGTATGCCTCATCCTCAATTTGCAACGCTTGCTTTGTAACGTGAAGCGGGTGGAATGTGTCCAGCATGACAGCCAGCTCTTGCGTTTCTTTTTTCCCAATGCTCGCCTCTACCTTGCCTGGATGCGGCCCGTGAGGAATCCCCATTGGATGCAGAGTGATCGAACCCTCGTAAATACCTTTTCTACTCATAAAATTGCCATCTACGTAGTATAACACCTCATCACTTTCTACATTACTGTGGTAGTAAGGCGCAGGGATCGCTTGCGGATGATAATCGTACATCCGCGGAACGAACGAGCAGATGACAAAGTTTTGACCGGCAAAGGTTTGATGTACAGGTGGCGGTTGATGTATGCGTCCAGTAATCGGTTCAAAATCATGAACACTCAATGCATATGGGTACAAATAACCGTCCCAGCCAACGACATCAAACGGATGGAAGTCAAAGAAGTAGCTGTAGACCACGGATTGGCGTTTTACGCGCACCTCGAAGTCTCCACTTTCCACATGCGTCACCAATTTTTCCGGCAAACGAATATCGCGTTCACAAAACGGCGAATGTTCCAACAATTGACCATATTCGTTGCGATATCGCTTTGGTGGTACGATCTCATTTTGGGACTCAATGACGAGGAAACGACTCTGCACAGAAGGTACAATCCGGTAGGTCGTGCCGATCGGAATAACGAGGTAGTCGCCCGGCTTGTAAGTGAGTGTACCGAAAATCGTTTGCAGCTCTCCCTCTCCTTGATGGACAAAGACAACTTCATCCCCATCCGCATTGCGATAAAAGTAATCCATCGGCTCTGTTGGTGCGCATACTGCCATGACGACGTCGTTATTTCCTAGCATGTATCGACGTCCGAAAATCGGGTCCCCTCCCGGCTGAACATCAAACGTTTTAAAATGCTGATGCTTCAAATCAACCTGCTCCACATATTCCAAGCGGACGTCTGCGTATTTGCGCGTCTCCCTCACTTGAGTAGGCGGATTGTGGTGATACAGAATGGATTGAATTCCGGAAAACCCTTTGGTTCCCATCACTTGCTCGCGGTACAGTCCCCCATCCGGCTTGTAAAACGCCGTATGCCGCTTTTGTGGAACTTCCCCCATTCGTTGATAAAAAGCCATACGTTCCTTCCTCCTTTTTTCATCCTTATTCACAAATCGTATTGCGAAGCACACCGAGGCGTTCCACCTCTAGCTCCACTACATCACCTGGCGCAAGCCAAGCATACTGCTCTGTCCCCAGCTCCAAAATGCAACCAGTCCCTACTGTTCCCGATCCGATAACATCTCCGGGATACAAGGAGCAATCCTCTGAGGCGCGGGCAATCATTTCAGCAAATGTATAGTGAATGTCTTTGAAGTTTCCTTTTGAATACTCCTTACCATTGATGCGTGCCACCATCCCCAGATCATAGCGGCTCCCCTTTTCGCCTGCGATACGTACATCTGCCAGCTCCTCCGGTGTAACCAGCCACGGTCCCATGGACGTTGCGAAGTCTTTGCCTTTGGCTGGCCCTAAGCCGACCTTGACTTCCTCCCGTTGTACATCGCGGGCGCTCCAGTCGTTTAAGATACAATATCCTGCGATGTGCTCTTCCGCTCGTTCAACTGGGATGTTTACACCTGCTTTTCCAATCACGCAGGCAATTTCCAGCTCATAGTCCAGCCACTCGGTTGCTTTTGGTCTGCGAATATTCGCTTGCGTCCCTGTAAAAGCTGCTGCATTCGAAAAATAAAAGACGGGAAAGTGATACCATTCGGGCACCATCGGAAGTCCTCGTTTGGCTCTCGCTGTCATCACATGGGCCTCGAAGGCGTAAAAGTCTCGAAAGCTGGCAGGACGTGGAAGTGGCGAACCTAGCTCAACCTGCTCCAAATCCCAGGCATCCTGTGCTTCGTATGCTGCTTCGAGAACGGGTAACCAGTTCGCCCACTCTTCGAGCAATCCAAGCACTGTACTCGGCGCCCCTGGGCAAGCATGTGCAATATCTTTGACTTTTCCTTCGTGCATAAGCCCTGCTCGCCAAGCATCCCTTTCCCTTTCTCGATAGGAAACCAGCTTCATGAAACCCTCTCCTTCTCTTGGGCAAATAAGAAAACCCAGCTCACCCCCAAAGCAATTCCGGTGCATGACAAATAAAAAGGGAAACCCTCTTTGTCAAAACGATCCGAAACAGGCATCAGGCGCAAGCTGGGTCTAGTCTGCTACTGAAAAAAATCTTTGCGAGATTTTCCCCCGCAGACAGCCAGCTATTCTCTGTTGTGTTTCCAATTGTTTGTAACGAATTTCTTCTATCATATCGAAAACGCTTACAGCTTTCCAGAGGGAAATGACGAAATTTTTCGCCTAGGTCATTTCCTTGCACGGATAATCAGGAAAAAATTGTTGGGCTAGCTGCTCCATATCACTTGGCAGTGGCTCCTCCCAGCTCATCGCAAGACCGCTACGCGGATGAACAAAGGATAGCCCCCATGCATGCAAAGCTTGTCGGCCGATATGCTCCCGTTCTCCCCCGTACAGATCATCTCCGGCTAGTGGGTGCCCTTCACTGCTCATATGTACGCGAATCTGATGCGTTCGCCCCGTCTCCAGCTTTACCTCGACAAAACTCATTCCTTCCCCTCGGGCAAGCACACGATAATGGGTAACAGCTGTCTGCCCATCCGGTCTTACTTGTCTGGTGATAAACGAATTTTCCGCAAGACCAATCGGCGCATCAATCGTACCTTCGTCTGACTCAACGATCCCTTGAACGATAGCTCGATAGGTCCGCTGCAACGTCCTGATCTGCTGCATACGACTGAATTGTTCATGTGCCCATTGATTTTTCGCCACGATCATCAAACCTGATGTATCTTTATCCAAACGGTTCACCGCCCGGAACTTTCTGTGCTCGCCACGTTTTTTCCAATACGCGATCATCCCATTTGCCAAGGTTCCACTGGGATGATTTCCTGTCGGATGAACGACCAATCCCGCTGGCTTTGCGATGACCATCAAATCCTCGTCCTCGTAACGGATGGAGAGCGGCATGTCCTCTGGGGCAACGGTCTCTTCCGCCTCTTCTTCAACCATGACTGCTATTTTGTCGCCGGCTTGCAATTTTTCGTTCACAAAAACGAGGACGCCATTCCGAGTAATGGAGCCTTTAAACTTGGCACGTATGAGCAAGCGGCGTGATACACCATAACGCTTTTGCAGTACTTCTCGCACAGTTTGCCCTGCATCTGCCTCATCAACCGTGAAGCTTATTAATTCTTCTAGCATGTTGTCTCTCCTTTAAGTCTTCCCTCCCCCTCAGTATAGCAAAAAACGATCATGGCTGTTTGGCCATAACCGTCTGGTATGCTGATCCGATGCTGTCCTTTACTTCGATGACAAATGCATGCCCTGCATCACCTTGCGCCCACTGACCGCGAACGTCAAACAAATACCAGCCTGGCTGTTCGGGCGCCTTCCACTGATTGCCGTTCTCTATTACTTGCTCCACTTCTTTCATGCCGTTCCATTGTGTGACCTTGAGCGTATTTGTAGTTGGCTGCTGGGCAAAAGTGATGGTCATCGTGGCCCCTGGCCTTACTTGCAGTGGGGCAGGCTTATGCTCTGCGATAAGTTCCGGTGGTGCCGCCATATCTTTGCAGATCGACTCGTTATTATAGCTCCAGCAGGAAGATGCAGGCACCGTCACAGCTGTTTTTCCGCTCCATTCAATGACTGGCTGTGGTGGTTCCGCAAGCTGCGAAGTCCCTTGCGCGGACGATCCGTTCCCACACCCTGTCAGTAACAGTGTCGCTATCAGAAATAGTTGGCCAATCCATCCTACCTTTTTCATCCAATCACCTCAAACCTATGACGCAAGAAAAAGGGATTCGTTTCATACGATTCAGCTCAGACGAAAAGTGCCCTATGATTGCCAAACACTAGTTGGGATCGAAAAAGAAGTAGAGACCTCTTTCAGATAGTCATCGAGCTGTTCTGCCGGATGATAGATCGGTTTGCCATGGCACACTTCCAAATGGCGTGGTTGCAATTGGCGGACGATCAAACTGCTTTTGAGTGCTTGCGCCATATCCGCCGTAAACATCGGCATGGGACGATGCAATCTGCCGCGTTTGGAAGTAAACAAGTCTCCCGCCAAAAGCACTCCGTCCTTTTCGTGATAATACACCACATGCCCTGGAGAATGACCAGGTGTCAGATAAGGTTGCAGTCCGCCAATTGGAGCTACATTTCCTTCGGCATCCTCTGGCAAAGACTGAGCTAGGCCAGGCTGGACGTTTACTTCCAGCTTTTTACGACGAGGATACAGCTCTTTCCCTTCCATATACGGAATCTCGATTCGATGGGCAAAGACTGGTACGGATTCTGCCGCCGCTATTTTTTTAACGGCCCCCACATGATCCGAATGACCATGCGTCAGCAAAATTCGTTTGAGTGGTCCTGCATTCAGCTGCTTGATAAAAGCCATAATCCGTTTCGTCATAAATGGCATCCCCGCATCGACAAGCGTAACGCCATCCTCCTCCCTGACAATCCAAACCCGCAAAGGAATCAACAACCACGCTTTGATACACCAAATGTTCGCCGAGATTTGCTCCACTCTGATCATTCTATCGTCACTCCCTGTTCATTATTTTTTGACTTCCTGCTAGAAAAACATCCACGGATAGAGCAAATGTAGGGGCTAGCCTTTCCATCAAGCTGTCCAATGGTTCTTCGGAATGTGTATACGTACCGACGATACCATGCAGCGTGTAGAAATAAACTCGTGCATAGGCAAGCGCTTTTTCTTCCTCTATCTCAGTTGGCAAGCAACGTCTCACAGCCTGCCTCAACAAACCAAACAATTGATTGCGCAGCGATTGCAATTCTTTTTCTGGTTCCTCTACATCGATCCGAGAGGCATTGATCATGAAGAATAACGTATACATCGTTCGATTGCGCAAGCAAAAGTGGATAAACTGACTGCTGATTTCACGCAGGATCTCTTCTGGTGTTCGTCCTTGTTTGGACAGTGTTTCTTCCATTTGTAGCGCCAAGCTTTGCAACGGTTCCTTGGACAGATGATGAAGCAATGCTTCTTTGTCCTTGAAATAAATGTAGAGGGTTGTATGGGAACAGCCGGCTGCTTTGGCGATTTCCCTGATGGATACCGTATCAAAGCCTCGGGTAGCGAAAAGGTCTGCTGCTGCCGTCAAAATCGCCCGTTTCGTTTCTTCTGAGCGTATTTCTTGTTTGCTTGCCATGCTTGATACTCAACTCCTTACTTCTCGAAAAAATTAGTAACCATCGGTTAGTAACCGTTGGTTATAATATAACCACTGGTTACTAAATCCGTCAAGACGATTTTTCCACTTGCTGCAAATAAAAAAACTCCCTTTCCGTCACATGGACAAAAAGGGAGCTTACTTATGAAAATTGCTTACTTCGCAGCTTGTGCAGCAGCAATCGCAGCTTCGTAGTTTGGATGCTCACCAGCAGCAGCCACATACTCAGCGTGTACAACCTTGTCGTTTGCATCGATTACGAATACAGCACGAGCCAAGAGACGGAACTCTTTGATCGCTACGCCATAAGCTGTACCGAAGGACAGGTCTTTGTGGTCAGATACTGTTTTCACTTTGTCGATGCCAGCAGCACCGCACCAGCGGTTTTGCGCGAATGGCAGGTCAACGGAAACAGTCAGCACAGTTACGCCTTCCAATTTCGCAGCCTCTTCGTTGAAACGGCGAGTTTGTGCATCGCACACGCCAGTGTCAATAGAAGGGATTACGGAGATGATGCGAACAGTGCCTTTGGAATCTTCCAAAGTTACAGGGGACAGATCGCCACCTACTACAGTAAAGTTAGGAGCAGTATCTCCTACTTTGATTTCAGGACCGAGCAGTGTTACAGGACCACCTTTGAATACAAATGCGCCTTGACGCTCAACAGCAGTTGTCATGATTTCTTCCTCCTCACCAAATCTTTCATATGTACCTCAATATCATACCCTATCATTCACTTTTTTTCACTATGCCAATAGTAGAAATTACAGATTCACTTGCACTTTTCCGCTTCGCTTGGCTTGTACCTCGGCGATTCGCTTCACTTCATGCTCATACTCCCAATCCGTTTTCGCATTCAGCTCATGACAGCGCATCAGCGCATGATAGAGGGCAAAAGCGAAGGTAACCTGCTTCATTTCGTACCGCGTTCCATGCGCTTTCGGCAATGCTGTGTTGATAATTTCAATTTGATACGTGGCTTTTCCCCGCTTGTCCCTGACTGGCACGATATACCCCATACGCTTTAAGACATGGCCGTAATCGAATTCTCCCTCATCGTCAAAATCAATGGTGTCGTCCGATGTTGCCAAATACTCCAGCAAGGTCCCCATATCCAGCGTATCGAAGCAAGCAGGCTGTGGCATGGACAAAACTGAGCCGTCATTGTTTACAAAATAAATGTGGTCGCGATAATGAAAGATCAGTTCATCTTCTGGAACTTCGTCGGGAAACATCCAGTGATTTTGCGGAATCAGGTAACGCCAGATTTGTGCAGGTTCACTATGGAGTAATTCCATGGCAGGGCTCCCTCCTTTTCCCTACCAGTTTTGGCAAAACTAGCACTGGCTATTCAGACTGCTCTTGCATGTAGCGTCGCCAATTCCCATGCCGAATGTGCACTCCTGTTTGCTTGACCAGGTCTTGATCCAAATAACGATATACGTATACGTTCACGACCTGACCTGTTCCTTCCACGGTCGCTGGCACGATGATCCGTTCATATTCATTGCGCGAATCACCCTCGCCATAGTACGTCTCCAGCTCATCAAGTCCAGCTAGTGCTTGCTCGTACACGTCAGGGGCAAACGTGACGATCTCCCCCACGATCCCCTGCTCTCCTTTCAGCAATCCCGGATAGCCTGCTGGCAAATGATAGATCTCGCCTTGAATCATCGCAGGTGTTGCCTCATGCTGATACGGTTTTACATAATTCCTATAATTACCAAATCCCGTCAAAAGTGTCCCGTACACAAATACAGGCAGCTTGTCGTACTGATTGTTCATGTTCATCCATCCTCCTGTGATCGAAAAAAGGGTGTCTTGTGTCGAGAAAATTTTGTATATTTGTTCTATATATAATTTTAATACGTCTTTTTTTCCGAGACGTAAGGGGGAGAGAATAATGAAAAAGAGAAAAATCAATCGCCTACTGGTAGCAAACCGCGGTGAGATCGCCATTCGGATCTTTCGTGCAGCAACGGAACTCGGCATACGAACGGTAGCCGTGTACTCCGAGCAAGACAACGTTTCTATCCATCGCTTCAAGGCTGACGAGTCTTACTTGGTCGGAGCGGGTAAAGGGCCTATTGAGGCTTACCTCGATATCGAAAGTATCATCGAAATAGCCAAGCGCAACGATATCGATGCCATTCACCCAGGCTATGGATTTCTTGCTGAAAACGCTGATTTTGCAAAGCGTTGCCAAGAGGAAGGCATCATTTTCATTGGACCATCCCCTGAGCTGATCGACAAATTCGGGGACAAGGTAGAAGCACGTCGTCTTGCGATTGAAGCGGAAATCCCAGTGATTCCTGGCACTCCGGAGCCAATCGAAACACTTCAAGAGGCGCTTCTCTTTGCCAAAGAATACGGCTACCCCATCATTATTAAAGGCGTATCTGGCGGCGGAGGCCGTGGCATGCGTATCGTCCGCAGTCAGGAGGAATTGCAAGATTCGTTAGATCGCGCACGTTCCGAGGCCCGCTCTTCTTTTGGCAATGCCAAGGTGTATCTGGAGCGATACTTAGAACAGCCCAAACACATCGAGGTCCAAATTCTCGGTGACAACTACGGAAACATCGTCCATCTGTATGAGCGCGATTGCTCTGTTCAACGGCGCCATCAAAAAGTGGTCGAAGTGGCACCGAGCCTATCGTTGGATGACAAACTGCGTGAAGAAATTTGCCAGGCTGCTCTCACTCTCATGCAAAAAGCCGGTTATTCGAACGCTGGTACTGTCGAGTTTTTGTTAACGCCGGACAAGCGTTTTTATTTTATAGAAGTCAATCCTCGCATTCAAGTAGAGCATACCATCACGGAGCTCATCACTGGAATCGACATTGTTCAGTCACAGATTCGCGTAGCTGAGGGTCATGCGCTCTCCGATGAGGAGATTGGCATCAGTGCGCAAAGTGATATCCAGATGAGTGGTTTTGCCATCCAGTGCCGTGTCACAACAGAAGACGCTGAAAACAACTTCCTGCCAGATGCCGGCCGCTTGTCCGCCTGGCGTTCTGGTGGCGGCTTCGGCGTAAGGCTGGACGGCGGCAATGGTTATCCAGGCGCGATCATTACACCGTTTTATGACTCGCTTCTGGTCAAAATCTCCACGTATGGCGCGAGCTTTGACCAAGCCGCTCGCAAAATGCTCCGCACATTGCGTGAGTTCCGTATTCGTGGCGTGAAAACGAACCTGCCGTTTTTGGAAAATGTCGTGACACATCCTGATTTTTTGAGTGGCAACTACGATACGTCGTTTATTGATACCAAACCAGAGCTGTTCATCTTCCCTGGCCGTCAGGACCGGGGTACCAAATTACTATCTTATATCGGAGACACGATTGTCAACGGATATCCTGGTCTCCAGAAAACGGAGAAAAAGCCGCACTTCGACTCACCTCGCATCCCGCGGACACCATTTGCTCAGCCATATCCGGACGGGACCAAGCAAATTCTGGATAAAGAAGGTGCCGACGGTCTGGTACGCTGGATTCAGGCACAGAAGCATGTGCTTGTTACAGACACGACATTCCGCGATGCCCACCAGTCTTTGTTTGCTACGCGTGTGCGCACCTACGATCTCGCCTCCATTGCAGAAGCGACAGGCAAGCTCGGTTCTGGGCTCTTCTCGCTGGAGATGTGGGGCGGTGCCACTTTTGACACGACGATGCGCTTTTTGCAGGAATCTCCCTGGGAACGACTGCAAATTCTCCGCCAACGCATACCGAATGTCCTGTTCCAAATGCTTTTGCGCGGAGCAAATGGCGTAGGCTACACCAATTACCCGGATAATGTGATCCACGCCTTCGTTAAAGCCTCTGCGGAAAATGGCATTGATGTCTTTCGGATCTTCGACAGCCTGAACTGGCTTCCCGGAATGCAAACAGCCATTGAAGCCGTACGTGAATCTGGCAAGGTAGCCGAAGCAGCGATTTGCTACACTGGAGATATTCTGGACCCGACCAAGACCAAATACAGCTTGGCCTACTACGTCAATCTGGCTAAAGAATTGGAAAAAGCAGGTGCCCATATTCTCGCGATCAAGGATATGGCAGGTCTTTTGAAGCCGTATGCTGCTTATTCGCTCGTCTCTGCTTTAAAACAAGAAATCAGCATTCCGATCCATTTGCATACTCACGATACGTCAGGAAACGCTGGTGCTATGCTTCTGAAAGCAATCGAAGCAGGCGTGGATATCGTCGATGCTTGCGTCAGCTCTATGTCTGGACTCACTTCCCAGCCAAGCTTGAACGGGTTGATCGCGAGCCTAGCCCATACGGAGCGTGAGACTGGCTTATCTCTTGAATCGTTCAACAAGCTGTCGGATTACTGGGAGGATGTACGTCCGTACTACCAAGGCTTTGAAAGCGGCATGAAGGCGAGCAACACTGAGGTGTACGTTCACGAAATGCCTGGTGGACAATATACCAATCTGGAGCAACAAGCCAAAGCGGTTGGTCTGGAAGGTCGTTGGGACGAAGTGAAACACATGTATGCTGTCGTCAATCAAATGTGTGGCGACATTGTAAAAGTGACCCCGTCATCCAAGGTCGTCGGTGATATGGCATTGTTCATGGTCCAAAACAACTTGAATGAGGAAAACATTTGGGAGAAAGGCACACGCCTCGACTTTCCAGATTCGGTCATTCAATTTTTCCAAGGGTATCTTGGCCAACCGCCGGGAGGGTTCCCGAAGGAGTTGCAGGAGCTCGTGCTAAAAGGTCGCGATGCCTTTACTGCACGTCCTGGCGAATTGCTCGCGCCCATTGACTTTACGCAAGTTACGGCTGAGTTAGAAGCCAAAATCGGACGTGAGCTCAGTCAGCTAGACGTCCTGTCCTATATCATGTATCCGCAAGTCTATTTGCAATTTGAACAACGCCTGAAGGAATACGGAGACCTGTCGGTATTGAATACCGGAACGTTTTTCTACGGATTGCGTCCGGGTGAGGAAACCGCCATTACGATCGAGCGCGGTAAAACGCTGATTATCAAGCTGGTCGCAGTTGGCGAGCTTCATCCAGATGGCCGACGCATCATCTATTTTGAACTGAACGGACAGCCACGTGAAATCTTCATCCGTGACCAATCCGCAAAAGTCTCTGAACTGATCCGCCGAAAAGCAGAAGCCCAAAACCCTGGCCACCTCGGTGCCTCTATGCCAGGAAAAGTGCTCAAGGTGCTTGTAGCAGAAGGTGACAAGGTGCGTAAAGGCGAGCATCTTTTGGTGAGTGAGGCGATGAAAATGGAGACGACGATTCAAGCCCCACTCGACGGAAAAATTAAAGCCGTCTACGTGAAAGCAGGCGAAGCCATTCAAACTGGCGATCTGCTCATTGAAATGGAGTAGGCATCGTCTATAATAGGAGATAGTAAATTGTTCCTGGGGATTCATTCCATTTGCTTTTAAGGAGGTGACCGACATGAAAACGAATCGAGTCAGCCATGTTCCATTTACGCAGCGGGTAGGCCGCTATCATACCCATATGCTTCAGGCAAAATTAAGCACGCCGGTCAATCCAATCTTCCGTTATAATTTGCAGCCGTTCTACACTCGTCAGCAGCAATGGACAACGGAGCTTTCCGATTCCTTATCGCGTCTCTACCGGTTTTCCTCCGATTTGGAGAAGAGTGCTCGGGAATTTATAGCCGCGGTGAAAGACAGCGAGGCTGGACCTGACATGGAGCTATTCCATGAGCGAACACACTCGTTAGTAAGTAAATACAATTACCTGCAGCTATTTCTTGCGGAAAAGGCAGATACCTTGACGACGCAAAAGCTGGATGCATTCGCTCAAGTGGCAAAAGACGCAGAGGAAAAACTCCAAACGTATGGAATCAAGCTGTTACCAGATGGACAACTGGAAATGGACGATGAGAAATGGTTGGAGGCCGTACAGACCCACTATGTGGACTATACAAATACAATGGAGCGTGTAGCCCAAGCATTCAGAGCAGGTACATTGGGATTGCAAAGCAAGCCCCTCGGCTCCTTTTCACGTTACTACGAGGAAGCGATGGCTCTCCATCCTTATATCGCCTCCTCCAGTTCGAGCCTTCATTATCAGCATGTTGCGAAAACAGGCTTGTATGTAAACGAACGCTGGTAATGTTATACGCTTACTACTGAAAAAACAGGTATGCCCCTTTTGTGGAGCATACCTGTTTTTTGCTTGCCTTACTTTCGATCCATCAGGTCTTCCAAATCTTGTTCTTCCGCTCTGGCAATTATCGTATTGGAATAAACAGTGGGTTCATCCGATTTGGTAAACATCCCCTGAACTTTATCCACGATTTGCGGAACAGAATCCAAAATCCGGTCATAGAGATGGGTCGTATTTTCAAGCGGAATCGAGCGAATTCCTTGTTTGCCAACGACCAAAAAAGCTACAGGTGTAATGGAGACACCGCCCCCACTACCCCCGCCAAACGGGTGACCAGCATGTTCATGCTGTTGATTGTGTTGGTGCCCATTATGCTGGTGATCGTATTGGAACTCACTACCCCCGGCCGCGAAACCAAATCCTACCTTGGAGATCGGAAGAATGACACTACCGTCAGGTGTCTCAACCGGATCACCTATGATTGTATTCACGTCCACCATTTGCTTGAGATTTTCCATCGCTGTTCTCATCAGGCCTTGAATCGGGTGGTCTGCCATATTTGTCGCTCCTCCTTCCTGTCTGTGTCATGTTTTATCATTCCCCCAACAAATCCGGAGCATGTACCCTACACAAGGGAATAAATATGCGGGCTCCCACCTTTGTGATTAGGCTCGCGTAGGCGTAGCTTGCCATTTTCGTTGTTTACTTTTTCGAATCCGTAGAATTACTTTTAGCGCAGAGAAAACGAAGTGACCCAAACTAAAATGTAACACCGCTTGAACTTTTGTATGTAGAAGGGCTTGATTCCAGACAGGCTGTACACTCATGGCAGGCATCGTCTGTAAAGAGATGGAGTGAGAGAGAATCCCGACAATCAGGCTTTTCACTCCCCAGATTAGTCCTGTCAGCGCCCCTGTTTCCGCTGCCTGACCTGTGCCCAACAACGTATGCCATTCTAACTTCGTACAGCGAATTTGTTTGAACAGGTCTTTTAGCAAAGGCAGCAAATCACGTACTCTTTCCAGCACGTCACGATAATTCCGATACCATATTTTCACTTGCCTCCGCGTAAAATCTTTGACCTTTTCCCGAAGCTTGCTTCCTTGCTGGATCGTTTCCACCTTTGCGACAAGCTCAGGCCCAGTTTCTGTCATTTTCAAGAGGAGAATGGGAATTTCGTATTTCCTGCGAATGATACCCCAAGCTGCAATCGTAATTTCCAATTGATCATTATCGCCCTCGCGACTGTAAAAACACGTCAATTGTATTGGCGTGATCGCTAGTAGGACAAATAAACCAAGCAATGCTAGCAACACCCATACCATGAAAAAATCCCACCCCTTCCACGTTAGTATGAGTGGAAAGAGCAGGAAATATGTTCAGCATTTTTATTAATCAAGCACGTATACTTTGACGCCTTTTTGCAAGCCGTGATTTTCAGCTTCGTTCAACGTCGGAAGATACAGATCCACATGGCGTTGCTTTACCGCACCACCGATATCAGCTGCCACTGCATAGCCGTAGCCATCGATGTACAAGTGCGTACCAAGTGGGATGACATTTGGATCAACCGCTACAACACCTTCGCGCAGTGGATACTCTAGATATGACAGGATTTTGTCGTTCGGGTAGCTGTAAGCAGTCGTCTGTACCGTTAATTCCTGGCGAAAAGGTGTTCCGTTTGCGAGAGCTTTTGTCGTTCTCGGCTTATCCGAAAGCAAGTGAAGGGCCGCGTATGTGGCTGCTTCGGCTCTCGTCATATACTTGTTCGGCTTTAATGTACCGTCCCCATAGGAACTCATTAACCCGTTTTGCATGGCGTAAACGAGTGGGCGTTGCTCTTTCTCTTTCACGTTGTTCCCATCCGGGTATTGGTTCAATGTCTGGATCGTCGTAGACCACTTCAAATTATTGACTACTCCGCTATCCCCCATCGTTCTTACCAGAATAGAGGCGAGTTCTGCTCTTTTTACTGGTGCATCCGGATGTAAGTACAGGTGATTCCCCTGCTTCTGCCCATGGACAATTCCCAGTCGATAGGCCGTCTCTGCATAAGGCGACAGCCAGCTGTTTCCCGGTACGTCCGCAAAGGATGATTGCTTGTTGCCAAGAGGTTCGATTCCTTTCGCATTGACAAACATCGTGAGCAGTTCACCCAATGTCACGTTGTCATCAGGTCGAAAATATTCGTTTTGACCAATTACGTCCGCTATGTAAAGTTGATTGATTTCTTGTTCTGCCCAATGGCCGCTAATGTCTACATAAGGTGTTTCGTTCATTTTCGTTGTTTCTGCCTCGACAACTGGTGTCCCTATAAGCAAAAAGGCTGCCAGCGAGGCAAGGATCATCCGTTTCTTCATCATCAACCTCCATGGGGAAATATGCGATTCCTTTCGTACCATTTTATCGAACTATTTTGCAAAAACAACGAACAATAGTTTCCAGTCAAAAGGAAAGCCCTCGAACAGCATCATGACGAATACTGTTTCGAGGGCTGCATGAGCAATGGTTAAATGGCAAAAATGTGTTTGCCGATCTTTTTCACTTGTGTACGTGACCAAATCCACTTGGAGGTCGCCGTAACAGGGTTAAAGTAGTAAATAGAATTGTTTGTCGGGTCCCATCCTCGTACGGCATCCCAAGCTGCCCGATAAGCAGTCTTGTTTGGAGTCATCCAGAATTGTCCATCATCTACAGCGGTAAACGCTAATGGCTCAAAGATGACACCGGCAAGTGTATTGGGAAAGTTTTTAGACTGGACACGGTTCAACGCGACCGCCGCCACAGCTACTTGGCCCTCATAAGGTTCTCCTCGTGCTTCGGAATAGACCAGCTGCGCCAGCATCTGCATTTCCGCTTTATTTACCGACACTTTCTTTAGAGCGCGCCATGTATTTGGTCCAGTGATACCGTCAATCGATAAGCCGTATGCTTTTTGAAACTGTCTGACGGCCTTTGTTGTATTCGCACCGTAAATGCCATCCAATTTGCCTTTGTAGTAACCCAGCATCTGCAAACGATACTGCAGATCCCATACATCCCCGTTCACACTACCGCGCTGAATCTGTGTGGCTGCCAGGGAGTCGGCCGGAAAAATAAACGCTACAGCCATAAAGGCAGCAAGCAAGGTTAATACTGCTTTCTTGCTCCACCACATAAATTGTTCCCTCCTTTACCCAACCCATTCTACAAGTTGGCGAAAGTAGGTTCAATTCAAGTATTTTGGCACAAGTGGCAACATGTACCTGCCATTATCCTTTTGGCCGGAACAAGACTGCTGTGATAAATCCGAAGACGATGGCAGCCGAAATCCCCGCACTCGTCACTTCAAAAATGCCGGTAATAATGCCAATGACTCCATGTTGCTCGGCCTCCGCCATCGCCCCGTGCACCAGTGCATTTCCAAAGCTCGTGATGGGTACTGTCGCTCCTGCTCCAGCAAAATGAACCAGTGGCTCGTATAGACCGAATCCGTCCAGCACTGCTCCAGTGACAACAAGAGAGGACATCGTATGGGCAGGTGTGAGCTTGACGACATCCATGAGAAATTGACCGATTAAGCAAATCGTTCCTCCTACGAGAAACGCCCACAAAAACATCATGGTATCACTCTCCAAGTTACTCCGACTCAACAGCCACGGCATGGGCGATGCAAGGAATGCTTTCTCCCTGCTGGAAGGTCAACGGGGATAAGAGGGCTCCTGTGGCAACCAGCAAGATTCGCTTCCATTCTCCTTGCTTCATCCGCCGAAGTAGATGCCCGTACGTCACTGTAGCGATACAGCCACATCCGCTACCACCCGACCATACATTTGGATTTTCACCATAAATGAGCTTCCCGCAATCGATGTATCGCTCTAATGGAATGTGCATGTGATGCTTGGGCAACAGATCAGATAAAATGGCATGGCCCGTTCGTCCTAAATCGCCTGTTACAATCAAATCATAATGGTCGTGAGGGAGCTGAAAGTCACGGAAATGCGAATCAATCGTGGATAATGCGGCAGGCGCCATCGCTGCTCCCATATTGAATGGATCTGTCAATCCCATATCGACTATATGCCCGATGGTGGCTCCCGTAATCCGCAAACCCTTACCCTGACTGGCTACAACAGCAGCCCCTGCTCCCGTCACGGTCCATTGTGCCGTTGGGGGCTTCTGTGAGCCGTACTCCGTTGGATAGCGATATTGCTTTTCCGCAGCCCCATTGTGACTGGAGGTAGCAGCCAAGACGTACTCAGCAGCTTGACTATTCACCATGAGAGCAGCCAAGGCCAAGCCCTCCATCGCTGTTGAACACGCTCCGAAAATCCCCAGAAACGGAATCGAAAGCGTCCGGGCCGAAAAGCTGGCAGATATGATCTGGTTCATTAAATCCCCGGCAAGCATAAAGTTTATTTGCTCTTTCGTGAGCCCCGCTTTCTCCACCGCTTTCGAGCACGCTTCTTCCAGCAGGACTTTCTCCGCCTTTTCCCAGCTGTCTTGTCCGAGATTCAAGTCTCCGTGCAAGATATCAAAGTCTTCGGCTAACGGTCCCTTAGCTTCAAAAGGCCCACCAATCGCAGCGTGCCCGAGAATGACAGGTTTTAAAGGAAAGACCCAAGACTGATGACCTTGGCGCATCCGTCAGCCTCCCATCGTAAACAATGTTTTGATCAAGCCAACGACGAAAGCCGCCGCCACTCCAAACACAATCACTGACCCCGCGAGCTTGAACATGTTACCGCCGACCCCCAGCACAAATCCTTCGCTGCGATGCTCGATAGCCGCTGATGCAATCGAGTTGGCAAAACCCGTAACCGGCACACTCGTTCCTGCCCCAGCCCATTGGGCAATCCGATCATATAGTCCTAGACCGGTCAAAAGAGCCGAAAGAATGATCAAGACAGCTACTGTAGGATTCCCAGCGGTTTTCTCCGTAAAATGGAAGTAGTGAATGAACATTTCTTGTATCCCTTGTCCGATCATACAAATGCCGCCACCCACTAAAAATGCCCGGGTAAAATTGCGCAAAAGCGGTCGCGGAGGCTCGTGTCCCTTTGCCAATTCCTGATATTCTTGCTGGACGGGAGTCAGCTTTTTCTTTTTTTGATCTGCCATGTTACTTACTCCTTTTTACCGTATCATGAACGGTTTTACTTGATCGATAATCTGTTGTAGCTGTTCCGAATCGGTTTGGTAGGTACGCTTCATTTGTTCATTTTTTGTATTGAGTGCATACAGCTCCAGATCCGCCTGACATTTTTTCAATGTAGCAAAAGCCAGCTTCATCGCTTGGGCACCAGGAACCATCAGTTTATCGTCATACAGGTCGAGATAGAGCTCTCCACCTTTGTCTACTTGGCCGAGGAAAACATTCTCCAAAGCCACTCCCGCTTTTTGCAGCTCCGTGCGAACCCATCTGCGATTCAGACCTGCTGTTGCCAGCGGCTCGTCCATGATTACCCCATCCATAATGACCACTTGATTCTCTTCCGCAGGAGCTACTGTCAATTCAAGGTGTTTGGGGGTTACCGGCTGACTCTCTGATTTTAATAAGACACTGACTTCCCCGCTTGTCTCCATTAACGCAAACTCTACATCGGCTACTCGGAACACGTTTTTAATGCGTAATTGTTCCATCAAGTCTTCCGCGGTCAAGCGTTCTTTTTTCAGATTGTCTTCCAAAATTTTGCCTTCCTTGATGAGAACCGTTGATTTCCCTTCAAAAAGGTCACGGAGAAACTTGCTTTTGAGTGAAAGCCACTCCATTATTACAGGGAAGAGCGCAAAAACCCCCATGCCGATCAAACTATGATAGATCGGTCCATCCATTTCGGTTGCCATGAAGGCCGCAATCGAACCGATGCTGATGCCGACAATGTATTCAATGTATGTAAGTTGCTTGATTTGCCTTTTCCCAATAATCTTCGTCAATAAAAATAAGTACGCAACTGCGCCAATGGAACGCAGCATGATATTTAACCAGTCAGGCATAAGCCACCTCCATCACCTGAGGTGATTTTTATAGATAGTAAAACCAAGAGAGAGGAAGTCCCTCTCCCTTTCCCTACACTTCCACTAGAATCCCTTAAACTGTGGTTCTTCCTTTTCCAGCTCCGTTACACGCTGCTGGAGGTTGTCTACGATGGATTGTGTTTGCTCTGCTGCTTGCGAATACAATTGCTTCGCTTTCTTGTTTTGCGTGCTAAGAGCAAACGTTTCAAAATCTGCTTGTGCGCCTTTCAAGCTGGCAAGCGTCTGTTTTACTTGTGCTCCTACTGTCATATCCACTCACCTCCTAACACATATAGAATCCGCCTCCACCCAATATTTATGCGGTGGTCTTCCCCATTTTCATCTGTCAATAATTTCCCTTTTCTTAGAAAAATAAAAAGAGAGACACCATAGGTGCCTCCCTTCATCCAGCTTATTAGATTAGCCACGTCCAGCCAGTTGTTGCTCAGCAAAGGAGACAAGACGTTTTGTAATCTCTCCTCCAACTGAACCGTTTTGACGGGAAGTGGTGTCTGGTCCAAGCTGAACACCGAATTCGGATGCGATTTCGTATTTCAGTTGGTCCAGAGCTTGGTTTGCTTGAGGAACCACCAGATTGTTACTGGATCTGTTGTTGTTCGCCATTTGTATCACCTCCTCGTCGTTTGTAAGTTTAATATGCGTGAAGTTTTGCTTGTTCATTCGTTCTTTTTTTCTTCCAATTTTAGTCTGTTAATTGGAGCAGGGCATGGGCTATTCGATGAGCTGCTTCTGGTCGCCCCAGCTTGTCCAAACATCCTACAAAAGCATCCCTTTTTTCAGGCTGACGCCATGACCTGATGATTTCTTTGATTTCGACCGGCGTTTCAGCCAAGATCGCCACTTGTTGCTCGAGTAAAAAGGAACAGTTATGCTTTTCTTGTCCGGGCAATGGATGGAATAAAATGAGCGGTGTCTTAAGAGCAAGTGACTCCGCGCACGAAATACCACCTGGCTTCGTTATATAGGCGTCAGCTGCTCCAATCCACTGCCACATTTGCGGCTCAAACCCTTTCAATATAAAACGATGGTCAGTGCTCTTTGTACCTAATAAGCCCGCCAGTCGTCTGTACAGGCTTGTATTCTTCCCTGTCACGACTACGATCTGCAATGGTTGCTCTTCCAACAGCAACTCTCGTATGACCTGCTCCACTCCACCATAACCGCCTTCTCCCCCACCAATCAGCACAGTGAATTGATCTGGCACGAGTCCCAGTTGTTTTTTCCAAGCAGCTTTGTCGGTATGCAACGCTGTAGTAAAAGCAGGCCGAACTGGAATGCCATAAACATGGATTTTTTCAGGGCCAATCCCGTAGCGTTCGATTAGAATTTGCGCAATTTGCTCATGTGCCACCATGTACGCATCAATTGCTGGATGAACCCAAAACCGATTAATATGGAAGTCCGTGGGCACACAAACGAGCTGGAAAGGCTTGGACACCCTTTTCTTCGCTTCAGCCAATGCGGACAAGCAGTATGCATGTGTAGCGATGACGACATCTGGCTTCTCTTCTTGCAACAGTTGATTGGTTAATCTTGCGGATAGCCACCATCCCAGTGCTTTGGTTAATGCACTGCCCAGCATTTCTTCCTGTTCATAAATGCGTTGCCACACGGGTTGACCGTAGCGTAGCATATTGCGATAAAAAAAATGAGAGAGCACACGTAAGCCTGGACTGGCGGTTTTCAATCCTCCCACCACTCGCGCCGATCGTGCCCCCTCACTTTCCAGTAAAACTTCTTGCAGAGCTTCAGCAGCCATCCGATGACCACTCCCTGCCCATTCCTCTGTCACTAACAGAAACCGCTTTGCCATTAGTAGGACTCTCCTAGAGGCTGCTTGCCCTCCGCATATCGATTAAGTAAAAATTCCTTGGACATATAAACACGCTTTAGGGGCATTTCATGATTCCATGATTGCAATCGCCGCTTTCCATTGGGATGCACGATTCTTAGCATGAGGCGCAAGTACCATCGCTTATACCGAAAAAACCAAGTCATGGGCACATCAGAAATCGAGAAGCCCAAAGGTGTTACCCCTTTATGTAGCATGGTCGTTCCCACTATCCCTTTTATTTGATCTTTATTTTCCATCGAATCCAGGAACGTGGCTAGCTTTGGCAGTGATTGGAGGATAAGTCTTCGCAAAAGAAGTGCCAAGCGCAGTTCATCCTTCACTCCTTTGCACAGTGTAGCAAAGTAATAATTGTGTATATGTAGCTTTAGGATCAAATCTCCGTCATGAATGATGCAGTGATCGGTAGTTACGAGTGGCTCTCCCCGATAGCGTAATACAACAACCCGAAATATATTGTTCCCTTTCTCAATATAGGTAAGTCTGGTGCAACGCTGGTAGATTTCATCCCAGTATCCCCATAGCATCAAGAGGCTTGTATTCATTTCGAAATAGTTCCTTTCCCGCTATGTTTTCATTCAGCTGGATGTGACCACTTACATTTTCGCAAAACGGCCATGACCTTTGTTGTAGTATGCCCAACAATGTACAATTCTCATCACCTTTTCACGTCCTTTTCATCCGCCCCCAAAACATGACCACTACGGCAGCAAATACGGGCAACCACATATGATTAAGGAGCAAAGGATTCACCCACTTCCAGACATATGGATCCTGAAGACACATATCAACTGCCGTAAAGGTAAGAATTCCTCCGCCAATGATGACCATACTGGGAAAGCGATTCATCAAGCGGGCAATCCACACACTTCCCCACATTAATAATGGGATGCTCATCGCTAACCCCAGCAAAACTAACCATAAATCGCCATGTGCTGCTCCACCAACTGCCAAAACATTGTCTAAACTCATGACAAAATCTGCTACTATAATGGTCCTGACCGCCTGACCAATTGTCTGATTATGCGATACGTCTGCGAGCTCTTCATTCTCACCCAGCATGAGCTTACACGCTATCCATAGCAATAATAATCCCCCGATTGCCTTCACGAGAGGAATATCCAACATCCAAGTAGTCATTCCCGTTAGCACAATTCGCAAGAGGATTGCTCCCAATGTCCCATATAAAATTGCCCGTTTTCTCTCATTTTGAGGGAGTCCGCGGCAGGCCATACCTATGACCACAGCATTGTCACTGCTTAATACCAGATCGATCATAAAGATGTGTAGAAGACCCAGCCAAAAATACTCGCCCATCCCTGCCTCCCTGGTCCAATAAAGTTCGTCCATTCTACTTTATGCGACTGGAATCGGACTCATGATTGAATATTTTTCCGAAAAAAGGCGGTTTTCAGCGGATTTTGTAGATAAAAACTTCCGAAAAAAATACATTTTATTGCGAAATCAGGCTAATTATACCTTGTCTAAATTAGGCATTTTCCCTTACGATTTTAGTGGGGTGGATAAGAGATGGTGGAGACTGTGACGCTAAACCTTTATAACGTTTCAAGGAAGATTTTAGACTTAACACCAAGCATCACCACAATATGGCTGCAAGAAATTGTTCGCAGCATGGAAATTCCTGTAACCATTCCTCGCGATTTTGCAGAAAAACGAACAGTGCTCTTGGCTCGCTATCTGGTTGAGGATGTAGATCATGACATGCAGACTTGGGCATTAGATATGGGAGAATGGCTTCGTTCTCAGGAATTCCCCTTCTCCTCCATTTTGCGCACATATCAATTGTACCGGAATGTATTCTGGCGGGTTCTCCAACCAGAATTACAGAGATGGTCCCTCTCCTCACAAGAAATGCACTATTTGGAAAGCCAACTGGGCAAGGCCATGGATGAAAGTGTCTTCTGGGCTGTTTATCATTTTGAACAAATGATAAATAAAGAGCTGGTCCAGAAGGAAGAAACGATCTCCTATTTGCATAACGACAAACTGACCATGCTCGGAAAAATTGCCGCCAATATGGCTCATGAGCTGCGTAATCCGTTGTGTGCCATTGAAGGGTTCCTGAAGCTGATCGGCGAGTCTACGCAGGAACAGGCCCAGCTTCAGACGTACATTCAAGTCGTCATGCATGAATTTGAGAATTTACATCGGCAACTGACCGGATTCCTCAGCTTTTCCAAAAAACCAATTCTCGATGAAATTTTTAAAACCGTTCAAGTAGAAGAACTGCTTGAAGAAGTAGAGATGCTGATTACGCCTCGCCTCGTGGGAGAAAACATACGTTTTGAAAAACAAATCCACCCCTGCTCACTCGCATGTTATGAAGAAGGCTTGAAGCAAGTTGTCGTCAATCTATTAAACAATGCCATTGACGCCGTACAAAATCGTACAGACAAGTATATTCATGTCATTTCCACTTCTTCAGATGGATGGCTCTATTTGAGTGTGGAAAACAACGGCGAAAGGATTCCACCCGAGATCGTGGAAAATCTTTTCCAACCATTCTTTACGACTAAACAAAATGGGACAGGTATCGGCTTGTCCATCTGCAAAAATATTATTGAAAAGCATCAAGGCACGATCCATTGTGATTCCAATGAAAAACGCACACGATTTATCGTTTCTCTGCCGATTGCGAATGCTCAGGAAGTTGGTCCACGAATGGAAGCTCTCTAAGGTCGCTTTCTTTTGTCTCACGCAAAAAAGCCCCCTGACAAGGCAGGAGGCAAGGCAAGAGATCCGTTACCAATTTCATCGGTAAGCGATCTTAGTTTTACTGTACACGAAAACATATGTTTCTACCATAGAAAACGTCAGACAGCTTTCGACAAAAATTTATACCTGTATTAAACAAAGGCTTATCTATTCAACGATTGGATAAGCCTTCATACTTTTGCCTCAAGTAAAAATAGTCCTGCTTTCCTAGACGCAAAAAAACAGAGAACCTATTGGCTCTCTGCTTTATGTATGGAGCGGGTGATGGGAATCGAACCCACGCGACCAGCTTGGAAGGCTGGAGTTCTACCATTGAACTACACCCGCATCAAAAATAAATGCTGGTGCCGAGGACCGGACTTGAACCGGTACGGGAGAAACTCCCGACAGATTTTAAGTCTGTTGCGTCTGCCCATTCCGCCACCCCGGCAAACCTGTAAAACGTGGGCAAATCATGGTCGGGAAGACAGGATTCGAACCTGCGACCCCTTGGTCCCAAGCCAAGTACTCTACCAAGCTGAGCTACTTCCCGACATTATATTCTCTTCACTTTTGAAGTAAAGAA